>NZ_JBIVHT010000008.1:0-281074 GCF_044749325.1 Pseudomonas sp. NPDC089428
CTTGACGACCATAGAGCATTGGAACCACCTGATCCCATCCCGAACTCAGTAGTGAAACGATGCATCGCCGATGGTAGTGTGGGGTTTCCCCATGTAAGAGTAGGTCATCGTCAAGATTCATTTCGCAAAACCCCTATCTGCGCATGCAGGTAGGGGTTTTGTCTTTTCTGGCTTTTACTCGGGCCAGCATCGGCGGCCAGCCGTGATATCGTTCCCCATTCTTCTCCCAGGGACTTTTCCATGCCCAACACCACCTCACTGCAGCCTGGTTTCATGATCGTCCACGGCAACCGCCTGGACGACTTGCGCAGCCTGGTGGTGAGTTGGATGCGCCGCTATCCGCTCGCACCGCTGGAAAACGAAATTGCCTTGGTACAGAGCAATGGCATTGCGCAGTGGCTCAAGCTGGCTCTCGCCGAGGACCCCCAGGACGATGACATGGGCGGTTGCGGAATTGCTGCCGCCATCGATGTGCAACTGCCCGGTAGTTTCATGTGGCAGTTGTATCGCATGGTGCTCGGGCGCGATGAGATCCCGGAAGTGTCCCTGCTCGACAAGGCACCGCTGACCTGGCGCCTGATGCGTCTGTTGCCTGCACTGATCGAGCGCCCGCATTTCGAACCGCTGCGTCGTTTCCTCACCGATGACAGTGACCTACGCAAGCGCTATCAGCTGGCCGAGCGCTTGGCCGACCTGTTCGACCAATACCAGGTTTACCGTGCCGACTGGCTCAAGGACTGGGCAGCCGGCGAGCATATCCTCAATACTGCCCGTGGCGAGCGCAAGCCTCTCGCGCCAGCCAACCGTTGGCAGGCGGAACTCTGGCGTGCGTTGCTCGAGGATGTCGGTGAACAGGGCATGGCGCAGAGCCGGGCAGGGGTGCACCAGCGCTTCATCGAACGCATCAACAGCCTGGAAGCTGCACCTCACGGGCTGCCTTCGCGGGTGATCGTGTTCGGTATTTCCTCCCTGCCCGCCCAGGCTTTGGAGGCACTGGCCGGGTTGTCCCGTTTCAGCCAGGTGCTGCTGTGCGTTCACAACCCATGCCGTCACCACTGGGCCGATATCGTTGCCGACAAGGACCTGCTACGCCACCAGTACAAGCGCCAGCAACGCAAGCAAGGCATGCCGCTGCAGCTGGACGATGAGTCGCTGCATCAGCACGCCCACCCGCTGCTGGCTGCCTGGGGCAAGCAAGGCCGCGATTACATCAACCTGCTGGACAGCTACGACGACCCCGGCAGCTATCAAGGCGTGTTCAGCGACGGGCGCATCGACCTGTTCAGCGACGGCCAGCCCACCACGCTGCTGACTCAGCTGCAGGACGATATCCTCGAACTGCGCCCACTCGCAGAGACCCGCGAACGTTGGCCAGAAGTGGACCCGACCAAGGACCGCTCCGTGCGCTGTCACGTGGCACACAGTCCGCAGCGCGAAGTGGAAATCCTCCACGATCAGTTATTGGCCCGCTTCAGCGCCGACCCCACGCTGCGCCCGCGTGACGTTATCGTCATGCTTCCGGCAATCGACACCTATGCCCCGCATATACGTGCAGTTTTCGGTCAACTGCAGCGCAACGACCCGCGCTACATTCCGTTCACCCTGACCGACCAGGGCCAGCGTGGCCGCGACCCGCTGCTGATTGCCCTGGAACACCTGCTCAAGCTGCCGGACAGCCGCTTCGCCGTCAGCGAAGTACTCGACCTGCTCGACGTCCCGGCAGTACGCGCACGTTTCGGCATCCGCGAAAGCGACCTGCCCACGCTGCACCACTGGATCGAAGGCGCGGGCATTCGCTGGGGGTTGAACGCCGATCAGCGTGCCACCCTTGGCTTGCCTCATGGCCTGGAGCAGAACAGTTGGCGCTTCGGTTTGCGGCGCATGCTGCTGGGTTACGCCGTGGGTGTGGGAGAAGGCTGCGACGGCATCGAACCGTACGATGAAATTGGCGGCCTGGATGCCGCCTTGATCGGCCCGCTGGTTGCGCTGCTCGATGCCCTCGATGTGGCCAACCAGGCGTTGGCCCAACCCGCCACCGCCAGTGAGTGGGGTGATCGCCTTAATGCTTTGTTGCAGGTGTTTTTCCTGGCCGAGGAAGAGCACGACGAATTTCTCTTGATGCAGTTGCAGGCGCTTCGCGACAGCTGGCTGGAAGTCTGTGAAGCCGTAAACCTGCAAGACCCGTTGCCACTCACGGTGATCCGGGAAGCCTGGCTTTCGGGCCTCGACGAAGGCAAGTTGTCCCAGCGTTTTCTCGCCGGTTCGGTGAATTTCTGCACCTTGATGCCGATGCGGGCAATTCCGTTCCGCGTGGTGTGCCTGCTGGGCATGAACGATGGCGACTATCCGCGCGCCCAACCGCCGCTGGACTTCGACCTGATGGCCAGCGATTACCGCCCGGGCGATCGTTCGCGCCGGGAGGACGACCGTTACCTGCTGCTCGAAGCGCTGCTGTCGGCACGTGACCAGCTCTACATCAGTTGGGTTGGCCGCAGCATCCGCGATAACAGTGAGCGACCGGCCTCGGTGTTGATCGGCCAGTTGCGCGATCACCTGGCTGCCGGTTGGCGCCTCAAGGGCGATGCTGATGGCCAGCAGCTGCTGCATGCCTTGACCCAGGAGCACCCGCTACAGCCATTCAGTGCGCGCTATTTCCAAAAGGGCAGTGCGTTGTTCAGCTATGCCCATGAATGGCAATTGCTGCACCAGCAGACTGCTGAGCAGCAGCAGCCTGACCTTGCCCTGCCACCGTATGTCAGCGATGAAGCGCTGACGCTGACCCAGCTGCAGGATTTCTTGCGTCACCCTGTGAGGCATTTTTTCAGCCAGCGCCTGAAAGTGTTCTTCGAAGCCCTGGAAGCCCCCACACCGGACGAAGAGCCATTCGTCCTTGACGCCTTGCAGCGCTATAGCGCCAGCGAAAGCCTGCTGGGTGCTGCCCTGAGCGACCCTGAAAACGCCGAACGTGCGCTGCAGGCCCAGGCCCGCCGCCTGCAAGCCTGCGGCATGCTACCCCTGGCAGGTTTCGGTGAACTGCTGCAAGCCGAACTGATCCAGCCACTGCCCGATCTGCTGCAACGTCATCGGCAGCTGCTGCAGCGCTGGCCCACGGTGGTAGACGGCGCGTTGCCGATCCACTTCGAGCACGCCAACCACCGTCTTGAAGGCTGGCTGGGCCGGGTCTATCAGGCCGACGATCAAAGCCTGCTGAGTATCACCACGGTTCCCAATACCATCAGTGCCGGGCGCAACAACCTCAAATGGCACCGCCTGATTGCCAGCTGGGTGATGCACCTGGCCGCCTGCGCTGCCGGTTATCCACTGCACAGTGCACTGCTGGCCAGCGACATCACCCTGCTGCTCGGGCCCTTGCCGCAGGCTCAGGCTAGCGAACAACTGGGTCACCTGTTGGTCGCGCGCCAGGCGGCGATGAATGCACCTTTGCCCGTCGCCGCAAAGACGGCCTTTGCCTGGCTCGCTCAGGAAGATCCGGACAAAGCCCTGGCTGCCGCTACCCGTGCCTACGAGGGGGATGGCCGCACCAGTTTCGGCGAGCGCAGCGAAAGTGTTGCCCTGGCCCGGCAGTTCCGCGATTTCGCCGCACTCAGCGCCGACGAAACCTTCGAAGGTTGGTGTGAAACCTTGTACCGCCCCCTATTCAGCGCCGCCTGGCAGGCCCAGGGCAATCCGGAGAGTGAAGCATGACCCAGGCCCGCCCCCTGGCACTGAGTTTTCCCCTGCACGGCAGCCAGTTGATCGAGGCCAGTGCCGGCACGGGCAAGACGTTCACCATTTCTGCACTGTACCTGCGGCTGATCCTCGGCCATGGCGGTGAGCAAGGCTTCGGCCGCGAACTGCTGCCACCGCAGATTCTTGTGGTGACCTTCACCGATGCCGCTACCAAGGAGTTGCGCGAGCGTATCCGCGCGCGCCTGGCCGAGGCCGCACGTTTCTTCCGCGGCGAGCTGGAAGGCGGCGACCCGCTGCTGCACCAACTGCGCGACGACTATGCCGAAGCACACTGGCCACGGTGCGCCAATCGCCTGGAAGTCGCCGTACAGTGGATGGACGAAGCGGCGGTGTCGACTATCCATGGTTGGTGCCAGCGCATGCTCCGTGAGCATGCGTTCGACAGTGGCAGCCTGTTTACCCAGAGCCTGGAAACCGACCACAGTGACCTGCTCGGCCAGGTCATGCGCGATTACTGGCGGCGCTTCTGCTACGGCATGCACGGCGAAGCGCTGAACTGGGTGCGCAGCCATTGGGTCAGCCCCGATGCCCTGCTGCCGCGCATCCGCCCGCTGTTCGGCCGCGTGCGTGCGCAGCCGGACGAAGCGGAGCCGCAAGCGCTGATCGAGGGTGCGCTGCAGCAGCGGGGCGAGCAGTTGAGCCAACTCAAGGCACCGTGGGTGCTATGGGCGGACGAGCTGCAGCAGATCTGCCGCGACGCCGTGGCGGCGAAACAGGCCGATGGCCGCAAACTGCAGGCGCGCTACTTCGAGCCCTGGTTCGAAAAACTGCGCACCTGGGCCAGTGATGAACAATCGGTGGAACTCGACCTGGGCACCGGCTTTACCCGGCTGACTCCGGTCGGGATGGCCGAAGCCTGGAAAGTCGGTGATCCGCCCGACCACCCGGCCCTCCATGCGATGCAGAACCTGCAACAACAGTTGCAGGCTCTGGCCAGCCCGGACGCCCGCTTACTTGAACACGCTGCCGCCTGGGTGGCGGCGCGCTTCGAAGTGGAAAAACGCCGGCGTGCCGAAATGGGCTTCGACGATATGCTGCTGCGTCTGCAACAGGCGTTGGCTACGGAATCAGGGGAGCGCCTGGCCGGGCTCATCCGTGAGCAGTTCCCAGTGGCGCTGATCGACGAGTTCCAGGACACCGACCCGGTCCAGTACGGCATTTTCGAAAGCATCTATCGCATCAGCCAGAACAACCCGGAAACCGGCCTGTTCATGATCGGCGACCCCAAGCAGGCGATCTACGCCTTCCGTGGCGCCGATATCTACACCTACCTGTCGGCCCGGCGCGCCACTGCCGGCCGCCTGCACAGCCTGGACACCAACTACCGCTCCAGCCAGGCGATGGTCGCGGCGGTCAACCAGGTGTTCCTGCAGGCCGAAGCCCGTACGCAGGGCAAGGGCGCCTTCCTGTTCCGCGAAGCCGATGACAACCCGCTGCCGTTCGTCGAGGTCCGCGCCAAAGGCCGCCGCGAACGCCTGCTGATCGACGGCGAGGCGTGTGCGGCACTGCAGTGCTGGCAGCTGGAAAGCGAGGAACCGGTATCCAGCACGCTCTACCGGCAGCAGCTGGCAGCCAGCTGCGCGAGCCATATCGTTGCCGTATTGAATGGTGGCCAGCGTGGGGTAACTGGCTTCAGCGATGACCAGGGCGAGTTGCGCCCGTGCCAGCCTTCGGACATCGCCATCCTGGTGCGTGATGGCCATGAAGCGCAGCTGGTGCGCAGCGAGCTGGCCGCCCGCGGTGTGCGCAGCGTGTACCTTTCCGACAAGGATTCGGTATTCGCCGCCCAGGAGGCCCATGACTTGCTGGCCTGGCTCAAGGCCTGCGCCGAACCGGATTCCGAGCGCTTGCTCAAGGCCGCACTGGCTAGCCTGACCCTGGAGCTGTCGCTGGCCGAACTTGATCAGCTGAACCAGGACGAGCGGGTGTGGGAAGGCTGGGTCATGCGCTTTCGCCGCTACCGTGAGATCTGGCAGCGCCAGGGCGTGCTGCCCATGCTGCGGCACCTGTTGCACGACTTCGAGCTGCCGCGCACGCTGATCGGCCGCACGGACGGCGAGCGCGTGCTGACCAACCTGCTGCACCTGGCCGAATTACTGCAGCAGGCGGCTGGTGAGCTGGACGGCGAACAGGCGCTGATCCGTCACCTGGCCGAGCACCTGGCCAACTCCGGCCAAGCGGGCGAAGAGCAGATCCTGCGCCTGGAAAGCGACGAGCAGCTGGTCAAGGTGGTGACGATCCACAAGTCCAAGGGCCTGGAATACCCCTTGGTCTATCTGCCGTTCATCTGCACCAGCAAGCCGGTGGATGGCAGCCGTCTGCCGCTGGCCTGGCACGACAGCCTCGGCAACGCACAACTGACGCTGACCCCCGACGCCGAGCAGATCGCCCTGGCCGACGAGGAGCGCCTGGCTGAAGACCTGCGCCTGCTCTATGTGGCCCTGACGCGTGCCCAGCACGCCTGCTGGCTGGGTGTCGCCGACCTCAAGCGCGGCAACCAGAAAAGCTCGCAGCTGCACCGCTCGGCGCTCGGTTACCTGCTGGGTGGCGGCCTGGCACTACCAGGCTCGGAGCACCTCAAGGCGTGGCTGCAGAGCTTGCTGGCAGGTTGCGTGGATATTGCCTGCCCGGCACTGCCGGAGGCCCGCGATGAGCATTATCGTGCGTCCCAGGCCGAGCGCGAGCTGTTGCCTGCCCGCAAGCCACGCCGGGCGGCTGCCGAGCATTGGTGGATCGCGTCCTACAGTGCCTTGCGCGTTGGCGAACAAACCCTCGGCGCCGACAGCTCACAGGCCCAGCAACTGCTCGATGACGAAGTGGCCGATACCCAGCTGATCCGTGAAGTCCCCGCCGACGGTGGCGACATCCATCGCTTCCCCCGTGGCCCCAACCCGGGCACCTTCCTTCATGGGCTGCTGGAGTGGGCCGGCCGTGAAGGTTTTGGCGAAGTCGCCGGTAACGCCAAGCTCATCGAGCGTACCGTTGGCCAGCGTTGCAACCGCCGCGACTGGGCCGGCTGGATCCCGACCCTCAGCCCATGGCTGCAGCGCCTGCTCAACGAGCCACTGCCGGCCGGCCCTGGGCAGCTGACGCTCGCGCAATTGCAGCATTACCAGATCGAGATGGAGTTCTGGTTCGCCAGCCACAACGTCGACGCCCAGCAGCTCGACCGCCTGGTGGCCCGCCATACCCACCCCGGCAGTGCACGCCCTGCAGCGCAACCCACCTTGCTCAATGGCATGTTCAAGGGTTTCATCGACCTGGCCTACGAGCTCGACGGGCGCTATTACGTGGCGGACTACAAGTCCAACTGGCTTGGCCCGGACATTCAGGCCTACGACACCCAGGCCATGGAAAAAGCCATCCTCGAGCACCGCTACGACCTGCAGTACGTGCTGTATCTGCTGGCCCTGCACCGCCAGTTGCGCGCGCGGCTGCCTGATTACGACTACGACCGCCATGTCGGCGGTGCCCTGTTCATCTTCCTGCGCGGCGCCAGCAGCAGCGGCCACGGTGTGTATTTCGCCAAACCGCCACGCGAGCTGATCGAGGCCCTCGACGCGTTGTTCCGTGGCGTGCACGCGCCCGAGCAGCAGGACCTGTTTGCCGGAGCCGCGCCATGAGCCGAACCCTCGACGATCTCTTGCCTACGCCACTGCACGCCGAGCATCTGCTGGCCCTGGCCCCTCAGCACAACAGCGCTGACCTGTTGCAGTTGCTCGATCGCTGGGTGGAGCGTGGCTGGCTGCGCGCGCTCGACCGGGCGTTCGTCAGCTTTCTCGAAGAGCGTGCCCCCGGCAGTGACCCGCTGCTCTTGCTGGCGGCAGCCCTGGCCAGCCATCAGCTGGGCCACGGGCATGTCTGCCTCGACCTGCAACAGACCCTCGCTGAACCGGATTTCGCGCTGTCGCTGCCGCCGGAAGGTGATGCCCTGAGCGGGCCGTTGTTGCTGCCCTCGCAGCTGCTGGCCAACCTTGGCTTGCCGACCTGGCTGCAACGCATTGCCGCCAGCCCGCTGGTGGCGGCTGGCGATACGCCGGGCCAGCAATCGCGGCCGCTGGTGCTCAGCGGCCAGCGTCTGTACTTGCGCCGCTACTGGAGCTACGAGCGGCAGATCGACCAGACCCTGCGCCAGCGCCTGACCCAGGACGACGCGGCCCCGGCCGACCTGCCGGCGCGCCTGGCACAGCTGTTCGACGAAGGCGCCCTGGCCGGCCAGGTGGACTGGCAGAAACTGGCCTGCGCCCTGGCTACCCGCGCAGGCTTCAGCATCATCACTGGCGGCCCCGGTACCGGCAAGACCACCACGGTGGTGCGCTTGCTGGCGCTGCTGCAGGCGCCGGCGGTGGAGCAGGGCCGGCCGCTGCGCATTCGCCTGGCCGCGCCGACCGGCAAGGCCGCCGCACGCCTGACCGAATCCATCGGCCAGCAGGTAGAACGGTTGCAGGTGAGCGCCGACGTGCGCGGGCAGATCCCCACCGACGTCAGCACCGTGCACCGCCTGCTCGGCAGTCGCCCGGGCTCGCGGCACTTCCGTCACCACGCCGGCAACCCGCTGCCGCTGGATGTGCTGGTGGTCGACGAAGCCTCGATGATCGACCTGGAGATGATGGCCAACCTGCTGGAGGCATTGCCGCCGAAGGCGCGGTTGATTCTGCTGGGGGACAAGGACCAGCTGGCCTCGGTCGAGGCCGGCGCCGTGCTCGGTGACCTGTGCCGGGATGCCGAAGAGGGCTGCTACTCGCCCGCGACCCAGGCCTGGCTGGAACAGATCGGTGGCCAGTCGCTGGCCGCCAGTGGCCTGAAACCTGGGGATGCGCAACGCAATCCGTTGGCCCAGCAGGTCGTGATGTTGCGGTTCTCGCGGCGTTTTGGTGAAGGCAGCGGCATCGGCCAGCTGGCGCGCCTGGTCAACCGCCAGGAGGCCCAGGCGGCACGTGACCTGCTGAGCCTGCCGCCTGCGGACGTATTCGGCCTGGCGTTGCGTGGCGAGCAGGATCGGGCCTTCGACCGTCTGATTCTCGACGGCCTCAACCGGGGTACCGAAGGGCCTCAGGGCTATCGCAGCTACCTGCGTGCCATTGGCCGCTATCGCCCGGCACCGGGCAGCGCATTCGACGATCCGCGCTGGGAGCAGTGGGCCGCCAAAGTGCTGCACAGTTTCGAAGACTTCCAGTTGCTGTGCGCTGTGCGCAAGGGCGCCTGGGGTGTCGAAGGTCTCAACGAGCGGGTAGCGCGGGTGCTGCACAACGCCGGGCTGATCGACAGCCAGCAGCCGTGGTATGAAGGCCGCCCGGTGCTGGTGACACGCAACGACTATGGCCTTGGCTTGATGAACGGAGACATCGGCATCGCCCTGCGCCTGCCGGATGAGCACGGTGAAGCGCTGCTGCGGGTGGCTTTCCCGCGCAACGATGGCAGTGGCGGAGTGCGCTTCGTCCTGCCCAGCCGCCTCAACGAGGTGGAAACCGTTTACGCCATGACCGTGCACAAGTCCCAGGGCTCCGAGTTCAGCCACACCGCGCTGGTGCTGCCGGATGCACTCAACCCGGTGCTGACCAAGGAGCTGGTGTACACCGGCATCACCCGGGCCAAGCATTGCTTCAGCCTGATCGAGCCGCGCCAGGGTATTTTCGAAGAGGCGGTGCTGCGCAAGGTACGGCGCATATCCGGTCTGATGCTCGAACAAGTCTGACGCGCCTACAGATAGCCAGCGTTGTGCTATCGTTGCGCCGACTTCGACAGGATTTTGAGAGAATTCTCACATGACAGGCGCCAGGGAGCGGTTGACAGGCTGTGCGCTTTCGCTGCTGCTAGTTGCCCTGTCGCTACTGGCCGGCCCTGCCCAGGCGGACGGTTCGGCCACCGCCGCGCAGGCCCAGCAGCGTGCCAGGGCGGTGACCCAGGTGGTCCTGGGTATCCTCAGCTACGCGCGCTGGCCTACTGAGCCCGTGCCCTTGCGCCTGTGCCTGGTCGGCCCCACCGAATACGCCGACGACCTGATCAAAGGCAGCGTGCAGAACTCCGGGCAACCTTTGCAGGTAAGGCGCCTGCTGGCCGACGACCGGCAGGTTGCCCTGGCCTGTGACGCCGTGTACATCGGCAAGCTCGACGATGGCCAGCGCGACCGCCTGTTCCAGGCCATCAGTGGCCGCCCGGTACTGAGCATCAGCGAAGCCGACGACCCGTGCACGGTCGGTAGCCTGTTCTGCCTGCGCGTCAGCGATCAACAGGTCGCCTTCGAGGTCAACCTCGACTCCGTGGCGCGTTCTGGTGTGCGTATCCACCCCAGTGTGCTGCAGCTGTCACGGCGTCGCGGAGCACTGCCATGAAGGCCGGCAACAAGCAGGGCGTGCGCCCGACCCTGCGCTCGGTGCTTGGCCGTGGTCACCTCAGCGTGGCCCTGCTGGCGGTGAGCCTGGCCGGCATCTCGCTGACCCTGCTCGGCGTGCTGGCCCTGCGTGTGTACGCCAACCACAACCTTCACCTGATTGCCCGTTCGATCAACTACACCGTCGAAGCCGCCGTGGTGTTCGACGACAGTGCCGCGGCCAATGAGGCGCTGGAACTGATCGCCAAAACCGAAGAAGTGGCCGACGCCAAGGTGTTCAACAACGACGGTGATCAGCTGGCGCATTGGCAACGCAGCGATGAGAGCCTGCTCGGGCACCTGGAAGTGCAAGTGGCGACGGCCCTGCTGGATGAGCCGATCAACCTGCCGATCATGCACCAGCAACAGAAGGTCGGGCATATCGAGCTGATCGGCCAGGGCCGCAGCCTGCTGCTGTTCCTGCTCAGCGGCCTTGGCGGAATCCTGTTCTGCACCATCCTCAGTGCCTTCGTCGCCTTGTACCTGTCGCGGCGCCTGCTCGGCGATATCGTCCGGCCCCTGCGCGGCCTGGCCAGCGTCGCCCACGCCGCCCGCCGCGAACGTAGTTTCGACCGCCGCGTACCGGAAGCACCCATTGCCGAGCTCAACGAGTTGGGCAACGACTTCAACGCGTTGCTCGATGAACTGGAGGTCTGGCACAGCCATTTGCAGAACGAGAACGCCACCCTGGCTCACCAGGCCAGCCACGACAGCCTCACCGGCCTGCCCAACCGCGCGTTCTTCGAGGGCCGCCTCAGCCGTAGCCTGCGCAATGCCGCACGCCAGCAAGATCATCTGGCGTTGCTGTTCCTCGACAGTGACCACTTCAAGCAGATCAACGATAGCCTCGGCCATGCCGTGGGTGATCAAGTACTGATCAATGTTGCCGACCGTGTGCGTGCACAACTGCGCGAGCACGACCTGGTGGCCCGCCTGGGCGGTGACGAGTTCGCCGTACTGCTGACGCCGCTGCATTCGCGCGAGGATGCCGAGCGCATCGCCGAGAAGATCATCGCCAGCATGCAACTGCCGATGCTGCTCGATGGCGGCGAGAGCCTTACCACATCGCTGAGCGTGGGCATCGCCTATTACCCGGATGATGGCAGCGACCCTGCCAGCCTCCTCAATGCCGCAGATGCGGCGATGTACCAGGCCAAGCGCAAGCGCCGTGGCCAGTGGCAAGCGGCACAGACGGAACGGTCCGCCGCCGATTACAGGAACAGGAGTTGAATCGTGATACAGCGTTCGCGTTTTTCTTTCGTCGTGATGTTGCTGGCCTTGCTGGCGCTGGCTGGGTGCCAGAGCACACCGCCCAAAGGGCTGACCGCTGAGCAGATTGCCGTGCTCAAGCGTGAAGGCTTTGCCCCCACCGACGAGGGCTGGGCGTTCGACCTGTCGGGCAAGGTGCTGTTCGGCAGCGATCTGGACACCCTTAACGGCGCGAGTCAGGCAATCGTCGAGCGGATCGGCAAGGCCTTGCTGGGGGTGGGCATTCAGGGCGTGAGGGTTGATGGCCATGCCGATGCGTCGGGCAAGGCGGCGTATAACCAGCAGTTGTCCGAACGGCGCGCGCAGAGTGTGGCCAAGGCACTGGCTGGCGTGGGGATGCCAGCGCAGAACATTCTTACCCGGGGGCTGGGCAGCACGCAGCCGGTGGCAGACAACCGCACCAGCGCGGGGCGGACCGAGAACCGGCGGGTGTCGATTGTGGTGGCGTCTTACTGATAGTTCCGGTCTACCGCACTGTTTGTGATAGCAGGCTTGCCCTGACAAGGAGTTGTGGTGGGGCTTACAGGTGCCAGCCTTGAGTTTTTTGGTGCCTGTCAGATCGAGCGCCGCCCGCGCGGCGCATCGCGGGCAAGCCCGCTCCCACATCTGTTTCGGGCCAGTCACTCCTATGAAGCCAACAGGGACCGCCTTGGTGCATGACTGGAGACCGGTGGAGCGGCATCAGCGCCCACCGAGATGCATCGCCAGACCCTGTCGGCTTCCACCGAGATGCATCGCCATGCCAACAAGGCGGTCCCTGTTGGCGGCACAGGAGTGACTGGCCCGAAACAGATGTGGGAGCGGGCTTGCCCGCGATGCGCCGCGCGGGCGGCGCTCGATCTGATAGGCGCTGCACATCTGTCGGCGAGCACCTGGTGGCCGTGATGCGCTTATCAGGCCTGGCCCATCAATGCCTCATGCCCATCTCGGCATCATCCATCAGCGCCTTGGCCATCGCGCTCAGATAGTGAGAAGCCCAGATCATCATCGGTTTCTCTTCCATCAGGCCGAGGATGGTCAATTCCCTCACATAGCCCATCAGTTCCGAGGCTTGCTCCCGGGCATCCCGGCAGGGGATGCCGGGTTCGATGCGGAACAAGGGGTGGGTCTGGTTTTCACCTTGGAAGAAGGTGGTTTCGCCGACGGTGCATTGCGTGTTGTCTGTGGTCATTGGTCAATCTCCCTGAAATGTTTGTTGCCTGGTCGGGCCCTTTCGCGGGTAAACCCGCTCCCACAGGGCTAACCACAAGCCTTAAGGATTGCGCAGTACCTGTGGGAGCGGGTTCACCCGCGAAGAGGCCAGACCATCCAGCACATCACTTGAGCCTTAGTGCAAAGTCCGAGGCCCAGTGGGCATCTGCACCTGGATTAACGCCGATTCGAGCAAAGCCCGCAGCGCCTTCATTTCATGCATCGAGGCCATCATCAGGATCGACGCCGGTGACTTGGGCTGCAGCAACAACGCCTGATGCACCACGGTCGACGCACACAAGGCGTAGTCGGCGGCCTGGATCAGGGTGTCTTCAAGGGAATGAATATCGTGGGGTGGATCGGGAACAATCTATAGCATGGTGGCGTTCTCATATGGGTTACATAGAGCCGCCACTCATGACTTGCAGTGTGATGGGTGGCGGCCACGTACGGGGCTGCAAGACCGGGAGAACAAAAAACGGCAGGTTCGAAAACCTCCCGTACGCAGCCACCATAAAGCGAGCTCAATGGCTTGCCACTGAACGTCGGTGATCAACATATGTTCTCAGCGGGCTTGCAGGCCCGGTCGCTGCTTTGGCAACGACTGGGCCACACTAAGCCGCCAGAAACACCACCGCAATGGCCCAAGGGCGGTAGGAAGCTAATTCAGAAATGGACTACAAACAACGGGAAAAATCTGAAGTTTTGGATCAGAGGGGATCGCCTTCAGATTTTCAGCGTTTATGAGATCGAGCGCCGGCCCCGTCAATCCTGAGCAAAGCGCATCTCGCGCGTCTCTCCCATCAGCAATGGTGCATTCGCCTCGGTCACCCCGCGGATGTAATCCCACAGCAAGGTAATGCGCTTCAACTTGCGCAGATCCTCCCGGCAGTACATCCAGAATTGCCGCGTCACTTCGATCTGCTCCGGCAACACCGTCACCAGCCGTGCATCCTGCGCCGCCAGAAAGCACGGCAGTATCGCCAACCCACGCCCCTGCAACGCCGCCGTGTACTGGGCGATGACACTGGTACTGCGCAAATGCGCATTGGCATTGGGAATCAGGTTGGCCAGGTAGAGCAATTCCGAACTGAACGCCAGATCGTCCACATAGCTGATGAACGGGTGGCTCGCCAGGTCGCTGACCTGGCGGACCGGCGCATGGCTGTCCAGGTAGTCCTGGGTCGCATACAGCCGCAGCCGGTAGTCGCACAGCTTGCAGCACACGTAAGGCCCATGCTCCGGCCGCTCCAGGGCGATGACGATGTCAGCCTCGCGTTTGGACAGGCTGATGAAGTGCGGCAGCGGCAGGATATCCACCGAGATCGCCGGGTAGGCATCGACGAAATGGCTCAGCTGCGGGGTGACGAAGAAGCTGCCGAAGCCTTCGGTGCAGCCCATGCGCACATGCCCCGACAGCGCCACGCCCGAGCCGGAGACTTGCTCGCAGGCCATGTGCAAGGTGCTCTCGATCGACTCCGCGTAGCCCAGCAGGCGCTGCCCCTCGGCAGTCAGCACGAAGCCGTTGGTGCGTGATTTTTCGAACAGCAGCGTGCCCAACGCGCCCTCCAGCGAGCTGATGCGCCGCGACACCGTGGTGTAGTCGACGGCCAGGCGTTTGGCCGCGCTGCTGGCCTTGCGCGTGCGCGCCACTTCGAGGAAGAACTTCAGGTCGTCCCAGTTCAGCGCACTGAGGGAGGTCAGGTCTTTTTGCATGTTGATCCGGTTTTTTTGTGCGTTCTTGTTGGATGTTTGCACATCTATACTCGAAAAAAGCCCCAAGGCGCCACCTCGCGTTTGCCCGGCGCCGGCGATCTCGTCCTGACAATAATTCCAAGGAGAACGCAGATGAACGCTCCACAATCCCCTGACAAGACCAAGGTCGAACAGGTCAAGTTGCTGATCGACGGCCAGTGGGTCGAATCGAAGACCAGCGAATGGCGCGATATCGTCAACCCGGCCACCCAAGAGGTGCTGGCGCGGGTACCATTCGCCACCGTCGAAGAAGTGGACGCCGCCGTGGCGGCTGGCCAGCGCGCCTTCAAGACCTGGCGTGACACCCCAATCGGTGCACGCATGCGCATCATGCTCAAGCTGCAGGCGCTGATCCGCGAACACACCAAGCGCATCGCCCAGGTGCTCAGCGCCGAGCAGGGCAAGACCCTTGCCGACGCCGAGGGTGACATCTTCCGCGGCCTGGAAGTGGTCGAGCACGCGGCCTCCATCGGCACCCTGCAGATGGGCGAGTTTGCCGAGAACGTCGCCAGCGGCGTCGACACCTACACCCTGCGCCAGCCGATCGGCGTGTGCGCCGGCATCACCCCGTTCAACTTCCCGGCAATGATCCCGCTGTGGATGTTCCCGATGGCCATCGTCTGCGGCAACACCTTCGTGCTCAAGCCTTCCGAACAGGACCCGCTGTCGACCATGCTGCTGGTCGAGCTGGCGCTGGAAGCCGGTGTGCCGGCGGGCGTGCTCAACGTGGTACACGGTGGCAAGCAGGTCGTGGATGCGATCTGCACCCATCAGGACATCAAAGCGATTTCCTTCGTCGGCTCCACCGAAGTCGGCACCCACGTGTACAACCTGGCCAGCCAGCACGGCAAGCGCGTGCAGTCGATGATGGGCGCCAAGAACCACGCCGTGGTGCTGCCTGACGCCAATCGCACGCAAACCGTCAACGCCCTGGTCGGTGCGGCCTTCGGCGCCGCCGGGCAGCGCTGCATGGCCACCTCGGTGGCGGTGCTGGTGGGCAAGGCGCGTGATTGGCTGCCGGACATCAAGGAGGCAGCGAGCAAGCTCAAGGTCAACGCCGGTTGCGAGCCGGGCACCGATGTCGGCCCGGTGGTTTCCAAGCGCGCCAAGGAGCGTGTGCTGGGCCTGATCGAAAGCGGCATCCGGGAAGGCGCCAAACTCGAACTCGATGGCCGTGGCGTCAAAGTGCCCGGCTACGAGCAAGGCAACTTCGTCGGCCCGACCCTGTTCTCCGGGGTGAAGACCGACATGCAGGTGTACACCCAGGAAATCTTCGGCCCGGTGCTGGTGACCCTGGAAGTCGACACCCTCGATGAAGCCATCGCCCTGGTCAACGCCAACCCGTTCGGCAACGGCACCGGCCTGTTCACCCAGAGCGGTGCGGCGGCGCGCAAGTTCCAGAGCGAGATCGACATCGGCCAGGTCGGCATCAACATCCCGATCCCGGTACCGGTACCGTTCTTCAGCTTCACCGGCTCGCGCGGCTCCAAGCTCGGCGATCTCGGCCCGTACGGCAAGCAAGTGGTGCAGTTCTACACTCAGACCAAGACCGTCACCGCCCGTTGGTTCGATGACGACAGCGTCAATGACGGTGTGAACACCACCATCAGCCTGCGCTAAGGAGAACGCCATGCGTATCGCATTCATCGGCCTCGGCAACATGGGCGCGCCCATGGCCCGCAACCTGATCAAGGCCGGGAACCAGTTGAACCTGTTCGACCTGAACAAGACCGTGCTGGCCGAGCTCGCCGAACTGGGCGGGCAGGTCAGCGCCTCGCCCAAGGAGGCGGCGGCCAGCAGCGAGCTGGTGATCACCATGCTGCCGGCGGCGGCCCATGTGCGCAGCGTCTACCTGGATGACGACACGGGCGTGCTGGCTGGCATCCGCCCAGGCACCCCGACCGTGGATTGCAGCACCATTGACCCGCAGACCGCCCGCGAGGTGTCTAACGCTGCAGCGGCCAAAGGCGTCGACATGGGCGATGCGCCGGTCTCCGGCGGCACAGGCGGCGCAGCGGCGGGCACCCTGACCTTCATGGTCGGCGCCAGCGCCGAGCTGTTTGCCACTCTGCAGCCGGTGCTGGCGCAGATGGGCCGCAACATCGTGCACTGCGGCGAAGTGGGGACCGGGCAGATCGCCAAGATATGCAACAACCTGCTGCTGGGCATCTCGATGATCGGCGTGTCCGAGGCCATGGCCCTGGGCAACGCGCTGGGCATCGACACCAAGGTGCTGGCGGGGATTATCAACAGCTCGACCGGGCGTTGCTGGAGCTCCGATACCTACAACCCGTGGCCAGGCATCATCGAGACTGCACCTGCTTCGCGTGGGTATACCGGTGGATTCGGCGCTGAGCTGATGCTCAAGGACCTGGGGCTGGCCACCGAGGCTGCGCGTCAGGCCCACCAGCCGGTGATCCTTGGCGCCGTTGCCCAGCAGCTCTATCAGGCCATGAGCCTGCGCGGTGAAGGCGGCAAGGACTTCTCGGCGATCATCGAGGGTTACCGCAAGAAGGATTGACGAGCGAGGACTTCATCGCGGGCCGGGCGGCCTTCCCTCTGTAACTGCGCACCAGAGGGGAAGGTGCCCGTACCGCGATGTTTTTTGAGCATTATTTAGGTAAGGGGGGTAAGTAATGCATGAAAACTCCCAAACCAAAAAATGCGATAGTCAATATCAAAAGCGAGGAGCCTAGGAAGATTAGGAGGGTCTTGATTTTTGAAGGTGGATTATTTATTTCCTTGATGTCAATGAGGTTTTTTCGTGCATACATTTTAGGAATGAGCAGAATGAATGATATATTCGTTAGTCGAAAGAATTTCCCCATCAAGCCTGCATGCAGCCAGAGTTTTTTTTCGTCGGTTATTGCAGTGCAATTTAATAAAAATCCTTCAATGTAATCAATTTTTCGATGAGCGATACATATCGTTAATGCCAGGTTCAAGAAAAGTAAAGTTGTGACTGTCATGCTGTAGACTAAAAAAATCCAGTGCATGATTGTCATTTTGCTACTGCCTCGTATAGAAGTTCCCCAGCCCAGGCGCCTGCTTCATTCCCAAATTTTCCGCCTGCCATTCCGCCGCTGTACCGCCGAATATCACGAAAGCGAGCGCCTCAAAGCCTCCGCTCTGCGATGTCTTTTAAAACTATAGCGATATCAAATTTTGTACATGTTGTAATGATGATTGCCGCGATTAGCCCTTCAACGATAATAGTCACCTAACTACCCCCTATGCATTAACTAACCGTCGACTTCACCTTGCTCTTCTTGCCACAAGAGGGACGGTGCCCTTACCGCTATTTTTTGCAATCTAAGAAATAGGAAAAAATACTTGACGTTAAAAAGGTGATTATCAAAAGCGTATAAGTGTAGCCAAAGGTTTTAAGTTTCTTTTTTACTCCTCTTGGGAGTTTTGCGATTTCGTCAGCGTCTACAAGCCCTTTGCGTGCAAAGAAATTTGGAGTCATCAGTAAGAATGAGATTGAGGTGAGTCGAAATATTTTCCCGAGCAATCCAGCATTGGAGAGTGTTAGTTTGTCGCTCATCACCATTTTGCTGTTCTTGAGAAGGCTTTCGATTTTATCGATTTCTCGATGGGCGTAGTGTGCAGTTAGAGCAAGCGTGATGGATGCGGAGATGATAATAAGCAAGAAGGTTAAGGCGAAGATGTGGTGTGCAATTGTCATTTTGCTACCCTCTCATAAATTACGTCACCCATAATCTCTCCCCCGTCACTCCCCAGCTTTCCACCTAACGCGCCGCCTGTAGCGCCGCCTATTATGGTGCAAGCAAGCGCTCCAGGACCTCCTGTAGTTATCCCCAAAAAAATCCTGCAGGCAGCACTCGCGACAAATTTCCCACCCACCGATCCAAGTGCGGTACCTATGAAGCCTCCAGCAAAGGCGCTACTCTCCACATACTTAGCTCTCCGACATTCCTCTTCACGGCCCAGGGTGCAGGCCTTATAAATTTCCAGGCCAGTAGCCGCAACATCTAATGCGATGCCGAGATAGCCCCCTTTTTTGATCAGCCCAGCAGCCTTTGTAATCCCAGCCACCTTGTTCGCATATCCCGCAATCTCGCCGGTATGCATGTAGCTCTTCGTGGATATCCCCAACTTCCTTTTGATCGAGCCGTGGTTTCTTAAGCCGGAACCGTAAGCAGCCAGCTTGTTCAACTGCTCATCCAGCTTCATGAACAAGGCGGCACGCTTTGCAAGGAACTGATCGCGAGCCGCCATGGCCCCTGACCCGAGATGCTGTTGATGCAGCTTCTCTATGTCCATCAAGGTGGCCTCGATAGCTTTCAGGTGTTTGCTCCACCCTTCACTGACCACTCCAGCGCCCACGGACGCATGCGCGATGAGGCTCTTCAAGGTCTCGAAATTGTCCAGAAAAAAGTTATCCACACCTTGGCCGTTGCGCATCAGCCCCAAATGCGCAATTGTCGCCTGCCTCATCATCCAGGCTTCCTGGCTGGTGCAGGAGGCCGTGGTGGGGTCGCCGATGATGATGAGTTCACCGCTACGGACCACCGTATTGGCAATGTGTGAATTCAGCACGTCAAACTTTTCCAGGGAATGACCGGTCAGCGCCAGGTCGGATTTCAGCCTGTGATAATTTTGCAGCTTGAGGTTGAGGTACGCGCGCGCTTCGGACATGGCAGCACCCTCACGCGTATTTTCTGTTGCCGATACGGTCCCAGCCGCCGGCGATATTGCCGCCGCCACTGCCATCCTGGCGGCGCTGCTGGGTGTAAGTGGTCTTGATACGCCCGTAATTGAGTTGCACTACTTCCAGCGGCACTCCTGAGTCCACGGCCTGCGAATACTCCGCGATGATCACCTCTTCGAGGATGATTTCGAAGTACCTGAGTTTGTCACCGCCAGCACGGCAGAGGGCGAGCTTCACTTCTTTCAGATGCTGGCCTGTGCAACTGGCTTCCATCAGTTTGCAACTGGCACTGTCGAGGTACTTGGTGAAAGTGAAGTTGGTGACGGACGTCCTGCCTGAAGTTGCGCCGCCTGCGGAACTGGCTGTGGCCGAGGTACTTTGGCTGACGCCAAAGTCATAGCCCAGTACTTCAATCCATTTACTGTATTTTTCGTCCAGTGCTTCTCCTGGAATACTGTCGATCTGAACGTATGCGTCGAAAGCCATGCTTATCTCTCCTTGACATTATTTTGAGTGGGCAATGCTGCCCGGCGATTCGGGCGACCAGTGCAGGCTAGGTCTGGGAGAGTGCGAGAGCAATAGACTATGGGATTGAAAAAAGCAATTCAGAAAAGGACTACAAAGAGGGGATTAAGTCTGAAAGTATTTGTCAGGAGATGTAACTGTGCATCAGCGGGCTCATGCACTTCTACTACTGGTATTAAACATGATGTTCATCATGGTGATGGCCCTGTAGGAAGTTTAGCGTTTTCCACAGGGCCTACATCGGAGTAGCAAATAAATCAGGCGAAGACGAAGTACTTGCGCACGGTCTCGACCACTTCCCAGGTGCCTTGCATCCCCGGTTCGATCACGAACACATCACCCGCTTTCAGATGCTTCGGCTCTTCGCCTTCCGGGGTGATGATGCAGTAGCCATCGAGGAAGTGGCAGAACTCCCACTTCTCGTAGTTGACCTCGAACTTGCCTGGGGTGCAGATCCAGGTGCCCATGATCTTGCTGCCGTCGGCCGACAGGTAGGCGTTGAGGTTGACGGTGTGCGGATCGCCGCCGATGCGCTTCCACTTGGTGGCGTCCACGACCGGCGTCGGGCAGGTTTCGCGCAGGACGGTGATGAAATCGGACATGGCACAACTCCTGGTGACTGGCTGAATGACGAGTCACCATAGGGCCAAAGGCCGAGCCGCAGTTGCCTGGGCTCGACATCCAGCTGCCTGCCCGCGCTATGCCAGGGCGTTTACCTCGACGGTGATGTGGGCCAGTTCCTCGTGCACACCCAGTGCCTGGCGCACGCTGTCGGCGCTCAGTGCCGCCTGGGTGGCCAGGCTGAGGATGCAGGCGTACTGGTCCTTGCCCACGCGCCATACATGCAGGTCGGTGATGGTGGCAGGCACCGGCAGTTCGGCGACCACCTCACGAATCTCCTCGACCACCGGCGCGTCCATTTCGGCATCCAGCAGGACGCGGCCGGTATCGCGCAGCAGCCCGCGGGCCCAGAGCGCTACCAGCACCGCGCCGACCAGGCCCATTACCGGGTCGAGCCAGCTGGCGCCCCAGAGCTTGCCGGCCAGCAGGGCGACGATTGCCAGCACCGAGGTGGCGGCGTCGGCGATCACGTGCAGGTAGGCCGAGCGCAGGTTCAGGTCGTGGTGGTGATGGCCATGGTCGTGGTGATGGTCATGGCCATGAGCATGATGGTGATGATCGTGATCGTCACGCAGCAGCCAGGCGCAGATCAGGTTCACGGCCAGGCCGATCACGGCGATGAAGATCGCCTCGTCATAGTGGATCGGCCCCGGCGTCAGCAGCCGTTCGGCCGACTGGAAGGCCATCAGCCCGGCCACGCCGAGCAGCAGCAGGGCGCTGGAATAGCCGCCGAGTATCTCGATCTTCCAGGTACCGAAGGCGAAGCGCTGGTCCTTGGCATAGCGGCGTGCGGCAGCATAGGCCAACAGCGAAAGCCCCAGGGCCAGGGCGTGCGAGCTCATGTGCCAGCCGTCGGCGAGCAGTGCCATGGAGTTGAAGAACCAGCCACCGGCGATTTCCGCCACCATCATGATCGCCGTCAGCCACACGGCCAGGCGGGTCTTGCGCTCGGCGCCGAGGTTGCTGGTGTGGAACTGGTGGCTGTGCTGCCAGCGGCCTGAGGTTTGTGTCGCCATGGTTTATCATGCTCCCGGAATGTCGAGAAATATACTATACCCCAGTATACCTAGCGTGGTGTGAAAGCGAATGGCACATACGATCAAGAGCAAGAAGCAACTGCTGACCCGGGTGCGCAAGATCAAAGGCCAGGCCGCCGCTCTGGAGACGGCGCTGGAGCAGGACAAGGACTGCCTGGCGATCCTCCAGCAGATCGCCGCCGTGCGCGGCGCGGTGAACGGGCTGATGGCCGAGGTCATGGAAGGGCACATCCGCGAGCACCTGGTGGCGGAAGGGCTGAGCGCCGAGGAACGGCAGGAAGAGGCGGACAAGGTGGCGGCTTTGTTGCGGTCTTATCTGAAGTGATACCCCCTGGGGGTATAGGCTAGGAAGGTTGGTTTCCTACAGGGCGATAAGTAGAAGCTTACTCGGCGGCCCGAAACATCCGATGGTCACCTGAAGTGTGCATGGTGTGTACTGTGCTTCGTTTTGGTTAATTTGGTGTGTATGATACACATCGACTGCCGAAGGAAGGGTGAATGCGCAGTCGTGAAGTGATCCAGCTCATTGAGGCGGATGGGTGGTATGAAGTCGAGGTGAAGGGCAGCCATCATCTGTTCAGGCATCCGATCAAGAAGGGACGGGTGACAGTTCCTCACCCCAAGAGCGATCTGCCCAAAGGCACCGTACACAGCATCCTGAAGCAAGCTGGCTTGAAGCAGTGCAGTGGCTTCGATAGCTCAAACAGCAGTGGAGACGCGCTATGAAATTTCCGGTCGTATTGCACAAGGACGCCGAATCGGATTACGGCGTGACCATTCCCGATGTACCAGGCTGTTTCTCTGCTGGAGGGAGTGTCGCCCAGGCACTGGAGAACGTTCAGGAAGCATTGGCGCTTCATTTCGAAGGCTTGGTTGCAGATAACGAAGCGCTTCCGCAAGCGCAGGAAGTCGACGTCCATGTGGCGAACCCCGAGTATGCCGGTGGGGTCTGGGCTGTCGTCGATTTCGATGTTACGCCGTACCTGGGGAAGGCCGTAAGGTTTAACGCAACACTGCCGGAAAACCTGCTGCAGCGAATCGATGAAAAAGTGAAGCGTGACCATCGATATGCCTCTCGCTCCGGATTTCTAGCGTCGGCCGCCCTGCGAGAGCTGGCGCTCGCGCATTGAGCAACGGGGCTGCTTTGCAAGCCATCGCGGGCCTCGCGCTGGGTCAAGGGCCTTGCAGTTCCCTGTGGGGCTGCATCAATCGCTCAACCAACCCCGCCGCATAGCCGGGTAACCCGGCAAAATCCCGCGCACACAAGAGTAACCGCCGCTTGGCCCAATCCTCTCGCAGCGCCACCCAGTGCATCGGCAACACCCCCTGCCAGCGCTGCACCGATGCCAGCGGCACCACACCGATACCGGCGCCCCCCGCAACCATGCGTATTACCCCGTCAAATCCCTCTGCCCGCACCCGTACCTGCATGCGCTGGCCTTCGCGCAGCGCCTGTTCTTCCAGGTACAGCGCCAGGGCACTGTTCGCCCCCAGCCCGACATGGCCATGGGCAAGGCAGTCAACGAAGCTCGGCGCGGGCTCTGCGGCGAGGGGGTGAGCCAGCGGTGTCACCAGCACCAGCGGATCATCGCGAAACGGCAAGGTCTGCAGATGCGCGCTGGGCGCAGCAGTGGAAATGACGCCCAGGTCTGCCATGCCCTGGGTGATCGACTGCACGATGCGCAGGCTTGGCAGCTCCTGCACATCGATACTGATCCCAGGGTTGTCGGCAAGGTAGCTGGCCAGTAGTTCCGGCAGGTATTCGGTCAGCGCCGCGGTGTTGCACAGCAGCCGAACCTGCCCTTGCTGCCCCTTGGCATAGTGGGCCAGGTCGAACTGCAGGCGTTCGACCTGCTGGCCGATCAGCCGTGCATGTTGCAGCAGTGCCTGCCCGGCGGGCGTCGGCTGCACGCCACGGCGATCGCGCTCCAGCAAAGTCGTGCCGAGCGATGTCTCCATGGCACGGATGCGCGCACTGGCCGCCGGCAGCGAGAGATGGCTGCGGCGGGCGCCAGCAGTGATGTTGCCGCACTCGGCGGTGTGCTGGAAAAGCCGGAGGTCGATCAGGTCGAAATGCATCTGCCTCTGTCCTGGCGAGAGTCTGGCTGAGTATATGGCAGATTTTCAGCCCAACCGCTGCGCGCCATCATGGCGCCCATGAATACCTTGATCGCCTTTTACCAGAACATCGGCCCGGCACTGACGCTGCTGGTAATCATCACATTCCTGCTGGCCGGTGCCGTCAAAGGTGTGATCGGCCTCGGCCTGCCGACCATCGCCATGGGCCTGCTGGGGCTGGCTATGTCGCCGGCGCAGGCTGCGGCGCTGTTGATCGTTCCGTCGACGCTCACCAACCTCTGGCAGCTCGCTGCTGGAGGGCATCTGCTGGCGCTGCTGCGCAGGCTCGGGCCGATGCTGACGATGATCTTCTTTGGAACCTTGCTTGGCAGTGCCTGGTTGGGCATCAACAGTGGGCCGTGGGCGGTGCATGCGTTGGGAGCGGCGCTGGTGATCTATGCGTTGTACGGGCTGGCAGGCCCGGCCATGCGTGTGGCGCCGGGGCGGGAAGGGTGGTTGGGGCCGGTCTGCGGGCTGGTGACCGGTATGGTCACTGCGGCCACCGGTGTATTCGTGATGCCAGCGGTGCCTTACCTGCAGAGCCTGGGCCTGAGCCGCGACGAGATGATTCAGGCGCTGGGCCTGTCGTTCACGGTTTCGACCCTGGCGCTAGCCCTTGGCCTGGCCGGGCAGGACGCCCTGGGTGGGCAAGCGCTGGGGGCTTCGTTGCTGATGCTGGCGCCGGCACTGCTGGGCATGCTCGCCGGGCAGGGGTTGCGCCAGCGCATCAGTGCTGCGCTGTTCAAGCGCTGCTTTTTCATCGGCCTGGCCGCGCTGGGCGGCCATTTGCTGATCAACGGTTAGCGGACGAGGCGCTGAGCATCACGATCGGCTGGATGTCGAAGTCGCGCTCCAGGTAATCCATGCGTTTTTCGAAGAACTCGACCATGTGCGGCAGAGCCGAGTGCACGTCCAGCGCCGCCTTGTCAGCCCACACCTCATAGAACACGAACAGGCTCGGGTCCTGTTGGTCGCGCAGCATGTGGTACTCGATGCAGCCCGGTTCCTGGCGGCTTGGCTCGACGTAGGCGCGGAACAGGGTTTCGAAGGCTTCGGCCATTTCCGGACGGGTCTTGGCCTTGAGGATGAATGCGTGCTGCTCGCTCATGGATCGGTTCTCGCAATGGGCAAAGGGTTGGTGAAACGATTCTACGGCAATAATATCTCTCCGATCTTTGACTTAAGGTCAATTGTATTTTGCCCCGTGCTGGCTGTATCCCGTGCCCCCGAACTTCTAATCTGCCGGCCTCATCTTCATGACGCGATCACAGGCATTCAGGCCTCGGGTCGCCACCGACAACTTCGAGGCCAGCATGAAAAAGATCCTTCTGCTCAACGGCGGCAAACAGTTCGCCCACTCCGACGGCCGTCTCAACCAGACCCTCCACGATGCCGCCCTGGCCCACCTGGACCGTGCCGGTTTCGATGTGCAGCAGACGTTCATCGACGGTGGTTACGACGCCCAGGCCGAAGTGGAGAAATTCCTCTGGGCCGACGTGATCATCTACCAGATGCCGGGCTGGTGGATGGGCGCGCCGTGGACCGTGAAGAAGTACATCGATGATGTCTTCACCGCCGGCCACGGCAGCCTTTACGCCAACGATGGCCGTACCCGTTCCGATCACTCGCAGAAATACGGCAGCGGTGGCTTGGTGCACGGCAAGCAGTACATGCTGTCGCTGACCTGGAACGCGCCGCAGCAGGCGTTCGATGACCCGACGGACTTCTTCGAGGGCAAAGGTGTGGATGCGGTGTACTTCCCGTTCCACAAGGCCAACCAGTTCCTCGGCATGACCGGCTTGCCGACCTTCCTCGCGGTGGATGTGATGAAGCGCCCGGATGTTCCGGCGGCGTTGGCGGCTTATGAGGCGCATCTGGACAAGGTGTTCGGCAAGGCTATCTAATCCCTGCATGGTTCAAGCACAGGCGCTCAAGTGAAGACCCGATCCGAAGAACTCCAGGTGTTCGTCGCCGTCATCGACTGCGGCTCGATCTCTGCCGCTGCCGAGCAGTTGGGGCAGACCCCGTCGGCCGTCAGCCGCACGCTGTCACGCCTGGAGGCCAAGCTCGGCACCACCCTGGTCAACCGCACTACCCGGCGCATGGACCTCACCGAAGAAGGGCGCTTCTTCCTCGAACGCTCGCGCCTGGTGCTGGAGCAGATGGACGAGATGGAAGAGCGCCTGTCGATGAACCGCCAGACCCCCTCCGGGCGCCTGCGCATCAACGCCGCAGCACCGTTCATGCTGCATGCCATCCTGCCGTGGATCGGCGAATTCCGTCGCCAGTACCCCGGCATCGAGCTGGAGCTCAACACCGACGACCTGATCATCGACCTGCTGGAGCAGAGCACCGACGTGGCCATCCGCATCGGTGAACTCGCCGACTCCAGCCTGCATGCCCGCTCGCTCGGCTGCAGCCCGGTCCAGGTGCTGGCGAGCCCGGAGTACCTGGAGCAACACGGCACGCCGGAAAAGGTCGAAGACCTGAACAACCACTGCCTGCTCGGCTTCAGCCAACCTGAGTCGCTCAACCAGTGGCCTCTGCGTCATGCCCAAGGTGACCGCTGGGGCATCCGCCCGGCACTGATCGCCTCCAGTGGCGAGACCCTGCGTCAGCTGGCGCTGGCCGGGGAGGGCATTGTCGCCCTGTCGCACTTCATGACCCACGAAGACATCCGCGCCGGCCGCCTCAAGGTGCTGCTGAGCGAGGCCAACAACGGCTACCGCCAGCCGATCCACGCGGTGTACTACCGCAACACGCAGCTGGCCCTGCGCATCCAGTGCTTCCTCGATTTCATCCAGCGCAAGCTGGCCATGTACGCTTGCTGAGTTGCCTGAACGCGACAGATCCTGTCCACAGGCGGCGAAACTTCCTACGTTTGATTGCACAGTCAGAGCGCTTCGGCCTTACTGACTGCTCAACAAAAACAACACCAAGGAAGTGTCATGCGTATTGTCCCGTTCCAGTACCTGGCTCTGGCAGCCGCGATCCTGAGCTGTTCCTCGACGTATGCCGCCACGTTGGAAGGCGGCGCGGTGGCCGCACCCGATCAATATGGTGCACAGGTAGCCGCCGATATTCTCAAGAAGGGCGGCAACGCAGTGGATGCTGCGGTAGCGACGGCGTTCACCCTGGCGGTGACCTACCCCGAGGCGGGTAACATCGGTGGCGGCGGTTTCATGACCCTGTTCGTCGACGGCAAGCCGTATTTCCTCGACTACCGCGAAGTGGCGCCCAAGGCCGCTACCCGCAACATGTACCTGGACGAAAAGGGCGAGGTGATCGAGAACCTGAGCCTGGTTGGTGTGCGCGCCGCTGGCGTGCCCGGCACGGTGATGGGCCTGTGGGAAGCTCACCAGAAGTTCGGCAAGCTGCCCTGGAGCGAGCTGCTGACCCCCGCCATCGGCTATGCGAAGAACGGCTTCAAGGTCGCCGAAAAGCAGTACCAGTACCGTAACGATGCCCAAGGCATGTTCAAGACGGCGACCAACTTCAACGATTACTTCGGCAACATGAAGGTCGGTGAGCTGTTCAAACAGCCGGAAATGGCCCAGACCCTCGAGCGTATTGCCGACAAAGGCGTGAGCGAGTTCTACCAGGGCAAGACGGCCGACCTGCTGGTGGCGCAGATGCAGGCCGACAAGGGCCTGATCACCAAGGAAGACCTCAAGGACTACAAGGCCGTGTGGCGCGAGCCGATGGCCCTGAGCTGGCGCGGCAACGTGGTCTACACCGCGCCACCGCCCAGCTCCGGCGGGGTAGCCCTGGCCCAGCTGCTGGGCATCAAGGAAGACCGTGCGGCAGACTTCAAGGGCGTGGCGCACAACTCGGCGCAGTACATCCACCTGCTGGCAGAGATCGAGAAGCGCGTGTTCGCCGACCGTGCCGATTACCTCGGCGACCCGGCTTTCACCAAAGTGCCGGTCGACCAGTTGGTGGCCAAGGACTACCTGGCCAAGCGTGCCGCGCAGGTCAACCCGAAAGCCATCTCCGAGACTGACAAGGTCAAGCCAGGCCTGGAACCGCACCAGACCACGCACTTCTCGATCGTCGACAAGCAGGGCAACGCGGTCAGCAACACCTACACCCTCAACCTCGATTACGGCAGCGGCGTGGTGGTCAAGGGCGCGGGCTTCCTGCTCAACGACGAGATGGACGACTTCAGCGCCAAGCCGGGCGCAGCGAATGCCTTTGGCGTGGTCGGCGGTGACGCCAACGCCATCGCACCGGGCAAGCGCATGCTGTCGTCGATGAGCCCGAGCCTGATGACCCGCGACGGCAAGGTCGAGCTGGTGATCGGTACCCCGGGTGGTTCGCGGATCTTTACCTCGATCTTCCAGGTGATGAACAACCTGTACGACTACGGCATGCCGCTGGAGAAGGCTGTGGCGGCGCAACGTGTGCACCATCAGTTGCTGCCCAAGGACACCATCTACTTCGACAGCTACGCGCCGCTGACCGGTCCGGTGGCTGATGAACTGAAGAAGATGGGCTATGTGCTGGAGGATCAGGGCTGGGAGATGGGCGATATCCAGGCGATCCGGGTCAACGGGGCGCAGCTTGAGACCGCTTCGGATCCGCGTGGGCGTGGGGTGGGGATGATCGTTAAATAGTTCTGCATTGGCGGAGCTGACGTATTCGCGGGGCAAGCCCGCCCCCACAGGTTCACCGCTCTTCGGAAGGCAGCGGTAATCCTGTGGGAGCGGGCTTGCCCCGCGAATGCTATCTAAAGGTCAGACGCGGAACTGGCTGACCAGCATCTGCAGGTGACCACCCAGGCGCGCCAGCTCGACGCTGGACGCGGCTGTTTCATCACTGGCCGCAGCGGTCTGCTCCGACACATCCCGCACATTCAGGATGCTGCGGCTGATCTCTTCAGCCACAGCACTCTGCTGCTCGGCCGCCGCAGCGATCTGCTGGTTCATCGACTGGATGCTCGACACCGTGCCGGTGATGTTCTCCAGCGAAGCACCTGCCTTGCGCGCCAGCTCGACACTGCTGTCGGTCAGCGTGCGGCTGCCCTGCATGGCGTTGGCCACCTGCTGGGTACCGTGCTGCAGGCTGGCCACCAGCTCTTCGATCTCTTCGGTGGACTTCTGCGTGCGCTGGGCCAGGCCACGCACTTCGTCGGCAACCACGGCGAAGCCACGGCCGGCTTCACCGGCACGGGCCGCCTCGATCGCGGCGTTGAGCGCCAGCAGGTTGGTCTGCTCGGCCACCGACTTGATCACGTCCATCACGCTGCCGATCTTCTGGCTTTCCTGCTGCAGCAGGTTCATGGCCTCGGTGGAACGGTGCACTTCCGCGGCCAGGCGCTCGATCTGGCTGATCGCCTCGCCTACCACACGGTCACCGGCACGGGCCTCGTCGTCGGCACCGGTGGCCGCGTGCGAAGCCTGCTCGGCGTTGCGCGCCACTTCCTGAACGGTGGCGGCCATTTCGTGCATCGCGGTGGCCACCTGGTCGGTCTCGACCTTCTGGCTGTTGGCGCCGGCACTGGTCTGCTCGGTCACTGCCGACAGCTCTTCGGCGGCGCTGGCGATCTGGGTGACGCCGTCACGGATGCCGCTGATCAGCTCGCGCAGGGTGGTGCCCATGCGCGCGATGCCTTGCTGCAGCACGCCGATTTCGTCGCGGCGAGTGACGCGCAGCTCATGGGTCAGGTCGCCAGCGGCAATGCGTTCCACGGCTTGCAGGGTGTCGCGCAGCGGGCCGGTGATCTGCCGGGTGATGATCACGGCGGCAATCACGCCCGCCAGCAGCGCCAGCAGCGTGGCGATGGTCTGCAGGCTACGTGCCTGGGTGCTCTCGGCGTCGCGGCGTTCGAGCTGGATCTTGTACAGCGCGTCGCTGCGCTTGACGATGTCGGCACCCTGCACGGTCATTTCCGCACGGGCAACGGTGATCGCGGCGACCGCATCGCGGAACTGGCGCACGGCATCGCGGTAGGCCAGCACCGACTGCTCGAATTGCTGTACGCGGGTGGCTTCAGCGGGCAGCTGGCGCTTGAGGTTGTCGATGTCGGCCAGCGCACTGTCCAGCTGACGCAGGGCGGCCTGCTCGTTGGCGGCGGTGTTGTCGGCGATGTAGCCGCGCACATCGATGCGCACTTGCAGCAGTTGCTGGCGCGCCTTGCTGATCAGCTGGTACTGGGCCAGGCGCACGCTGTCAGCCTCGGGGCGGGACATGACGTCCTGGCTGAGGGTTTCCATGGCGTCATCGGCCTTGGCCGCCGACACGTTCATGGCGTCACGGGCGGCCAGCGAGCTCTTGTAGCCGGCACGCATCTTGTTCAGCGACACCTTGTACTCGCTGATGGTCTGCCCCAGCTCCTTGAGCAGCACGACGTTGGCCGGGCTGGTGAAGGTGGTGACCAGGTATTGCTGCTGCTTGCTGAAGGCGTCGAGCTTGGCCTGGGTGTTGGCCGCAGCGGCGTCATCGCCATTGGCGATCATGTACTGCAGGCGCGCCACGCGCAGGTCGGTCAGGTCCTTGTTGAGCTGGCCGATGTCGCCCATCCAGTTGCTGCGGTCGATCAGGCTGCCCAGGCTGGTCCAGCCAGTCAGGGCCAGCAGGCCAGTTAGAAACAGCACCAGGCCGAAGCCCAGGCCGAGTTTGAGGTTGACGCTGATGTTGGCGAACCAGCTGTTCATGCACGCTCTCCAGAAAATTCATTCGCTCACTTGATCATCGATCGCAGGGCGTTGTTGTTCTGGGAGCCCGCTGATTCGTGCTGCTGTTATCGGCACGACGAACGGAAAGCTGAATCGCTTTTTCAGCTGATTTGTAACTTAGCGAAAACGTTTGCTTTTTGCAGATCGCGGGGGCTGTTTGGCAGCCCATCGCCGGCAAGCACGGCTGCCACAGATGCTGCGCCAGTTTTGTGGAAGCCGCAAAGCGGCCCAGGATCTCAAAGGCTACGTGCGCTGAAGGTATCGCAGCTGTTCACATTACCCTGGGCAAAGCCGGCCTTGAACCAGCGCACCCGCTGCGCCGAGGTGCCATGGGTGAAGGAGTCGGGCACCACGCGCCCCTGGCCCTGCTGCTGCAGCCGGTCATCACCAATGGCATTGGCCGCGTTCAGTGCCTCCTCGACATCGCCAGGCTCCAGCCAGTTCAGCCGCTTCTGCGCCTGATACGCCCACACCCCGGCCAAGCAGTCAGCTTGCAACTCCTGGCGCACCAGCAGGCCGTTGTCGCCTTCCATGCGCTGGCCGCCACGCCGCGCAGCATCGACCTTGGCCGACACACCCAGCAAGGTCTGCACGTGGTGGCCGATCTCGTGGGCGATCACGTAGGCCTGGGCGAAGTCGCCGGCCGCAGCGAAGCGGGTTTCCATCTCGCGGAAGAACGACATGTCCAGGTAGACCCGTTGGTCCGCCGGGCAGTAGAACGGCCCGACCGCCGCAGAAGCAAAGCCGCAGGCGGAGTTCACCTGGCCGCTGAACAGCACCAGTTTGGGATCGCGGTATTGCTTGCCAGCCTGAGCGAACAGGGCCTTCCAGGTATCCTCGGTGTCACCCAGGATCGAGGCAACGAACTGAGCCTGTTCGTCATTGGCCGGTGGCGCCTTGCCCCCGGCGCCATTCGGCGCAGCCTGCTGTTGCTGCTGGTCCATCTGCCCGGCGAGCTGGCCAAGGATCTGCAGCGGGTCCTGGCCGGTGAGCCAGCCGATGCCGACGATCAGCAGCACTGCGCCAAGCCCCAGCCCCTTGCCGCCGCCAAAGCGCATACCGCCGCCGCCGCCTTCGCCACGGGCATCGACCACGTTGTCGCTGCGTCGGCCTTTTCGCCATTCCATGAGGTGCTCTCCAGAGCGTGAAACATGGGGATAAATACTAGATCACCCCAGCCAAAGGCACTAATACATAACCATAAGGTTATGTATTGGGTGGCTGATTTCAATATTCATCACGCGCGACCTATCTGAAACTGCAAGTCCGCCTGCCGTGTACAGGCGTTTTCATAATTCCAAGAGAGGAATCCGGCATGCCCGCCCAGGACAACAGCCGCTTTGTGATCCGTGATCGCAACTGGCACCCGAAGGCCCTGACGCCCGACTACAAGACTTCCATTGCCCGCTCGCCGCGCCAGGCACTGGTCAGCATCCCGCAGTCGATCAGCGAAACCACCGGCCCGGACTTTTCCCACCTGGGCTTCGGTGCCCATGACCATGACCTGCTGCTGAACTTCAACAACGGTGGCCTGCCGATCGGCGAGCGCATCATCGTTGCCGGCCGCGTCGTCGACCAGTACGGCAAGCCTGTGCCGAACACCCTGGTAGAGATGTGGCAAGCCAACGCCGGCGGCCGTTACCGCCACAAGAACGACCGTTACCTGGCGCCGCTGGATCCGAACTTCGGTGGTGTCGGCCGCTGCCTGACCGACCGCGACGGCTACTACAGCTTCCGTACCATCAAGCCGGGCCCGTACCCATGGCGCAACGGGCCGAACGACTGGCGCCCGGCGCACATCCATTTCGCCATCAGCGGCCCTGCGATCGCCACCAAGCTGATCACCCAGCTGTACTTCGAGGGTGACCCGCTGATCCCGATGTGCCCGATCGTCAAGTCGATTGCCAATCCGGAAGCCGTGCAGCAGTTGATCGCCAAGCTCGACATGAGCAATGCCAACCCGATGGACTGCCTGGCGTATCGCTTCGACATCGTGCTGCGCGGCCAGCGCAAGACCCACTTCGAAAACTGCTGAGGACCCCGCCATGCCAATCGAACTGCTGCCGGAAACCCCCTCGCAGACCGCCGGCCCCTACGTGCACATCGGCCTGGCCCTGGAAGCGGCCGGCAACCCGACCCGCGACCAAGAAATCTGGAACCGCCTGGCCAAGCCGGACGCTGCTGGCGAGCACATCCTGCTGATCGGTCACGTCTATGACGGCAACGGCCATCTGGTGCGTGACTCGTTCCTGGAGCTGTGGCAGGCCGATGCCAACGGCCAGTATCAGGATGCCTACAACCTGGAAAACGCCTTCAACAGCTTCGGCCGCACCGCCACCACCTTCGATGCTGGCGAGTGGACCGCGCACACGGTCAAGCCAGGGGTAGTGAACAACGCTGCAGGCGTGCCGATGGCGCCGCACATCAACATCAGCCTGTTTGCCCGGGGGATCAACATCCACCTGCACACGCGTCTGTACTTCGATGACGAGGCCGAGGCCAATGCCAAGTGCCCGGTGCTCAACCTGATCGAGCAGCCGCAGCGCCGCGAGACCTTGATTGCCAAGCGTTGCGAAGTAGATGGGAAAACGGCCTATCGCTTCGATATCCGTATTCAGGGGGAAGGGGAGACGGTCTTCTTCGACTTCTGAGTGAAGCCTGGGCTGCTTTGCAGCCCATCGCCGTCAAGCGCGGCTCCCACAGGTAGAGTGCAAACCTCGAGGTTGGCGCTGTACCTGTAGGAGCCGCGCTTGCCGGCGATGGGCCGCAAAGCGGCCCCCGCAATCTATCGGTCAACGCCGAACCAGCAGGACGCCACTTTCCATGTGGTGGGTATAGGGGAACTGGTCGAACAACGCACAACGCTCGATGCGGTGCGTGTCCTGCAACTGGGCAATGTTCGCCGCCAGCGTCTCCGGGTTGCACGAGATGTACAGGATCCGCTCGAATCGCCGGGTCAGCTCGCAGGTATCCGGGTCCATCCCCGCACGCGGTGGGTCGACGAACACAGTGCCGAACTCATAGCTTTTCAGGTCGATCCCTTCCAGCCGCCGGAACGGGCGCACTTCATTCAGCGCCTGGGTCAGCTCTTCCGCCGACAGGCGCACCAGCCGCACGTTATCCACAGCGTTTTCGTCGAGGTTGCTCAGCGCGGCATTGACCGAGGTCTTGCTGATCTCGGTGGCCAGCACCTGGCGCACGCGGGTGGCCAGTGGCAGGGTGAAGTTGCCGTTGCCGCAATACAGCTCCAGCAGGTCGTCCTCACGCTCGCCGATGGCCTCGAAGGCCCAGCTCAGCATCTTCTGGTTCACCGCGCCGTTGGGCTGGGTGAACGCGCCTTCCGGTTGCCGGTAGCTGAACACGCGACCGGCGACTTCGAGCTTTTCCACCGCGTAGTCGCGGCCGATCACCAGGCGCTTGCCCTTCGAGCGGCCGACCAGGCTCACGCCCAGGTCTTCGGCCAGCTGCCGGGCCGCCACTTCCCAGGCTTCGTCCAGTGGGCGGTGATAGCACAGGGTGACCATGGCATCGCCGGCCAGGGTGGTGAGGAACTCCACCTGGAACAGGCGGTTGCTCAGCGCCTCACTGGCCTGCCAGGCGGCTTTCAGGCGCGGCATCAACTCGTTGATGCGCTGGCTGGCGATAGGGAAATCGTCGATCAGGATCGCCTTGTGCTTCTCGCCCGGGGCGAACATCGCATAGTGGCGCTGGCCGTCCTCGCGCCACAGGCGGAACTCGGCGCGCAGCCGGTAATGCTCGCGCGGCGAGTCGAAAACGGCCGGTTCCGGCGCGCCAAAGGGCGCCAGCAGCTCGCGCAGGCGAGCGACTTTGCCCTCGAGCTGAGTGTCGTAGGCGGTGGGGTCGAAGACAGCACTCATGCGTTGAACCAGCCCAGCTTGATGACGAACAGGATGGAGAGGATCACCAGGGCCGGGTTCAGGTCGCGGTGGCGGCCAGAAATCAGCTTGACGGCGGTCCAGGAGATGAAACCGAAGGCGATGCCGTTGGCGATCGAGTAGGTCAGCGGCATCGCCAGGGCGGTCACCACCACCGGAGCGGCTTCGGTGACGTCGTCCCAGTTGATTTCCGCCAGGCCCGAGGCCATCAGCACGGCGACGAACAGCAGCGCCGGGGCGGTGGCGAAGGCTGGCACGCTACCGGCCAGCGGGGCGAAGAACAGGGCCAGCAGGAACAGGATGGCGACCACGATGGCGGTCAGGCCGGTGCGGCCCCCGGCGCTCACGCCAGCTGCGGATTCAATGTAGCTGGTGGTGGTCGAGGTGCCCAGCAGGGAACCGGCCATGGCCGCGGTGCTGTCGGCGATCAGGGCACGGCCCATCTTCGGCATGTGGCCGTCCTTGCCCATCAGGCCGGCGCGCTTGGCGACGCCAATCAGGGTGCCGGAGTTGTCGAACAGGTCGACGAACAGGAAGGCGAAGATCACGCTGACCAGGCCCACGTCGAGGGCGCCCTTGATGTCCAGCTGGAGGAAGGTCGGCGCCAGCGACGGCGGCATCGACACTACGCCGCCGAACGGGGTCACGCCCATCAGGATCGAGGCGATGGTCACGGCCAGGATGCCGATCAGCACCGCGCCACGGACCTTCAGCGACTCGAGGCCGACGATCAGGAAGAAGCCCAGGGTGGCGAGGATCGGGGCCGGCTGCTTGAGGTCGCCCAGGCCCACCAGGGTCGCCGGGTTATCGACGACGATACCGGCGTTATGCAGGGCGATGAACGCCAGGAACAGGCCGATACCCGCGGCAATCGCCGAACGCAGCGGCAGCGGGATGCTGTTCACGATCCATTCGCGGATGCGGAAGATCGACAGCAGGAAGAACATCACCGCCGAGAGAAACACCGCGCCCAGTGCCACCTGCCAGGTGTGGCCCATGTGCAGGACCACGGTGTAGGTGAAGAACGCGTTCAGGCCCATGCCCGGCGCCAGGGCGATCGGGTAGTTGGCGATCAGGCCCATGGTGGTCGAGCCGATGGCGGCGGCCAGGCAGGTGGCGACGAAGATCGCGCCTTTGTCCATGCCGGTCTCGCCGAGGATGCTCGGGTTGACGAACAGGATGTAGGCCATGGCCAGGAAGGTGGTGACGCCCGCAAGAATCTCGGTGCGCACGTTGGTGTTGTGTGCTCTTAGTTGAAACAGCCTTTCCAGCATGCCCGCTCCCCAGGGCGCCCTCGCGCCGTGAATGTATCGACCCCATCAGCAAAGCACAGACCGTAGCGGATGCCGTGGTTTTGTGTGGGGCGGAAAAAAGCCGCGCATCATACCAGCATGCTCGGCGGGGGCCTATCGCCGTTGGGGAATGGCTTATCTTTAGCCTGTACCGGCCTCTTCGCGGGCACCGGTAAACGCATCATTCGTTGTGCAACCGGTCGCGCTTGGCCAGTGTGGGGAACAACTTTATCCAGACCCCGGTCACCACCAGCGTACCGACGCCTCCCAGCACCACCGCCGGCACTGTGCCGAACCAGTGCGCCGTCACCCCGGACTCGAACTCACCCAGCTGGTTCGACGCGCCGATGAACAACCCGTTCACCGCGCTCACCCGCCCGCGCATTTCGTCCGGCGTCTCCAGTTGCACGAAGGCGCCGCGGATGACCATGCTGATCATGTCCGCCGCGCCCAGCACCACCAGTACCGCCAGCGAGAACCAGAACGAAGTCGACAGGCCAAAGGCAATGGTCGCCACGCCGAACAACCCGACGGCGGTGAACATGGTGCGGCCAACCTTGCGCTCGACCGGGAACCGCGCCAGCCACAGCGACATCAGCAGAGCCCCCACCGCCGGTGCCGAGCGCAGCAGGCCCAGGCCCCATGGGCCGGTGAGCAGGATGTCCTTGGCGAACACCGGCAGCAAGGCGGTGGCACCACCGAGCAGCACGGCGAACAGGTCCAGCGAGATGGCCCCGAGGATGTCTGGGCGGCTGCGGATGAAGCGGATCCCGGCCATCAGCGACTCGATACTGGCGCGGCCGCGCTGCGGCACCTGCTGGCGCGAGTCGAGGCTGAGCATCAACAGACAGGCGATGGCGTACAGCGCTACGGTCGGGCCATACACCCAGATGCTGCCGAATGCGTACAGGAAGCCGCCCACGGCCGGGGCGACGATGGTGGCTGCCTGGGTCGCCGAGGCCGAAGCGGCTACCGCCCGCGGGAACAGCCCGGGAGGCACCACGTTGGGCAGCAGCGCCTGGGTCGCCGGCATCTCGAACGAGCGGGTGGCACCGAGCAGGAAGGCCAAAGCGAAAATAAGTTCGCGGCTGACGTTGTCGGTGGCGCTGCCCACGGCCAGCGCCAGGGCGATCAGCCCCTGCAAGGTCTGGCACAGCGCCGCGACCTTGCGCCGGTCATAGCGGTCGGCGACGTGCCCGGTGTGCAGCATGAACAGCACCCGTGGGGCGAATTCGACCAGGCCGACCAGGCCCAGGTCGAGCACGTTGCCGGTCAACTGGTAGAGGTGCCAGCCAATGGCCACGGTGAGCATCTGGAAGCCGCTGGCGGTGAACACCCGGGCCAGCCAGAAGGCGATGAAGGGGCGGTGGTGACGCAACAACTGCGGTGCGGAATCGGACATCGGAAACCTGTTGGCCTCGGCGCAGTAGAGGGGGCCGCAGCGTATCATCTGTTTGTAACAAACGGTTACTGTTTGCCGTGATCGGCACTTTTCCAGGCTTCGCGAAAGAGGGTGGGGCAACTGGTCACGCGGCAAACAACCACACCGCCCAGCGGGCCATTCGGGACTATGCTTCTTAGGAATCGTTGACCTGGATCAATCGTTCCAGATGTAACGAATTGGCCCTTGGGCCGGAATCCCTGCGATCGAACAGAACAATTCCAACGTGCCGCACTCGACTACCGTGGGGGCAGTGGGCGACGGGGCCACAAGCCCGGACGCCGGATTATCTGAAGAGGAAGCACCATGTTCGGAATAGAGGCCTTAGAGCTCGCCCGAATGCAGTTTGCCTTTACCGTGTCGTTCCACATCCTGTTCCCGGCCATCACCATCGGCCTGGCGAGCTACCTGGCAGTCCTCGAAGGCCTCTGGCTGCGGACCAACAACCAGGTTTACCGTGACCTCTACCACTTCTGGTCGAAGATCTTCGCCGTCAACTTCGGCATGGGCGTGGTCTCTGGCCTGGTCATGGCCTACCAGTTCGGCACCAACTGGAGCCGATTCTCCGACTTCGCTGGCGCCATTACCGGCCCGTTGCTCACCTACGAGGTGCTGACAGCCTTCTTCCTCGAGGCGGGCTTCCTGGGTGTCATGCTGTTCGGCTGGAACCGTGTCGGCCGTGGGCTGCACTTCTTCTCCACGGTGATGGTGGCGCTTGGCACCCTGGTATCGACCTTCTGGATTCTGGCCTCCAACAGCTGGATGCAGACCCCGCAGGGCCACGAGATCATCGATGGCCGGGTGGTGCCAGTGGACTGGCTGGCGGTGGTGTTCAACCCATCGTTCCCCTATCGCCTGATGCACATGGCCACCGCCGCGTTCGTGTCCACGGCGTTCTTCGTCGGTGCCTCGGCAGCCTGGCACCTGCTGCGCGGGCGTGACAACCCGGCGGTGCGCAAGATGCTGTCGATGGCCATGTGGATGGCCCTGATCGTCGCCCCGATCCAGGCGGTGATCGGTGACTTCCACGGCCTCAACACGCTCAAGCACCAGCCGGTGAAGATCGCCGCGATCGAAGGCCACTGGGAGAACGTGCCCGGTGAGCCGACCCCGCTGATCCTGTTCGGCATCCCCGACATGAAGGCCGAAACCACCCGCTTCAAGGTCGAGATCCCGGCGCTTGGCAGTCTGATCCTGACCCACAGCCTGGACAAGCAGGTGCCGGCAATGAAGGAGTTCCCGCCTGAGGACCGGCCCAATTCGACCATTGTGTTCTGGTCGTTCCGGGTCATGGTCGGGCTCGGTTTCCTGATGATCTTCGTCGGCCTGTGGAGCCTGTGGCTACGTAAGCGCGGCACGCTCTACACCTCGCGGCCGTTCCTGCACCTTGCCCTGTGGATGGGCCCGTCCGGCCTGATCGCGTTGCTCGCCGGCTGGTTCACTACCGAGATCGGTCGCCAGCCGTGGGTGGTGTATGGCCTGTTGCGTACCGCCGATGGCGTGTCCAACCACAGTTATGCACAGCTTGGCTTCACCCTGGTGGCGTTCGTGGTGGTGTATTTCGCCCTGTTCGGTACCGGCCTCGGCTACATGATGCGCCTTGTGCGCAAAGGCCCGCAGACAGGCGAGGGCGACGAGCATAACCCCGGTGGCCCTGGCACCACACGTACGCAGGCGCGGCCACTGTCCGCCGCCGATGATTCCGCCAGCCTGAGCAAGGGGAACTGAGCCATGGGTATCGACCTTCCGCTGATCTGGGCCGTGATCATCATCTTCGGCGTCATGATGTATGTGGTGATGGATGGTTTCGACCTGGGTATCGGCATGCTCTTCCCCTTCGTCAAGGGCGAGCGTGACCGCGATGTGATGATGAATACCGTCGCTCCCGTGTGGGACGGCAACGAAACCTGGCTGGTACTGGGCGGCGCCGGGCTGTTCGGGGCATTCCCGATGGCCTACGCCGTGGTGCTCGAGGCGCTGTACCTGCCACTGATCCTGATGCTGATCGGCCTGATCTTCCGGGGCGTGGCCTTCGAGTTCCGCTTCAAGGCCACGGCCGACAAGCGCCATCTGTGGGACAAGGCGTTCATCGGTGGCTCGCTGGTCGCCACGTTCTTCCAGGGTGTGGCGCTGGGGGCCTTCCTCGAAGGCTTCAAGGTGGTCGACCGGCACTTCGCCGGTGGCACCCTCGACTGGCTGACACCGTTCAGCCTGTTCTGCGGCCTGGGCCTGATCGTCGCATACACCCTGCTGGGCTGTACCTGGCTGATCATGAAGACCGAGGGCGACCTGCAATTGAAGATGCACGACCTCGCCCGGCCGCTGGCGCTGGTACTGCTGGCAGTGATCGGCATCGTCAGCCTGTGGACCCCGATCGCTTATCCACAGATTGCCGACCGCTGGTTCAGCATGCCCAACCTGTTCTGGTTCATGCCGGTGCCGCTGTTGGTGCTGGTGACCTTCTATGGCCTGCTCAAGGCGGTGGCGCGTAATGCACACTACACGCCATTCCTGCTCACCCTGGTGCTGATCTTCCTGGGTTACAGCGGGCTGGGCATCAGCCTGTGGCCGAACATCATCCCGCCGTCGATCTCGATCTGGGATGCCGCAGCGCCGCCGCAGAGCCAGGGCTTCATGCTGGTGGGCACGTTGTTCATCCTGCCGTTCATCCTCATGTATACCTTCTGGAGCTACTACGTGTTCCGCGGCAAGGTGACCCATGAAGACGGCTATCACTAGGAGGGCCGCATGATGACCGGTAAACATGGCCTGGAAGACAAGAAACCGCTGTGGCAGCGGCTGGGCTGGCTGGTGCTGATCTGGGCAATGAGCGTGGCAGCCCTGGGCGTGGCGGCCTGGGTGATGAGGTTGTTCATGGGCGCCGCAGGCCTGACCACGCATTGAGAGAAAGGGGGCGCCTGGCGCCCCCTTTCTTTATTTGCGGGCCTTGAGGATCACGAACTTCGGCGTTGCCGCTACCTGCTCCACGCCACGGAACAACCGCGCCAGTTTGCTGTGGTAGCCCAGGTGGCGGTTGCCGACGATATACAGTGCGCCGCCCACCACCAGCGCCTCGCGCGCCTGCTGGAACATGCGCCAGGCGAGGAAGTCACCCACCACTTGCTGCTGGTGGAACGGCGGGTTGCACAGCACCACATCCAGCGACTGTTTTTCCACCCCGGCCAGGCCATCCCCCGGCATCACCACCACTGGCCGCTCACCCAGGGCAGCCTGCCAGTTCTCCTGCGCCGACTGCACCGCCATGTACGACTCGTCGACCAGGGTGAAGTGTGCGTCCGGGTTGGCCAGCGCACTGGCAATGGCCAGTACGCCGTTGCCGCAGCCCAGGTCGGCGACGCGGGCGTTGCCCAGGTTGCGCGGCAAGTGGGGCAGGAACGCACGGGTGCCGATATCCAGGCCCTCGCGGCAGAACACGTTGGCATGGTTGAGCAGTTCCAGTGCCGGCGCGTCGAGCAGGTAGCGGGTCGGGTAGGGCGACTTTGCGGCCGGCCGGTCGGCGACCGTGGCAGTCAGCAAGCGCGCCTTTTTCTGTGCCAGCGAGGCTTGTACCGGGCCGATGTACTTCTCCATCAGGTCGCCCGCTGCGCGTGGCAGGTGCTTGATCATGGCACCTGCAATCACCTGGGCGCCGGGTGCCAGGTGACCTTGCAGGCGGATCAGTTGTTCTTCAAGCAGTGCCAGGGTCTTGGGCACGCGTACCAGCACGCGGTCGAACGGGCCTTGCCAATGTTCGCTGGCCGGCACGAAGGGCACACTGTCGAAGGCCTTGCCATTGCGTACAAGATTCTTCTCCAGGGCCATGCGCGCCAGGTGCGAATCGCCGCTGCTGACCACCTGCAGGTGCCCGGCCAGGCTGGCGGCCAGGGCACCGAAGCTGTCGTTGAGCACCAGCACGCGGCTGCCGGCTTGCAAGCCTTGCGCGTGCAGTTGCTCGAGCAGGTATTCATCGGCGGCATCGAAGGCCTGCAGCGGGTCGTTGGCCTGGTCCGGCTGGCGGATCAGGTCGAGTTCGGCGTAGGGGGTGGTCAACAGGGGCATGGCGTCTGGCTCGGGTACGGATCTGCCCACGGCGGATCGCCGCAAGCTTTGCTGGGCGATTCTACAGGGCTTTGCCCGAGGCCGCAGGCCTGGCTACTGCTCGATCAGGCCGCGCATCATGGCGATGGCGACGGCACCGGCCTTGTTGGCGGCGTTGGTCTTGGTGATCACGCTGCGGATATGAAAGTTCACCGTGCTTTGCGACAGCGACAGGATGCAGGCCACATCGGCTGCGGTCTTGCCGGCTGCCGACCACTTGAGTACTTCGATTTCGCGGTCACTCATCTTCAGCGGCACACTGAGCTTGGCCAGATGATGTTCACTGATGATCGCGTGCAGGCTGTGGCACAACCACTGCACCTTGCCAGCCTTGTCATAAAGCTCGGGGATGTTCACTTCGCCCAGTGGCCGACACACACTGACCTGGCTTTCGTTGTGCTGAAGGTCATGCAGGGATTGCGTCCAGCCATGGCGCAGGCCATGTGCACAGGCTTGTTCGCGGTAATGGGGCACTTCGCGGTACAGGTCGTCGGTCCATAGCACCGGCATGGTCGAGGAATGGCTCCGGGTCGCAGCCGCGTCTTGTTTATAAAATTCGTCGCGCTGGTAGCGCTCGATCCACTCAACTGGGTAGTTGCTGTACAGGTACAGGCGGGGAGATTGGGCAGCGAGCTGAATGCGAATCTTCAACCCGAGAAATTCCATGCCCAGGTCCTGTGCCAGATGCACTGCTAGATCGAACGCCTTTTGCGGGGTGCTTTCGCTGATCAGCTTATGTAGATGCTCATGGTTCCATTGAAGCATCTCTCACGCTCCTTCGGTTTCCGGGATCCAATCCGTTTGCACACGGGGGAGATTGTAGGAAAAGACTGAGTGTTATGTTGGGATTTTTTGTTATAGCAATCAGGTTTTCATGTTCCGTTGGTGTGATCGCCGTGATGTGTCCCTACACTCCAGCGGTTTTTATCCTGCCTGCTTTGCGCGACACTGGGCGCACGCCATCTTTGGAGCCCGACATGACCGCCAGCGCCGACAAATTTACCCGTCAGACCCTGCTCGACGTTCAGCCGCTGACGCCGAACCTGTTCAGCCTGCGGGTTACGCGCGATCCAGGGTTTCGCTTTCGGGCCGGCCAGTTTGCCCGGCTGGGCGTGACCAAGGCCGATGGCAGCGTGGTCTGGCGCGCCTATTCGATGGTCAGCGCCCCCCATGACGAATACCTCGATTTTTTCTCAATCGTGGTACCGGGAGGGGAGTTCACCAGCGAACTGAGCCGCCTGGGCGTGGGCGATACCTTGTTGATCGACCGTCAGGCGTTCGGCTACCTGACCCTCGACCGCTTTGTCGGCGGCCGCGACCTGTGGCTGCTGGCCACCGGGACCGGCATTGCGCCCTTCATGTCGATTCTGCAGGACTTTGAAGCCTGGGAGCGCTTCGACAACATCAAGCTGGTGTATTCGGTCCGAGAGTCGAAAGAGTTGGCGTATGTTGACGACATTGCCGGCTTGGAGCAGCGTGATTATCTGGCTGAATTCGCTGGCAAGCTGCAGTTCATTCCAGTGGTGACCCGTGAGCAGCATCCAGGGGCGTTGGGTGCGCGCATCACTACGCTGATCGAGAATGGCGAGCTGGAAAAAGCGGCGGGGCTGCAACTGTCGCCCGAGCATTCGCGAATCATGCTCTGCGGCAACCCGCAGATGATCGACGAGACACGCAAGGTGCTCAAGGCCCGTGACCTGCAGCTGAGCCTGAGCAAGCGGCCGGGACAGGTGGCGGTGGAAAACTACTGGTGATGCAAAGGGGCCGCGCTGCGGCCCCAGCTGCTTCAGGGCAAGCGGTTCTGGTTCTGCGCCTTGAGCAGGTCGCGGATCTCGGTCAGCAAGGTTTCCTGCGGTGTCGGCACGGGCGGTGTGGTCGGTGCCACGGCTTCTTCGCGCTTGAGCTTGTTGATCGCTTTCACACCCATGAAGATGGCGAAGGCGACGATGATGAAGTCGATCACGGTCTGGATGAACTTGCCGTAGGCCAGCACCACGGCCGGTACATCACCTTCGGCAGCCTTCAGGGTGATGGCCAGGTCGCTGAAGTCGACGCCGCCGATCAGCAGCCCCAGTGGTGGCATGACCACGTCCCCGACGAACGAGGAGACGATCTTGCCGAAGGCCGCGCCGATGATGATACCGACCGCCATGTCGACGACATTACCTTTGACCGCGAAGGCCTTGAACTCACTGAGCATGCCCATGTTTGATTCCTTGTAACAAATGGTGAGGTAAACGCAGTGTAAGCCACTTGAACGCTTCATGCGTTGGCTTCAGGGGTAGGGACTGCGGTTAGAACGAATAGTTTTGTCGCATCTCGACGCGTTCGAGACACGTCGCCCTCGGCTATCATGGCGGTTTTTTCCAGGAGACCCTGCCCATGGCCAAGGCCAAGCGTTTGTATGGCTGCACCGAGTGTGGCGCGACCTTCCCCAAGTGGGCCGGCCAGTGCGCCGACTGCGGGGCCTGGAACACCCTGGTCGAAACCATGATCGAAAGCGGTGGCGCGGCGGCCCCCAGCGGCCGCGCAGGCTGGACCGGGCAACAGGCGCAGATCAAGACCCTTGCCGAAGTCAGCGTCGAAGAGATCCCGCGTTTCACCACCAGCAGTACCGAACTCGATCGCGTGCTCGGCGGTGGCCTGGTCGATGGCTCGGTGGTGCTGATCGGCGGTGACCCGGGCATTGGCAAGTCGACCATCCTGCTGCAGACACTGTGCAACATCGCCGTGGGCCTGCCGGCGTTGTATGTCACTGGTGAAGAGTCGCAGCAGCAAGTGGCCATGCGCTCGCGGCGCCTGGGCCTGCCCCAGGACCAGCTAAAGGTGATGACCGAGACCTGCATCGAAACCATCATCGCCACCGCGCGGGTGGAAAAGCCCAGAGTCATGGTGATCGACTCGATCCAGACCATCTTTACCGAGCAGTTGCAGTCCGCCCCTGGTGGCGTGGCCCAGGTGCGTGAGAGCACGGCCCTGCTGGTGCGTTATGCCAAGCAGAGTGGCACGGCGATCTTCCTGGTCGGCCACGTCACCAAGGAAGGCTCGTTGGCCGGGCCGCGGGTGCTGGAGCACATGGTCGACACCGTGCTGTACTTCGAGGGCGAATCCGACGGCCGCCTGCGGCTGTTGCGGGCTGTGAAGAACCGCTTCGGCGCGGTCAACGAACTGGGCGTGTTCGGCATGACCGATCGTGGCCTGAAAGAGGTGTCCAACCCATCGGCGATCTTCCTCAACCGCACCCAGGAAGACGTGCCGGGGAGTGTGGTCATGGCCACTTGGGAAGGCACCAGGCCGATGCTGGTCGAGGTGCAGGCGCTGGTCGATGACAGCCATCTGGCCAACCCACGGCGGGTTACCCTGGGCTTGGACCAGAACCGCCTGGCCATGTTGCTGGCCGTGTTGCACCGGCATGGTGGCATTCCCACCCATGACCAGGACGTGTTCCTCAACGTGGTCGGTGGGGTTAAGGTGCTGGAAACGGCCTCGGACCTGGCGTTGTTGGCGGCAGTGATGTCCAGTCTGCGCAACCGGCCGTTGGCCCATGGGTTGCTGGTGTTTGGCGAGATCGGCTTGTCGGGCGAGGTGCGGCCTGTGCCCAGTGGCCAGGAGCGCCTGAAAGAGGCGGCCAAGCATGGCTTCAAGCGCGCCATCGTGCCCAAGGGCAATGCGCCGAAGGAGCCGCCAGCGGGGTTGCAGGTGATAGCGGTGACCCGGTTGGAGCAGGCTCTGGATGCCTTGTTCGAATAAATGAAAAAGGGGAGCCGACGATGCGCATCGGCTCCCCCCACCTCACCGCTCAGTCAGCGGTCAATGTTCGGCAACTGCACTGCGCCTGGGCGCCTGGTTGCCGTGCTCGTCCAACTCCATCACCGGCACTTCGGTGCCTTCGGCATCGAACAACTTGCCATCCTTGAAGTAGTCACCATCGCGCAGGCAGGAGATGTCCGAGTACTGGATGGTGCGTTCGTAGGCTGCGGCGAATACCGACTGGTTCTCCGAGTTGCCCGTCTTGAAGTGGTTGAACAGCAGGTTCAGCAAGATGGCCATGATGGCCGCCGAGCTGATGCCCGAGTGGAAGATGGTCTCGAACCAGTTCGGGAACTGGTGATAGAAGGTCGGCGCGGCGATCGGGATCATGCCGAAGCCCAGCGAGGCGGCGACGATGATCAGGTTGACGTTGTTCTTGTAGTTGACCTTCGACAGGGTGCGGATACCGCTGGCGGCCACGGTGCCGAACAGCACGATGCCTGCGCCACCCAGTACAGGGGTCGGCACGGCGGCAATCACCCGGCCCATCACCGGCAGCAGGCCGAGCACTACCAGGATCACACCACCTGTGGCCACCACATAGCGGCTCTTGACCCCGGTCACGGCTACCAGGCCGACGTTCTGGGCGAAGGCGCTCTGGGTGAACGAGCCGAAGATCGGCGCCAGGATGCTCGATGCCATGTCGGCCCGCAGGCCGTTGCCCAGGCGCTTGGAATCGACCTTGGTGTCGATGATCTCACCTACGGCGAGGATGTCGGCCGAGGTTTCCACCAGGGTCACCATGATCACGATGCACATCGACAGGATCGCGGCGATGTGGAATTCCGGCATGCCGAAGTGGAACGGGGTGGGGAAGGCAAACATCGGGCCCTGGCCGACCTTGCTGAAGTCGGTCATGCCCAGTGCCCAGGCGATCAGCGTGCCGACCACCATGGCCAGCAGGATCGACAGGCGCGAGATGGTGGCACTACCGAGCTTGCTCAGCACCAGTACGATGGCGAAGGTCAGGGCGGCCAGGCTGATGTTGGCCACGCTGCCGAATTCCGGCGAGGCACTGTTGCCGCCCATCACCCAGCGCGCGGCGACCGGCATCAGGGTCAGGCCGATGGTGGTGATGACGATGCCGGTCACCAGTGGTGGGAAGAACTTGGTGATGCGCGAGAACACCGGGGTGATCAGCAAACCGATCAGCGAAGCCGCCATGACCGCACCGAGCACGCCCGGCAGGCCACCACCACCCTCGCTACTGAGGATCGCGCCCATGGTCGCGACGCCGGCGAACGATACGCCCTGCACCAGCGGCAGCTGGCAACCGAAGAACGGGATGCCCAGCGTCTGCAGCAAGGTTGCCAGGCCACCGGCAAACAGCGAAGCGGCGATCAGCATGCCGATCTCGGCACCGGTGAGGCCGGCTGCCTGGCCCAGGATCAGGGGTACCGCGACGATCCCGCCGTACATGGTCAGCACATGCTGCAGACCATAGGCCAGGTTGGCACCAAGCCCGAGGTTTTCATCCTCGGGGCGCTTGGCGGGAGACGTGCTAGGGGACGTAGTCATGGAGCAGGCTCTCTGTTTATTGTTGTGGCACTACTGTAGACATTTCCTACAAATGATTGCTACATAAATTGTATACAATATTTTGATCGGAGCGCAGACAGTTGGCCTTGCAATGTGTGCAAGACGCTAATGCAGATCGCGTACCAAGTCGTCAGAGACGGTGCTAGAGGGGTGTGTACAAAGCGCCAATACCCAGGCAGAAAGCTGTCTGGGTAGACAAGAAACAATCGGTGGGGGTGCTGTTAGCTAGCTAAGAGATTCCATTATTCGATCAGTTCGCGCAGCTCACGCATCATTTCGGTGCTGTCGGCCACGTTCAGTTCCACAAGACGGTGCAAGTGAATCATCGATTCGACGTCGATATAGAGGCAGATGAAACCTAGGCGCGTGTCTTCTTCGTGTCGCAGTTCCACCTGCATCTGCACACGGACATTGCTGTCGAGGTGGATGATCGCATCGAAATCCTGGGTCAGGTCAGCGTCCCAAGGGGGGCGTTCGATCAGCAGGCCCTTGAGCGACAAGTCCAGCAGCTTTACCGGCCAGCGGCAATTGCCCTGGCGCAGTTCGGTAGGGGCGTCGAAATCGATGCGCTGGAAACGGCGGCGGTCGTCGGCAGAAGTGGTCATGGCAGGCCCCTCGTCAGTTGCACTGACTATAGACCAGTCATGGGCATTTCTGCCGGGTAGAGGGCGACGAGAGGCGACTTGCCGGAAACGATGCCCATGCCGCTCTAGCGTGCCTGCTGGCGGCCTGGCGGTGATCGCAATTCGATATGGTAAAGCTGCCAAGCAAGCCCTAGACTCAAGGGGCTGTCTATTCCAACCACTTAGCTGGAAGCATGCCATGAACAACAATAACAGCCTGCTACGCCACATCCCGTGGCTGGCGCTGGCGGTCATAGGGGCCTGCGCGCTGGGTGTCGTCGCCCTGCGTCGCGGCGAGGCGATCAATGCCTTGTGGATCGTGGTCGCCGCGGTGGCCATCTACCTGGTCGCCTACCGTTACTACAGCCTGTTCATCGCCACCAAGGTGATGCAACTTGACCCTCGCCGAGCCACCCCTGCGGTGCTCAACAACGACGGTCTGGACTATGTTCCGACCAACAAGCACATCCTCTTCGGTCACCACTTCGCCGCCATCGCTGGCGCCGGCCCCTTGGTTGGCCCGGTACTCGCCGCACAGATGGGCTACCTGCCTGGTACGCTGTGGCTCATAGCCGGCGTGGTGCTGGCCGGTGCAGTGCAGGACTTCATGGTCCTGTTCCTGTCCACCCGCCGCAACGGCCGCTCGCTGGGCGACATGGTTCGCGAGGAGATGGGCCGTATTCCCGGCACCATCGCCCTGTTCGGTTGCTTCCTGATCATGATCATCATCCTTGCGGTGCTGGCGCTGATCGTGGTCAAGGCCCTGGCCGAGAGCCCCTGGGGCATGTTCACGGTGATGGCGACCATCCCGATCGCGATGTTCATGGGCATCTACATGCGCTACATCCGCCCGGGCCGTATCGGCGAGATCTCGGTGGTGGGTGTGGTCCTGCTGCTGGCCTCGATCTGGCTGGGGGGCCAGATTGCTGCTGATCCAGTCTGGGGCCCGGCGTTCACCTTCACGGGCGTGCAGATCACCTGGATGCTGGTGGGTTATGGTTTCGTCGCTGCCGTGCTGCCGGTATGGCTGGTACTGGCGCCGCGTGACTACCTGTCGACCTTCCTCAAGATCGGCACCATCATCGCCCTGGCCATCGGCATCCTGGTGACCATGCCCGAGCTGAAAATGCCGGCACTGACCCAGTTCACCGACGGCACCGGCCCGGTGTGGAAGGGCACCCTGTTCCCGTTCCTGTTCATCACCATCGCCTGCGGCGCGGTGTCGGGCTTCCACGCGTTGATCTCCTCGGGGACCACGCCGAAGCTGCTGGACAACGAAGCCAACGCCCGCTACATCGGCTACGGCGGCATGCTGATGGAATCGTTCGTCGCCATCATGGCCATGGTTGCCGCCTCGGTGATCGAGCCGGGCGTGTACTTCGCCATGAACAGCCCCGCCGCCGTGGTCGGTACCGACGTTGCTTCGGTTGCGCAAACGGTCAGCAGCTGGGGCTTCATGATCACCCCTGAGCAGCTCGAAGCGGTGGCCCGCGACATCGGCGAGCACACCGTGCTCGCCCGTGCCGGTGGTGCACCGACGCTGGCGGTGGGTATCGCGCAGATCCTGCACCAGGTGCTGCCGGGTGAAAACACCATGGCCTTCTGGTACCACTTCGCGATCCTGTTCGAGGCGCTGTTCATCCTCACCGCCGTGGACGCCGGTACCCGTGCCGGTCGTTTCATGCTGCAGGACCTGCTGGGCAGCTTCGTACCAGCCCTCAAGCGCACCGAGTCGTGGACTGCCAACCTGATCGGTACCGCCGGTTGCGTGGCGCTCTGGGGCTACCTGCTGTACCAGGGCGTGATCGACCCGCTGGGCGGTATCAACACCCTGTGGCCGCTGTTCGGTATCTCCAACCAGATGCTGGCCGGTATCGCCCTGATGCTCGGCACCGTGGTGCTGATCAAGATGAAGCGCGAGCGCTACATCTGGGTCACCCTGCTGCCAGCGGCCTGGCTGCTGATCTGCACCACCGCGGCAGGTCTGATCAAGCTGTTCGACCCGAACCCGGCCGTCGGCTTCCTGGCCCTGGCCAAGAAGTACAGCACTGCGCTGGACGCCGGCCAGGTTCTGGCCCCGGCCAAGGACATCGGGCAGATGCAGCACGTGATCTTCAACGCCTACACCAACGCCGGCCTGACCATTCTGTTCCTGCTGGTGGTGTTCAGTGTGCTGTTCTTCGCCCTCAAGGTCGGCTACGCCGCCCTCGGCCGCAAAGAGCGCACCGACAAGGAAACCCCGTTCCAGGCCCTGCCTGACGCTTGAGAGGACTGCAGCGATGTTCAACGACCTGGGTCGACTGGGTAAATACCTGGGGCAGGCAGCCCGCCTGATGGTCGGCATGCCCGACTACGACAACTATGTCGAGCACATGCAGACCAAGCACCCGGACAAGCCGGTGATGACGTACGAGGCGTTCTTCCGCGAACGCCAGGAAGCACGTTACGGCGGCAAGTCCGGGCCCAAGTGCTGTTGAATCCAATGCCGGCGCGGTTCAGGTAGGAGCGGCCCCGGCAATATCTGCTGCGAAGCTGGAACCTGGGGCCGCTGTGCGGCCCTTTTCGCGACACAAGGCCGCTCCTGCAGGATTGCGGCCTTTCTTTTTCTACTGTGCAGGAGATGTTCTGCGTGCAGACGCCAATTCCCGTTACTGTCCTCACCGGCTTCCTCGGTGCAGGCAAGACCACCCTGCTCAAGCACATGCTCAAGGCTGAGCATGGGCTGAAGATCGCCGTGATCGAGAACGAATTCAGCGAGGCCGGTATCGACAGCCAGCTGCTTGGCGACGAGCCGGTACAGGTCATGACCCTGGCCAACGGCTGCGTGTGCTGCAGCATCCATGGCGACCTGACCCGAGCCCTGTACCTGCTGCTCGAACGCCTGGACGCCGGCGAGATCGCCTTCGACCGCCTGGTGATCGAATGCACCGGCCTGGCCGACCCGGCGCCTGTTGCGCAGACCTTCTTCGTCGACGAAGAATTGCGTGATCGCTACATCCTCGACGGCATCATCACCCTGGTCGATGCTGCCCACGCCGAGGTACACCTGACCCAGACCATTGCCCAGGCCCAGGTCGGTTTTGCCGATCGCCTGCTGCTGAGCAAGACCGACCTGGTCGAGCCGGCCGCGGTGGAGGCCTTGCGCGAGCGCCTGGCGCGAATCAATGGGCGGGCGGCCATCAGGGTGGTCGAGCATGGCCGTATCGACCTGGCCGAGCTGCTCGATGTGCGCGGTTTCAACCTGAACCCGGACCTGGGCGCCAACCTCAAGCCGAGCCTGCGTCCGCTGCTCAAACCAGCTACCCCTGATCGGATTTCAACCTTGGTGCTGCGCACCGAAACCGCACTGGACATCGACCGCCTCAGCGATTTCATGAACGAGCTGCTGGAGGCCCACGGCAAGCAGTTGCTGCGCTACAAGGGCGTACTGAATATTGCCGGCGAGGACCGTCGCCTGGTGTTCCAGGGCGTACTCAAGCTCTACGGCTTCGACTGGGATGCCGAATGGGCAGCAGATGAGAACCGCGAGAGCGTGATGGTGTTCATCGCCGATGAACTGCCCGAAGCTAAGATTCGGGCTGGGTTCGAGGCGCTGGCTGCGGGCTGAGCCGGCGCGGCGGCTGGGCCTCGAACCACTGTGGCCATGAGCTGCGGTGGCGTGTTTCGACGTCGATGCACGGGATCAGTTGCTCGCTGAGCACGGCGGTTTGCCGCACGGCCTTGGCGGTGCGGTATTTGACGCTGTGGATGCATTCGCGGTCGCCAAACTCGCAGCGGTTGAGCGCGGTGCCACCGCAAGGGCCGTTGGCCAGGCCTTTGGGGCAGGTTTCCGGGCAGGTGTAGAGGGTATCTTCCAGACGGCAGCGGCCGCAGGTGTCGCAGCCAACCAGTGGGCGTTTTACCAGCCGTTCCAGCCCATGCAGTACACCGGCCCCACGTGGTGTTGCCCAGAGTGGTTGGCGCACGGCCCAACCGAACGCCTTGCTGAGCCAGTTGGTACGGCTGAACAGCAGCGAATGGGCGGTGTGCAACACGTGGTAGCGGATTTTTTCCTTGCTCGAGGCACTGACGCTCGATTCGCCCTGGCGCCAGTTGCCCTGCGGCGGATGGAACGCAACGATGGGCAGGCCTGGCATTTGCCAGCTATCGGCCCAGGCGGGCGCCCATTGTTCCAGTGAGTGGATCTGCGTCTGCCAGTGCTGCAAGCGTTGCTCCAGCGCCAGCAGCTGCTTGAGCTCGTGAATACCCGACAGGTGCACCCCCGCGTAACCCATCAGCTTTACACCGATGATCTGCAAGGCCAGGCGGTCGACGCTGCGCGCCAAGGCAAAGGCCTTGGACACCTTGCTTTCGGCTTCGAGCATGTCGCGCATCGAGGGCGACACCGTTACCCCCGCCACGTGCTCGAGCATCGTCGCGCGGCCGTGGGTCAGGCTCATCAGGCAGGCCAGCATCGGTTTGGGTGAAGCCTGGCGCTGCATCCAGCGCATGGCTTCCTGGTGCTTGCTGGCATCGAAGCCCAGTTGCAGGGTGAGGAAGTCGGCACCGGCGGCGAGCTTTTTCTCCGCCTTGAAGTATTGTGCGCCGCCTTCTTCCTCGTGGTACTTGAACGGGTTCAGTGCCGCACCGAGCAACCAGTGCGGGCAAGCCTGGCGCGCAATCAGCAAGGCCGCGACCGACTCCAGGTAGCGCACCGGGCGTTCACCGGGCTGGTGGCCGGGCAGGCGGTCGCCGGTCAGCAGCAGCAACTGGTCGAGGCCGGCGGCATCCATGCGCTGCAATTGAGCCAGAAGTTGATGGCGCTCGCGATCCTTGCCGGAGAAGTGCGGCAAGGCCGGCAGCGGGGTGCTGAAAGAGGCCAGGGCGTCCAGTGGCGACATGTCCAGCGGGCTGCCCACGCGGTCGCCGATGGCGACGGTCATGGGCCAGCCGCACAAGTGCCCGCGGGCCATGATCGCCTCCATCGCGGCGAAGCGTTCCGCCGAGGGCTTGGGGACGAATTCCATGACGCAGACGAAGTGTTTTTCGCGCAGCGCGGCTTTCAGCAGGCTCATGGCTCGAGGGCACCTGGAGTATTCAGGTTGGCATTGTGCGCCAGGTTGTCGGTTGGGCTCATGTCTGAATACGTAGGGTGCTGCTCTGATCAAGACATTCAGTTTCACCGGCATCATGAGCAATTCTTGAGTTCATCTCAAATTTAATGAGTTTGTCTCAGCAAATCGCTGACCGGAAAATGCCCTCATTCATTTCGGTACTTTTTCGGAACTCTGAGGGACAAGACATGGCACTGGCACACAACCTGGGGTTCCCCCGTTTCGGCCGCGACCGCGAGCTGCGTGCCCGCCATTGGCAAGTGCAGAAAGACGCCGGCATCGAGCTGCTGCCAGTCGGCGATTTTGCCGGGTACGACCAGGTGTCGCCGCTCAGCACTGATGACCAGCCGTTTGCCCAGGCCTGGGAACAACTGTTCGAAGAGGTGATAGAAGCCAAGGCGCTGGGCCATGCGGTCAAACCAGTGGTGATCGGCCCGTTGACCTGCCTGTGGCTGATCAAGAACCCCGAGGGTGACCTCGACGAACTGGCGCTGGAACGCTTGCTGCCGGTGTATGACCAGGCCCTCAACCGTTTGGCTGCCCTGGGGGTCGAATGGGTACAGATCGATGAGCCGATCCTGGCCCAGGAACTGCCGCAGGACTGGAAAAACGCCTACGAGCGCGTCTACAACATCCTTCAGCGTGCGCCGCTGAAGAAGCTGATCGCCACCTGTTCCGGTGCCCTGGAAGGCAACCTCGGCCTGGCCGTCAACCTGCCGGTCGATGGCCTGCACATCGACTTGGTGCAGGCCCCCGACCAATACTCGACCATGCTCGATCGTCTACCGGCTTACAAGGTGCTGTCGCTCGGCCTGGTCGACGGTCGCAACGCCTCACCTTGCAACCTGGAAAAGACCCTGGACCTGCTGCGCGATGCTCACGACCGCCTGGGTGAGCGGCTGTGGGTGGCGACTTCCTGCTCTTTGCTGCACAGCCCGGTGGACCAGGCCGTGCAGAAATGTCAGGAAGTTGCGCTGCTGGCCAGGGCCATCAATGACGCTGCTGCCTGCGAGTTGCGCGCCACTGCCTGATGCTTGCGCAAGCAGCAGCCGATCAGCGCTCGATCGCCAGTGCGACACCCTGGCCACCACCGATGCACAAGGTGGCCAGCCCCTTCCTGGCATCACGCTTGATCATTTCGTGCAGCAAGGTCACCAGCACCCGGCAGCCGGAAGCGCCAATCGGATGCCCCAGGGCAATCGCGCCGCCATTGACGTTGACCTTGCTGGCATCCCATTCCAGCGCCTTGCCCACTGCCAGTGCCTGTGCGGCAAAGGCTTCGTTGGCTTCGATCAGGTCAAGGTCAGCCAGCTGCCAGCCGGCCTTGTCCAGGCAGCGCTGGGTCGCCGACACCGGGCCGATGCCCATGATTGCCGGGTCCACCCCCGCGCTGGCATAACTGGCAATCTTCGCCAGCACCGGCAGCCCCAGGGCGTGGGCCTTGCTGGCGCTCATCAGCAGCACTGCGGCGGCGCCGTCGTTGAGGCTGGAGGCGTTGCCGGCGGTGACGCTGCCGTCTTTCTTGAACGCCGGGCGCAGTTTGGCCAGCGATTCGGCGGTGGTGTCCGGGCGCGGTTGTTCATCACGGTCGAAGACTTTCGGCTCGCCTTTTTTCTGTGGCATCACGATCGGAGTGATCTCGTCCTTGAAGCGGCCTGCTTCGATCGCCGCAACGGCCTTGCGCTGCGACTCGGCGGCGAAGGCGTCCTGTTGCTCGCGGCTGAGGCCGTACTTGTCCACCAGGTTCTCGGCGGTGATGCCCATGTGGTAGTCGTTGAAGGCATCCCACAGGCCGTCGCTGATCATGCTGTCGATCAACTGGCCATGGCCCATGCGCTGGCCGGTACGTGCCGAAGGCATCACGTACGGGGCCAGGCTCATGTTCTCCTGGCCACCGGCGATCACCACCTCGGCGTCACCGCAGCGGATCGCCTGGGCCGCCAGGTGCAGGGCCTTCAGGCCCGAGCCGCAGACCTTGTTCAGGGTCAGCGCCGGTACGCTGTAGGGCAGGCCAGCCTTGATCGCAGCCTGGCGCGCCGGGTTCTGCCCGGCACCGGCGGTGAGCACCTGGCCGAGGATCACTTCATCGACCAGGGCCGGGTCCAGCTGGGTCTGTTCCAGCAGCTGTTTGATCACCGCTGCACCCAGGTCCACGGCAGGCACGTTGGCCAGGGCTCCCTGGAAGCTGCCGATGGCGGTACGGGTTGCGGCGACGATGACCACGTCGTTCATGTTGTTGTTCTCCGGGCAATGGGCATAGTGCTGCCAGCATCGGCGGGTTTGGTTGATTTGTTAAGTTTGTTTTTCTTTGTGATTGATGTGAAAAGCAAATCAATGGGCTGCCAGGTGCATGCCGAACTTCTGTCGACATGCACCTGGCGGCCTTCACACAGCCGGGCAATGGTGGGTGACGCAATGAATCCCCCCACCCCCGGCCGCAATCGCATCGATATCCAATTGCACGATATCCCGCCCCGGGTACAACACGGCCAACAACGCCCGCGCCTTTTCATCGGCCTGCGCATCACCGAACTGCGGTGCGATGATCGCGCCGTTGATCACGAAGTAGTTGATATAACCTGCTGCGAAGTCGTTGTTGCCCTGGCTGAAACTGTTGCGCCGCCCCTGCATGGGCGGTGATACCACATGCACCTGCAATCGCCTGCCTTCGGCATCGGTGGCTTGCTTGAGTATCGCCAGGTGCTTGCGGGTCACCGCGTGATCGTAGGAGTCCGGGTCGTTGTCCAGGTTGGCGATCACCACCCCCGGGCGTACGAAGCGGGCATAGAAATCCACATGCCCGTCTGTGATGTCTTCCCCGGCGATTCCCGGCAGCCAGATGATCTTGCTCAAGCCCAGGCGTGCCTTGAGCTCGGCCTCGACGTCGGCCTTGCTCCAGCCCGGGTTGCGGTTGCCATTGATCCAGCTGCTCTCGGTCATGATGCCGGTGCCATGGCCGTCCACCTCGATGGCACCGCCTTCGCCCACCAGCTCGCTGCGCTGGTAGCGGGCGCCTGCCAGGGTGGCAACGCGCTTGGCCAGCTGCGCGTCGTTGCGGTGGCGTTGCTTGTTGCCCCAGCCGTTGAAGTTGAAGTCGAGCGCAGCGAGGGCGCCGTCATCGTCGACGACGAAGTTGGCGCCGATGTCGCGCATCCAGATGTCATCCAGGTTGCATTCGACGAACTGGCTGTTGTGGCTGGCGCAGTGCCGCTCGGCCAGTTCGCGTTCGCTGGGCCGGCAGAAGACAGTCACTGGCTGGTAGCGGGCGATGGCCTGGGCGATACGCCCCAGGGCGGCTTGCACGTCGGCGGTGAAGTCTTCCCAGATGGCCTTCTGGGCACCAAAGGCAATGAACGCGCGCTGCTGCGGTTCGCCTTCGTCGGGCATGAACCAGCGCCCGGGCTCCTCGGCACGGGCCAGGCCCAGCGGCAGGCCAAGGCCGGCACCCAGGCCTGTGACCAGTGACAGTTGCAGGAAGGTTCTACGGCTGGGCATGGCTTAGTCCTGTGCAGTCTTGAAGCGGGTCCACACACGCATGCGTGCACGCATGTCGGCCTGTGGAATGTCGCGGCCCGGGATCAGCCGGGCGTAGGTGGCTTCGTCGAGGTAGATGTCGGGGTTGTCGCGCATGCGCGGGTCCACGGCCTGGCGCGCCTTGGCGCTGGCCGTGGGGTAGCCGGTGAAGTTGCTGATGGCGGCCATGTTTGCCGGGCGCATGACGAAGTTGATGAAACGATAGGCGTATTCCGGATGCTGGGCATCGGCCGGGATGGCCATGGTGTCCATCCATACCGTGGTGCCCTGGCGCGGTACCCGGTACTGGAAATCGAGGTGCTTGCCTGCAGAGTCGGCGGCGCGCTGGGCCTGGATCACGTCGCCGCTGTAGCCCAGCGACAGGCACAGGTTCTCGTTGACCAGCTCGGTCACCGGTTGCGACTGGAACTTGCGGATGTACGGGCGCACCGCCTTCAGCAGCTCGCTGGCGGCGGCCAGGTCTTCACGCTTGGCGCTGCGCGGTTCGCGGCCCAGATAATTGAGCACCACGGCCAGCACTTCGTCAGGCGAGTCGATGATCGAGATGCCGCAATCGGCGAACTTGGCCGCCAGCTCCGGTTTGAACAGCAGGTCGAGGTTGTCCAGTTGCGCATCGGGCATGCGCTGGCGGACTTTCTCGGCATTCGCGGTCAGGCCGATGGTGCCCCAGGTGTAGGGCACAGTCGCCTGGCTGGCCTTGGGGTATTGCGCGTGCAGCCTGCGCAGGCCGGGTTCGACATCGTCGAGTGCCTCCAGGCGGCTGGGGTCGAGTGGCTGCAGGCTGCCGGCACGCATCAGCCGTTCAGCCACGGTGTCACCGGGGAACACCAGGTCGTAGCCACTGCGCCCGGACATAAGCTTGGCTTCGAGTACTTCGCTGCCGTCCATCACGTCATAGATCACCTGGATACCGGTTTCGGCGGTGAACTGCCTGAGGGTGTCCTCGGCGAAGTAATCGGCCCAGTTGTACAAGCGCAGGGTGGGCTGGTCGGCCTGGGCCTGGCTGGCGCAGATGGCCAGGGCCAGTGCAGCGATAACGTGGCGTTTCATGCTCAGGCCCTCGAATTGTGTGGGTGCTTGCCGTCCAGGGTCAGCAGCGGGGCGTACATTTCCGGGCGGCGGTCGCGGTAGATGCCCCAGCTCAAGCGGTCTTCGCGCATGCGTGCCAGGTCCAGGTCGTGCAGCCAGATGCCGCTGCTGTCGCGGTCGGCTTCGGCGAGCAGGGCGCCCTTGTGGTCGCAGATGAACGATGAGCCGTAGAAGCGCATGCGCAGTGATTCATCGCTATCGGCCACTTCCACACCGACGCGGTTGGCCGCCACCACGGGCAACAGGTTGGCGGCGGCATGACCGCGCATGGCGACCTGCCAATGGTCGCGCGAGTCCAGCTCGGCGCAGCCGGGCTCGGAGCCGATGGCGGTGGGGAACAACAGCACCTCGGCGCCCATCAGCGCCAGGCAGCGGGCCGTTTCGGGGAACCACTGGTCCCAGCAGATGCCGATGCCCAGGCGGCCAAAGGCGGTGTCCCAGACCTTGAAGCCGGTGTCGCCGGGGCTGAAGTACTCCTTCTCCTGGTAGCCGATGGCGTTGGGGATATGGGTCTTGCGGTACACCCCTAACAACTGGCCGTCGGCATCGGCCACGGTCAGCGAGTTGAAGAAGGCATTGCCGGCCCGTTCGTACCAGCTCAGCGGCAGCACCACGCCCAGCTCACCGGCCAGGGCGGCGAAACGTTGGAGGATCGGGCTGTTCGGGTAAGGTTCGGCCAGCGCCTGGTGCCTGTGGTCCTGCTCGATGCAGAAGTAGGGCGTGGCGAACAGCTCTTGCAGCAGGATCACCTCTGCGCCATCGGCGGCGGCCTGGCGGACCAGTTGCTCGGCGCGGTCCAGGTTGTCGGGCAGGTTCCAGCTGCAGGGCATCTGGGTGGTGGCGATACGCATCAGGCTCATGCTTGCACCTGCGGCTGCTGCTGGGTGATGCAGTGGATGCCGCCGCCGCCGTGGGCGATGGCATCGATGCGCACCGGCACGATTTCGCGGCCCGGGAAGGCATGAGCAAGTTGTTCGGCGGCGTCCTGGTCGGCGGCGATGCCGTAGGCCGGCATGATGATCGCGCCGTTGGCGATGTAGAAGTTGGTGTAGGACGCGCAGAACACTTCAGCGTCCTGATCGACGGCGGCGCTGGCCTCGAACAGGTCGAGCAGCTCGAAGTGCCGACCTTGGGCGTCGGTGGCGAGCTCCAGCGCGCGGCGGTTCTCGCGGACCACTTCAGCGTATACCGAGCCATGCTCGTGGGTGGCATCGACCAGCAGCACACCTGGTCGGGCGAAGGCGCACACGCCGTCGACATGGCCGTCGGTCATGTCGCCCGTGACGTACTGCGGGTCGCCGGGCAGCCAGATGGTCTTGCTGATGCCCAGATGGCGGGCGAAGCAGGCTTCGAAGTCTGCCTTGTCGATACCCGGGTTGCGGTTGGGGTTGAGCAGCACCGATTCGGTGGTGATCAGCGTGCCTTCGCCATCGACATGAATCGCGCCGCCTTCGTTGCACAACGGGGTGCTGAAACCGCCCAGGCCCAGGTGGTCGAGGATGCGACGGCCGAGGCTGCGGTCCTGGCTGTGTTGCGATTTACCGCCCCAGGCATTGAAGCGCCAGCTGAGCCCGGCCAGGCCGTGCTGTGGGTGGCAGATGAAGCTCGGGCCACTGTCTCGGCACCAGCTGTCGTCCACGGCCAGCTCGATCAGTTCGATGTTGGCGCCGCACAGGGCGCGGGCACTGTGCAGGGCAGATGGATCGACGACCATCTTCACCGGCTCGAAGCGAGCGATGGCGGCTGCCACGCGAGCATAATCGCGCTGCACATCGGCCAGGCTGACGCCCCAGCCGCTTTCCCACAGCGCCTGGTTGTGTGGCCAGACCATCCAGGTTGCCGCGTGGCGGGCCCATTCGGCAGGCATACGCCAGCCGCTGTCGAGGGACAGGTGCATAGTGAACTCCGATCTATTAAGGATTTTTATCAACGAAGCCCGCCGTCGCGGGTGTTGGTGTCCATGCTATGGCTATGAAGGGGTGACGACAAACGATAGATTTAGTCGATATCTGATTAGCAGGGCTTATCGATCATGCTCAAACACTGGCCACCGCTCAATGCCCTCAGGGGCTTTGAAGCCGCCGCACGGCTTGGCAGCTTCCACAAGGCCGCCGAGGCCCTGAACCTCACCCAGTCGGCGATCAGCCAGCAGGTCCGCAGCCTGGAAACCTACCTGGAACAGCCACTGTTCCACCGCAGTGGCCGCAGCGTCAGCCTGACCGATGCCGGGCATGACCTGCTCAGCACCACGCAGTCGTTGCTGCAGCACCTGGCAGTCGGCATTCGTCGCCTGGACCAGTACCGCAAGCCGAATCAACTGGTGGTCAACACCAGCCCGGCGTTCGCCCGGCACTGGTTGCTGCCGCGCCTGTCCGATTTCCATGAGCGCTGCCCGCATGTCGATCTGTGGTTGTTCACCAGCTTCGAGGTCCCGGACATGGCCAGCGAAACCATCGACCTGGCCATTCGTGACGACCTCAGTGCCCAGGCCGAGTGCAGCTTTACCGTACTGCACCAGGACACGCTTTACCCCGCCTGCCACCCTTCGTTGCTGCACGCACCTGAGCAACAGCGCACCACCTTGCATGGCGAGCGCGAAATGGACTGGAGCCATTGGCAGCTGGAAGGCGGCGAGGATGTGGGGCAACAGGGCAAGGGGCTGAATTTTTCCGACCCTGGGCTGCTGCTGGATGCCGCAAGCGAAGGGCTGGGTGTTGCCCTGGTCAGCCAGTTGCTGGCGCAGCGGGCGGTGGGCGAGGGGCGCCTGCAGGCCCTGTCTTCACAGCGGGTGCGGGGGCCGGCCTGGGCCTGCCTGGTGCACCGGGACAGCCAGGATGATCCGCTGGCCCGGCAGTTTCTGGAGTGGTTGAAAGGGGCTTTGGCTGCAGAATAGGACTGTCCAACCTTTTTGCAGGCCAGTCCAGGTACTGTGCAGCATTGAGGATTTGCGCGGTCCTTGTGGGAGCGGGCTTGCCCGCGAAGAGGCCGGAGCAGGTGAACTCCGGTTTTGAATCCCTGGGCTCAGCCCTTAATATGTGTCGGATAACCTGCGGGGGTAGTCTCACCCTCTGATCAATCGGAATCGCCCCAGTGGCGCTTCCCCGGCATAAACCTGACGAGGTACAGACATTGGCCATCATTCATCCTAAGGTTCGCGGTTTCATCTGCACCACGACTCACCCGAAGGGCTGCGAGCTCAACGTCCGTGACCAGATCGAAGCCACCCGCAAGCTGGGCGTGCGCGAGGATGGCCCGAAGAAGGTCCTGGTCATCGGCGCCTCCAGCGGCTACGGCCTGGCAGCCCGCATTACTGCCGCCTTCGGCTTCAAGGCCGACACCCTGGGCGTGTTCTTCGAAAAGCCTGGTACCGAGACCAAGGCCGGTACCGCTGGCTGGTACAACGCTGCTGCCTTCGACAAGTTCGCCAAGGCCGAGGGCCTGTACAGCAAGTCGATCAATGGTGATGCCTTCTCCGACGAAGCCCGCGCCAAGGTCATCGAACTGATCAAGAACGAAATGGGCGGCAAGGTCGACCTGGTCATCTACTCGCTGGCTTCGCCGGTGCGCAAGCTGCCGCAGACCGGTGAACTGGTGCGTTCCGCGCTGAAGCCGATCGGCCAGCCGTACAAGTCGACCGCCATCGACACCAACAAAGACACCATCATCGAGGCCAGCATCGAGCCGGCCACCGAGCAGGAAATCCAGGACACCGTCACCGTCATGGGCGGCCAGGACTGGCAGCTGTGGATCGATGCCCTGGCTGGCGCCGACGTGCTGGCCGAAGGCGCACGCACCGTGGCCTTCAGCTACATCGGCACCGAGATCACCTGGCCGATCTACTGGCACGGCGCCCTGGGCCAGGCCAAGCAGGACCTGGACGAAACCGCGCTGCGCCTGGACAAGAAACTGGCCGGTGAAGTGAAGGGCGGCGCCAACGTGGCGGTGCTGAAGTCGGTGGTCACCCAGGCCAGCTCGGCCATCCCGGTGATGCCGCTGTACCTGTCGATGGTCTTCAAGATCATGCAGGAAAAAGGCGTTCACGAAGGCACCCAGGACCAACTGGACCGCATGTTCCGCGATCGCATGTACCGCGCCGATGGCGCCCCGGCCGAAGTGGACGAAAAAGCCCGCCTGCGCCTGGACGACTGGGAACTGCGCGACGACGTACAGGACGCGTGCAAGGCCATGTGGCCACAAGTGACCACCGAGAACCTGTTCGAGCTGACCGACTACGCCGGTTACAAGAAGCAGTTCCTCAACCTGTTCGGCTTCGAGCGTGCTGACGTCAACTACGACGAAGACGTGGCGACCGATGTGAAGTTCGACTGCATCGAGCTGTAATCTCTGCAGGTCTCTTCGCGGGCAAGTCGGGGCGCCGAACCGCCGCTCCGACTTGCCCGCGATAGGGCCGGTACAGCCCGGAAAATTTTTGCTAGTTTTGGCGCACAACAACAGGAAGCGCGCCATGAGCAGCCTCACCCAACCCGCCACCGCCTTTCGCCAGGCCACAACCGACGGCTACAGCCTCGGCGGCTTCTGCTGGCGTCACGCCCAAGCCGACCCCCGGCGCCCGCTGGTGATCATCAATGCGGCCACTTCGGTCCGCTGCCGCTACTACTCGCGCTTTGCCGACTATCTGTTCGCCCAAGGTTGCGATGTACTGACCTACGATTATCGCGGTATCGGCGAATCGCGCCCGCACTCGCTGCGCGGCTTTCAGGCTTCATGGAGCGATTGGGGCCGGCTGGATTTCGAAGCCATGCTGGCGCACGCCGCCGTGCATTTCCCCGGTCAGCCGGTGGACGTGGTGGGCCACAGTTTCGGTGGCTGCGCCGTGGGCCTGGCACCCTCGGCCGGGCAGGTGCGGCGGGTGGTGATGGTCGGCGCGCAGTTCGCCTACTGGCGCGACTATGCCGCCGATCAGCGCTGGCGGTTGTTTGGCAAGTGGCATGTGGTGATGCCACTGCTGACCCGCGCCTTCGGCTACTTCCCCGGCAAACGCCTGGGTTGGCTGGAAGATACCCCGGCTGGTGTAGTGCATGACTGGACCACGCGCACGCCGCGCTATGAACAGCGCCCGAGCGCGCGCGGCCTGGCTGCGCAGCCTTTCACCCAGGTACGGGCTGCGACCTTGGCCATCAGCCTGACGGACGATCCGTTCGGCACGGTGGCCGCGACCGAGCGGTTGTTGGGGTACCTGCCAGCGGCGCAGCGGCTGCATTTGCGTATTGCGCCTGTGGATATCTCGGTCGATGAGATTGGGCATTTCGCATTCTTCCACGACCGGTTTCGCGAAAGCCTGTGGCCGATTGCGTTGCAGTGGTTGCAGGAGGGCGTGCTGGCAGACGGAGTGCCGGGGACGACTGTCCGTTGAAAAACTGGGGCTGCTTCGCAGCCCCGGCATTCTCAAGCCTTGCGCGAAAGCGGCAGCTCGGCGAACTTCACGCCGGCCAGCCCATGCTTGATCAGCGCACGGATATTGCCATGATCACTGCCTTCAGGCGTGGCCAGCACATCACGGTAATGCTCGCCGAAGGCCAGCAGCGCTTCCTGATCGCTCAGGCCTTCCAGCAGGGCCAGGCCCAAGGTCTTGCACGAGCCTTCGTTCTGCCCGGCGGCATTCGCCACGCCGCCATTGTTGAAGGCCTGGGGCTGGTAGCTGTAGTTGTCGGCGATGAATGCCAGGGTGTCGGCGAAGACGTGTTGGCCGCTGGCCAGGCTGCTGCGCAGGGTGTTCAGATCAGTCACGAGGTTTTCCTTGTTCAAACGCCGCTTGCTGCTCGGCGCTGGCTTCTTTCTGGTATTGGGCTTTCCACTCGGCGTAGGGCATGCCGTACACCGCTTCGCGGGCGTCATCCAGGCTGATGTCGACCTGGCGCTCGTCGGCGGCGGCCTTGTACCACTTGGACAGGCAGTTGCGGCAGAAGCCGGAGAGGTTCATCAGGTCGATGTTCTGCACGTCGGTGCGTTTCTGCAGGTGTTCGACCAGGCGCCGGAACGCGGCGGCTTCAAGTTCGAGCTGTTGTTGCTCAGTCATGGCAGTCTCTCAGATCATGCGGTTCTTCAGGTGGCGGCCACCGTTGATGACCACCTGGCTGCCGGTGCTGTACTGGCTGGCGAGCAGGTACTTCACCGTCTCGATCAGTGGCCCGGCGCCGGGTTCGAATTCCAGCAGGGCCTTTTTCAGGGTCTGCTGGCGGTAGGCCTCGTCACCGCCTTCCTTGAGGATCAGCAGGCCCGGCAGGATACCGTTGACGTGCACCGTGGGCGCGTATTTTTCGGCGAATGACAGCACCATGTTCTGCAGCGCGGCCTTGGTCGCGGCGTAGCCGATGTGGCCTTTGCTGCCGCGTGAGGAGGTCTCGTCGCAGATGTGGATGATGTCGGCCTTGTCGACCTTGTTCAGCAACTCGCCGAGGGCCAGGTTGAGGTGGTACGGCGCTTCGACGTGCAGGCGGAACATGGTGTCGAGGTTGTCGAGGTCGTCGTCGAGCCACAGCGAGGCGTTGTGGATGATAGCGCGCAGGCCGTCGTAGTTGCGCTGCAGGTGGTCGATCAACGCTTCACGGTCGGCCTTGCGGCAGAGGTCGGCCTGGAACTGCACGATGTTCGGGTGCGCGGACTGCGGCTGGAGGCTACGGCTGGCACTGACCACCGTATGGCCGGCCTGAGCCAGTTCGAGGGCCAGGGCCAGCCCGACGCGCTGGCTGGCGCCGGTGACGAGAATTGGGCTGTTCATGTGCGGGCGGTCAACTTGTCTGTCCTGTCGTTGCCGCCCAGCATACCTTAAGATTTTTCCGATTGTACGGCTCGCCTCAACGGCTGCGCAGTGCCGGGCTGGCGGATGGCGTGGCGTGCAACCAGTTGGCCAGCAGGCGGGTGGACAGCGGGATGAACAGATAGACCATGACCGGGGTCAGGGCCAGCGTGCTGAGCATGACCCGGGGCAGCAGTTCGAGCGTTGAGAGCCACTGCCCGAACACCACGTTGAACAGCAGCGAGACCGGGAAGAAGGCCAGCCAGATAGCCACAGCCTGCTTCCAGCGCGGTGGTTTTTGCACCATGTTGGTGCCAAACCAGTCGTCAATACCGCTGACGCGCCTCTCTTTGGGGCGTTCGAACAGGCCGTTGCCGCGAGCCAGCCAGGCCCGGCGCGAAGCGGAATGCTCCCAGGCGTGCAGGGTGGGCTCGTCGCTGAAACGGAAAATGATCTGGAATTCGTCGCTGTCGCGGGGTGGGGCGAGGATGCCCGAGCCGAGGTAGCCGGGGAAGTCGGTGGCCAGTTGCTCGCCTTCGTGCAGCCAGGTCAGCAGGTCCTGGTAACGGCCGTGGGCGGCGCGGCGTGACACCATCAGGGTGACGGGTGGGGTAGACATCGTGTATCTCCTGGCGACGGGCTGGCGGGTAGCCGGCCCCTTGGCTGCGTGGCCCGGGGTGGTGGGCAACGCCTGCGGGCATGCAAGAATCGGGCGCGAAGCAACAACCTGATGACAATGCAGCCTTAACAATTGTTCGCAAACGGTTGCTGGCTTGCGGCCTATAGTGTCGTAGTAGAATGACTGTTCAACTTCCGCACACAGGTTACTCAGTGCAGATGACCAAACAGGGACGTAACCCGGCCATCGAGGCGGGCCTGCAACATCAGGATTTGTTCCCGATCCGTGAGGTTTCCCGCCTGACCGGCGTCAACGCCGTGACCTTGCGCGCCTGGGAGCGCCGCTACGGGCTGATCCAGCCCACGCGCACCGACAGCGGCCATCGGCTGTATTCCCAGGCGGATATCGATGACATCCGGCGCATTCTCGGTTGGCTTGAGCGCGGCGTGGCCGTAAGCAAGGTCGGCAGCATCCTGGCTCGTGGCCAGATGCTCACCCACGGTGCGGTTCTGGCTGATTGCACGGCACGCTGGCAAGCCCAGGTGCGCGAGGCGGTGCATCGCTTCGATGCCCTCGCCCTGGATAGCCTGTTCGACCAGGTGTTTGCGGCACTCAGCCAGGACCAGGTATTCAGTGAAGTGTTCATGCCCGTCTGGCACGACCTGGCGGCGGGGCCGGGGGTGTTTGGCCTGGCCAGTGAGTGGTTGTTCCTTGACCAGTTCCTGCGCGGTCGGGTGTTCGCTCGCTTGCAGCTCGCTCGTCTGCCGCGTAGCCACAACGTGGTGCTGGGGCCGTTGCCCGGGCCATGCCTGGAGCTGGAGCTATTGGTGACCGGCTTGCTGTTGGCCAGCGATGAAGTGGGTGTGTGCTTGCTCATGCCTGGGCAGGTACTGGACGAGTTGCCGCTGGTGTGCGAGCGGCTCAAGCCGGATGCGCTGGTGCTGTTCGCCAATCACCCACCCGGTGGCGGCCTGGGCAAGCGCCTGACGCGCATGGCAGCAGGGCTGCAGTGCCCGTTGCTGCTGGCCGGCGAAGCGGCTGAAGGTGCCCAGGATGGCCTGGCGGGAAGCCCGGTGGCATGCCTTGGCGCAGAGGTTGAGCTGATGCGGCGGCGCTTGCGCCAGTACCTTGCCGGTCAGCTCGATACCTGATCGTGCAGCTCTGGATGGGCCTGGCGATGGGCCTGGAGGATGTACTCACGCAGCCGGTCGATTTCGCCTGCGGGGCTGCGGCTCAGGTCGTAGGCAGCCAGGTCCGGGCCAATGCGCCGGCGCAGCCGACCATGCAGACCGATCGGGCTGATGCCGTCCGGGGCGAAATGCAGATCGAAGCGCGAAGGCGCCTTGGCCAGGCCTCGCACCTCAAGCAACGCGCCCTTGAACGAAATGTCCCTGACCAGCAGGCCGCTGGCCTTGCCCTGGGCATCCAGCAGTGGGCTGGGCTGCTCCATCGACAAGCGCCAGGGGCGCAGCGTTGGGCCGTCGTCTTCGTAGATTTCCGGTGAACCGATCTGCAGGTGCACGGCGTGGAACTCGTCCTCCACCAGCTGCAGCGGGAAGCTGATCTGCTGATTGTTGAACTGTGCCTGCAGGGTCACTTGCTCGTTGGCCACCAGGCGGGCGAGTAGCGACTGGATACGGCGGTCGCCATTGACCAGCAGGCTCGACATGGGGTCGGCCAGGTTCAATTGCGGGGAATGCTGCATGTCCTGGATGAAATCCAGTTCGTCCTGAGTCAGGAGCGCGTCTGCTTGCATGATCGAACTCGGTGATGACGATTTCTTCAACGGGAATTGACCGTGCTCAGGGCGCTTGGTTCAGGTACGTTCGTCGGGATTCCGACGAACGTGCATTTCTGCCAGTTCGCGCTCGAGTTCGACTTGGCGGCTTACATCTTTCTGGATGCCGATGAAATAGGTGCGCCGATCGGCATCGTGCTTCACCGGGGTGATCGACAGCTCGTTCCAGAACGCGCTGCCATCCTTGCGGTAGTTGCGCAGTACTTCACGGCAGGGACGCCCTTCGGCCAGGGCCTTGCGAATGCGTGCCCGGCCCAGTTGATCGCGATCATCGGCCTGCAGGAAGCGGCAATCCTGATACAGGATCTCGTCACGGCTGTAGCCGGTCAGGCGTTCGAAGGCCGCATTCACGTAGATCAGGATGGTGTCGTCGCCTTCCTGCTCGGCGACCACGATTCCGTCGTTGGATGCGTCGACCATCGATTGCAACAGCTGCGCGTTGATCATGTCCGGACCATGGAGGTAATGAGGGGACTTTGGTAGAGACGGCCTTTTGCCATCGCCGGATGCTAGTATCCTACGTTTTCACTCAGTTTCGGAATCCTCTTCCTGATGAAAGTCGCCATTATTTCCGGCTCGGTGTACGGCACCGCCGAAGAAGTCGCCCGTCATGCCGAGTCGTTGCTCAAGGCTGCAGGCCTTGAAGCCTGGCATGCTGCCCGCGCTACCCAGCAGGATCTCGAAGGTTTTGCCCCTGAAGCGTTGCTCGCCGTGACCTCGACCACCGGCATGGGTGAGTTGCCGGATAACCTGATGCCGCTGTACAGCAGCATTCGCGACACCCTGCCTGCGGCCTGGCGTGGGCTGCCGGGCGCGGTGATCGCCCTGGGTGATTCGAGCTATGGCGATACGTATTGTGGCGGTGGTGAGCAGATGCGCGAGCTGTTCGCCGAACTGGGGGTACGGGAAGTGCTGCCGATGTTGAAGCTCGATGCCAGTGAGACCGTGACCCCAGAGGCTGATGCCGAGCCTTGGCTGGCAGAGCTTGCTCAAGCACTGAAAGCCTGAGGTACTGCTTTAGGCTGTACCGGCCTCTTCGCGGGCACGCCCGCTTCCACAGGGGTATCACTGCCCTAAAGCCCGGTGTGGGAGCGGGCTTGCCCGCGAAGAGGCCGGTGCAGGTCAGTTCATCTCCCGCAGCAATTCGAGCCAGGCCTGCGCCGCTCGCGACAGGTAGGCTCCACGCCGCCAGATGAAGGCGATATCCCAGCGTAGATACGTCGGCGCCTTCAGCGGCAGCCGCACCACCCCGGGGCGCTCCAGTGCTTTTGCCACCACACGGGGCAGCAGCACCACGCCCTGGCCGGCCGCGACCAGTGCCACCAGGAAGTCCGCCTGGCCGCTGCGGCCACCCTCTTTCGGGATAAAGCCCTGCTGCTGGCAAGCCTTGAGCAAGCGGTCGTTGAGCACGAAGCTGCGCTGGTAGAGCAGGAACGGTGTATCCGCCAGTTGCTTCAGGTTCACCTGGTCCAGGCCGGCCAGCGCATGCCCGGCGGGTAGCAAGGCATCCAACGGTTCATTGCAGAACGGCTGGTATTCGAACGCCGGGTCGCTCGGCGTGAGGCTGCCACCCAGTTCCAGCTCGCCACTTCTTACCGCCTGCTCGATGCTACGGCTGCCGCCTTCAAGCAGCTGAATGGCGATGTTCGGATGACGCCTGCGATATTCGGCGAACAACCCGGCGAACAAGGCATCGCTGCCCAGCAGCGGCAAACCCAGGCGCAGTTCGCCGCGCGCCATCTGGCTGAGGTCGTCGAGCTCGCTGAGCAACTCTTGACGCTGGCGCAGCAGCGCCTCGCCGCGCTCCAGCACGATGCGCCCGGCCGCTGTCAGATGCAGCTGCGAGGCCTGGCGCTCGAGCAGCGGCTGGCCCACATCTTGCTCCAGCTGGGCAACCTGCTTGCTCACGGCTGACTGGCTGATATGCAAGGTCTGCGCGGCTTGGGTAAAGCCGCCGCGATGGACCACTTCGATGAAGCTGCGCAGCTGTTTGAATTCCATGGTTGCGATTCCATTGTGGAATGGCGGCAAGTCTAACAATTCGCTTTTGGCCTAGGCAGCCGAATCTTAAAATGAGGGCCTATCGAGGAACCCTGGCCATGAAACCTGCGTTACTGAAAAAGCCCCTGCGCCTGCTCGCCGAGCTGACGGTTCTGCTTGCCCTGTTCCTGTTCGGTGGCCAGCTGGCCGCTTGGCTGGGCTGGCCGATCCCCGGCGGGGTGATGGGCCTGGGCCTGCTGTTGCTGCTGTTCGCCTGCGGCATAGTCACGCCGGCCACCTTGCAACTGGGTGCAGGCTGGCTGATGGCGGAAATGCTGCTGTTCTTCATCCCGGCACTGATGAGCCTGCTCGATTACGGCAGCCTGGTGCGCAGCGAAGGCTGGCGCATCTTGCTGGTCATCGCCGTGAGTACCCTGATGGTCATGGTGGTGACCGCCGTGACCGTGGAGCTGGTGTGCCGCTGGAGGTTGCGCCATGAGCCTTGAACCCATGCCGCTGTTCTGGCTGGCACTGACCTTGGCGGCCTACCTGGCCAGCCGCTGGTTGTATCGGCGCACCGGGCGCTACCTGATGTCGCCACTGATCCTGGTCCCGGCCTTGCTGCTTGCAGTGGCGGTGCCGCTGCACACCGCCTATGCCGAGTACTCGCGCAACACGCATTGGCTGATGGGTGTGCTGGGCCCGGTGACCGTGGCCTTCGCCGTGCCGATCTGGCAGCAGCGGGCGATGCTTGCACGGCATTGGCCGGCGTTGCTGGTGGGCATGGTGGCGGGCAGTGCAGCATCGATCGCCAGCTCATGGAGCCTGGCGCACCTGCTGGCGCTGGACGACGCGATCAGCCTGTCGCTGGTGCCGCGTTCGATCACCACGCCGTTCGCCATGCCGTTGGCCCATGACCTGGGCGGCGTACCGGAGCTGACGGCCGTGTTCGTGATGTTCACCGGGGTGCTGGGGGCCATGTTCGGCGGCGTGCTGCTGCGCTGGTTGCCGCTGCGTACACCGCTGGCGCGGGGGGCACTGTTCGGGGTTGGCGCGCATGGCGCCGGGGTCAGCCGGGCCCAGGAGGTGGGCTGTGAAGAAGGCTCGGTTGCCGGCCTGGTGATGGTGCTCACCGGCCTGCTCAACCTGTTCGCCGCACCGTTGCTGACGATGCTGCTGTGACCATTCGTGCCACTGACTCGCTCAGTCATCAAGCTGGCTGGTAACGCAAGTTTCATCTGGCGGGCTGCTGATTACACTCAACCTCGACATAGAGAGCACATGTAAGTGCCGAGGTAACATGCAATGACCGCAGCCTTGCCCTATTCCGACAACACCCTTGCACCGGGACAATTCTGATGCCTATGGCCGAGATTCCATTGCGCGTCTGGCGTACCCGGGGGCAGAGTTTTTCATTCCGGGGCCAGAGCATCCGCTACTGGACCGCAGGGCAAGGAGAGCCCCTGCTTCTGTTGCATGGATTTCCCACCGCCAGTTGGGACTGGCACTACCTGTGGGCGCCGCTGGCCCAGCGCTATCGGGTGGTTGCCTGCGACATGCTCGGCTTTGGCGATTCCGCCAAGCCGATCAATCACCGTTACAGCCTGATGGAGCAAGCGGACCTGCAACAGGCGTTGCTGGCCCATCTGCAGATTGACCAGCCCGTGCATCTGCTGGCGCATGACTACGGCGGCAGCGTGGCTCAGGAGCTGCTGTCGCGGCACCACGAGCAGCGTGCCGAGATTGCCAGTTGCGTCTTTCTCAACAGCGGTCTGTTTCCGGAAAGCTGCCAGGTGCTGTTGGTCCAGAAACTGCTGCTCAGCCGCCTCGGCTGGCTGGTGGGGCGATCGTTCAGGCGCGAAGACCTGGTGCGCAACGTCACCCAGATCTACGGCCCATGTACCCACCCCAGCGAAAGCGCACTGGATGACTGCTGGAGCCTGATCGCCGCCAATTCCGGCACGCGTATCCTGCACAAGCTGGTGGGTTACCTGCCCGAGCGCAGGCTGCATCGCGAGCGCTGGGTGGGGGCGTTGCAACGTGAAGGGGTGCCGCTGCGCTTTATCAACGGCGTGGTCGACCCGGTATCCGGTGCACGCATGGTCGAACGTTACCGGCAACTGGTGCCAAACCCCGACACCGTGCAGTTGCAGGGCATCGGCCATTATCCGCATACCGAAGCGCCCGTGCAGGTGTTGCGCCACTACCTGGCCTTTCGCGAACAGCTTCTGAGCTACCTGCCGCAGAGCGTCGCCTGGTCCTGAGCCAGCGATATCGCCCGCCGTTATCGCCTGGCATTCACCCAGGGTGAGCTTGATTGTCCGCCTGTACGGGCTGGCGGACACTCGATGCATTCAACCTGACCTGGAGCCATGCGCATGAGCGAGCCGGTAAGTCTGCAAGACCGTGTAGTGATCGTCACTGGAGCCGGTGGCGGCCTGGGCCGCGCCCATGCCCTGCTGTTCGCCGCCCGTGGCGCCCAGGTCGTGGTCAACGACCTGGGCGGTTCGACTCAGGGTGAAGGGGCCAATGCATCGGCTGCCGACAAGGTGGTGGCCGAAATCCGCGCAGCCGGGGGCACGGCGGTGGCCAACCACGACTCGGTGGGTGATGGTGCGCGCATTGTCGAACAGGCACTGGACAGTTTCGGCAGGGTCGATGTGCTGGTGAACAACGCCGGCATCCTGCGCGACAAAGCCTTTCACAAGATGGACGACAGCGATTGGGAGCTGGTCTACAAGGTACACGTCGAAGGCGCGTTCAAGGTCACCCGGGCTGCCTGGCCACACCTGCGCGAGCAGAACTGGGGGCGGGTGATCTTCACCGCATCGACCTCGGGTATCTACGGCAACTTTGGCCAGGCCAACTATGGCATGGCCAAGCTGGGGCTGTATGGCCTGACCCGGACCCTGGCCATAGAAGGTCGCAAGCATGGCGTGCTGGTCAATGCCATCGCGCCGACCGGCGGCACGCGCATGACCGAGGGGTTGATACCACCGCAGGTGTTCGAGCGGCTCAGGCCCGAGTTGATCAGCCCGCTGGTGGTGTACCTGTGCAGCGACCAGTGCCAGGACAGCGGCGAATTGTTCGAGGTGGGCGGTGGCTGGGTGGGCAAGGTGCGCTGGGAGCGCAGCCTGGGTGTCGGCTTCGATCCTGGCCAAGGGTTCACCCCGGAGCAGGTCGCGCAAAACTGGGCGCAGATCGGTGATTTCGCCGGGGCGGTACACCCACGCGACAACTTGCAGGCGTTGCAGCAGATGATGGCCAACCTGCAGAAATAAAAAAGGCCGCTGCAAACGCAGCGGCCAATCGAGACGTTAGATCAAGGAGCTTCAAAATCAACGTCGGTGAACCTCGCGGGCCTGAAAGGCGGGGGGTAGAGCCCTTCATGCCGGCCAGTGAGGTAAGAATAAGCGCTTGATCCGGCAGGAAAAATAGCCGCTTATGACATTCACCTTTACGTTTCGGGCAACAGTGCCCGGCAGGCATTTCAGGCCGCCGGCGAGTAGCCCATGCGCCAGCTGGTGTCCCGCGTTGCAGCCAGCAGACGCTGAGCTGCCGGGCCGTGTTCATCAGCATGGAAGATCGAGGTCGGGCCGACCACGGTCATCACCGCCGCGATCTGCCCCATGGCGTTGAACACGGGCGCGGACAACGCATCCACACCAGGCATCAACAGGCCGTGTACGTGGTGCAAGCCCTGTTCGCGGATCCCTGCCAGCAAGCCGTCATAGTCGCTGGCGCTCTGTTGCAGCGCGGCCAGCTCGCGGTCACGCAGCTCCCCGGTTTCACGCTCGGGCAAATGGGCTGCAAACACCAGGCCGGTGGAGGAGCTGAGCAGCGGCAGCACCGAGCCGATCTGGGTCACCACCGTGACCGCGCGCACGGCGGGCTCGATGCTCACCACGGTGGCGCCCTGGTTGCCCCAGACCGCAAGGAAGCAACTCTCGTTGAGCTCATCGCGCAGTTGCGACAGCGGCAGCGCCGCCACTTTCAGCACATCGATGCTGCCCAGCGCCGCCAGCCCCACACGCAATGCTTCACGCCCCAGTCCATAGTGGTTGGTGGCGGCATCCTGTTCGGCAAAACCGCTGGCAATCAGCGCCTGCAGGTAGCGGTGCACCTTGCTCGCCGGCATCTGCACATGCTCGGCCAGGCGTGACAGTGAGGTGGACGGGGACAGTTCGGCGAGGGCCTTGAGGATATCGGTGCCGACTTCCGCCGAACGGACCTTCTGCTTGCCGTTGTCGGCGGGGGAGCTGGCTTTGGCCATGGGTTTCGTGGTTCCGGATTATTCGCGTCGGGCCTTTATAGCTTGACGCCTTGCCCTGAGCAAATTACGTTATTCGTAATCTGATTACGATAAAAACAATGCAGACGCGCTGCCACTCCAGCAGCCAGCTGCCCGCAATGGCTCGGCAAGAGCCCGGAGGCATCGATGAACCGCGACACGTCCCCCGACCTTCAGTACCTGAGCGGCTTCGGCAACGAATTCGCCAGCGAAGCATTGCCCGGTGCCCTGCCGGTCGGGCAGAACTCGCCACAGAAAGCCCCCTATGGCCTGTATGCCGAACTGTTGTCGGGCACGGCGTTCACCATGGCCCGCAGCGAACTGCGCCGTACCTGGCTGTACCGCATCCGCCCGTCGGCCCTGCACCCGCGCTTCGAGCGCCTGCAGCGCCAGCCATTGAGCGGCCCGTCGGGCGCGGTCACGCCCAACCGCCTGCGCTGGAGCCCGCAGCCAATCCCCAGTGAGCCAACCGATTTCATCGAAGGCTGGCTGCCGATGGTGGCCAACTCGGCCGCCGAAAAGCCGGCCGGGGTCAGTATCTATATCTACCGCGCCAACCGTTCCATGGAGCGGGTGTTCTTCAATGCTGACGGTGAGCTGCTGCTGGTGCCGGAGCAAGGCCGCCTGCGCATCGTCAGCGAGCTGGGCGTGATGGACGTCGAACCACTGGAAATCGCCGTGATTCCGCGCGGCATGAAGTTCCGCGTCGAGCTGCCCGATGGCCAGGCCCGCGGCTACATCGCCGAAAACCACGGCGCACCGCTGCGCCTGCCAGACCTGGGGCCGATCGGCAGCAATGGCCTGGCCAACCCGCGTGATTTCCTCACCCCGGTGGCACACTACGAAGAAGCCGAAGGGCCGGTGCAACTGGTGCAGAAGTTCCTCGGTGAGCACTGGGCCTGCGAGCTCCAGCACTCGCCACTGGATGTGGTCGCCTGGCATGGCAGCAACGTACCCTACAAGTACGACCTGCGCCGCTTCAACACCCTCGGCACGGTCAGCTTCGACCATCCAGACCCGTCGATCTTCACCGTGCTGACGTCACCGACCAGCGTGCACGGCATGGCCAACATGGATTTCGTGATCTTCCCGCCGCGCTGGATGGTGGCCGAGAACACCTTCCGGCCCCCATGGTTCCATCGCAACCTGATGAACGAGTTCATGGGCCTGATAAGCGGTGCCTACGATGCCAAGGCCGAAGGCTTCCTGCCTGGCGGTGCCTCGCTGCACGGGGTGATGAGCGCCCACGGGCCGGATGCCGAGACCTGCGAGAAGGCCATCGCCGCCGAGCTGGCACCGCACAAGATCGACAACACCATGGCTTTCATGTTCGAGACCAGCCAGGTGCTGCGCCCGAGCCTGCAGGCACTCGACAGCCCGCAATTGCAGGCCGACTACGATAGCTGCTGGGCCACCTTGCCGAGCACCTTCAACCCGAACCGGAGATAACCCATGAACCAGACCGCCATTGCCCGTAGCTGGGTCGAGCATGCCAACGGGCACCGCGATTTCCCGCTGCAGAACCTGCCGCTGGGCATCTTCAGCCGCCCTGGTGAAGCGCAGCGCTGTGGCGTCGCCATCGGCGATGCCATCCTTGACCTGGAAGCGGTGCTGGCCGCTGGGCTGTTCTCTGGCCAGGCCCAGGCTGCGGTGGAGGCCACCCGAGGCGGTGCGCTGAATGCCTTCTTCGCGCTGGGGCGTGGCGCCCGGGTAGCGCTGCGTGAGCGCCTGCTGGTGCTGTTGGGCGAACACAGCGACCAGCAGGCCGCGCTCAAGGCTGCGCTGTATCCGGCCAGCGAGTGCCAACTGCACCTGCCGGCCAAGGTCGGTGACTACACGGACTTCTACGTCGGCATTCAGCACGCCACCAACGTCGGCAAGCTGTTCCGCCCTGACAACCCGTTGCTGCCCAACTACAAGTACGTACCCATCGGCTACCACGGCCGCGCTTCGACCTTGCGCCCTTCGGGTACCGAGGTCCGCCGCCCGAAAGGCCAGACCCTGCCCGCCGGCCACACCGAGCCGAGCTTCGGCCCCTGCGCGCGCCTGGACTACGAGCTGGAACTGGGCATCTGGATCGGCCAGGGCAACGACATTGGCCAGGCCATCCCGATTGCCGAGGCCGACCAGCACCTGGCCGGCCTGTGCCTGCTCAACGACTGGTCGGCGCGGGATATCCAGGCCTGGGAATACCAGCCGCTGGGCCCGTTCCTGTCGAAGAGCTTCATCACCTCCATTTCGCCCTGGGTCGTTACCGCCGAAGCGCTGGAGCCTTTCCGCTGCGCCCAGCCGGCACGCCCGGACGGCGACCCGCAGCCGCTGCCTTATCTGCTCGACCCGCGTGACCAGGCCCGTGGCGCCTTCGACATCGAACTGGAAGTGCTGATGCTCACAGAGCGCATGCGCGAGCAGGGCTTGCCGGCTCATCGTCTGGCATTGAGCAACACCTTGAACATGTACTGGACCGTGGCCCAGCTGATTGCCCACCACAGCGTCAACGGTTGCCAGCTGCAGCCCGGCGACCTGTTCGGGTCGGGCACCCTGTCCGGCACCACGCCAGATGCCTACGGCAGCCTGTTGGAGACCACCGTGGGCGGCAAGCAACCGGTGGAGCTGGCCAGCGGCGAGGTACGCAAATTCCTCGAAGACGGCGACGAGATCATCCTGCGCGCCCGCTGCAAGCGCGATGGTGTGGCCAGCATCGGCTTCGGTGAATGCCGCGGCAAGATCATCGCAGCCAACTGAGGGGGCCGGCCATGGAGCTGTATACCTATTACCGTTCCACGTCTTCCTACCGCGTGCGCATCGCCCTGGCACTCAAGGGCCTGGACTACCAGGCTGTGCCGGTCAACCTGCTAAAGGGTGACCAGCGCGGTGCTGCCTACCTTGCGCTGAATCCGCAAGGTAGGGTGCCGGCCTTGCGCAGCGATGACGGTGAACTGCTGGTGCAGTCGCCAGCGATCATCGAGTACCTGGAAGAGGCGTATCCACAGCCGGCACTGTTGCCGGTGGGGGCTGCACTGCGCGCCAAGGTGCGTGGCGTGGCGGCGATCATCGGTTGCGATGTGCACCCGCTGCACAACGTCAGCGTACTCAACCAGCTGCGCCAGCTGGGCCATGACGAGGCGCAGGTCAATCAGTGGATCGCACACTGGATCGGCCAGGGGCTGGCGGCCGTGGAGCAGTTGATTGGTGATCACGGTTATTGCTTTGGCGATGAGCCGGGGCTGGCGGATGTCTACCTGATTCCGCAGTTGTATGCGGCCGAGCGCTTCAACATCGACCTCGGCGGCTATCCGCGCATTGCCCGGGTCGCCGCCTTGGCCAAAGGGCATCCGGCGTTCGCCAAGGCACATCCGTCCTGCCAGGTGGACACGCCGGCTCAGTGAATCGAGCGGTTCACCGTCGGTAGCTTGCCGATGCGTTCGGAAAGCTTCAGGCGCTGGACCGGGTCGTCGGTCAGCAGCAGGGCATGCTCCAGGTCGAAACGTTCGGCCTGGGGGCAGTCCAGGTGCTGATACAGCGTCGCGCGGGTCATGTAGTCGCTGGCCTGCGCCGGGCCCAGTTGCATTACCCGTTCGGCGTCGATCAGCGCGGCCAGGTGGTTGTCGTTGCTGATATGCAACTGGCGCAGGTTGCGTGAAAGCCGCTGCAGCATCTGCGTGGCGCTGGCACTGCGCAGGTGTTCGGCAGTCAGCGGCACATGCGGGCCGAACTGGCGCGCCAGCAGCTCGCGGCAATCATTGGGGTACAGCCGCCGCCCGCCACAGGGGTCGAGCAGGTGATCGGCACCGGGCACGCGCAGCAGGAAGTGCCCAGGGAAGGCCACGCCCTCCAGTGGTATGGACAAGCGCCTGGCCAGTTCCAGGGTAATGATGGCCAGTGCCAGGGGCTGGCCACGCCGGCGCTGCAGTACTTTGTCCAGCAGCGCTGCCTGCGGGCGCAGTGGGTGGTACTCGTCCTGCTGAAAACCGAGTGCATTGAGCTGGCGCAGCAGCGGCTGGGCCAGTTCGACTAACGGCAGCATCGGCAGACTGGCACTGATCTGACCTTGCAGGTTGTTCAGTGTGGCGAGGCAGGCAGCAGGTTCGACCTGTCGATCATGCTCGACGGCGATCCACAACGCTGCTTCCAGCAGGGCGACCGGCTCGCGTTCCAGGCAGGCCAGGCAGGCTTGACGTGGCTTCATGGGGGCTCTCCACTCAAGCTTGAGTATTAGCCGGGGCGCGTTGATTCGTCCAGTGGTCCGCCCGCAGTCCCGGCGTCTGGCGCGTGCCTATACTGGTAGGAGCACCTCGTTGGGGAGCCCGCCGATGTTCGCGCTGATGCAAAGCACCCGTACCCAGTCGCTGCACCTGTTCATTGACCCGCCCACCGGCCTCAAAGCCGTCGTGGTGATTCACAGCGAAAAATTGGGCCCGGCGGTGGGCGGTTGCCGCTACCTGCCCTATGCCGATGACGAGAGCGCCATGACCGACGCCATTCGCCTGGCCCAAGGCATGAGCTACAAGGCGGCGCTGGCGGGCTTGCCGTTGGGTGGCGGCAAGGCGGTGATCATGCGCAACCCCCATGTGGAAAACCGCGCGGCACTGTTCGAGGCGTTCGGCCGTTTCATCGATACCCTGCAAGGGCGTTTCATCATCGCCGTGGACAGCGGTACCTCGACCCTGGACATGGACTGCATCGCCCAGAGCACACCGCATGTCACCAGTACCACGGCGTCCGGCGACCCGTCGCCGCATGCCGCCATGGGCGTGTTCGCTGGCATCCGTGCCACTTCGCAGGCACGCCTGGGCAGCAGCAACCTCGAAGGGTTGCGCGTGGCGGTGCAGGGGCTGGGCAATGTCGGCTACGCCCTGGCCGAGCAACTGCATGCGGCGGGCGCGGAATTGTTGGTCAGCGACCTTGACCCAGGCCGGGTACGCCTGGCGGTGGAACAGTTCAATGCTCACCCGGTGACCAATGACGCATTGATCAGCACGCCCTGCGATATCTTCGCGCCCTGTGGCGTAGGGCCGGTGCTCAATGGCCAGACTGTGATGCAGCTGCGTTGCGCGGCGGTGGCGGGGGCGGCGAACAATCAGTTGACCACGCTGCAGGTAGCAGACCAGCTGGAGGCGCGCGGCATCCTCTATGCCCCGGACTATGTGATCAATGCCGGTGGCCTGATTTACGTGGCGCTGAAACATCGCGGCGGTGACCTGGGCACCATCACCGCGCACCTGGCGCGGATACCGACAAGGCTGACCGAGGTGTTTGGCCATGCCCAGGCAGAAAAACGCTCGCCGGCCAGGGTGGCGCAGATGCTGGCCGAGCGCTTGCTTTACGGTTGAGGCCGGGCGCTGGGTGCAACAGCCTTGGCTATACCGTCTCCGATGATACGCCGCTGTTTAGCGCCGAAGAGTTGCTACTTATTCGCCGCCTTTTTCCTGTGCATCCAGATCTGCCAATGCCGCTGCATTGTTCTTGAATGCCGCCGCGAACACCGCCCTGTTCTTGGCCATGAAGATGCTTGCCTCTTCGGCCATGTTTTCATCCAGCCCGGGTACATGTTTTACCAGAACCTGAGTAAGCACCTCGGCCAGTTCCAGCATCTGGTCATGGGCATCTGCGAGTTTGCGGTCCAAGAACGTGGTCTCCAAATCGCGCGTGCTGCGGTAAAGAATCTCAACAGCCATACGAGGCCTCTCGGTCAGTGGTAGCAGGGGAGCTGTCGTGCGCCTTCTGCTTTGCGGTTCAGTTGCTATCCAGGCAGTCAGGCAGATTGCCGTTACCGAATACTGTATCGATGTACAGTAATGGCAATGCGGTCATTTCGCAACCAGAAATTGTAGCCGTGCTGAAATCGCATGCCGCCCGTGCCTTGCGGCAATCGGTCGCCTTCCAACGCAGGGGCCTGGCCCTTTAACTGCATGGCACAAGCGTCACAGGGGTGACGCATCATCCTTCATGTCGTATCGGGGAATCGCACATCGTGGACATCAAATGGGCAGAAAAACTGCGCAAGGGCCTGCACGGCTCGGCCGACTCGCTGGGCAACCTGTGTGTGGAAGCGTTCCACTACCTGGCGCTGTTCGGCATTGGCGCGATTACCGCCTATGCGGCGGTGGTCACCTTCCTGGATATGCTCGGCAAGGGCGGGGTCAGCGTCGATGACATCCTGCTGCTGTTCATCTACCTGGAGCTCGGGGCGATGGTCGGTATCTACTTCAAGACCAACCACATGCCGATCCGCTTCCTGCTGTATGTCGCGATTACCGCGCTGACGCGCCTGCTGATCGGCGATGTATCGCACCACAAGGCGCCGGACGCCGGGCTGCTGTACGTGTGCGGCGGCATCCTGCTGCTGGCGTTCTCGATCCTGGTGGTGCGCTACGCCTCGTACCGTTACCCCTCGACCAAGGCGCTCGATGCCAGCGGCAAGGAAGTGGAGGAGGGCAAGTAGCCCTCAGTTGGCCAGGCCGACTGCGCTCAGATGCCGTGGTGCGTGGCCGGTGTCGCGGGTCAGGGCGGCGAGGACCTGCAACGGGTTCTGCCCCAGCTCGATGGCCAGGCCCAGGCGGATGCTGTCGATGACCCGCTGCAGGCGCACCGGGTCGTTACGCTGAGCCTGGCTGATAAGGCGCTTGGCGACCACGCCAGCGTCGTCGGAAAGGGTCAGCATGATGCTGCCGTCCAGCCGTTCGATACTCAGGTTGACCCGGTATTCGGGGGCGAAGGCGGCGCTGATCTGTTCGAAGGGGTTGTGCATGGTCGGGGCCTGCAATGAATGACTGCAGAAGTTGACCGGGTAACAGGCCGGTTGGTTCAGGCCCATTGATCGCTGCAAACGAAAACGCCCGGCACAGGCCGGGCGTTGTTGTTCAGGGGGCCGATCAGGCGTCGGGGTCGCTCAGTTCCAGTACGCCGCGCTTGCTGCGCAGTTTGCCGTAGAAGTGTTCCAGCGCATTGTTCAGCTTGCTGGCGGCACCGTCGACTGCCTGGTCCAGCGAGGTGGCGGTGTGGGTCACGGAAATCGGCTGATGGCCTTTCGGGCGAGCCTCCAACTGGCAGCGTTTGTCATGCGGGCCGGGCTTGGCGCCGTTCTCGTCGCGCAGGTGGACCTCGATGCGGGTGAGGTCGTCGTCATAGCGTTCGAGGGTGGCTTCCAGCGTACTGCGGACCCACTCGTTGAGACGGATGTTGCCTTCGATATGGTTGCTGCTGTTGACCTGGATTTGCATGATTCCAATCCTTATTCAGCTTGCTCGCATGGAGGCGTGCCTAGGCCCTTGAGGGCCTTGGAAATTCTGCGCCTCTTGACTCTAAGGTCAGGCAACGGCGCAGCGAATACAACCCCTTTTTGAAAATAAATTTTCTGTTGCAAATCTGTTGAAGGGGACTGCGTCGCAGTCCATCGCTGGCAAGCCCCGCCCCCACTGTGGGAGCCGCGCTTGCCGGCGATGGGCCGCATAGCGGCCCCCGGTTCAGGGCGACCACGGGTTCGCCACGACCCTTGCAGCGCCTAATGCGACCGAGCGCCAGAAATGGTGAGGCAGGCATCGAGCCTCCACCAGTCTTTGCTTATGAGAATTAAACTCATTACTATTGCACCCCCATTTCCCGGACTCACGCCATGAAGCGCTCCGCCGCCGGACTCCCTCTCAGCTATCGCCTGGCCGTGGTTTCACGCAGCCTGGCTGCATTACTGGGTGGCTATCTGCTGGCGTCGTTGGTCAGTGTCTGCCTGGCCCTGTTGCTGCCGTTGCCCCAGGTCGACGCCACGCTGACCGGCCTGATGCTCTCGTTCGTGTTCTACCTGCTGGCCTTCATCTGGTGCTTCGCCTGCCGCAGCGCCTGGCGCGCCTGGCTTGGCGTGCTGCTGCCGAGCCTGGTGCTGGGGCTGCTTGGCGGGTTCGCCTACTGGATGAAAAACCCATGAAGGAAGGCTTCCGCCAGGCCATGGCCTGGCTGCACACCTGGACCGGCCTGATCTTTGGCTGGCTGTTGTTCGCCATCTTCCTCACCGGCACCTTGTCGTATTTCAAGGAGGAGGTCAGCCACTGGGCACAGCCGGAGGTGCGCCGCCATGCACTCGACCCGGTGGCCAGCCTGGGGCTGGCCCAGCGCTACCTGGAGAGCAACGCCGCGCATTCGGGCAACTGGATGATCCGCCTGCCCAGCGAGCGTGACGCTGCCTTGAACGTGGGCTGGCGCGACCCCGAGGGCGGGCGGCGGGGCTTTGTCAGAAAAGACTTGGACGCGCAGAGCGGGCAGCCGGTCGAGGCGCGTGATACACGTGGCGGCGAGTTCTTCTACCGCTTCCATTTCGAACTGCAGATGCCGTACCCGTGGGGCCGCTGGCTGTCGACGTTGTGTGCCTTCATCATGCTGCTGGGGCTGGTCACCGGGATCATCACCCACAAGAAGATCTTCAAGGAGTTCTTCACCTTCCGCCCCGGCAAGGCCCAGCGCTCCTGGCTGGACGGCCACAACGCCATCGGCGTGCTGGTGCTGCCGTTCCACCTGATGATCAGCTACAGCAGCCTGGTGCTGTTCATGTACATGGTCATGCCGGCCGGCATCCTGGCCAGCTACGGCAACACCAGCGGATATTTCAATGACCTGTTCGGCCGCGACGAGGCACCCCAGCTGGCCAATGTCGCGACCCCACTGGTGCCGCTGGAGAGCCTCTACGCCAAGGTCCAGGCGCAGGCGCCGGGCGCACGCATGGGCTTCATCCAGGTGCAGAACCCGGGGGATCGCAATGCCCGTGTCACCTTCAGCCAGTCATCGGCAGACAACGTCCCCTACAAGCGCAGCGCCAACTGGACCTTCGATGGCGCCACCGGCGAACTGCTGAAACAGGGCGCGCCGGAAAGCGCCACGATGATGACCTCTTTCAGTTTCGCTGGCCTGCACATGGGCAACTACGCCGGGCCCTGGCTGCGCTGGCTGTATTTCGCCTTCGGGCTTGCCGGCACGGCGGTGATCGGCACCGGTCTGGTGATGTGGCTGGGCAAGCGCCAGCTCAAGCACGCCAAGCGCGAACGCCTGCCGGGCGAATTGCGCCTGGTCGAGGTGCTCAACATAGCCAGCATGAGTGGCCTGATCCTCGCCGTGGCCGGCTTCTTCTGGGCCAACCGGCTGCTGCCCGTGGCACTGCAAGGGCGGGCCGACTGGGAGGTGAATGCCTTCTTCCTGGTCTGGTCGGCGTCATTGCTGCATGCCGTAGTGCGCCCGGGGCGCAAAGCCTGGGGCGAGCAGCTGGCCCTGGGCGCGTTGGCCTTTGCCCTGTTACCCCTGCTCAACGCCCTGAGCACCGGCCAAGGGTTGAACGCCTCTGTGCCTGCGGGTGACTGGGCCATGGCCGGGTTCGACCTTACCGCCCTGGCCTGTGGGCTGTTCCTGGCCTGGGCCGCGAGCAAGATGCTGCGCCCTGCCAAGCCCGCCGCCAAACGTGCGCCGAAGGCGGCCAAGGTCTCGCCTGACATGGTCGAGGTGCACTGATGCTGAGCATTGCCCTGATCGGTTTCGCCGGTTTCGCCGCGCTGTGCCTGGCGATGGAAAAACACTTCAGCGAGCTGCTCGGGCGCAAACCCTCGCCAGGCCAGCTGCGTGTGCTGCGCATCGTTGGCTGGCTGTTGCTGATGCTGTCGCTGGTCCTCGCCGTGCGTTGGCGTGGCTGGGCACATGGTTTGGTGGAGTGGGTCGCATTGCTGATGGCGGGGGGCACCTTGTGGGTGTTTGGTTTGCCCTACCAGCCGCGGCTGTTGTTAGGCCTGGCTGCGCTCAGCCTGGTGCTGGGCCCGCTGTTGGCCATGTTTACCGGGTGATGCCTTGAGCGAACCCGACAGCGACGGCACCCGCGCGCGTTTCGTCCAGGTATTCCTGGCCCAGCGTGCACGCATGGAAGCCCTGGTCAGCCGCCGGGTAGGCTGCCGTGCCACGGCGTCGGACCTGGTGCAGGAATTGTTCCTGCGCTTCTGGCGCCGGCCCGACCTGAAGGTCGACGCGCTCGACACCTACCTGTTGCGCTGTGCCGGTAACCTGGCCATCGATCACTTGCGCAGCGAAGGCAGCCGCGAACGCGTCGCCGAAGCCTCGCTGGCGGTGGATGAAGCGGGCCTGGCCCAGGCGCCAGAGCAGGCCGCGGAAATCGATCATGACCTGCAGCGCATCGAAACCGCCCTGCGTGCCTTGCCTGAGCGTACCCGGCAGATCTTTCTGCTCAATCGTATCCACGGCTGCAAGTACGGCGAAATTGCCAAGGCCATGCAGCTTTCCCAGAGCACCGTGGAAAAGCATATGATGCGCGCCCTTGAAGCGTGCAAGGCCAGTGTTGCCGAGCCCGCGACCCTAACTCGCAGGCCTGGGAGCGCCCGCCGATGAGCCATCCAGACCTGATCACCGCTGCCCAGTCCGAGGCGGCCTTACAGTGGCTGATCCGTATCAACGAACAGCCTGCAGCTGCCGGCAGTGCGGAGTTCAAGCGCTGGCTGCTGGCCGACCCCAGGCATCGCGAAGCCTACGCCGAGGCCCAGTTGCTGTGGCAGCTCAGCGAAGCACCGGCAACGCGCCTGGCCGAGGAAGAGCACGCCGCTTTGCAGCGCTACTTGCTGGCCATGGCCAAACCGCCAGGCAAAGGGCATTGGCGGCGGGCCGGCATGGCGTTGGCTGCGGCGTGCCTGGTGCTGGCTGTCAGCATGGCGGGCGGCTGGCGGCCAAGTGACTGGTTGCTCAACTTGCAGGCCGATTTCAGCAGCAGCGATGCGCTGCGCCAGGTGACCCTGGCGGATCAGTCGCAGGTGACCCTGGATGCTGGCAGCGCCATCGCCGTCGACTTCCTGCCAGGCGAACGCCGCGTGCGCCTGTTGCATGGCGCAGCATTCTTCCAGGTTACCCATACGGGGCAGCCGTTCGTGGTGGAGGCCGCTGGCGGCGAAGTACGGGTGCTGGGCACGCAGTTCGAAGTGCGTGACCAAGGGCAGGGCGCGCAGGTCATCGTGCGCAGCGGGCGCGTGGCTGTTGTCCCGGCGGTGGGGCAGGCCGGCCAGGTGCTGACGGCCAACCAGCAGCTGGACTATGCCGACGGACAGGCAGGCGAGCTGTCGAGCGTGGACAGCGACAGCCGGCTGGCATGGCGCCAAGGCTGGCTGAACTACTACCAGGCGCCGCTGGCGCAGGTGGTAGCAGACCTGGGCCGCTACTACCCAGGCCGCATCGTCCTCCTTGATGGCGAGTTGGGGCAGCGCAAGGTCAGCGGCAGCTTCCCGGCGAATGAGCCTTTGGCGGCACTGGACTCGCTGGGCAAGGTACTGGGCTTTTCGCGGCAAACGCTGTTGGGGCGGTTGACCGTGATCCACTGAAAAAAAATGCAAAAGCGGATGAGGTAACAGGTGGCGGCATCCGTGTAATGAGTGGAAGTGCGATTCATTCGCAGTAATAACCCTCTCACAGGTCAGCGTCCATGAAGTTCACCCCGCGTTGCGTTCCCCTCTGGCTCGGCCTTTCAGCGTGCTCGGCCATTACCGCTGCCCCTGGCCTGATGGCTGCCGAGCAACTTCAGCTGCACACGTTCGACCAGCCCAGCCAGCCGCTGGCCCAGGCCCTGAATGCCTTCAGCCGTGCCACTGGCCAGAGTGTCGTCTACACCCTCGAATTGCCTGGCGTACAAGCCCCTGCCCTCAATGGCTCGTTCAGCGCCGAGCAGGCTCTGCAACAGCTGCTGGGCAACAGCGGACTGACCTGGCGCCGCCTCGACGCACGCACCCTGACGCTCGAACCGGTGGAAACCTCTGGCGCCCTCAACCTGCAGGCCACCACGGTGACCTCGCAAATGGACAGCTACAGCTATCAACCGCCGGCCAGCGCTTCGATCATGCGCGGTCAGGGGCCGTCCCAGGACATCCCCCAGGCGATCAACGTGGTGCCGGCTCAGGTCATCCGCGACCAGGCCCCACGCAACCTCGACGACGCCCTGGCCAACGTCAGCGGCATCACCCAGGGCAACAATTTCGGTGGCACTTCCGATACCGTGATGAAGCGTGGCTTCGGTGACAACCGCGATGGCTCGATCATGCGTGATGGCATGCCGCTGGTGCAGGGTCGCAGCCTCAATGCCAGCACCGAGCGGGTCGAAGTGCTCAAGGGCCCGGCTTCGCTGCTGTACGGCATTCAGGACCCAGGCGGGGTGATCAACGTTGTCAGCAAGCGCCCGCAACTGCAGCAATACAATGCCCTGACCGTGCGCGGCTCCACCTACGGCAGCGGCAAGAACGGCAGCGGCGGTGGTTTCGACAGCACCGGCGCGCTGGGTGACAGCAATTTCGCCTACCGCCTGATCGTCGATCACGAGGACGAGGACTACTGGCGCAACTTCGGTGTGCACCGCGAATCGCTGGTGGCGCCATCGCTGGCCTGGCTCGGCGAAGACACCCAGGTGGTGCTGGCCTACGAGCACCGCGAATTCCTTTATCCGTTCGACCGCGGCACGGCATTCGGCAGCAACGGCCACCCACTGGACATCCCCGCTACCCGCCGGCTGGACGAACCATTCAACGACATGGAAGGGCGTTCCGACCTTTATCGCCTGGAGGTCGACCACCAGCTGGCCGACGACTGGAAGCTGCACTTCGGCTACAGCTTCAACCGCGAGACCTACGATGCCAGCCAGGTTCGCGTTACTGCGGTGAACGAGGCCAAGGGCACGCTGACGCGCAGCATGGACGGCACCCACAACGCCATGAGCCGCGACCAGTTCGCCACCTTGAGCCTCACCGGCAATGTCGAGCTGGCCGGCATGCAGAACGACCTGCTGTTCGGCATTGACCACGAAGATCGCAAGATCTTTCGCGGTGACCTGATCCGTCAGAGCGCTCAATCCACCTTCAGCTACCTGAACCCGGTCTACGGCCAGGAAGTGGAGGGTACGACAGTGCGCGCCAGCGACAGCGACCAGACCGACAAGCTGCGCACCGACGCCTTGTTTGTGCAGGACGCGCTGCACCTGGACGAGCACTGGATCCTGGTCGCTGGCGCGCGTTACCAGCAATACGACCAGTACGCCGGCCGCGGCCGCCCGTTCAAGGCCAATACCGACACCAGTGGCCAGGCCTGGGTGCCGCATGCTGGCATCGTCTACAAGGTCGATGACCAGTTGTCGTTCTACGGTAGCTACAGCGAGTCGTTCAAACCCAACTCCAGCATTGCCCCGCTGACCGGGGGTGTGGTGCTGGATTCGTCGGTGGCGCCGGAGGAGGGCAAGTCCTGGGAGCTGGGCGCCAAGCTGGACATGCCGGGCAGCCTCACCGGTACCCTGGCGCTGTTCGACATCACCAAGCAGAACGTGCTGGTCGCCAACTTCGACAGCGGAACCGGCGAGACGGTGTACAGCAATGCGGGGGAGGTCAATTCGCGCGGCGTCGAACTTGACCTGACCGGGCAGCTCAGCGAGCGCTGGAGCCTGATCGGCAGTTACGCCTATACCGATGCCAAGGTGACCAAGGATCCCGACCTGGAAGGCAACCGCCTGCAGAACGTCGCCAGGCATACCGGCTCGCTGTCGGCGGTGTATGACTTCGGCAGCCTGTTCGGTGGCGATCGCCTGCGTTTTGGCGCCGGGGCGCGGTATGTGGGCGAACGGCCGGGCAATTCGACCAATACCTTCGACCTGCCGAGCTATACCGTGGCTGACGCGTTCGCCACCTACGAGACCAAGCTCGACGAGCACAATGTGCGCGTGCAGCTGAACGTGAAGAACCTGTTCGACAAGGTGTATTACAGCTCGGCGGTGAACCAGTACTTCGTCGCCATTGGCGATGCGCGGCAGGTGAGCCTGTCGAGTACCTTCGAGTTCTGAACCTTGTACAGCCTGTGTCGGCCTCTTCGCGGCTAAAGCCGCTCCTTAAGGGACGGCGCAGGGCCTGTGGGGGCGGCTTCAGCCGCGAATGGCCGAACGGTACTCGCCAGGTGTCGCCCCCAGCGCCTGGCGGAAGCGGTTGCTGAAATGGCTGGCACTGGCGAACCCGCACAGCAGTGCCACCTGGCCCAAGGGCAGTTCGCCCAGGCGCAACAACTGGCAAGCCCGGTGCAGCCGTCGCGCCAGCAAGTACTGATGCGGCGGCAGGCCGAAACTGGTGCGGAACATCCGCGCAAAGTGGTACTCCGACAGGTTGCAGCGCAGTGCCAGCTCGCCCAAGGTAATCGGCTGGTCGAGGTGCGCCTCGATATACTCGACCAGCTGCCGACGCAGGCTCGGCGCCAGCCCGCCTTTCAGGCGCAACCCCTGGCGCAGGCCAACCTGGCTGAGTACGGCATGGTCGACGATCTCGTGGGCCAGGCTGCTGGCCAGCAAGCGCTCGGCGGGTTCATCCCAGTCGAGGGTGATCAGCTGGCGAAAGCGCACGGATTGCTGCGGGTCATCGAGGAAGGTCGCCTCCTGCAGCTGCAGTTCGCGTGGCTCACGGTCGAGCAGGCGCACGCAGCCCAGGGCGAACTGGGCCTCGCTGATGTACAGATGGGCCAGGCGAATCGCACCGTTCACCACCCAGTTCGACTCGTGCCCCGCTGGCATGATGCACAACTTGTCAGGCGCGCCCTTGTCGGCCGGGCGCTGGCGGCGGAAGGTGCCGGTGCCATCGGCGATGTAGCACGACAGTGTGTGATGGCTCGGCGCCTGGTAGTCGCGGGCGTCGTCGCGGTTGCTCCACAACGCTGCCGCCAGACCGTCGCCCAGGTGCGCGCTCAGCTCCAGCCGGGCGTTTGGCGAGGCGTGCATGGCGTTGAACACTTGCAACTGGGTGAGTGGGGTCATGGTGAGTCCTCTGGGGCTCATCGTACTGCGCCTGCATGCCGGTGACAGCTACCCGGGCAGGAAAAGCGCAAGTTTGTGCAAGCGAAAAGCAGCGATCAGGGAGAACACTGGTGGCCCTGGCGAGGGCTGCGCCCTTGATTCGCGGGACAAGCCCGCTCCTGCAGAGACCGCGCCGCTGGTAAGGCGAGTGATGTACCTGTGGGAGCGGGCTTGCCCCGCGAAAGCGCCGGGCACCGACTTTGAAAGGCCCAAGGAACCGCCGCCATGAACCTGTTTCTGTACCTGCTCACCGTCCTGATCTGGGGGACCACCTGGATCGCCCTGAAACTGCAACTGGGCGTGGTCGACATTCCGGTGTCGATCGTCTATCGCTTCGCCCTGGCCGGCCTGATCCTGTTCGCCATGCTCCTGCTCACCCGCCGCCTGCAGCCGATGAACCGGCGCGGCCACCTGATCTGCGTGGCACAGGGCTTTTGCCTGTTCTGTGTCAACTTCATGTGCTTCCTCACCGCCAGTCAGTGGGTTGCCAGTGGCCTGATCGCCGTGGTGTTCTCGACCGCGACTTTGTGGAATGCCCTCAACGCCCGGATCTTCTTCGGCCAGAAGATCGCCAGCAATGTCCTGGCTGGCGGTGCGCTTGGCCTGCTCGGCCTGGGGCTGCTGTTCTGGCCCGAGCTCTCGCACCACACAGCCAGCCGCGAAACCCTCTACGGCCTGGGCTTGGCACTGCTCGGCACGCTGTGCTTCTCGGCCGGCAACATGCTTTCCAGCATGCAGCAGAAGGCCGGGCTCAAGCCCATGACCACCAATGCCTGGGGCATGGTCTATGGCGCCTCGATGCTGGCGCTGTATTGCCTGGTCAGCGGCATCCCTTTCGCCATGGAATGGAACACCCGCTACATCGGCTCGCTGCTGTACCTGGTCATCCCCGGCTCGGTGATCGGCTTCACCGCCTACCTGACCCTGGTCGGGCGCATGGGGCCGGAGCGGGCGGCCTACTGCACCGTGTTGTTCCCGCTGGTGGCGCTGAATGTGTCGGCTTTTGCCGAAGGTTACCAATGGACGACACCGGCGCTGCTGGGCCTGGTGGCGGTGATGGCGGGGAATGTGCTGGTGTTCCGCAAGCCACGGCCCAAGCCGGCTGCGGCGTTAGCATGAGTCTGCAAGCCAGGCAACTGACAAAAATGCCAGGTAGGGCGTTGGCGGCTGACTAGACTTTTCCGGGGGAGTCTTTACTCGGGGAAAGGAGATGCAGTCGCCGCCGTCATGGGACAAGCCACTTACGCCTGCACAACTGTGGCTGCTCTGCTGCGCAGCTTTGCTGCTGCATGTCGTGCCCTTGCTCATGGCCGACATGCCGTTTCTCGACGACTATGCCCGTGAGCAGCTGGCGCGCAACGACTGGATGGACGTAGGGCGGCCGTTGATGGTCGCCTTGTTTGCCGCTCTCAGTTTCGCTCCCGGCGCCGTGAACCTCTATCCATTGCCACTGCTGCTGGCGATGTTGGTCACTGGGCACGCGCTGGCACGTCTGCTGCGCTACTGGTTCGAGTTCCCGACCTTGAGCAGTGTGCTGCTGGTGCTGCCCCTGTGGTTTCAGCCGTATTTCCTGCAGAACCTTTCCTATCAGTACGACGGCGCCAGCATGGCGTTGTCCCTGGCGGCGGCTGTCTGGGCTATCACCCTGGGCATGCAACGTTTGCGTAGCGGGTTGTGCGGGGCTTTGCTGGTGGCTGCCGGCGCCGCGCTCTATCAGCCGAGCGTCAATGTGTTTGCCGGGCTCTGTGCGCTGGAGGTGATGCGGCGAGTGATCGAGGGTGACGGGGGGGCTGTTGTCTGTCGGCTGGCTGTGGCACGTACGGGGCAGCTTCTGCTGGGCGTTTTGCTGTACTACGCAAGCTGCGCCTGGATGGTGACCTCGACGCGCGCCGGCGTGTTGCCGCTGGATGGGCGATGGCTTGCTGAGGTGGTGGCACGCTTGCGGACCACGGCTGAGGTCGTAGGCTTGTTGATCACCCCCGGTAATGCCTGGCTGTTCGCGCTTCTGCTGCTGTGTGCCGCGTTGGCATTGTTGCGTGAGTTGCAGCGAGTGTGGCAACGCCCGGCCGCTGCGGGCAAGCGCTTGGGCTTGATGGCGGCCCTGTTGGTGGCGGTTGTGCTGGTTGCACTGTGTGTCCCTGGGTTTATTCTGCTGCTGGCGGAGTTCGAGCAGTCGGTACGGGTACTGATGGGGCTGGGCGTGTTGTTGATGCTGCTGAATCTCCTGGTCCACCGAGCATTGGCCAGTTGGCCACGCCTGCGTTTGTTGGCGCTGGTCGTGCCCTTGCTGTTCATGCTGTCGTTCTCGTTCGCGTATGGTCGGGTGCTGGTTTTGCAGAAAGCCTTGCATCAGTCCATCACACAGATGCTGGCCCATGATCTGCTGTCGTTGGGCGCGGCCGAGCATTACTACGTGCTCGGCTACTGGCTGAAGCGCCCATGGATTCCTGCGGCGGCCGGCACCTTGCACGCCATGCCCGCCATGGCAAGGATCCACGCCTACAACTATGTGGTGCTGCCAGAGATGCTGCCCCGAGTGGGCATCGACGACCTGCGCACGTTCTACCAGCCACCACCGCTGAATCGGCAGCAGGTGCTGGCGGCCAGCCCGACGCCGCAAGTGTCGAACCGTTTCTATGACATCCACCGCGTCGGCGGCGACGCCTACGTGCTGGTCAAACCTCCCGACGGGTACGGGCAGTGACCTGGCCCCCTTTTGCCCGCTACGGGTTGATCGGCATCGGTAACACCCTGGTGCACTGGCTGGTGTTCCTCGGGCTGCATCTGGCGCTGGGCCTGAAGCAGGCCCCGAGTAATCTGCTGGCGTTTGCCGTGGCCGCCACCGTGTCTTATCACCTCAATGCCCGTTACACCTTCGCCGTCACACCGAGCGGCAAGCGCTATCTGCTGTTCGTGCTTGGCATGGGTTGCCTGAGCCTGGCCTTGGGAGCGCTCTCCGACCTGCTGGGCCTGTCACCCTGGCTGACTCTGCTGACCTTCTCGGCAACCAGCCTGGTTGCAGGCTACTGCTTTTCGTACACCGTGGTGTTCAACCGGAGGGGATCATGAACATTACCCTGATCGTGCCGGTGTTTAACGAACAGGACACCCTGGAGCGCTTCTATGACGCGGTACGCAATGAGCCGACTTTACAGGGCATGACGGTGGAGATCCTGTTCGTCAACGACGGCAGCAGCGATGCCAGCGAAGACATCTGCGCCGAGCTGGCAGAGCGGGACGAGTGGGTCACGGTGGTCAATTTTTCGCGCAATTTCGGCAAGGAGTCGGCGCTGTTCGCCGGCCTTGAATATGCCGAAGGTGATGCCGTGGTGCCGATCGATGTCGATCTGCAAGACCCGGTCGACGTCATCGCGCAGATGATCGCACTTTGGCGAGAAGGCGCCGACGTGGTGCTGGCCAAGCGCCGCAGCCGGGCCGCCGACACGCCGCTAAAGCGCTGGAGCGCGCGCTTCTACTATCGCTTGCACAATCGCATCGCCTCGACCCATATCGAAGAGAATGTCGGCGATTTCCGCCTGCTCGATCGCAAGGTGGTGGCTGCGATCCGCCAGCTGCCCGAACAGCAGCTGTTCATGAAGGGGGTGCTGTCGTGGGTGGGCTTTCGCACCGCGATCATCGAGTACGACCGACCAGGGCGCGCGGCGGGCAACAGCAAGTTCAGTTTCTGGCGTTTGTGGAACCTGGCACTGGACGGCATCACCTCGTTCAGCACCGTGCCTTTGCGGCTGTGGAGCTACGTGGGCGCAGGGGTGTCGTTGTTCGCCTTTGCCTTTGCGGTGTACATGCTGGTCGACAAGATGCTGCATGGCAATGATGTGCCGGGCTACCCCTCGATGATGACGGCGATTCTATTCCTGGGTGGGGTGCAGTTGATCGGCATCGGGATATTGGGAGAGTACATCGGGCGGGTCTACCAGGAGACCAAGCATCGGCCGCGGTACGTGGTGCGCAAGGTATTGGGCAGGCGGCGACAACCCAGGTGAAATGAGTTGCCTGTACCGGCCTCTTCGCGGCTGAAGCCGCTCCCACACGTATTGCGAGGTCCCTGTAGGAGCGGTTGCAGCCGCGAAGAGGCCAGTACAGGCGCTAGAGGGCTATCAGCCCTTCCACACCTGCGGATTCACCAGATCCCGCGGCCGCTCGCCGAGCAGCGCTGCCCGCAGGTTTTCCATCGCCCGGTTGGCCATGGCCTCGCGGGTCTCGGCAGTCGCCGAACCGATGTGCGGCAAGGTCAGCGCATTGGGCAGCTGGAACAGCGGCGACTGGCTCAGGGGCTCTTTCTCGTAAACATCCAGGCCGGCGCCACGCAGGGTGCCGTTCTGCAGCGCCTCGATCAGCGCCGCTTCGTCGACCACCGGGCCGCGGGCGATGTTGATCAGGAACGCACTCGGTTTCATCAGCTTCAATTCACGGGCGCCGATCAGCTTGCGCGTGGCATCGGACAGCGGCACCACCAGGCAGACGAAGTCGGACTCCGCCAGCAGTTGCTCGAGGCTGCGGTACTGGGCGCCCAGTTCCTGCTCCAGCGCCGTCTTGCGGCTGTTGCCGGCATACAGGATCGACATGTTGAAGCCGAAGCGGCCACGCCGGGCAATGGCGGCGCCGATGTTGCCCAGGCCGACGATGCCCAGGGTCTTGCCATGCACATCGCTGCCGAAGTGCGACGGGGCGACCGTGGCTTGCCAGTGGCCGGCCTTGGTCCAGGCGTCGAGCTCGGCGGTGCGGCGGGCGCAGCCCATGATCAGCGAGAAGCCCAGGTCGGCGGTGCTTTCGGTGAGCACGTCGGGGGTGTTGGTCAGGGCGATGCCGCGCTCGTTGAAATAGTCGAGGTCATAGTTGTCATAACCGACCGAGACGCTGGACACCACTTCGAGCTTACCCGCGCCTTCGAGTTGCGCGCGGCCCAGCTTGCGGCCGGCGCCGATCAGGCCGTGGGCCTCGGGCAGCGCTTCGTTGAACTGGGCACTGATGTCGCCGAGCTTGGGGTTCGGCACGATCACGTTGAAGTCTTGCTGCAGGTGCTCGGCCATGGCCGGGGTGATGCGGCTGAAGGCCAGGACGGTCTTTTTCATCGGGCAACTTCTCAGGGCGGTGGCTGGGGTTGATTGGTTAGCAACCTACCATTGTCCACCGCCGCCGTGCAGCAGCTTTTTTCAGTTGGCGAGCAGCAATTCGTGGGTTTTCAGGTCGGCTTCATGGGCCGCCAGAATTTCCGGCAACGAGTTACGCAGGTACTCGACCCAGGTCTTGATCTTGGCATCCAGGTACTGGCGCGACGGGTAGATGGCATACAGGTTCAGCTCCTGCAGCCGGTACTCCGGCATCACCCGGACCAGGCTGCCGTCACGCAAGCCATCGATCACCGAGTAGATCGGCAACACGCCCATGCCCATGCCACTGCGGATCGCGGTTTTCATCGCATCCGCCGAGTTGACCTGGAACGGCGAGCTGGTGATGTTCACCAACTCCTGGCCCTCCGGGCCGTCGAACAGCCATTTTTCCAGCGGGATCACCGGGCTGACCATGCGCAGGCAGGAATGCTTGAGCAGGTCGACCGGCTTTTGCGCAAAGCCGTGCTTGGCCACGTACTCGGGCGAGGCGCAGACAATGCTGTAGGTGATGCCCAGGCGTTGCGAGACGAAACCGGAGTCCGGCAGCTCGGTGGCCAGCACGATGGACACGTCGTAGCCCTCGTCGAGCAGGTCGGGCACGCGGTTGGCCATGGTCAGGTCGAAGGTCACGTCCGGGTGCGACTCGCGGTAGCGGGCGATGGCATCGACCACGAAGTGCTGGCCGACCCCGGTCATCGAATGCACCTTCAACTGCCCGGCAGGCCGGGCATGGGCGTCGCTGGCTTCAGCTTCGGCTTCTTCGACGTAGGTGAGGATCTGTTCGCAGCGCATCAGGTAACGCTTGCCGGCCTCGGTCAAGGCGATGCGCCGGGTGGTGCGGTTGAGCAGCCGGGTTTGCAGATGGGCTTCCAGGTTGGAGACCGCCCGCGACACGTTCGCGGTGGTCGTATCCAGTTGCGCCGCGGCAGCGGTAAAGCTGCCTAGCTGGGCTACGCAACTGAAAGCACGCATGTTTTGCAGGGTGTCCATGGGTCACTCTCAAGGTAGAGGACAAAATTGTGTCACGAAGTAACGCGAATGTGCGTTCGACCAAAGCCGGATTATCGCTGTTTCGGTAACAAAGATTCGCAGGAATATGCGCTTATCGCCAGTGCGGCGCCCCCCTAGAATTGCCCGGCCCCTCCACCTCTTCCTCGGGAAATCGCAGCTGTGCCGCGTCGCATCCTCAGAACGCTTCAAGTGTTCAGTGCCTGTGCCCTTAGTTTCACCTTGAGCGGCTGTATCGGAACCTGGGGTATCGCCCCGCAAAGCAAGACCCTGCAAGCCAATACCTTGACCACCGACGCGGCCATTCGCGAAGCGGCCAGCGACGCGCACTGGCCTGACCAGCGCTGGTGGCATGCCTATGGCGACCCACAACTCGACCGCTGGATCGACCTGGCCGTGGCCGGCAGCCCAAGCCTGGCCATGGCGGCGGCGCGTGTGCGTGAAGCCAAGGCCATGGCGGGTGTGGTCGAGTCGGCGGAAAAGCTCCAGGTCAATGGTGATGCCACGCTCAAACGGCATAACTGGCCTGAGGATCAGTTCTACGGCCCTGGCGCGCTGTCGGGTGCCAACACCTGGGACAACAACGCCGCCATCGGCTTCAGCTACGCGTTGGACCTGTGGGGGCGTGAGCGCAACGCCAGCGAGCAGGCGGTGGACCAGGCCCACATGAGCGTGGCCGAGGCCCGCCAGGCGCAGCTGGAGCTGCAGAACAACGTGGTGCGCGCCTACATTCAGCTGAGCCTGCATTTCGCCCAGCGTGACATCGTCAAGGCCGAGCTCGAACAGCAGGAGCAGATCCTGGCCCTGGCCAAGCGCCGTCTGGACGGTGGCATCGGCACCCATTTCGAGGTCAGCCAGGCCGAGGCACCGCTGCCCGAAACCCATCGCCAGCTCGATAGCCTCGACGAAGAAATCGCCCTGACCCGCAACCAGCTGGCGGCGCTGGCGGGCAAAGGCCCAGGGGAGGGCGCGCAGTTGCAACGGCCGACCCTGGCCCTTGCGGCCCCTCTGAAACTGCCTTCGAACCTGCCTGCCGAGCTGGTCGGCCAGCGCCCGGACGTGGTCGCCAGCCGCTGGCAGGTCGCCGCACAGGCCCGTGGCATCGATGTCGCCCACGCCGGTTTCTTTCCCAACGTCGACCTGGTCGGCAGCCTCGGCTTCATGGCCACCGGTGGTGGCCCGCTGGAATTCCTGACCGGACGCAAGTTCAACTACAACGTCGGCCCGGCGATCAGCCTGCCGATCTTCGACGGTGGCCGCCTGCGCTCGCAGCTGGGCGTGGCCTCGGCGGGTTATGACGTGGCCGTGGCGCGCTACAACCAGACCGTTGTCGGCGCGCTGAAGAACATTTCCGACCAGCTGATCCGCCGTGAATCGATGAAGGAGCAGTCGCACTTCGCCGCCGAGTCGGTGGCCGCTGCGCAGAAAACCTACGACATCGCCACGGTGGCCTTCCAGCGCGGCCTGACCGACTACCTCAACGTGCTCAATGCGCAGACCTTGCTGTTCCGCCAGCAGCAGGTGCAGCAGCAGGTGCAAGCTGCACGCCTGATCGCCCATGCCGAACTGGTCACCGCCCTGGGCGGCGGCCTGCAGGCCGGCCAGGACGTGCCGAAGGAAGAACGCCAGGCAGCGCCTGAAACCCCCGCCACCCTGGCCATTTTCGACAAGAAGCCGGATAACGCCGAATGAGCACTTCCAGTTTGCCCATGCGCTGGCTGCAGAGCCTCGAATGGCGCCGGGGCTTCTTTGCCTGGGCGCGCACCGACGGGGTGACCTGGGTCTACATCTTCAAGGTGCTGGCGGCAGCGTTCATCACCCTGTGGCTGGCCATGCGCCTGGAGCTGCCGCAACCGCGTACGGCGATGATCACCGTGTTCATCGTCATGCAGCCGCAGAGCGGCCATGTGTTCGCCAAGAGCTTCTATCGGGTGCTCGGCACCTTGGCCGGCTCGGCGATGATGGTCGCGCTGATCGCCATCTTCCCGCAGAACACCGAACTGTTCCTGCCCAGCCTGGCGGTGTGGGTTGGCCTGTGCTCGGCCGGCGCCATGCGCTACCGCACCTTCCGCGCCTATGGCTTCGTCCTCGCCGGCTACACCGCGGCGATGATCGGCCTGCCCGTGCTGCAGCACCCGGACCAGGCGTTCATGGCGGCCGTGTGGCGGGTCCTTGAAATTGCCCTGGGCATCCTGGTGTCGACGTTCGTCAGCGCCGCGATCCTGCCGCAGTCGGCCAGTGCCGCCATGCGCAATGCCCTGTACCAGCGCTTCGGCGTATTCGCCGGGGTAGTGGTGGAAGCCTTGCGCGGCGATAGCCAGCGCGACCGCTTCGAGACCAGCAACGTGCGCTTCGTCGCCGAGGCGGTGGGGCTGGAGAGCCTGCGTAACGTCACTGCCTTCGAAGACCCGCACATGCGTCGCCGCTCTGGCCGCCTGGTGCGCATGAACAGCGAGTTCATGGCCATCACCACGCGCTTCAACGCCTTGCACCGCTTGCTGGAGCGCCTGCGCGCCCGCGGTCCGCTGCAGATCGTCAGCGCCATCGAGCCAGGCCTGGACACTTTGGTGGAGCTGCTGCAGCCCTATGTGGGCCGGGCGCTGACCGACGCCGATGCGCTGCGCCTGACCCTGGAACTGGCGGCCTACAAGGAAGGCCTGCAGGCGCAGGTGCGTAGCCTGCGCGCCGACTACCTGGCAACCCTGCCCAGCGAATCCGACCTGCTCGATTTCCACACTGCATTCGAGTTGCTCTACCGTTTCGTCGACGAGATGTACAGCTACGCCGAAACCCACGCCTCGCTGGCCGCGCACAAGCACGAGCGCGAGCAGTGGGATGAGCCCTATGTGGCGCAGACCAGCTGGCTGGTGTCGCTGGCCGCCGGTGTGCGGGCGTCGGCGGTGCTGTTGCTGCTGGGCAGCTACTGGCTGATGAGCGACTGGCCCAGCGGTGCCATGATGACCCTGATCGCCACCGTCACCGTGGGCCTCTCGGCCGCTTCGCCGAACCCCAAGCGCATGTCGTTCCAGATGGCCTGTGGTACGGCGATCGGTGCCTTCATCGGCTTTTTCGAAACCTTCTTCGTGTTCCCCTGGATCGACGGTTTCCCGCTGCTGTGCATGGTCCTGGCGCCGGTGTTCGTGCTCGGTGCCTTCCTGTCGTCGCGGCCAGCCTACGCCGGTTACGGCATCGGCCTGCTGGTGTTCTTCGCCATCGGCTCGGTGCCGAACAACCTGACCGTCTACGACCCCTACAGCTTCATCAACGACTACATCGGCATGGTCATCGGCATGTTCGTCTGCGCCGCAGCCGGGGCGATCATCCTGCCGCCGAACAGCCGTTGGCTGTGGAGCCGCCTGGAGCAGGAGCTGCGCGGGCAGGTGCTGTTCGCCATCAGCGGCCGCCTGCGCGGCCTCGGGTCGGCCTTCGAAAGCCGCACCCGCGACCTGTTGCACCAGGCCTATGGCCTGGCTGCCGGCAAGCCGCAGGTACAGAGCCAGCTGATGGGCTGGATGTTCACCGTGCTGGAGATCGGCCACGCCATCATCGAACTGCGCAAGGAGCAGGCCCGCGCGCCGGTCCACCCGGCCTACGCCGAGTCGCAGCCGTGGCGCCAGGCCATTCGTGTCATGGGCCGTGCCCTGGCCCGTCTGTTCCTGCAGCCCAGCGCCAGCAACCACGAACGCGCCCTGGTCGCGGTGGACCACGCCATCGCGCGCGTGCAGGCCACTGACGAACCGTTCGCCCGGCACTTCGACACCTCGGTGCTGCGCCGTGTCCAGAGCTACCTGCACTTCATCCGTTCATCCCTATTGGACCCACAGTCGCCGCTGGCACCGGCGAAAGGATTGCACGATGCTCCGTGAAAGCATGCCCCGTGAGATCGCCTTCCATGGCGTGTACATGCCCACCATGACCCTGATGTTCCTGTTCGCCCTGGGCCTGGCCTGGGGCCTGGACCGGTTCATCGCCAGCCATGATGGTTACCGCTTCTTCTGGCACCCGGCGCTGCTGCGCCTGAGCCTGTTCGTCTGCCTGTTCGGCGCCCTGGCGCTGTCGCTCTACTGGTGAGAAACCTTCGATGAAAAAGTTCTTCAGCCTGATCGCCACCCTGCTGGTGCTGGCCGCTGCCGTGGTGATCGGTCGCCAGTTGTGGTTGCACTACATGACCACGCCGTGGACCCGCGATGGCCGCGTGCGCGCCGACATCATCAACGTCGCCGCCGACGTGCCTGGCTATGTGGTGGACGTGCCGGTCAAGGACAACCAGCGGGTGAAGAAGGGCGACCTGCTGATCCAGATCGACCCTGAGCACTACCAGCTGGCGGTCGACCAGGCCAAGGCCCTGGTCGCCTCGCGCAAGGCCACCTGGGAGATGCGCAAGGTCAACGCCAAGCGCCGTGCCGACATGGACAACCTGGTGATCTCCAAGGAAAACCGTGACGACGCCAGCAACATTGCCAACTCCGCCCTGGCCGACTATCAGCAGGCCCAGGCTGAACTGGCGGCGGCCGAGCTGAACCTCAAGCGCACCCATATCGTCGCCACGGTGGACGGTTACGTGACCAACCTGAACATCCACAAGGGTGACTATGCGCGTACCGGCGAAGCGGTGATGGCGGTGGTCGACGAGAACTCCTTCTGGGTGTATGGCTTCTTCGAGGAGACCAAGTTGCCGCACGTGAAGGTGGGTGACCAGGCCGAGCTGCAGATGATGAGCGGCGAGCGCCTCAAGGGGCATGTGGAGAGCATCGCGCGCGGCATCTACGACCGCGACAACCCGCAGAGCCGCGAGCTGATCGCCGACGTGAACCCGACGTTCAACTGGGTGCGCCTGGCACAGCGGGTGCCGGTGCGGATTCATATCGATGAAGTGCCGGACGGGTTCCTGCTGGCGGCGGGGACGACCTGTACGGTGGTGGTGAAGCCGGGCGAGGAGTGAATGCTGCTACGTGGGCCTGACCTGTGCAGGCCCGCACTCTTGCAGCAATTGGTCCCAATCGTCCGCAGGGTGGCTGCTCGGCAGCATCTTCTGAAAAACCAATGCAATCGCATTACCTGCGTGTTCAGCGGTTCAAGCAGCTCCGACCAGCACAGGCACCTCAACCCGATCAATCACTTTCGCGCTGATCGATGGGTCCAGTAACCGCCCCAGCCGCGACAGGTGGCGGTGGCCCATGATGATCAGCTCGCAGTTCAGTTCCTGTGCCTTGGCGACAATCGCCTCGACCGGCTGCCCGGCGACCATGCAGCCCTGGCTGCTGAAGCCGGCCTGCTGCAGCAGTTGCACCGCCTCGGCCACGGCGCGGTCGCCCAGGCGTTGTTCCTCGCAGGCGGCAGGGTATTCCTCCAGTTCCTCGACAGTGTAGGGCGCGGGCTTGTCGTGCACGGCGAAGGTCGAGTCGATGGCCAGCAGCACGTGCAACGCGTGTTCGTCGGGGCGGCAGTAGCGGCGGGCGAGGGTGATCAGGGCGCTGGCGGCGGGGGAGGCATCGATGGCGATCAGGACGGGGCTGGGCATGGGAATCCTTGGTTGATGCTGGTTCGTGTGCTTGCAGGTCTGGCCCTTTCGCGGGGCAAGCCCGCTCCCACAAGCATCCACCCTGCTCAAAGGCCGAGCAGTATCTGTGGGAGCGGGCTTGCCCCGCGAAAGGGCCGGACTTGCCAATGCTTCATTTAAGGCCGAACACGGCCAGCGAATAAATGCCCCGCCACGCACGAGCGCATTGCGTCTGGTGCAATCCGCCAACCTGCTACCATCGCCTTTCCCACCGCTGTAACGGAAAACGGCCATGCAACTCCCGGACATGAACCTGCTCGTCGCTCTCGATGCCTTGCTTGATGAAGGCAGCGTGGTCGGCGCCGCACAGCGCATGAACCTGAGCCCGGCGGCGATGAGCCGCACCTTGGGGCGTATCCGCGATGCCCTGGGCGATCCGATCCTGGTGCGCGCCGGCCGTGGCCTGGTGCCGACGCCACGGGCGCTGGCCCTGCGCGAGCAGGTGGCGGCACTGGTGGAGCAGGCCGGTGAAGTGTTCCGCAGCGCCGATGAAGTCGACTTGTCCAGGCTCGATCGCGCTTTCAATATTCGCACCAATGACCTGTTCATCGCCTTGTATGGCGCCCAGCTGCTGCGGCGCATGCATGAACAGGCGCCACGCACGGTGCTGCGCTTCGTGCCGGAAAGCCCCGGTGGCGATGACGACAGTGTGCTGCGCGATGGGCGCACCGACCTGATCATCAGCTCGACCGTCGACCTGGGCCCGGAGATCAAGGTGCAGAGCCTGTTCCAGACTTACTATGTAGGCCTGGCCCGACGCGACCACCCGATCTTCGACCAGCCAATCACGCCGACCAGCTTTGCCAGTTATCCACAGATCAGCGTGTCCCGCCGTGGCCGGGCCAACGGGCCGATCGATGTCGAACTGGCCAATTTCAAGGTGCAGCGGCGGGTGGCGCTGATTACCCCGAGTTTTCACTCGGCGCTGTTCTCGCTGCCGGATTCCGACCTGATCCTGCCGATGCCAGCCAACATCCTCAACAGTGTGCACAAGCTCGGGTTGCCGCTGCGTTCGTTCGAGATCCCGGTACCGCTGGAGCGGGTGACGGTGCTGCAGGCCTGGCACCCGCGCTTTCACAACGACCCGGCGCACCGCTGGCTGCGGCAGACCTTGAAGGCCTGTTGCAGTGTCGACCCGTGAATGCTGCTCAGCCCTTGCGGCCTCTTCGCGGGTAAACCCGCTCCCACAGGGTAAGCGCCAAGCCCGAGGCTACCTCAGCACCTGTGGAAGGGGATTCACCCGCGAAGAGATCGACTCGGTTTTGAGCCGGATTGCGCCTGGCGCAACTTAAACCTGCCGAGAAGTCAGTTTTCGTCAGCATTCGACCTTCTTAGACTGGCTCCAGTCGCAAATTTGTTGCTGGAGATGTCTGCCCATGAGTTCCCTGTCTGCCCCCTCTGCCGCGATTGCCGCCCCCGCGCCGGCCGCCCCCGTGCAGACGGCGTTCGGCCTGCAGGTGGTGGTCGGGCTGTTCGGTGTGTTGCTGGCGGTGCTGTGTGCCGGCCTCAACGAGTCGGTGACCAAGATTTCCCTGGCCGACATCCGTGGCGCCATGGGCATCGGCGCCGACGAAGGGGCCTGGCTGCTGGCGGTGTACAGCGCCGCGTCGGTCTCGGCCATGGCCTTTGCTCCGTGGCTGGCCACCACCTTCTCCCTGCGCCGCTTCACCATGGGTGCGGTCGGCCTGTTCGCCGTGCTCGGGCTGCTGCAACCTTTCGCCCCCAACTTGCACAGCCTGATGCTGTTGCGCGTGCTCCAGGGCTTCGCTTCGGGCGCCTTGCCGCCGATGCTGATGAGCGTGGCACTGCGTTTCCTGCCACCTGGCATCAAGGTCTACGGCCTGGCCTGCTACGCCCTGACTGCCACCTTCGGGCCCAACCTCGGCACGCCGCTGGCGGGCCTGTGGACCGAGTACGTCGGCTGGCAATGGGCGTTCTGGCAGATCATCCTGCCCTCGGCACTGGCCATGTTCTGTGTCGGCTGGGGGCTGCCGCAGGACCCGCTGCGTCTGGAACGCTTCAAGCAGTTCGACTGGCGCGGCGTGTTGCTTGGCCTGCCGGCCATCAGCTGCATCGTCCTGGGCCTGTCGCTGGGTGACCGCTGGGGCTGGTTCGATTCGCCGCTGATCTGCTGGCTGCTGGGCGGTGGCGTGCTGCTGTTGGTGTTGTTCATGTACAACGAATGGTCCGAGCCGCTGCCGTTCTTCCAGCTGCGCATGTTGCAGCGGCGCAACCTCAGCTTCGCCCTGCTGACCCTGGCCGGGGTGCTGATCGTGTTGTCCGGTGTGGGCAGCATTCCATCGGCGTACCTGGCGCAGATCCAGGGCTATCGCCCGGCGCAGACCAGCCCGCTGATGATGCTGGTGGCCATGCCGCAGCTGATTGCGCTGCCGCTGACGGCGGCGCTGTGCAATTTCCGTGCGGTGGATTGCCGCTGGGTACTGGCCATCGGCTTGGCCATGCTGGCGGGTTCGTGCGTGGGCAGCAGCCTGCTGACCAGCGAGTGGATCCGTGGCGATTTCTACCCGTTCTACCTGCTGCAGGTATTTGGCCAGCCAATGGCCGTGTTGCCGCTGCTGATGCTTTCCACCAACGGCATGAGCCCGCAGGAAGGCCCATTCGCCTCCAGCTGGTTCAACACCGTCAAAGGCCTGGCCGCCGTGATTGCCGGTGGTCTGCTGGATGCCTTGGGCACGCTGCGCAGGCACTTCCATTCCAACCACCTGGTGGACAGCCTGGGCAACGCCCCGCTGATCGACGACAACGCCGCCGGCCTGGCCAAGCGTATCCATGACCAGGCGCTGGTGCTCACGTCGGCCGACCTGTACCTGGTCATGGCCTGCGTCGCCGTGGCGCTGATCTGCCTGATTCCCTTCGTGCCTACCCGGGTCTATCCGCCGCGTGCGGTGGCCTGAACCCTGGATGAATTCGAGACACTGAACATGACCAACAACCGTAAAACCATTCTCATCGGCTCGGTGCTCGCCGTGGCCGTGCTGGCCGGTATCGTCGGCCCCTGGGTGTTCGGCAGCGACCACCGGCAACGCACCAACGATGCCTACGTGATCGCCGACTACACCGTGGTTGCGCCCAAGGTCGCCGGCTTCATCAAGGAAGTGCTGGTCGAAGACAACCAGCAGGTCCAGGCCGGCCAGTTGCTGGCGACCATCGATGACCGTGACTACCAGGCCGCGCTGGATGCCGCCCAGGCTCAGCTGCTGGTGGCCAAGGCGCAGAGTGCCGATGCCCGCGCCACCCTTGAACGCCAGGCCGCACTGATTGCCCAGGCCCAGGCGGCGGTAACGGCGGCCCAGGCTGAAGCCGCATTCGCCGACCATGAGGTCAATCGCTACAGCCGCCTGGCCGAGCAAGGCGCCGGTACCGTGCAGAACGCCCAGCAGGCGCGCAGCCGGGTCGACCAGGCCCGCGCGCGGCTGGTAAACGCCCAGGCGGCGCTGGTGGCAACCCGCAAGCAGGTGGACATTCTCACGGCCCAGGTGGCCAGTGCCGATGGCCAGTTGAAGCGTGCCGAAGCCGGCCTCGAGAAGGCCCAGCTGGACCTGTCCTACACCCGCATCACCGCGCCGGTCGACGGCATGGTCGGCGAGCGTGCATTGCGCGTCGGCGCCTTCGTCAACCCGGGCGCACGCCTGCTGTCGGTGGTGCCGCTGCAGCATGCCTACGTGGTCGGCAATTTCCAGGAAACCCAGCTGACCCATGTGCAGCCGGGCCAGCCGGTGAGCATCAGTGTCGATACTTTCTCCGGCGAAACCCTCAAGGGCCATGTCCAGAGCATCGCCCCGGCCACCGGCGTCACCTTCGCCGCGGTGAAACCGGACAACGCCACCGGCAACTTCACCAAGGTGGTGCAACGCATTCCGGTGAAGATCGTCTTCGATGATGGCCAGCCACTGCTCGAGCGCCTGCGCGTGGGCATGTCGGTAGAGGCGACCATCGACACCCAGGGCGACAAGCTGGCCGGCAAAGAGGTGAGCGCCCGATGAAACCTGCCGTACGCTTGAGCCCGCTGCTGCTGGCCGTGTTGATGGCCGGCTGCACCCTCGGGCCGGACTTTCAGCGCCCTCCCAGCCAGGCGCCGCAGCAATGGGCAGCGCTGCAAGGTGAAGCCGCCGCGAGCCAGCCACAGGCTGAGCCGCTGGAGCTGCGCTGGTGGGAAACCTTTCACGATGCGCGCCTGAGTGCATTGATCCAGCGCGTGGCCGATAACAACCTCGACCTGCAGATGGCCAGTGCGCGCCTGCTGCAAAGCCGGGCCTTGCGCAGCACAGTGGCGGCCGATGAAACGCCGTCGGTCGATGCCAATGTCGGTTACAGCCGCGCCCGCAACAGCGCAGAAGGCCTGAGCGATCCATCCGGCAACGCGGGCAAATCGGCCTTCAACCTCTGGCAGGGCGACCTGGTCGCCGGCTGGGAGCTGGACCTCTGGGGCCGGGTGCGGCGCCAGGTGGAAGCGGCCGACGCCACCGTGGAGGTGGCCGAGAACGACCGTCGGGGCGTATTGCTGGCGCTGCTTTCGGAAACCGCCGGCAACTACATCCAGCTGCGTGCCGTGCAACACACCCTGGACGTGACCCGCGACAACCTCAAGGTCGCCGAGCACAGTCTGAAGCTTTCCCAGGACCGTCAGGCAGAAGGCGTCGCCACCCGTCTCGACGTGGCCCAAGCCAGTGCCCAGGTCGCTTCCATCGAAGCGCGCCTGCCAAGCCTGGAAGCCCGGCGCGATGACCTGATCAACGCCCTCAGCCTGCTCGCCGCCGAGCCGCCACGCAGCCTGCAAGCCGAGTTGCTGCCGGGGGGCGAACTGCCCGCGCCGCAGCAGACCTTCGCCATCGGCCTGCCGTCCGAACTGGCCGAGCGGCGCCCGGACATCCGTCAGGCTGAGGCACGGCTGCATGCTGCCACCGCGAGCATTGGTGTCGCCAAGGCCGACTTCTATCCAAGCATCCGTCTGTCGGGCAGCGTCGGCTTCCAGGCCATGCAACTGGCCGATTTCGGTGCCTGGGATTCGCGCCGCTTCGCCTTCGGCCCGCAGCTGTCGCTGCCGATCTTCGAGGGTGGGCGGCTCAAGGGCACTCTCCAATTGCGCGAGGCGCAGCAGCAGGAAGCGGCGCTGAATTACCGCAAGGTGGTGCTCGGCGCCTGGCACGAAATCGACGATGTGCTACGCCTGTACAACGCCAGCCAGTTGCGTCGCGACCATTTGGCCGAGGCCGTGCGGCAGAACCGCATCGCCCTGGAAACTGCCCAGCGCCAGTATGTGGAAGGGGCGGTGGACTTTCTCAATGTGCTGAGTGTGCAGAGCGCCTTGCTGGCCAGCGAAGAGCAATGGATCGACAGTTCGGCGGCAGTGTCGCAGGCGCTGGTCGGCCTGTACAAGGCGTTGGGCGGTGGCTGGCAGGCGTTCGACGAGCAGCCAGCGAAGAAAGCATAAAGACGGGGGCCGCGTTGCGGCCCATCGCCGGCAAGCCAGCTCCCACAGGTATTGCGTTGATTTCAAGGGCAGTGCCGTCCCTGTGGGAGCGGGCTTGCCCGCGATGGGCTGCAAGGCAGCCCGCTGCGATTCCCCAGACAGATGAGGAGGCACAGATGCACATTTCTCTTAACGGCAAGCGCGCTATCGTCAGCGGCTCCACGGCGGGTATCGGCCTGGCCATCGCCATCGGCCTGGCCGAGGCGGGCGCCGAAGTGGTCCTCAACGGCCGTACCCAGGCCCGTGTCGATGACGCCCTCAAGGCCGTGCGCGAGCGTCTGCCGCAAGCGCGCATCATTGGCATCGCCGCCGACTTGAGCACCCCGGAGGGCGCGCAGAAGCTGTTCGACCAGGTGCCGCACACCGATATCCTGGTCAACAACCTCGGCATCTTCGAACCCAAGCCGTTCTTCGAGATCGACGATGCCGACTGGCAACGCTTCTTTGATGTCAACGTGCTCAGCGCCGTGCGCCTGTCGCGCCACTACGCCCAGGGCATGGCGCAGCGCAAGTGGGGGCGGGTGATCTTCCTGTCCAGCGAGTCGGCGTTGCAGATCCCGACCGAGATGATTCATTACGGCATGACCAAGACGGCGTTGCTGGCTGTGTCCCGTGGTCTGGCCGAGACCTTGGCCGGTACCGGGGTGACGGTGAATTCGGTGCTGCCGGGGCCGACCCGCTCGGAAGGCGTGGGCGACTTCTTTGCCAAGCTGGCGCAGGAGCAGGGTGTTGGCACCGATGAACTGGAGGCCAACTTTCTGGCCGAGCACCGGCCGACTTCGCTGATCAAGCGGCTGGCGACGGTGGAGGAGGTGGCCAACATGGTGGTGTACCTGGCGTCAATGCAGGCCAGTGCCACTACCGGGGCTGCCTTGCGGGTGGATGGCGGGGTGCTGCGTTCCATCGCCTGATTCTCTGCAGCCTGTACTGGCCCTTTCGCGGCTAAAGCCGCTCCTACAGGGATACCACCGAGCCTGAGGGCGGCGCCGTCCCTGTAGGAGCGGCTTTAGCCGCGAAGGGCCAGCATAGGCAATGGGGTGTTCAGAGTGGGCGCAGTAGCCCGAAGCGCTTGCGTAACGCCCAGTCCAGCAGCCGTCGCGGCAGCAAGCGGGCCATCAACGGCAGCGCGGTGCTGCCATTGCCCAACCGCACCACACCCGGCACAGGTGACTTGCCAACTGCCGCCAACACGCCCTGGGCAAATTCAGCCGCTGAAGTCGGCTTGTCCTGCGACGCCCGCGCCCGCGCCTGCACATGCTCGCGCAGCGGCCACCACGCCGAGTCCGCCGCCAGCACCTGGTCGGCCTGGCGCTGGGCATTACTGGCGAATTGCGAGGCAATTGCCCCTGGCTGCACTTCCATCACCTGGACACCGAATGGCGCCAACTCCAGGCGCAGGGCATCGCTCAGCGCATGCACGGCGGCCTTGGACGCACAGTAGGCCCCGGCGAACGGGGTGACCAGCACGCCCGAGACGCTGCCGATGTTCACCACCAAGCCACGCGAGCGACGCAGCAGCGGGAACAGGGCACGGGTCACGCCAACCACGGCGAACACGTTGGTTTCGAACTGCTGGCGCAGGGCGTCGACGCCACCGTCGAGCAGCGGGCCCATGGCGCCGTAGCCGGCGTTGTTGATGAGGATGTCGAGGGTTTCGAGTTCCTCTGCCAGGCGCGCCAGGGCCTCGCTGTCATTCACATCCAGTTGCCGGGCGATGAAGCCGGCGGCATGCAGCCGCTCGACGTCCTCTGGCTTGCGGGCGGTGGCCCACACTTGGTAGCCGGCATCGCGAAAGGCGTCGGCCAGGGCGCGGCCGATGCCGCTGGAACAACCGGTGATCAGGACGGTGTGCATGGTTGAGGCCTTTATTCTGAAGGCTTTTAGATTGCCTGCTCCGGCCTCTTCGCGGGCAAGCCCGCTCCCACAGGTACTGAGCTGTTCTTGAACTAAGCCGTAACCCTGTGGGAGCGGGCTTGCCCGCGAAGAGGCCGGAGCAGACGCTGGATCAGTTGGCAAATGTACCTTGCAGGTGTTCCGCACGAAACTCCAGAGTCTGCGGGCGGTACCCAGAGCGCAGCGGTGGAAGAGGCAGGCAGTCCTTCCACTCGCCCCCTGGTTGCAGTTCCCCCGGCCCGCGATAGCGCGGTGCGTTGTACGTGTTCTCCGCCAGGTTCACGGTATCCCCTGGTGCATACGCCGCCACCCGCCAGCGCAGTTCGGTCAGCGGGACATCGTTGCCGTTCTTCATGCGCACCTGCAATGCGCGGTCGGCGGGGCAGTGGTCGGGAGCGTAGCTCAGGCGCAGGTCCAGACGCGCCAGTTGCGACGCTTCGCGACTGTCCTGCCAGAAGACCATCAAAGCCACCAGGCCCAGGCCACAGACAGCGGCCAGGGAGATCGGCAGGGCCTTGGCTGGGTAGCGCAACAGCAGCACCAGCCAGGTAAGGATGAGAAAGGCACCGATGATCATGGGGCAGGCAGACCTAGGTTGCGCAGGTCAGACCATCGTAGCGCCAAATCGGCTTGGTCTCAAAAAGAAGGGGCCGCATCGGCGGCCCCTCGGGTGTTGCTTACTGCGCGATGGTCTTCACTGAAATACCCCGGTCGACGGGTGTCGAGGTGCGTCCATACACATCCTCGAAGCGCTCGATGTCGTCCTCGCCCAGGTAGCTGCCGGACTGCACCTCGATAATCTCCAGCGGAATCTTGCCCGGGTTGCGCAGGCGGTGGATCGAGGCGATCGGGATGTAGGTCGACTGGTTCTCGGTGAGCAGGAACACGTTCTCGTCACAGGTCACCTCGGCAGTGCCGGACACCACGATCCAGTGCTCGGCGCGGTGGTGGTGCATCTGCAGCGACAGGCTGGCGCCCGGCTTGACGGTGATGTGCTTGACCTGGAAGCGGCCGCCCATGTCCACCGAGTCGTACGAGCCCCATGGGCGATACACTTCCAGGTGGTTCTGGGTTTCGCTGCGGCCCTGCTCGTCAAGGGTCTTGACCATCTGCTTGACGCCCTGGACCTTGTCCTTGTGGGCAATCATCATCGCGTCCTTGGTCTCGACCACGACGATGTTTTCCAGGCCGATCACCGACACCAGCTTGCCGTTGCCGTGGATCATGCAGTTGCGGCTGTCCTGCACCACCACGTCGCCCTTGGTGACGTTGCCGTCGGCATCCTTGTCGTGCACTTCCCACAGCGACGACCAGCAGCCTACGTCGCTCCAGCCGGCCGACATCGGCACCACACAGGCGCGCTGGGTCTTTTCCATCACCGCGTAGTCGATGGAGTTGTCCGGGCAGCATTCGAAGGTGGCTTCGTCGATGCTCAGCACATCGCCGTCTTCAGCGCTGCGCTCCAGGGCCAGCACGCAGGTGTCGTAGATGTCCGCGTCGTGCTTTTTCAGTTCCTCAAGGAAGCGGCTGGCGCGGAACAGGAACATGCCGCTGTTCCAGAAGTAACCACCGGCGGCGACGAACTCGGCGGCACGCTTTTCGTCGGGCTTCTCGACGAACTGAGCAACCCGCGACACACCCTCAGGCAGCAGCGCATCCTGGCTGGAACGGATGTAGCCGTAGCCGGTTTCCGGCTTGGTCGCCGGCACGCCGAACAGCACCATCTCGCCGCGCTCGGCGGCCACGGTGGCCAGGGCCAGGGCGCGTTGCAGGGCCTTCTGGTCATCGATTACGTGGTCGGCAGGCAGCACCAGCATCAGCTCGTCACGGCCTTCGTTGACCAGCTTCATGGCCGCCATGGCCACCGCCGGGGCGGTATTGCGGCCGAACGGCTCCATCAGGATGCCCTGGGTTTCCAGTTTCAGGGCAGCCAGCTGCTCTTGAACGATGAATTTGTGGTCCTTGTTGCAGACCACGATCGGGCTGTCCATGCCTTCGAAGCGCAAGCGCTCGAGGGTCTGCTGGAACAGGGTGTGTTCACCGGTCAGCGCCAGGAACTGCTTGGGGAACTGCTTGCGCGACAGAGGCCACAGACGGGAACCGCTACCACCAGAAAGAATTACCGGGATCATCATGTTTCTCCAATAGTCGTTATGAGGCAGGGAAATCAGTTGCTAGCCACGGGGCGAGTTACCCACACCGGCGACAAGTTGCTGCCGGAACCCGTTACGTACAGCACGGCAGCTTCGCCACGCTCCAGGGCGACCGGTTTCAGGTCGCTGACTTTCTTGTCGCCTTCGAACAAGGCCAGGTTGACCTTGACCGGATTGATTTCACGTTCGCCACGGCCCTTGGTAGCCACCGACGGCACCACTTCGGTCTTGCCGTCGGCCGTCTTCAGGGTCACCGCCTGGTCGCTGAGGTTCTGCACCCGCACCAGGGCCTTCTGCTTGTTCTTGAACGGTGGTTCTTCGATCAGCTGTGGGGTGCCACCGGCGTTGTTGACCAGGGTGTAGTACTTGTCCGCGGCCAGCTTCACCGGCACGCTCTTGCCGCCAACCTGGGCGGTGTAGTCACCGCCCGGCAGGAAGCTGAAGTCGCTGCTGGCCTGGGCGCCAACCTGCTTGATCTGGGTGTTGCCGACGCTGGCCGCAGCCGGTGCGCTGGCGGCGTTGTACAGTCGCACGAAGGTCGAGCCTTTCGGCGCGGTCGGGCCGTACAGGGCGGCGTCGGCACCGGCAAAGGCCTGCATGGAGGCAAGGGAAAGGCCGGCCGCGAGGGTGAGGGCTTTGGCAATGGAAGTCTTGGTAGTCATGTGCATTTCCTCTCTATCGATCAGTGATTCGTCCGGGTGGACGACAAGGCCAGGTTTTCTTCGGATTTACGGGAGTTCTTCAGCTGCGCGATCCACTGCGGGTCGAAGCTGCTGAGGTCATTGGTCATTGGCAGATAACGTTCTGGGAATTCCCACACCACCACTTGTGGCGCGGCGTTCTTGAAGGCATCGCTCTGCAGGTACTTGAGCATCGGCAGCACTGGGCCGTGGCCGTCCTCGGCGTAGTTGGCGACGTCGCTGTGCAGTGCCTGCTGCAGCGCACCGAGGAAATTCCAGTGCGGGTTGGCGCTGTAGCTGGTGCCCACCAGGGCGACCGGGATCTGGTTGTCGGCGAACAGGGCGTCGCCGGATTCGCCTTCGGTTTCGGCAGGGCGGGTGGTGCGTTGCTGCAGGTTGTCCGGGGTCGGCAGCAGGTTGCTGAACAATGGGTCCAGCGGCAGGAAGTTGGTCAGGTCGCCCTTGTAGGGGGCGGTGCTGCCGGCTTCGGTGATGAACGTCTGCGGCTCACCGTTGAGCAGGCTCTGGCGGCTGACCGCTTCGGCCAGCGCTTGCGCAACCACTTCGGCGCCCATCGGCGTCCAGTGGGTGTCGGTGCGCAGGAACACCTGGCCGCGGGCCTTGGCCTGTTCCAGTGCTGCCATCAGGTCGGGAGCGAACACGTTGGCCTGGCGCGCCTGGGCATGGAACCGGTTGTACAGATCGTCATGCAGGCTGGCCGGCTGTTCCTTGCCGATGTACTCGGCATACACCCGTGCCTTGGCCGGGATGATCGCCAGCACCAGCTGGCTGCCGTGCTGCTGCAGGGTGTCGCGCACGCCGCGGATCAGCGCCAGGTTGTCCTGCATCAGTTGCTCGGCACCGGCGGTAGGCTTGAACTCTTCGTCGCTGAACAGCCACTGGTCGCGGCCCAGCACCACGCCAGGGCGGCCTTCGTTGAACAGTTTGAAGTCCAGCGCAGCCCATAGGTTGGTGCCCAGGCGCTTGATCGGGAACTGGTCGTCGTAGTGGGTCTCGGCGGCCTTGGCCAGCTTGCCGTTGAGCAGGGTCATCTGCTCGGTACGGTGGAAACTGTCGAAGCCACCGGTGGACCAGACGCCCATGCCCACCAGCAGGCCGAGGAACGACAGGGAATAGGTGACGCGTAATGTCCGGGTCATGTCATCCACCTCAGAACTGGAAGTACAGGAACGGCGAGTAGCTCTGCGCCGAAAGCTTGAGGATCGAGGCCACGAACAGCAGCAGGATCAGGGCGCGGGACATGACCCGGGTCCAGTCCAGGCCGATCGAGCCGTCGGCATTCACCTGCACCGGCGTGGCCTTGGCGGTTGGCTTGGCATTGCGGTAGAAGTCGCGCAGGCCGAAGAACGCCAGGGTGAGGTAGGCAATCACCAGGGTCGCTACTTGCAGGCCGGTGAGCTGGGCGCGGTTGAGTTCCGACAGCTGCCATTCGCCGAAGCTGAACATGGCGCCGTACATGCGGGCGGCGACGTGCAGGTTTTCGGCACGGAAGATCACCCAGCCGACGATCACCAGCAGGAAGGTGAAGGCCCACTTGACCGGGTTGAAGCGCTGCGGGTTGGTGTCGATGCCCAGTGCCCGCTCGATCGCCAGCCACATGCCGTGCCAGGCGCCCCAGATGATGTAGGTGAAGTTGGCACCGTGCCACAGGCCGCCCAGCAGCATGGTCAGGAACAGGTTGCGATAGGTGTTGAAGGTGCCTTTGCGGTTGCCGCCCAGGGTGATGTACAGGTAGTCGCGCAGCCAGGTCGACAGGCTGATGTGCCAGCGCCGCCAGAACTCGGTGATCGACTGGCTGATGTACGGCTGCTTGAAGTTCTCCATGAAGCGGAAGCCCATCATCAGGCCCAGGCCGATGGCCATGTCGCTGTAGCCGCTGAAGTCGAAGTACAGCTGCGCGGTGTAGGCCAGGGCGCCGAGCCAGGCGTCGCCGGTGGTCGGGTTCTGCAGGGCGAAGCAATGGTCGGCGACCACGGCCAGGGTGTCGGCGATGAACACTTTCTTGATGAAGCCCTGCATGAAGCGGGTGCAGCCTTCGGAGAACTTGTCCAGGGTGTGGGTGCGGTTGTTGAACTGGTCGACCAGGTCCTTGAAGCGCAGCACAGGGCCGGCGATCAGGTGCGGGAAGATCGCCACGAACGCCGCGAAGTCGATCAGGTTGCGGGTGGCCGGGGTGTCGCCGCGGTACACGTCGATGATGTAGCTGATCGACTCGAAGATGTAGAACGAGATACCGATCGGCAGCAGCACGTGGGTGAGGATGAACGGCTCCAGGCCGAACGAGGTAATGATCGCGTTGAGGCTCTCGACACCGAAGTTGGCGTACTTGAAGTAGCCGAGGATCGCCAGGTCCACGCCGACGCCGAGCAGCAGCCAGCGCTGGGCCGGCTTGGTGCGCACGCCGGCGGCGCCGACTTTCAGGCCGATCCAGTAGTTCCACAGGGTCACACCGGCGAACAGGGCGAGGAAGTCGACCCGCCACCAGGCGTAGAAGATGTAGCTGGCGACCAGCAGCAGCAGGTTGCGATAGCGTTGCCCGCTCAAGTAGTACAGGCCGAGGAAGATCGGCAAGAACAGGAACAGGAACACGTTGGACGAGAAGACCATCCCGGTTCTCCTAATTGTTCACAGCATACGGGGCACAGCGCCCCCCAAACCCCCCACTCAAAAAGTGAGAGATACCTTGGTCCCTGTGGGAGCGGGCTTGCCCGCGAACAAGGGCGAAGCCCTTGCCATGCACCGCAGTGCCTTCTTCGCGGGCAAGCCCGCTCCCACAGGTTCCGATCCCTTGACGGGGTTAACTCATTTCTTGCTTTCTGCGCTCGGGTCGTAGACCCGGGTCAGGTCGCCGCCCAGCCGGAAACTGTTGAACGGTTGCATGTCATGCTTGCGCTCCAGGGTGTCACCGACGCAGTGGTACAGCGCGCACCAGGGCTCGAGCCACGAGTACTTGCTGTCGATCTTCAGGTCGGTCAGGTCCTGCTTCTCACCGGCGCGAGCCTTGAACTGGCTCGGGTCGCGTACACCCGCCAGCACGCCTTCGCCCAGACGCTGCAGGGCGAAATTGTTCTCGCTGCGCAGGTCGACGCCATTGGCCTGGGCGAAGCTGGCGATCATCGCCAGCGGCGGCAGGGCATAGTTGTGGTAAGCCAGGGCGCGCTGCTTACGCTTGATCTCGTTGGGCAGGAAGCCCTGCTCATCCACCTGGTTGGCGCCGACCTTGTATTCCTTCACCGCCCAGTCGAACAGGTCGCGGCGGTCGGTGGCCACGGCGGTGGCCATCACTGACCAGGCCGCCCAGTAGCTGTGGTTGTTGATCTTCTCCAGCGGCAGATTGCTCCAGTCGCGCACGGTCTGTTCGGCGAGGCGGGCGAACCACTTCTCGATCAGCTCGGCCTCGGCCCGGTGCGCGGCCAGCGGCTGCGAGTTGGAGAACTTCAGGCGCAGCCACGAACCGCTCATGCTACCCAGCGCCCATTTGCGCATGGACTTGCCGGTGTGGTTGTAGTCGGTGGACAGCAGCGCATCGGCGCGTGCCCAGGTACCGAGCCAGGCCAGGGTGCAGTCGAGTTGCGCCGGGCGGCCGTCACGCATGTACTGGCCGACCATCTTGCTCACGCCCTTCTCGAGCGTGGTGATGTCCTCGGTCGACTTGCGGAAGGCCTTTTCCGAGGCAACGTTGAGCGTCGCCCGGGCCTTGTCCGAACCTTCGTACTTGCTGCGGAACTGCAGCGCGCCCGTGTAAGGCTTTGGCGCCGGCTCGCAATGGAAGCCGCCGTCGCCGGTCTTGAGCTTCTCGATACCCTCGTAATAACCCTGCGGGGGCACCAGCGCAGCCTGTGCGGCGCCGCCGAACAGAGCCAGGGTGAGCAGGGCAGGGCGGAAGATTCGCTTGAGCATGGTCATGGTCGCCTCACTGGCCGGCTTGCGCGGTCTGCGCGGGCACGGCGAAGTTGTTGCGTTTGCAGAGCTTGGCCTCGACTTTCTGGGTACCGCTTTCCGGCCCCTGGACTTCGAAGGCGAGCAGGTTCTGGCTGGCCCAGTCCTCGTCTTCGCGCATCTGGAAGACGAAGCGGCCGTCGGTGTCGGAGGTTTCCGGCTTTTCCAGCTTGATGTCCTCGTGGCGGCCATTCAGGTACCACAGGGTGGCCTGCAGCACCTTCACCGAAGGGTCTTCGAACTTGATGTCCATCTGCAGGTTGCGGTTGACCAGGTCCTTGATCACGCCGCCCTTGCCGTTGACCATCAGCTCGTTCTTGCCAGGCTTGAGCGTGGTGCTGGCGCTCATCAGCGCCGGGCGCGCGTCGCAGCCGTCGTCGAGCAGGGCGAGGATCTGCCGCCAGATGGTTTCCTGGTCCAGGCGGTACAGCGGCGAGAACTCCCAGATGAGGATCTTCGGAGGGTTCTTCTGGAATTCCTCGCTGCCCAGGTACTGGATCATCGAGCCTTCCAGGCCACCACCGGGGAAGGCGACGTTGAGCACGTCGGCGCCGATGTACTGTTCGAGGAAACCGGAGAAGTTGTAGTTCTTGCCACTGTGGCTGGTGCCGACCAGGGTGATCTGGGCGTTGCCGCTGTCACCGAACAGGTCGTCGCCGCCGCCGGTCGAGCCTTTCGGCTCGGTGGCGAACTGGTCCATGTACTGCACCGCGTAGCTGGTGCCGCAGAGCTGGCCGGCGACGTTGTGCAGGGTGCCGGTCTTGCCCATGCGCCCGGATTTGTGGGTTTCGAACTCCTTGCGCGGGATGCCTTCGAAGGCCGGCATCTTGTGCACCGTGTCGGCCACGATCTTCGCCGCGCGCTCGGCGCCGTAAGGCGTCCAGTGCTGGTCACCGCGGAAGTAGAAATCCTTGCCCTGGTCGGCGGCGGCCAGCTGCTCGTTGGTCAGCGGCGACAGGTCGGGCACGTTGTAGCCCATGCTGGCGAAGCGCTTTAGCATGGCCTGGTAGTTGCCCAGCGCCTTCTGGTAGTCGAAGGCGGCCTTCTCTGCCGGGTTGAGCATGTTGCGGTTCACCAGGCCACGGGTCGGCTGGTAGACCACCACCAGCTCCACACCGCGCTTCTTGAACGCGTCGTGCACTTGCTGCAGGCGCTTGTAGCCGGCCGGCGTGGTGTTGAACTCGGTGCGCAGGTCTTCGCGGGTACGGAACAGCCAGTCGCCCTGGGCCTGCACCAGCGTGGTGAAATTCTGCTGATAGCGGGTGGTGTAGCGGCTGGCGTCATGCGCCTCGGGGCACAGCTGGCAGCATGGTTCGGCGGTGAAGCTCGGGGCCTTCACCTCGTCGGCGCGCACGCCCTGGCTGATGGCCAGGAGGGCGGCGGACAGGCCCAGCAGTTTCATCAGGTGTGGAGTCATGGTCTGGGCTTCCTTAATCGATCATTTCGGTCTGGCGTTCGACCGGGTCGATCAGCACGGCCTTCTGCTGGCGCACCAGCAGGTCGAGGATTTCGTCCTGGCGCTCGCCGAGGATGCCGTTGAGGCTGATGCCGCTGGCTTTGCGCGGGGCGAGCATGGACACCTTGTACAACTCGACCGACAGCGGCGAGTCGATCGACAGCGGGCCGGAGCCATTGGCGGCCAGCTCGCCGCCCACCACGATCAGCGACACCTTGGTGTCGAACGGGTCGAGGGCAATGTCGCGGTCGGTGTCGGACAGGTCCTTGATGTGCCCGTACACACCGACCAGGCCGTTGGCCACGGCGACGTTCTCGTACAGGCGAATGTTCACGCTGTTGCGCACGCGGATGCCGTGGCGACGGTTGTTGATCAGCTTGTTGCCCCAGATCAGGTTGTCGCCGCTTTCATACAGGGTGATGCCGTCGGTGTGGTTACGGTAGATCTCGTTGTAGGCCACCAGGTTGTTGACGCTGTTACGGTCGATCACCACGCCGGAGAGCTTGTTGTCATAGCTCTTGTTGTTGATGATCCAGCTGTCGTTGACCTCACGCGAAACGATGATGCCGTGCTTCTTCTTGGTGCCGTACACGGTGTTGCCGGCAATGATCAGGCGGTGCGAACGGTCGTGCGGGTCAATGCCGTAGACGATGTTGTCGTGGTAGGTGTTGTCCTTGACCACGAAGTCCTGGGTCTCGTAGCAGTAGAAGCCGTACCACATGTCGCTGAATGTCGAGCCGATGATCCAGCCGGTCGGTTCCGCGCGGCCCATGCGCTTGGACATGTTCGGCGTGTACTGCGAGATGCTCACGCCGTACGACTTCGACTTGGCATAGCCGAAGCTGGCCATCTTGGTGTTGACGATGTAGGTCTCGGTGCCGCCCCACGACAGCAGGAACGGGCGGAATTCCTTGGGCGAACGGAAGGTCGCCGGGCCGTTGTCCTTCTCGCGCCAGCCGATCACCTGGGTGTCGGTGACGAACAGCTTGCCGTCGTTGACCAGGAACGAGCCGCCTTCCTGGGACAGACGCAGTTGCTTGACCTTGCCGTCGATCTCGAGAATGCCCTTCTGCCCGACCACGATCGGCAGGCGTGCCAGATACACGCCAGGTTCGACTTCGCTGAGGTATTGCTTGGGCACCTTCTTGCTCAGCTCGACCAGGTCGATGTGGCCGTCATCGACGAAGATCGCCTGGGGAATGCCATGCTGGCGCTGCACCCATTCGGCGGCCTTGTTGTCGCCGCCGACGAATTCCTTGAGGGTGTCCTCCTGGAACATGCGGCGCACGCTGACCTTGCCTGGGTGGCGGCGGTCGATCTTCTTCTGCACCGCTTCGGCGGTGTAGCCGCTCAGGTCGGGCAGTTTCGGCGGGTCCATCTGCAGCGGCTCGATCGGGGCGCTGGCCACGGTGTAGGTCTTGGCCTGCTGCAGCTCCTTGGCGATCACCTGGGGCTCTGCGGCGACAGCCAGGCCACTGGCCAGCAGCAGAGCGCTGGCCAGAAGGCTGTGACGTAAGTGCGGGTGAAGGTTCATCAGGTTTCTCCCGGCCTCAGAAGCGCCAGATCACGTCGACGAAGGCACGGTGCATGTACGAGTCCGCTTCCTTGCCGTAGGCGTCGCCCGGCTTGAACACGCCGGCACGCAGGCGCACCAGGGCGGAGGGCTCGTCGATTGCCTGGCTCATCGAAGCCGGCAGCAGGCCTTGCTTGAAGTACTTGGTGACGACCACGTCCATTTCCTGGCCGAGGTCTTTTTCGCCATCGACCAGTGGGCGGTTCACGCCGTCGTCGTTGACCACAGCGTTGATGCCGCTGGAACCGATGTTCTGATTGCCGTCGACACGCCAGAACTTGTGGTAGATGAGGCTGGCGTCGTAGTCGTCGCGCAGCTGCCAGGAGGCGAACAGGGTGGCCGCCTGCAGGTTGCCCAGCTCGCCGCGGAAGGCTTCGCCGAAGCGGTGCACGCGTGAACGGGTACCGGTGAAGTTGGAGCGGTTGCTCTCCAGGCCGGTCTGTTCGAAGTTGTTCGAACCGTCGTCACCACCGCCGCCGCTGCCGCGGGCGTAGGCGGCACCGACCTGCCATTGCGGGTCCAGGCGCAGGCGGATGCCGAGGTCGGTGGCCCAGGCGTTGACGTTGCCGCTCTGCTTGCCGGTGGCCACGGTCTGGTCGCCGACGGTCTGGCTGCTCAGGGTGTCGCGGTCACCGGTCAGCCAGGTGACGCTGCCCCAGTAGTTGACGGTGTGGTCGTTGCGCCAGTTGTAGGCGTCGCTGTTGGCTTCCAGGCCCAGCCAGGTAAGGTCGCCGGTGCGGCGCTTGTCCAGTGCGTCGACGGTCTCGCCCGGGTTCTTCAGGCTGCCGCTGTCATGGGTGTGGTGGGCGCGCAGGCCGACCCAGTGGCCAGGGGTCCACTGCGTGGCGACGTTGCCGTAGATATGGGTGCGGTCCTTGTCTTCCGGGGCCAGCTCGGTGAGGTCGGTGCGGTACTCGCTGAAGCGCTGGGCAACGCCCAGGTCGGCCTTGAGCAGGGTGGTGTCGAAGGTCCAGTTCAGCGCTTCGATGTTGGTGTCGCGCCACATGCCGTCGTCGCTGCGCAGCCGCTGGCGGCCGAGGCGCAGCTGTTCGCCCGGGTAGGCGGTGAGGCCGCTGTAGCCGACCCAGAATTCGCGCATGGCCAGGTAGCTCTTGTCCTGCTTGCGGCCGTCGGCGGCGGTGTCGGTGCTGGTGCCGTCGTCGTTCTGGCGCAGGGTGTCGGTTTCGATGGTATCGGTGGCGGTGACCGCCTGGCCCATGGCGTAGGCGCTCCAGTTGCCGCGCTCGCCATATACCCAGGGGCGCAGGTCGAGGCCCAGGCCGTTGACGTCGCCGCCAGGGCGGGTGCCGAGGTCACGGTCGTCTTCTGACTGGCCGGTGATTTTCACATCCAGGCCGAAGTTCTTTTCAGCGGTCATTTCCGCCAGGGTCGGGCAGGACCACAGCAGGGCGAAGCTCAGGCCGATGCCGGCTTTCACGAATGGATTGAGCGTCATAGCGAGTCCTCACCTTCTACTTCTTTTTCGTCGTCTTGCAGGGCTTCGAGGGCCAGGGTGCTGTTGGCGCCCTGAACCATGCTGCCGCGGGCCTGCTTTTCCTGCGCCAGCAGGCTCTGCGCCTGGCTGCGCTGGTCAGGCGTGAGTTGCTGGTCGAGCTGTTGCAGCAGCTCGCTGGACTGTGGCGTCGGGTTGGCCTGGGCCAGCTGGGCGAATACCCAGGCGTTGCCCGGTTGCGGGCGGATGCCGTGGCCTTCGCTGAACAGCTGGGCGAGGGCGTAGTCGGCGCTGTTCTGGCCGCCACGGGCGGCAGCCAGCAGGTTGTCCACGGCCTTCTGCGGCTCGACCTTGCCCAGGTAGCCACGGCGGTACAGCTGGCCGAGGTAGTAGTGGGCGCTGATTTCGCCGGCATCGGCGGCAGCCTGCAGGTGTTGTTCGGCCTTCACCGCATCGGCAGGCAAGGTCTTGCCTTCGTAATAGAGGCGGCCCAGCAGCAGTTCGGCGCGTGGCAGTTCGGCTTCGCGGCCTTTGTCGATGTAGGCCATCAACTGGTCGGTGTCGCCCAGTTCGGGGAAGTCGTACAGCAACTGCGCCAGGCTGACCCAGGACGCTGGGTTGGCCGGGGCGACCTGTTCGAGCAGGTCCTTGGCAGTTTTCTCGTCGGTCTGGCCGAGGCTGCGGTCAGCCAGCACGCGGGCGACGCTGTCGACCCGGGTGGCCGGCACCGCGCCGCGGGCATAGGCGGATTTCAGCTGGCCGAGCAGGGCGGCCTGTTGATCGGCCTGGCCGCGCTTCTGGTAGACGGTGGCCAGCTCGACGTAGCAGATGTCGGTGGTGTTCAGCGCGGCCTTGCAGATTTTTTCCACGTCACCCAGGTGCTGGTCGTAGGTGCCCTGGGTGCGATACAGCAGCACCTGGGCCAGGCCCGCTTCCGGGTTGCCGGCGGCGCGCCACTGGTCGATCTGCTGCTGGGCGTTGATCTTGGGGAAGCTCTGCGGGTAGGTCAGATAGAGCATCGCCAGCGGGATCAGGGTATTGCTTTCACCTTGCTTGGCGGCGAGCTTGAGCAGGGTTTCGGCCTCTTCACGTTCGGCCTGGGTGCTGTCGGGCTTGGCCACCAGCAGCCGGCCGAGGCGCGCCTGGGCACGTGGCGAGGTGGAGGCGGCAGCGCGGTAGGTGGCTTCGGCTTCGCGGATTTTCGCCGGGTCACGGGTGGCCACCTTGATGTCGGCCAGGCCCACTTGCGCGTCGCTGTAGCCCAGGTCGGCCAGGGCCTTGTAGTTGCGCTCGGCCAGCGCGGTGTCGCCGCGCTTGAGGGCTTCGTTGGCCAGGCGCTGGTCGGGCAGGCCCGCACAGCCGGCCAGTGTGATGGCTGCAGCCAATGCACACATTCCAAGGTTAACTCGGACCCTGTGGGAGCGGGCTTGCCCGCGAACTGCCACTGCCGACGACGTTGACCCTGCTGGCCTCTTCGCGGGCAAGCCCGCTCCCACAGAGGTCGCGTTGATTTCAGAGATCATTGTCCGATCCTCTTACAGGCCACGGGCCACGGCTTTGTCGATCAGCCAGTTCAGCGAAGGGCCACGGTCGCTGTTGACCGAGGCAGGGCGCCCGGCCAGTTCGGCCGGCATGGCGCTGTCTGGCTTGATCTGCACGCGGATGTCGGAGGCCAGGTCTTCGCTGTTGAGGCTGGCGCTGCTGACGATCTGGCCGGTGCGCACTTCGTCTTCGCCGGCCACCTGGAAGTTGACCCGGGTGCCTGGCTTGACCTCATCGAACTGGCGGTAGCTGAAACGTGCCTCGACCATCGGGGTCGTGGTGCGCGGCACCAGCTGGAAGATCGGCTGGCCCTTGGCGGCGTACTGGCCATCGTCCACCAACTGGCGGGCGACCACGCAATCGCAAGGGCTGGTGAGGGTGCCGGAGAGCTGCTTGCCGAACAGTTCCTCGATCTTCGCCGGCTCCAACTGCGAGTCGTCCAGGTTGCCCTTGAGCATGTCCAGCATGCTGGTGGTGAAGGTTGCCAGCGGCGCGCCCTTGACGATCTGCCCACCGGTTTCGGCCAGGCTGTTCACGGTACCGTCGCGCGGCATGGTGACGGTGGTGGTCGGCACGGCGACCACACCGGCTTCGGCATGGCTGACGAAGTACATGCCGTACAGCGACTTGGCGACGAAGCCAAAGGCAGCCACACCGACCACGAACACGCCCAGGGTCACGGTCACCGCCTTGAGCCGGCCGAAGGCGGACAGGCCGGAGCCCCCATCCTTCTGTTTACGGGCCTTGGTGAAGTTGTCGCGCTGCAGGGTGCTGAGTACGTCGCCTGCAGTGATCAGCTCACCCGACAGGTGGCTGGTGATGATGTGGCGCAGGGTGGCGATGTCGCGCGGTTCGAGGTTCTGGAACTGCGCGCCGGTACGGCCGCTATCGCTCTGGTAGGAACGCACCTGGAACTCGATGTCCATCGACAGGCCGAGGTTGTCGACCGTGAACTGCAGGCGACCGCGCAGCACTTCACCGACCGACAGTGGCTGTTTGGTGTGGAAGCTCAGGCCACCAGCGGAGAGGTCGTCGACCTTCACATCGTGGGCCTGGCGCTCTTTGTCGAGGAAGCGCAGCTTGGCCGGGATGCGCACACGGGCGTGTTGGCGCTGGGCTTCGGACTCATGCACGACGTTGACGTTCACGGCGGTATTCATCTTGGTTTGTTCCTGTTAGTTCCGATCCGGGTTGGGCTCACACGACCATGAACAGCACAGCGACGAAGATGCTGGCAGCCGAGAAGGTCATGGTCCGCGAGGACCAGGTGTTGAACCATTGTTGAAAACTGGCGAGGTCACGCTTGAGGGCAGTCGGTTGGCGGGTCCAGGACTGCTTGTCGAGGCGGAAGAACACGTAGATCTTCATCAGCGCGCCGACGATCTGGTTGTAATAGAGAATCAGCGGGTAGGCCGGGCCCACGTTGTGGCCCGAACACAGCAGCATGATGGTGAGGATCAGGCGGGTAATGCCGATCCACAGCAGGTAGACCAACAGGAAGGCCATGCCGAACTTGAGGCTGGCGATCACTGCCACGGTCAGGCCGAGCAGGCTGGTCCACATCGACACGCGCTGGTCGAACAGCACGATGCTGGTGAACAGGCCCAGGCGGCGCAGGCCAAGGCCCAGCGCTCGAGAGTTCTGCCGCAGGTTGTTGCCGTACCAGCGGTACATCAGCTTGCGGCTGGCCTTGAAGAAGCTTTTCTCCGGCGGGTGCTCGACCGTATTGATCGCGGCATCCGGCACGTAGAAGGTGTCGTAGCCCAGGCGCATCAGGCTGAACCAGCTGGACTTGTCGTCACCGGTAAGGAACTTGAAGCGGCCCAGGCGCCAGTGCATCAGCGAGTCGCTTTCGACGTCGGCGATGAACTCGGGGTTGGTCACCACGCTTGCGCGGAACATCGACATGCGCCCGGTCATGGTCAGCACGCGCTTGGACAGGGCCATCGAGCACATGTTGATGTGGCGCTGGGCGAAGCGCAGCTTGTGCCACTCGCTCATGATGTAGCCGCCGCGCACTTCGCAGAATTCGTTGGTGGTCAGGCCACCGACGTTGGGGTACAGCTTGAACCACGGCACGGTCTTGCGCACCACGCCTTCGCCGAGCACGGTGTCGCCGTCGATCACCGCGACCACGGCATTTTCGTCCGGCAGCATCCGCGAGATGGCGCGGAAGCCATAGGCCAAGCCGTCGCGCTTGCCGGTACCGGCGATGCGCACGATGTCCAGGGTGACGTGGGCGGGCGGGTTGTACTTGGCCCACAGGCTCTTCACCAGCAGTTCATCGGACATTTCCACCAGCGAGCAGACCACGGTGGTGGGGTAGCCGCATTCAATCGCCTCGCGGATCACCGAGCTGTACACCTGGGCGGTGGTCAGCGCTTCGATTCGGAAGCTGGTGACCATCAGGTACACGTGCGACGGCGCGGCGGCATCGCCCATCTTCTGCACCTTGCGGCGCAGGTACGGGTAGACGCCGTAGAGGAAGATCATGCCGCGGATGAAATGGGTGGCGCCCATGGAATAGCGCCAGATGCCGACTGCGCCGACCAGGAAGATGAAGTGCTTCGACTGCGAGTCGAAGATATCGGCTGGCAGGGCCAGGGCGATCAGCATGAGCAGGCTCATGTAGAGCAGCCACCCGGCGCACTGCAACAGCACTGTCTGGAGCCTTTGCATGTTCAGCATCCGTCGAGAATTCGGGAAAGGGTGGGCAGCGATGGTGGGGAGGCCACCGCTGCCCGGTCGGGCATTTACCAGCAAATGCCTTCGGTACGGCTGGTGGTGCAGGTCGGTTTGCTCATGAAGCCGACCAGGTCGATCACCTGCTTGCCTTCCGGCGCTTGCTCGGCAAGGGCGCGGAACTGCTCGTCACGGTTGCCCAGGACGATGATGTCGGCGTTGTCGATGACCTTCTGGAAGTCGGCGTTGAGCAGGTTCGATACGTGCGGGATCTTCGACTCGATGTACTCCTTGTTCGCCCCGTGGACGCGGGCGTACTCGACGTTCTCGTCGTAGATGTCCAGCTGGTAGCCCTTGCCGATCAGGCGCTCGGCCAGTTCGACCAAGGGGCTCTCGCGCAGGTCGTCGGTGCCGGCCTTGAAGCTCAGGCCGAGCAGGGCGACCTTGCGCTTGTCGTGGGCCTCGATCAGTTCGAAGGCGTTTTGCACTTGCGACTCGTTGCTGCGCATCAGCGAATCGAGCAGCGGGGCACGCACGTCGAGGGAGGCAGCGCGGTAGGTGAGGGCACGCACGTCCTTCGGCAGGCACGAACCGCCGAAGGCGAAGCCTGGGCGCATGTAGTACTGCGACAGGTTCAGCACTTTGTCCTGGCAGACCACGTCCATCACGTCACGGCCATCGACGCCGACGGCCTTGGCGATGTTGCCGATCTCGTTGGCGAAGGTGACCTTGGTGGCGTGCCACACGTTGCAGGTGTACTTGATCATCTCGGCCACTTCGATCGGCTTGCGGATGACCGGCGCGTCGAGTTCTTCGTACAGGGCTTGCAGTACATCGCCGCTGGCCTTGTCCAGTTCACCGATGACGGTCATCGGCGGATGGTCATAGTCCTTGATCGCGGTGCTTTCACGCAGGAACTCCGGGTTCACTGCCACGCCGAAGTCGACGCCGGCTTTCTTGCCCGAGCAGTCTTCGAGAATCGGGATCACCACGTTCTTCACGGTGCCCGGCAGCACGGTGCTGCGGACCACGATGGTGTGGCGGCGCTCGCTGTCGCGCAGGACGTAGCCGATCTCGCGGCACACCGACTCGATGTATTCCAGGCCCAGGTCGCCGTTCTTCTTGCTCGGGGTGCCGACGCAGATCATCGACACGTCGCTGGCACGGATGGCCTCGGCGAAGTCGGTGGTGCCACGCAGGCGGCCATTGGCGATGCCTTGCTGCAGCAGTGCTTCCAGGCCAGGTTCGACAATCGGCGACTTGCCCTGATTGATCAGGTCGATCTTGGTCTTGGACACGTCCACACCAATCACGTCATGGCCTCGCGCCGTCAGGCAGCCTGCACAGACCGCACCCACATAACCCAAACCAAAGATGCTGATACGCATCGCTATCACCTCATGTGTTTATCACGCCAGCTCCTCCGGGAAGAGCCGGACTGGGTTGATTAACAACAGTTTTCGGGCGCACGGGTCCATGGCGAAATGCTCACTTCGCCGAGCGCAGGCATGAATAAATCCGTCGCGCACAAAGTTGTGCACTAAAAGTTGGCAGTATTAAGCCAGTCTTTAAAAGGCGTGCCCTGTAATGCAGCCGTCTTTATTGCAAGGCGCTACTTGGCGCGTTGCTGTGCTTGTTCTTTCAAGTGAATAAATCCTTTGAAATCAACCACTAGGACGATTTTAAGGGCGCGTACATCCTCCGTGAGCCGGGGTTTCCGAAGAGCCCGTTACACCTTCCTAAGTTCTTGGGGCTGGTAATGGATACCTGCCGCTTGTCATCTGTAAGTCATCTCTCACAGCCCAGGGGCATGAAATTCGTTACGGCACTATGAGCGGTTGCTCGCAGGAGAAGTTCCTGGCTAGGGTTCACGTCCATGAAAGATTTCTAAATAATTTTTCAGTGGCAAATACTTTCACTTTGATAGCACACAACAGTTTCACCCCCGGATATAAAGGACGGGCCTGAGGAGCGCTGTTGTTATGCCACCATGCAAAAATTTTTTTCAAAATTCGTCAAAAAAGTACGAACGGTCTTATGGCGTTTGGCGATAAAGGGTTGGGCGTTGGTTTTTTGGCGTCGAAATAATGACTTAATGGCACTTTGAAGCTTGCCCTATTGCAGGGCAGAAGGGATGTACCAAGGCTGCTGGCCTCTTCGCGGGGCAAGCCCGCTCCCACAGGTACTACACAAGCTTCAAGGCCTGTATGGTACCTGTGGGAGCGGGCTTGTCCCGGGAAAGGGCCCTGACAGGCTTACTCGGCGGGGTGATCGCGCAGGAAGACGAGGTGATCCGGCTTGGACTGCTCGGCACTGTAGTAATAGCCCTGCACATCGAACTGCTTGAGCTGCTCCGGGTCGTTGACCCGTTCCTGGATCACGAAGCGGCTCATCATCCCGCGGGCTTTCTTGGCGTAGAAGCTGATGATCTTGTACTGGCCGTTCTTCAGGTCCTTGAAGTCGACATTGATCACCCGGGCCTTCAGCGCGCTGCGTTTCACCGCGCTGAAGTACTCGTTGCTGGCCAGGTTCAGCAGAAGGTCGTCGCCCTGGTCGGCCAGCGCCTGGTTCAGCCATTCGCTGATGCGCGTGCCCCAGAATGCATACAGGTCCTTGCCGCGGGCGTTGGCCAGCTTGGTGCCCATTTCCAGGCGGTAGGGCTGCATCAGGTCGAGCGGTCGGAGCAGGCCGTACAGGCCTGAGAGCATGCGCAGGTGCTCCTGGGCATAGCTGAAATCGTCCTCGCCGAGGGTTTCGGCATCCAGGCCGGTGTACACGTCACCTTTGAACGCCAGCAGCGCCTGCTTGGCGTTGGCCGGGGTGAAATCTGGGGTCCAGCTGCCAAAACGTGCGGCATTGAGGCCGGCGAGCTTATCGGACAGGTGCATCAGCTCACTGATTTGCGCCGGCGACAGTTCGCGCAGTTGCAGGATCAGTTCCTGGGAATCGTCCAGGTATTGCGGCAGGGTGAAACGCTCGGTCACCGGTGCGGTGTCGTAGTCGAGGGTCTTGGCGGGGGAAATCACCGTCAGCATCGGGTCGGCTCCTGGAATCGTTGCGGTGAATTCTACGGATCGCGGCCGGTAACGCCAAACTATGGCGACAATAGTCACAGACCATCGCCGAAGCAGGCGCTATAGTGCGCGTTTTGGCTGTCGCGGAGAGACCGATCGTGCGCATTGCCGGGGCCTTGCTGGCCACCTTGTTGAGCCTTGCCGTCCAGGCAGCCCCCATGCCCACGGCCAGCCTCGACCGCAGCCGGTGGCCCGAGCAGCTGGACAGTCCGGTGCTGTTCGACGTCGCCTCGCGGGCCGAGATCCTGTCATTCGCCCAAGTGCTGCATGAGAGCGAGCTGCTCGATGATGGCGCGCTGGCTGCGCGGTTGGGTTTGCGGCAGATCAACCTGCAGAAGGTCCGCGCGGTGCGCGCACAGATGTGGCAGCGCTTGTGGCAGGGCTACCAGCAGGCTCAACGCAGTTGCGAACAGGATGCCTCGTTCTGTTACCTGCTCGAATCCATGGCTGATTTGCGTACCAGAGCAGCGACGTTCGCCACAGAAGTCGGCACGTTCTACACAGGTTGGATCGAGCCCAGTCATCAGTTCCATGTGCGTTATCTGGACGAACAACTGCGCAAGGCAGCGTTGCTGCCGCAGACCAGCAGCGAGGTCGAGCGCCTGTCCAGCCGCGAGCGCAATGGCGATGAACTGAACGACCGCATGTTTCTGCTGACTTTCGTTGGTGGCCCTGGGGCCGACGGCGGTAGCACCGATGCACTCACCGAATACCTGCGCAAGCAGAAGCTGCAGGGCACCTTCTTGGTCTTGGGCAATCGCCTGCAGCAGCGGCGCGATACCGGCGCGGCCAACGCGCTGAGCCAGCTCTACGCCGGCCAGTGCGTGGGCATTCAGGGTTGGGAATATCGCTCTCATGCCCAGTGGCAGGGCTGGCAAGACTCGATCAAGCGCGCCCAGGCCCGGGTCCAGGCCGACCTGCCGGCGCAATACGTGCCCTTGTTCCGCCCGCCCTATGGTCAGCGCCGGGCCGACGGCGAGGCATTCATGGCTAGCCAGCAGCTGCGGGTGTCGCTATGGGATATCGATGCTCAGGATGATGGCCCGCTGACTGCCGAAGCTTCGGCCCAGCGTGTGGTGACCTTGATGCTGCTCTGGCGCAAAGGAGTGATCCAGTTCCACGACAGCCTGCCCAAGGCGCAGTTGGCGGTCGAGTGGCTGCTGCGAAACACGGTGCAAAGCGGGATCGGCTGGGAGGACTGCCGCGATTACGCTTATCGCGAATAGAGGGTATGACTTCTGACTGTAGTCCCGTCCGGCGTTGCCGCCAAGCACTCTTCGTCAATCGGAAAAATAAACTTCAAAATCGCGTAAAAATGCTTTTTTCGGTCATGGCTTTTGCGGTATGAAGAAACCAGACAGCCGATTCCTGCAGCACAGGTGGCGTCATCCAGGCCCACCTTGCCAGGTACGCTTCCCGCCCGTAGCAACGCGGATACGGGAAGAACGGCGGTCACTCTGCGGCGCACTACAGAGCGTGCCGTGTGGCTTCGACATAAGGTGACCGAGTATGGATGACCAAGGACGCACCCCCTCCTCCAGCAAGCCAATCCTCTATGTGCTCGATACCAACGTCCTGATTCACGACCCCAACGCATTACTCAACTTCGAGGAGCACCACGTCGCCATACCGATGACGGTGCTGGAGGAACTCGACAAGCTCAAGACCGGTAAACAGAGCATTGCCGCCGAATGTCGCCAGGCCATCCGCCTGATCGACCAGACCCTCGGTGACGCTTCGCCCAGCGATGTCGAGCAGGGCGTGCCGATCCAGCGGGGCAAGAGCGGGCCCAAGGGTTACCTGTCGATCCTGATGAGCCCGCGCAACGAGCCCAGCAAGCTGCTGCCGGAAAACCTCAACGACAACATCATCATCAACACCCTGCTCGACGTACGCAGCCGGCGCACCGACCTGGACGTGGTGCTGGTCACCAAAGACATCAACATGCGCCTGAAGGCGCGCGCTTGCGGGATTGCCGCCGAGGATTACAGCACCGACCAGCTGGTCGATGACGTCTCCTTGTTGTCCAAGGGCTATCACTCGGTCAGCGGGTCGTTCTGGGACCGCGTCAGCAAGGTCGATACCCGCCAGGAGCGTGGCCGCACCTGGCATCGGGTGCAGATGATCGACAACCTGCCAGCGGTTCACATCAACGAGTTCATCATCGACGAACAAGGTTTTGTCGGCTGGGTAAAAGGCATCCGTAACGACGAACTGCTGTTGCTCGACCTGCATCAGGAGCCCTTGCTGCACCAGGAAGCCTGGGGCCTGAAGCCGCGGGATATTCATCAGAGCCTGGCGCTGTTCGCCTTGCTCGACCCGGATATCCACCTGGTCAACCTGACCGGCGCCGCCGGCTCCGGCAAGACCATCCTGGCCCTGGCCGCGGCCATCGAGCAGACCATGGTCAGCAAGCGCTACCGGCGCATCATCGCCACCCGCAGCGTGCAGGGGCTGGACCAGGAGATCGGCTTCCTGCCGGGCACCGAGGCAGAGAAGATGGAACCTTGGCTGGGCGCCATCACTGACAACCTCGAAGCCCTGCACATGGACGACGAAAGCACCCATGGCAGCGTCGAGTACATCCTCGAACGCGTGCCGCTGCAGTTCAAATCGCTGAACTACATCCGTGGGCGCAGCTTCCAGCAGAGCCTGATCCTGATCGACGAGTGCCAGAACCTCACGCCGCACCAGATGAAAACCATCATCACCCGGGCCGGTTCCGGTTCCAAGGTGGTGTGCCTGGGCAACCTGGCACAGATCGATACGCCTTACCTGTCCGCGACCAGCTCGGGCCTGACCTACCTGACCGAGCGCTTCAAGGACTTCCCCCATGGTGTGCACATCACCCTGCAGGGTGTGCCACGCTCGGTGCTGGCCGAGTACGCCGAGTCGCATCTGTAACCTGGTGCAGCCGGGCGGTACGCCGCCCGGTTTTTTCCTCTGCGCAAACCTGACCCACGGGTTTACACTCTCTGTTCCCTTCACAGGAGCAGAGCAGTGCTGACTCATCTTGATTCCCAGGGGCGCGCCAACATGGTCGACGTCACTGAAAAAGCCGTGACCGAGCGCGAGGCCGTGGCCGAAGCGCGGGTGCGCATGTTGCCGCAAACCTTGCAGATGATCGTCGACGGCGAGCATCCCAAGGGCGATGTGTTCGCCGTGGCGCGCATTGCCGGTATTCAGGCGGCGAAGAAGACCAGCGACCTGATCCCGCTGTGCCACCCGCTGATGCTGACCAGCGTCAAGGTCGAACTGAGCGCCGAAGGCCAGGACGCGGTACGCATTGTCGCCCGCTGCAAACTGGCCGGGCAGACCGGCGTCGAGATGGAGGCGCTGACCGCCGCCAGCGTCGCTGCGCTGACGATCTACGACATGTGCAAGGCCGTGGACAAGGGCATGGTCATCGAACAGGTGCGCCTGCTGGAAAAGGTGGGTGGCAAGAGCGGGCACTACAAGGTGGAGGCATGATGAAGGTCAAGGTGATGTACTTCGCCCGTTACCGCGAGTTGCTGGGCGTCGATGCCGAGCGCCTGGAAGGCGAATTCAAGGTGCTCGACGATGTGCGCCAGGCGCTGGTGGCCAAAGGTGGGCCGTATGCGGTGCTGGCCGAACAGAACCTGATGTGCGCGCGCAACGAAGAGCTGTGCCGGCTCGACGAGCCGCTGGAAGAGGGTGATGACGTGGCGTTCTTCCCACCGGTGACCGGAGGCTGAACATGGCAGTGCGAGTGCAACAAGGGGCGTTCGACCCTGGGGCCGAGGTCAATGCCATGCATGCGGCCAATGTCGGCGTCGGCGCCGTGGTCGGGTTCGTCGGCTATGTGCGTGATTTCAACGATGGTCGGGACGTGGCGGGGATGTTCCTCGAACATTACCCGGGTATGACCGAGAAGGCCCTGGCCAAGATCGTGGTCGAGGCCGAGCAGCGCTGGCCGTTGCTCAAGGTCGAGGTGCTGCACCGCATCGGTGCGCTGGAGCCGGGTGAGCCGATCGTCTTTGTCGGCGTGGCCAGTGCCCATCGGCAGGCGGCGTTCGATGCCTGCAACTTCATCATGGACTACCTGAAGACCCGGGCGCCGTTCTGGAAGAAGGAAAATACCCAGGAAGGGCCGCGCTGGGTGGAAGGCAAACAGAGTGACCAGGATGCCGCAGGGCGCTGGTAGTTCCTCTGTTTGATGGCCGGGGCGTTGCCCCGGTTCGCGGGTGAACCCGCTCCCACAGGGATATCCACAGCCTTCAAGACGTGGTTATCACAGGTAAGCCGCTGCCCTCAGGTCCTGTAGAGAACCCTGTGGGAGCGGGTTTACCCGCGAAGAATCCAGCGCAAATCAGTGGTGCTTGCGCGGTACTGGTTTGAGCAGTTCGTCCGGCGGCATCTCGCACTTGATCTTGCGCCCCAGCAGCTCTTCGATCGCTGGCAGCTGGTAGGAATCATCCTCACCGGCAAAGCTGATCGACACACCGCTGGTGCCTGCACGGCCCGTACGGCCGATGCGGTGCACGTAATCGTCCGGGTCTTCCGGCAGGGTGAAGTTGATCACGTGGCTGATGCCGTCGATGTGAATCCCGCGCCCGGCCACATCGGTGGCCACCAGCACGGTGATGCGCCCTTCACGGAAGCTCTCAAGGGTACGAATACGCTTGTGCTGTGGCACATCACCCGACAACTGCGCGGCATTGATGCCGTCGCGCACGAGTTTTTCCTCGATGCGCCGCACCTCGTCCTTGCGGTTGGCGAACACCATCACCCGTTCCCACTTGTTCTGGGTCACCAGGTTGTACAGCAGCTTGTACTTGTCGCTGCCGGCCACCGCATACACGTGTTGCTCGACCGTTTCGCTGGCGACGTTCTCCGGCTCGATCTCGACGATCGCCGGGTTGGTGGTCCACTGCTTGGCCAGGTTCATCACGTCGTCGGTGAAGGTGGCGGAGAACAGCAGGGTCTGGCGTTCGCTCTTCGGCGGGGTCTGGCGGATGATCTGCCGGACCTGGGGGATGAAGCCCATGTCGAGCATGCGGTCGGCTTCGTCCAGCACCATCACCTCGACCATGTCCAGGTGCACTTCGCCGCGCTGGTTGAAGTCCAGCAGGCGGCCCGGGGTGGCTACCAGAATGTCGCAGTGGCGAGCTTCCAGGGCCTTGAGCTGCTTGTCGAAGTCCATGCCGCCGACGAAGCTCATCACGTTCAGGCCGGTGTACTTGGTCAGGGCGACGGCATCCTTGGCGATCTGCACCACCAGCTCGCGGGTCGGCGCGATGATCAGCGCGCGCGGCTCGCCCATGTAGCGCTCTTTAGGCGGTGGCGTCTGCTGCAGCTGGGAAATGATCGAAATCAGGAACGCTGCCGTCTTGCCGGTACCGGTCTGGGCGCGACCGATGGCGTCCTGGCCACGCAGGGTGTAACCCAGCACCTGCGCCTGGATCGGCGTGCAGTACGGGAAACCGAGGTCGTGGATGGCGTGCATCAGCTCGTTGGAGAGCTTGAAGTCGTGGAAGCGGGTCTTGCCTTCCTGCGGCTCGACCACGAAGTCTTCCGGCTTCCACAGGCTCGCCTGAGGCTTGGGCTTGCGTTCGCGACGTGGTTTGTCCTTGGCCGGCTTGTCGGTGGGCGCTGGGGCATCGGCGGGTGCTTCTGCCTTGGCGGCGGGCTTGGCGGCGGGCTTGGCGGCGGGCTTGGCGCGAGGTGCGGCCGGTTCGGGCGCGGGCCGGGCCTCGGCAGTGGGCGCGGGCGCCGCTGGCGTCACGCTGGCAGCAGGAGCGACGGCCTGGGGCGCGGTGTCTCCTTTGCCGAATATTTTCTTGAGTGCCTTGAGCACGATCGTCTCATCAACTGGTTAAGGAATGTACGCCGGGCAGTGTAATGCAAGATCTGGGCGCGGCGTAGCGGAAAACTCCCACAACTACAAATGGGTTTGGCTTATTGCAATTGCTTGCTCAGCCAGTCGTGGATGTCGCTCAGCTCCTCGACCGCTACTTCGTGCTCCATCGGGTATTCGTGCCAGCGTGCGGCAACGCCCCAGGTATTGAGGTATTCGAACGCGGTACGGCCCATGGACGGAATCACCACCGGGTCGTGTACGCCGTGCAGGCACAGGGCCGGGGTGCGTTGCTGGCAGGCGCTCAGCTGGTGGCTGTCGGTGAAGGTCGGGGCATAGGTGGACAGGGCAATCACGCCGCCCAGCGCTTCTTGCCACTTTATATAGGCAGTGTGCAGTACCACTGCGCCGCCTTGGGAGAAGCCGGCGAGGAAAATCCGCGACAGGTTGATGCCCTTGGCCTGTTCGGCCTTGATCAGGCCGATGATCTGTTCGGCCGACTCATCCAGCTGCACTTCATCGATGGCGCGGGCCGGGGTCATGGCCTTGATGTCGTACCAGCTGGGCATGGCATAGCCGCCGTTGATGGTCACCGGGCGGGTCGGCGCCTGGGGCATGACGAAACGGGTGCTGAGCAGGCGTTCCTGCATGAATTCGGCAACAGGTAGGAAGTCGTAACGGTCGGCACCCAAACCGTGCAACCAGATCACACAGGCGTCAGCGGTTTTCTGGGGTTCGAGAATCAGCGGGTTGGTCATGACTGCTCCGAAAGTGTGCGTGCCTTTCATAAAGGTGCGTGAAAACAAGGCGTAGGAATTATCTGACAGAAAGAGAATGTCGCAACGATACAACTTTCCCTACTTGACGAGCGCTTAAACGCTACAGCCAACAAATCTGGTACGCGCTTTGCAATTCTTCATTCGATGCAAAGGGCAGGCCGTGACGGTAACACCCTTTGCACGCGAAGGCTGTCACAGAACAGCCCATTGCGCCAATTGACCCAATAACAAGCCAACAAGGGTCGGATGCGCCTCATAAGGGTGCGGTGCAATTCCGGCTCGTACAACAAGAGCGATTTGGAGGTTGTGAATGAAGATGTTGAAAACCACCCTGGCAGTCCTGACCGCTGCCGCTGCACTGGGCGCCGTGAGCACCGCCCAGGCCGGCGCCACCCTCGATGCGGTAAAGAAGAAGGGCTTCGTCCAGTGTGGCGTGAGCGACGGTCTTCCAGGCTTCTCGGTACCTGATGCGCAGGGCAAGATCGTGGGTATCGACGCCGACGTCTGCCGCGCCGTGGCCGCCGCCGTGTTCGGTGACGCGACCAAGGTCAAGTTCAGCCAGCTCAACGCCAAGGAACGCTTCACCGCGTTGCAGTCGGGCGAAGTCGACGTGCTGTCGCGCAACACCACCTGGACCAGCTCGCGCGATGCCGGCATGGGCCTGGTGTTCGCCGGCGTCACCTACTATGACGGCGTTGGCTTCCTGGTCAACAAGAAGCTTGGCGTTTCCAGCGCCAAGGAGCTCGACGGCGCGACCATTTGCATCCAGGCCGGTACCACCACCGAACTGAACGTGTCGGACTTCTTCCGTGCCAACAACCTGAAGTACACCCCGATCACCTTCGACACCTCTGACGAGAGCGCCAAGTCGCTGGAGTCTGGCCGTTGCGACGTGCTGACCTCGGACAAGTCGCAGCTGTTCGCCCAGCGCTCCAAGCTGGCTGCGCCGACCGACTACGTGGTCCTGCCGGAAACCATTTCCAAGGAACCGCTGGGCCCGGTGGTGCGTAAAGGCGACGAAGACTGGTTCAGCATCGTCAAGTGGACCCTGTTCGCCATGCTCAACGCCGAAGAGGCCGGCATCACCTCGAAGAACGTCGAGGCCGAGGCCAAGGCCACCAAGAACCCGGACGTCGCCCGCTTGCTGGGCGCGGATGGCGAGTACGGCAAGGACCTCAAGCTGCCCAAGGACTGGGTAGTGCAGATCGTCAAGCAAGTCGGCAACTATGGCGAAGTGTTCGAGAAGAACCTGGGCCAGAGCACCGACCTGAAGATCGACCGTGGCATGAACGCCCTGTGGAACAACGGCGGCATCCAGTACGCGCCACCTGTGCGCTGATGGCTGCACCCTGCGGCGGCATCCCGCCGCCGCAGGTTGTTCGAACCCTATTTTTCGGGGCACTTCATGCAAAATCAAATTGGCGCACCCAAGGGGCTCTCCCTGAACGACCCGCGTGTGCGCGCCTGGCTGTTCCAGATTCTCACGATCGCCTTCGTGGTGGGCCTGGGCTGGTACCTGTTCCACAACACCCAGACCAACCTGCAACACCGAGGCATCACCTCGGGTTTCGACTTCCTCGAGCGTAGCGCCGGCTTCGGCATCGCCCAGCACCTGATTCCCTACGTGGAGTCCGACAGCTATGCGCGGGTGTTCGTCATCGGCCTGCTCAATACGCTGCTGGTGACCTTCATCGGCGTCATCCTGGCGACCGTGCTTGGCTTCATCATCGGTGTGGCGCGGCTGTCGCCGAACTGGATGATCAGCAAGCTGGCGACCGTGTATGTGGAAACCTTCCGCAACATTCCGCCGCTGCTGCAGATCCTGTTCTGGTACTTCGCGGTGTTCCTGACCCTGCCGGGGCCACGGGGCAGCATCAACATCGACGACACGTTCTTCATCAGCAACCGTGGCCTGAACATGCCCGGTGCCTCCATGGCGGAGGGCTTCTGGCCGTTCGTCGTCGCCCTGGTGCTGGCGCTGGTGGCGATCGTGGTGATGGTGCGTTACGCCAACAAGCGCTTCGACGAGACCGGCGAGCCGTTCCACAAGTTCTGGGTGGGGCTGGCGCTGCTGATCGCCATTCCTGGCGCCTGCGCATTGCTGTTCGGCAGCCCGGTGCACTGGGAAGTGCCGCAGCTCAAGGGCTTCAACTTCGTTGGTGGCTGGGTGCTGATCCCCGAGCTGCTGGCGCTGACCCTGGCGTTGACCATCTACACCGCAGCGTTCATTGCCGAAATCGTGCGTTCGGGCATTCGTTCGGTGAGCCACGGCCAGACCGAGGCCGCCCACTCCCTCGGCCTGCGTGACGGCCCGACCCTGCGCAAGGTGATCATCCCCCAGGCACTGCGGGTAATCATTCCGCCGCTGACCAGCCAGTACCTGAACCTGGCGAAGAACTCGTCGCTGGCGGCCGGTATCGGCTACCCGGAGATGGTCTCGCTGTTCGCCGGTACCGTGCTCAACCAGACCGGCCAGGCCATCGAGGTGATTGCCATCACCATGAGTGTCTATCTCGCCATCAGCATCAGCATTTCGCTGCTGATGAACTGGTACAACAAGCGCATTGCGCTGATCGAGCGGTGAGGATACGCCCGTGAATGCCCATGTTTTCAAACCCGATATGCCGCCACCGGTGAAAACCGTCGGCGTGCTCGCATGGATGCGTGCAAACCTGTTCTCCAGCTGGCTCAACACCCTGCTGACGCTGTTCGCCGTGTACCTGGTGTGGCTGATCGTGCCACCGTTGGTGCAATGGGCATTGATCGACGCCAACTGGGTCGGCACTACCCGGGCCGACTGCACAAAGGATGGCGCCTGCTGGGTGTTCGTGCAGCAGCGCTTTGGCCAGTTCATGTACGGCTACTACCCGGTCGAGCTGCGCTGGCGCGTCGATCTCACCGTGTGGCTGGCCGTGCTGGGTGCCGCGCCGTTGTTCATCAAGCGCTTCCCGCGCAAGGCCGTCTATGGCCTGGGCTTCCTGGTGCTGTATCCGGTGCTCGCCTACACCTTGCTGCACGGTGGCCTGCTGGGCCTGAGCAACGTCGCCACCAGCCAGTGGGGCGGGCTGATGCTGACCCTGGTGATCGCCACCGTGGGCATCGTCGGTGCCTTGCCGCTGGGCATTCTGCTGGCCCTCGGGCGGCGTTCGAGGATGCCTGCGGTGAAGGTGGTCTGCGTCACCTTCATCGAGTTCTGGCGTGGTGTGCCGCTGATCACCGTGCTGTTCATGTCGTCGGTGATGCTGCCGTTGTTCCTGCCTGAAGGCATGAGCTTCGACAAGCTGCTGCGGGCGATGATCGGGGTGATCCTGTTCCAGTCGGCGTACGTCGCCGAGGTGGTGCGCGGTGGCCTGCAGGCCATCCCCAAGGGCCAGTACGAAGCTGCCGCGGCCATGGGCCTGGGCTACTGGCGCGCGATGGGCCTGGTGATTCTGCCGCAAGCCCTCAAGCTGGTGATCCCCGGCATCGTCAACACCTTCATCGCCCTGTTCAAGGACACCAGCCTGGTGATCATCATCGGCCTGTTCGACCTGCTCAACAGCGTCAAGCAAGCCGCCGCTGACCCGGCCTGGCTGGGCATGGCCACCGAGGGCTATGTGTTCGCCGCCCTGGTGTTCTGGATTTTCTGTTTCGGTATGTCCCGCTACTCCATGCACCTGGAGCGCAAGCTGGACACTGGCCACAAGCGTTAGGAGTTTCGAAATGAGTGAAGCGATCAAGCAGCCTGCCGGCCCCGAAGGCATCATCCAGATGCAGGGCGTGAACAAGTGGTACGGCCAGTTCCATGTGCTCAAGGACATCAACCTGAACGTGCGCCAGGGCGAGCGTATCGTCCTGTGCGGGCCGTCCGGTTCGGGCAAGTCGACCACCATCCGCTGCCTCAACCGCCTGGAAGAGCACCAGCAGGGCCGCATCGTGGTCGATGGCGTGGAGCTGACCAACGACCTCAAGCAGATCGAGGCGATCCGCCGCGAGGTGGGCATGGTGTTCCAGCACTTCAACCTGTTCCCGCACCTGAGCATTCTGGAAAACTGCACCTTGGCGCCGATGTGGGTGCGCAAGATGCCGCGGCGCAAGGCCGAGGAAATCGCCATGCACTACCTGGAGCGGGTACGTATTCCGGAACAGGCACACAAGTATCCGGGGCAGCTGTCCGGTGGCCAGCAGCAGCGCGTGGCAATTGCCCGGGCGCTGTGCATGAAGCCGAAGATCATGTTGTTCGACGAGCCGACTTCGGCGCTGGACCCGGAAATGGTCAAGGAAGTGCTCGACACCATGGTCGGCCTGGCCGAGGACGGCATGACCATGCTCTGCGTGACCCACGAAATGGGCTTTGCCCGGACCGTGGCGAACCGGGTGATTTTCATGGACAAGGGCGAGATCGTCGAGCAAGCAGCGCCGGATGACTTCTTCGACCGGCCGCGCAGTGACCGCACCAAGCTGTTCCTCAGCCAGATCCTGCACTGATGCAACTGGGGCCGCTTTGCGGCCCATCGCCGGCAAGCGCGGCTCCCACAAGTACTGCGCTATCCAGGTGGGAGCCGCGCTTGCCGGCGATGGGCTGCAAAGCAGCCCCCGCTTCAAGCCTTACTTTTCTTCCGGGTTGGCAGCCGGTGCCGGTGGCGGGCGCAGGCCCACTTCGGCAATCAGCTTCAACTGCTGACCATTGCGCATCACCTCGATGGTGATCTTGTCGGTCGGCTTGATCCGCGCCACCTGGTTCATCGACTTGCGCCCGTCGCCGGCAGGTTCACCGTTGATGCTCAGGATCACGTCACCCAGTTGCAACCCGGCCTTCTGCGCCGGGCCGTCGCGGAAGATACCGGCCACCACGATGCCTGGGCGGCCTTGCATGCCGAACGATTCGGCCAGTTCCTGGCTCAACGGCTGCACCTCGATGCCCAACCAGCCACGAATCACCTGGCCGTGCTCGACGATCGATTTCATTACCTCCAGCGCCAGCTTGATCGGGATGGCGAAGCCGATGCCCTGGGAACCACCGGACTTGGAGAAGATCGCCGTGTTGATGCCGACCAGGTTGCCATTGGCGTCGACCAGGGCACCGCCGGAGTTGCCCGGGTTGATTGCCGCGTCGGTCTGGATGAAGTCTTCGTAGTTGTTCAGGCCCAACTGGTTGCGGCCGGTGGCGCTGATGATGCCCATGGTCACGGTCTGGCCAACGCCGAACGGGTTGCCGATGGCCAGCACGACATCGCCGATGTGGATGGTGTCGGAGCGGCCGATGGTGATGGCGGGCAGGTTCTTCAGGTCGATCTTCAGCACTGCCAGGTCGGTTTCCGGGTCGCTGCCAATCACCCGTGCCAGGGTTTCACGGCCGTCCTTCAGGGCCACGACGATCTGGTCGGCGCCGCTGGTGACATGGTTGTTGGTCAGCAGATAGCCTTCGGGGCTCATGATCACCGCCGAACCCAGGCTCGACTCCCAACGGCGCTGCTTGGGCAGGTTGTCGCCGAAGAAGCGGCGGAACTGCGGGTCTTCGAACAGCGGGTGAGCGGTCTTGTTCACCACCTTGGTGGTGTACAGGTTGACCACCGCCGGGGCGGCGAGGGTCACGGCGTCGGCGTAGGACACCGGGCCCTGCATGATCCGTGTGGTTTGCGGGGCTTGCTGCAGGTTGACGTCCTGGCTGGGCAGGCCGACCCACTCCGGGTAGCGCTGGATGATCAATACGGCGATCAGAATACCGGTGAGCAGGGGCCAGCCAAAGTAACGCAAAGCCTTGAACATGAACGAGTCCTGGAAAAGAGCGGGGGCCAGCGGCCGCGCAGTGGGGCATGAGCGCGCGCGATCATACACCGGTTCCCCCGATGCCGGCGACGGCCCATAATGGCCGGCATTATACGGGCGTTCTGCAGGCGTTGCGTCCGAGAAAAGCGCAGATTTCGAGGAGATTTTCATGGCCGTCGCACTCAACACCCTGGTCGAGGAAGCCGAACGCTACCTGGGCAGCGCGAAGATCCAGGATTATTGCCCCAACGGGCTGCAGGTCGAGGGGCGACCGCAGGTCAGTCGCATCGTCAGTGGCGTCACTGCCAGCCAGGCGCTGCTGGATGCCGCGGTCGAGGCCGAGGCCGACCTGATTCTGGTGCACCATGGTTACTTCTGGAAAGGCGAGAATCCGTGCGTTACCGGGATCCGTCAGCGCCGGCTGAAGACCTTGCTGAAGCACGACATCAGCCTGTTGGCGTTTCATCTGCCATTGGATGTGCATCCCGAGGTCGGCAACAACGTGCAGCTGGCGCGGCAGCTCGACATCACCGTCGAAGGCCCGCTGGACCCGGAAAACCCCAAAGTGGTGGGGCTGGTCGGCTCGCTGGCGGAGCCAGTGACTGCACGGGATTTCGCCCGTCGGGTGCAAGAAGTGCTCGGGCGTGAGCCATTGCTGGTGGAAGGTGAGCAGATGATCCGCCGGGTCGGCTGGTGCACCGGGGGTGGGCAGGGTTACATCGATACGGCGATTGCCGCCGGGGTGGACCTGTACCTCACCGGTGAGGCGTCGGAGCAGACCTATCACAGCGCCCGGGAGAACGGGGTCAGCTTTGTTGCCGCAGGCCACCATGCCACCGAGCGGTACGGCGTGCAGGCGCTGGGCGATTACTTGGCGCGTCGGTTTGCCCTGGAGCATCTGTTCATCGACTGCCCGAATCCGATCTGATATCGGTGTCGCCTGCTTCGCGGGCAAGCCCGCTCCCACAGGATTGTGCGATCCCTGTGGGAGCGGGCTTGCCCGCGAAGAGGCCGGTCCTGACAGCCCAAACCCCCAGTCATATCGTTAGACTTTTTCGATCTAGTGCGCCGCCTAAATAGAAGCAGCCGCTGTGATAAAGTGGCTCGCTCGAACACGGCCCGCAGGCCGTCCATAAGATCGTTTTACGTGAGTAGCCATGGTCGACAAACTGACGCACTTGAAACAGCTGGAGGCGGAAAGCATCCATATCATCCGCGAGGTGGCCGCCGAGTTCGACAACCCGGTGATGCTGTACTCGATCGGCAAGGATTCCGCCGTGATGCTGCACCTGGCGCGCAAGGCCTTCTTCCCGGGCAAGCTGCCGTTCCCGGTGATGCACGTCGACACCCAGTGGAAATTCCAGGAAATGTACCGCTTCCGCGACAAGATGGTCGAGGAAATGGGCCTGGAGCTGATCACCCACGTCAACCCCGAGGGTGTGGCGCAGGGCATCAACCCGTTCACCCATGGCAGCTCCAAACACACCGACATCATGAAGACCCAGGGCCTCAAGCAGGCGCTGGACAAGCATGGTTTCGACGCCGCCTTCGGTGGCGCGCGCCGCGACGAAGAGAAGTCTCGGGCCAAGGAGCGCGTTTACTCGTTCCGTGACAGCAAGCACCGCTGGGACCCGAAAAACCAGCGGCCGGAGCTGTGGAACGTCTACAACGGCAAGGTCAACAAGGGCGAGTCGATCCGCGTCTTCCCGCTGTCGAACTGGACCGAGCTGGACATCTGGCAGTACATCTATCTCGAAGGCATCCCGATCGTGCCGCTGTACTTCGCCGCCGAGCGTGAAGTCATCGAGAAGAACGGCACCCTGATCATGATCGACGACGAACGCATCCTCGAGCACCTTTCCGAGGAAGAGAAGGCGCGCATCGTCAAGAAGAAGGTGCGTTTCCGTACCCTCGGCTGCTACCCGCTGACGGGCGCTGTCGAGTCGGAAGCCGAGACCCTGACGGACATCATTCAGGAAATGCTCCTGACCCGTACGTCCGAACGCCAGGGCCGTGTCATCGACCACGATGGCGCCGGTTCCATGGAAGACAAGAAACGCCAAGGCTACTTCTAATTTCAGGGTTACTCCATGTCGCACCAATCTGATCTGATCAGCGAGGACATCCTCGCTTACCTGGCCCAGCACGAGCGCAAGGAACTGCTGCGCTTCCTGACTTGCGGCAACGTCGACGATGGCAAGAGCACCCTGATCGGGCGCCTGCTGCACGACTCGAAGATGATCTACGAGGACCACCTCGAGGCCATCACCCGTGATTCGAAGAAAGTCGGCACCACCGGCGAAGAAGTCGACCTGGCACTGCTGGTCGACGGCCTGCAGGCCGAGCGCGAGCAGGGCATCACCATCGATGTCGCTTACCGCTACTTCTCCACGGCCAAGCGCAAGTTCATCATTGCCGACACCCCCGGCCACGAGCAGTACACCCGCAACATGGCCACCGGTGCATCCACCTGTGACCTGGCGATCATCCTGGTCGATGCCCGCTACGGCGTGCAGACCCAGACCCGCCGCCACAGCTACATTGCCTCGTTGCTGGGCATCAAGCACATCGTGGTTGCGATCAACAAGATGGACCTCAAGGGCTTCGATGAAGCAGTCTTCGAGTCGATCAAGGCCGACTACCTGAAGTTCGCCGACGCCATCAACCTGGCCCCGAGCAGCCTGCACTTCGTGCCGATGTCGGCGCTCAAGGGCGACAACGTGGTCAACCACAGCGAGCGTTCGCCGTGGTACGCCGGCCCGACGCTGATGGAAATCCTCGAAACCGTCGAAGTGTCGGCCGACCGCAACTTCACCGACCTGCGTTTCCCGGTGCAGTACGTCAACCGTCCGAACCTGAACTTCCGCGGCTTCGCCGGCACCCTCGCCAGCGGCGTGGTGCACAAGGGCGACGAAATCGTCGTGCTGCCTTCGGGCAAGAGCAGCCGGGTCAAGTCCATCGTCACCTACGAAGGTGAACTGGAAAGCGCTGGCCCAGGCCAGGCCGTGACCCTGACCATGGAAGACGAGATCGACATCTCCCGTGGCGACCTGCTGGTTCACGCCGATAACGTGCCGCCGGTGACCGACCAGTTCGATGCCATGCTGGTGTGGATGGCCGAAGAACCGATGCTCCCAGGCAAGAAATACGACATCAAGCGCGCCACCAGCTACGTGCCGGGCTCGATTGCCAGCATCACCCACAAGGTCGATGTGAACACCCTGGAGCAGGGCGCTGCCAGCGCGCTGCAGCTGAACGAGATCGGCCGCGTCAAGGTGGCCCTGGACGCCTCGATTGCCCTGGACGGTTACGACAGCAACCGCACCACCGGTGCGTTCATCGTCATCGACCGCCTGACCAACGGCACCGTCGGCGCCGGCATGATCATCGCGCCACCAGTCCTGCCGCACGGCAGCACCGGCCAGCATGGCAAGCTCGCTCACGTGGCCACCGAAGAGCGTGCCCTGCGCTTCGGCCAGCAGCCGGCCACCGTGCTGTTCAGCGGCCTGTCTGGCGCTGGCAAGAGCACCCTGGCCTATGCCGTCGAGCGCAAGCTGTTCGACATGGGCCGTGCGGTGTACGTGCTCGATGGCCAGAACCTGCGCCACGACCTGAACAAGGGCCTGCCGCAGGACCGCGCCGGCCGCACCGAGAACTGGCGCCGCGCCGCCCATGTGGCGCGCCAGTTCAACGAAGCCGGCCTGCTGACCCTGGCTGCATTCGTCGCCCCGGATGCCGAAGGCCGCGAGCAGGCCAAGGCGCTGATCGGCAAGGAGCGCCTGGTGACCGTTTACGTGCAGGCCTCGCCGCTGGCATGCCGCGAGCGTGACCCGCAGGGCTTGTACGCTGCCGGTGGCGACAACATCCCGGGCGAAAGCTTCCCGTACGATGTGCCGCTGGATGCCGACCTGGTGATCGATACCCAGAACACCAGCGTTGAAGAAGGCGTGAAGCAGGTGCTGGATGTGCTGCGTCAGCGTGGCGCGATCTAAGTAGTGCTGCTTGTGAAAAACCCCGCTTCGGCGGGGTTTGTTGTTCTTGGGCGATAAAGGCTTGTTTACAAGTGGACAGGTTGACAAGTTGACAGCTTGCTGAGGGCGCCCTAGTCTATGGGCTGAGGGGCTTTTCAGGCCCTGAGGAGGATCCATGAGTACGCTTACCCACGAACCCCTTCATCCTGCGATTGCGCGCATTGAAGCGGCGAAGACTGCTTTGCGGGAGCGCTTCGAAGAGCACCTTGCTCGTGCATCGGCAGCAGTTCTCATGAAGGCTGTCGCGCTTGCAGACGAGAAGGCTTTTGCTGCGCTTGCCAAGGTTGAGGTCGAGACCAAGCGCAGTACTGCGACGCGCAATCAGGAGGCCATTGCCAGGATGAAAGCGCGGGCCTTCGAGCGTGTAGCCAGTCGGTGTGAGTTGCTCGATGCCAAGGCGGCCTGCGAGATCCTGGGTATTACCAAACAAGCTCTGAGTCAGAAGACCAAGGTTGGCAAGCTCCTCGCCTATACCAATACCGGTAATCGCAGGAAGTTCTACCCGTCGTTTCAGTTTGTCGAGAACAAGCCGAAGGCTGTTGTCGAGATGCTGATTACTTCGCTCGGTGTCGATCCCGCCGATACCGAAGCCATGAATACGCTGGTGCAACATTTGGTCGGCAGAATGGATTATTCGGACCCTGGTGAGCCAAGTAATGAACTGCCTCGGTTCCAATTGCTGGATGATCCTGCGGCTCTGGACATCATCAAGCGGGATTATGTGAATGCGTTGATGGTGGGGCAGTGAGAGCCTGGCTCCTGGGCGATGCGTTCAAGCGTTTACTCCAGCGCAACACCCAGGCTCTCGAGAAACTCAACCGCTGTTTCACCGTTTGAAAGCAGGGCTTCCATGACGCGCTGATGACTGGTTGCTTCGACCTGCAGTGCGCGGCCTTGAAACAAGACAAGATTGCACCCTTCGATGGACCCGCTCACGGTGTAAACGGCTGACGGATAGAGCAGGCCATCGATCTCGCTCAACTGCATGCACGCCTGGCTGATTTTCTGCGGAAGTGCGTAGCCTTCTCTGCCCTGGCCCTTGGCCTGTACGAGATCTCGGAGTTTGTGATGGGTGGCTCTGTTCGCCAGCGCGGCGACGTCCACCACGCTCAATACACGTGCTGCCTTGAGATGATGAATTGATGCGAGTTCGAGATACGAAAGGCGCACGGTCTGATCATCAACACCTTGGCCTGACTGGAAGGACTCGGCCACGGCAACTTCCTCGCTTAAGCCGAGATAGTAGACGCCGATCTGCCTGGCAGGGTCGGCATTGCGTGTATCGGCATCGGCACGATAGTTGACCGGGTTGGCATCGTAACGAGAGGGTTGAATACGATGCAGAAGTGTTCCCGCAGAGATCTGTCGCACCAGTTCCGGGTACTTGTCGAGGGTTGCCAGAACCTGTTGGAAAATCGCGTTCTCAGGACTCATCTAGCGCTTGCTGTCTTCGATAGACTTGAAGTGCCGATCATAGTCGCTTTGCCTTTCGCACCCTGGCTTGTAAGGGTCCATATCACAGGCGAACTTGAGATCCTGCTGATTCGGCAGCAGGAAGAATCTGCCGTCTACACATCCGGAAAGAAGCAGAACCCATAGCAATACCGTCTTTTTCATCACCCATCCTTGAACAACGGAAGTCCCTGCGATTTTCGCCAGGCGATGATACGGGCAATCACCTCCTTGGCGCAGCCCTCTTGGTCAGTTGTAGGGTAATAGATCAGGTCCGAGCCGTTCGGATGCCTGGCCATGTCGATGAAGTGCTCGAGCAGACGATCCTGCCAGGCTGAACTGCCAGCGGCATGCAGCAATTCTTCCACGATGGCGGTGAATTCGGCGCAGGTGTAGTCGGCAAGGCTGTGTTTTTGACTGATCACCACCGTACCTCCGAAGACAACGCGTATTGCAGGGCGCTCATGATCCGCAGATTGTCCGCGTCATAAAGTGCGCCACCGAACTCGGGTGAATCTAGGTGGCAAATCTGGTACGAGCGCAGGCCCTTGGCTGTTTCTGCGAATGGTGCTCGGGGTGGCCAGCCTTTCTTGATGCGCTTTAGTTGCGAGGTGACGAAAAGCTGGGAGTAGACCGGGTCTTCGGCGATTGCCAGCCAGAATGCCTGGGAGAAATCGTCGAAATTGGCGAAAGTTTTTCTGGAAAGTGATTTTGCGATGTGGTCAGGGAGGAGAGCTGCCATGGGAATGCTTCTTGATTGAAATGTTGTTGAGATCTTCGCCTTACTCAATTGTGATGGAAATAGATCCAGTGCTGAGTCAGGCGTGAGTCTTTTCTTGCTGATTTGTAGGAATAATCCTTGGCGGCTTTTTAGGTTAGACCCTGCATAAAATTCAGTGCCCCAGACTAACGCTTCAGATCATTGGTTTCTTGATTTGGCGATAATGCTCTTGGTAATCCATCATTCTTTCGCAACCCTGCTTGTAAGGTTCGATGTCGAATTTGAACTTAATGTCCTCTCGGTTAGGGAGGATCAGGGTTCTCCTGATCACTACATGGCAAGCGTGCGCTGTCGGAATTTTTCTGTATGCTGGGCGCGGGGGCGTCAATCGGTAGGAATGCTCCTACCGACAGGAAAGCTCTACATTAGATGTGTGTTTCAGACACAGGAATTACCCGTTTTTCCTTGACCGCCTTGTAGGAAAAACTTGAGTAAATCTCCTTCACCCCCGGCAACCGCTGCAGTACTTCCCGAGTAAACTCCCCGAACGATTCCAAGTCCCTTGCCAGAATCTCCAGCAGGAAATCATACCGTCCAGATATGTTGTGACACGCCACTATCTCGGGAATCTCCATCAGCCTTCGCTCGAACGCCAAAGCCATGTCTTTGGTATGCGAATCCATCATGATGCTGACAAACGCCGTCACGCCAAACCCCAATGATTTGGGCGAAAGAATGGCCTGATAACCGGTGATATATCCGTTGTCCTCCAGCAACTTGACCCGTCGCCAGCACGGCGAGGTGGTCAGTGCGACGTGGTCGGCAAGCTCGGAAACAGTGAGGCGCGCGTTGTCCTGCAGGGCGGCGAGCAGGGCGCGGTCGGTGCGGTCGAGGCTTGAAGGCATGATTTGCCCTCCTGGTGTTTTATTTGTTGTTTTCATTCCAAAAAGTGCGCAAATGCGTGGGCAATTTTGGAAAAATTCAGGCAGCTCGGTGGCATAAGCTTATAACAAACCACCAGAGGCTGTTGCCATGCGCGACTCCCATAACAACACCGGTTTTTCCACCCGCGCCATCCACCATGGTTACGACCCGCTTTCCCACGGCGGCGCTCTGGTGCCACCGGTTTACCAGACTGCAACTTATGCCTTCCCCAACGTCGAATACGGCGCGGCGTGCTTTGCCGGAGAGGAGGGCGGGCACTTCTACAGCCGCATTTCCAACCCGACCCTGGCGTTGCTGGAGCAGCGCATGGCCTCGCTGGAAGGAGGGGAGGCTGGCCTGGCGCTGGCGTCGGGCATGGGCGCCATCACCTCGACCTTGTGGACCCTGCTGCGCCCTGGCGACGAGCTGATCGTCGGGCGTACGGTGTATGGCTGCACCTTTGCCTACATGCACCATGGCATCGGCGAGTTCGGGGTGAAGGTGCGCCATGTCGACCTCAATGACACCAAGGCGTTGAAAGCAGCGATCACCCGCAAGACCCGGATGATCTACTTCGAAACCCCGGCCAACCCGAACATGCAGCTGGTCGACATCGCGGCGGTGGCCGAAGCGGCGAGGGGGCATGACCTGCATATCGTGGTCGACAACACCTATTGCACCCCGTACCTGCAGCGGCCATTGGAACTGGGCGCCGACCTGGTCGTACATTCGGCGACCAAGTACCTAAGCGGCCACGGTGATATCACGGCTGGCCTGGTGATCGGGCGCAAGGCACTGGTGGACCGGATCCGCCTTGAAGGCCTCAAGGACATGACTGGCGCAGTGCTGTCGCCGCATGACGCGTCGCTGTTGATGCGTGGCATCAAGACGCTCGCATTGCGCATGGACCGCCATTGCGCGAATGCCCAGCAGGTTGCCGAATTCCTTGCGCGCCAGCCGCAGGTAGAGTTGATCCAGTATCCTGGGCTGCCATCGTTTGCCCAGTACGAACTGGCGCAGCGACAGATGCGCTTGCCGGGCGGAATGATCGCTTTCGAGCTCAAGGGTGGGATCGAGGCCGGGCGGCGCTTCATGAATGCGCTGCAACTGTTTGCCCGGGCGGTGAGCCTGGGCGATGCCGAATCGCTGGCGCAGCATCCGGCGAGCATGACCCATTCCAGCTATACGCCCGAAGAGCGGGCGCATCACGGGATTTCCGAAGGTCTGGTGCGGTTGTCGGTGGGGCTGGAGGATGTCGAGGACTTGTTGGCGGACGTGGGGCAGGCGCTTAAGGCTTGCAGCTAGGTTACCTGGCCCTGTGGGAGCGGGCTTGTCCCGCGAACACCGGCGAAGCCGGTGCCAGCCACCGAGTCGCCTGCTTCGTGGGTCAAGCCCGCTCCCGCAGATGCCATGATCGAGACCAAAAAAAGGCCTCTTTCGAGGCCTTGTTCATGTCAGCGCTTGAGCCCGTAGCTCTCGTCGAGCATGCCCGGCGAGTTCGGCGACTTCGGTGCATAGTCGCGTGGCACTTCGGCGGTATCCTTCGGCGGGGTCAGGCGGTCACGCGGCCCCTGGGTGCCCTCGGAGTGCAGGGCGGCGAGCAGGCGCTGGCGGGTCAGCTCGTCGAGCGCCAGGTGGTTGGCGCCGTCGGCCAGGTGATCCTGCACGTCCTGGTAGCTCTGGGTCAGCTTCTTGACGAGTACCGCGGTGCTGTTGAAGTGGGTAACCACCTGGTTCTGGTAACTGTCGAAGCGCTGCTGGATATCGTCCAGCTGACGCTGGGTGCTGCTGGGCGCCGCATTGGGCAACAGGCGGGCCACGATGAAACCGACCGCCACACCGATGACCAGGGCCAGGGTTGGCAACAACCAAACAAGGAGCGAGAGTTCCACGAGTCCTTCCTCTATAAACGGCTTTGCTTTACGTTAACGGCTCAGACCTGCGCTGTATACCGCGAGCGATCGCAAATCAGAACAGAATTCCTCACCTAGACGAAACGACCCCCTTCGAGGTCACGGAGTAGTGCCTTGCTTGTTCGCGAAACCCCCTTGTTCATCGACGGCCCGATCGGCCAGCTGGAAGCCTTGTACCTGGATGTGGCCGATGCCCGCGGTGCGGTGCTGATCTGCCACCCCAACCCGGTCCAGGGCGGCACCATGCTCAACAAGGTGGTCTCGACCCTGCAGCGCACCGCCCGCGACGCTGGCTATGTGACCTTGCGCTTCAACTACCGCGGTGTCGGCCAGAGTGCCGGCAGCCATGACATGGGCGCTGGCGAGGTGGCCGATGCCGAGGCCGCTGCAGCGTGGCTGCGCGAGAAGCACCCGCAGTTGCCGCTGGTGCTGATGGGCTTCTCGTTCGGCGGCTTCGTCGCCACCAGCCTGGCCGGGCGCCTGGAGGCGCAAGGTGTGGCGCTGCAACAGCTGTTCATGATCGCCCCGGCGGTGATGCGCCTGACCGCCGACTTCCCGCTGCCGCAGCGCTGCCCGATCGCCGTGGTGCAGCCCGATGCCGACGAAGTCGTCGATCCACAGCTGGTTTACGAATGGTCCGACGCACTGGGGCGCCCCCATGAGCTGCTGAAAGTGGCAGAATGCGGACACTTCTTCCATGGCAAGCTGACCGATCTGAAGGATCTGCTGCTGCCGCGCCTTTCGAACTGAGCCAAGCCTGAATAAGCGAACACCCATGACCACGCGCATCCTCACCGGTATCACCACCACCGGCACCCCGCACCTGGGCAACTACGCCGGCGCCATCCGCCCGGCGATCGTCGCCAGCCAGCAGCCTGGTGTCGACTCGTTCTACTTCCTGGCCGACTACCATGCCTTGATCAAGTGCGACGACCCGCTGCGCATCCAGCGCTCGCGCCTGGAAATCGCCGCCACCTGGCTGGCCGGTGGCCTGGACCCGAACAAGGTGACCTTCTATCGCCAGTCCGACATCCCCGAGATCCCGGAACTGACCTGGCTGCTGACCTGCGTCGCGGCCAAGGGCCTGCTCAACCGTGCCCACGCCTACAAGGCCTCGGTGGACAAGAACGTCGAAAACGGTGAAGACCCGGATGCCGGCGTGACCATGGGCCTGTTCAGCTATCCGGTGCTGATGGCGGCGGACATCCTGATGTTCAACGCCAACAAGGTGCCGGTCGGCCGCGACCAGATCCAGCACGTGGAAATGGCCCGTGACATCGGCCAGCGTTTCAACCACCTGTTCGGCCAGGGCAACGATTTCTTCGCCCTCCCCGAAGCGGTGATCGAGGAGAGCGTGGCGACCTTGCCGGGCCTGGACGGGCGCAAGATGTCCAAGAGCTACGACAACACCATCCCGCTGTTCACCAGCGCCAAGGAGATGAAAGACGCCATCTCGCGCATCGTCACCGACTCGCGTGCCCCTGGCGAAGCCAAGGATCCGGACAACTCGCACCTGTTCACCCTGTTCCAGGCTTTCTCGACGCCGGCGCAGTGCGCCGAGTTCCGCGAAGAGCTGCTGCAGGGCCTTGGCTGGGGTGAGGCCAAGCAGCGCCTGTTCCAGCTGCTCGACGGCCAGCTGGCCGAAAAGCGCGAGCACTACCACCAGCTGATCTCGCGCCCGAACGATCTGGAAGACATCCTCCTTGCTGGCGCCTCCAAGGCCCGCAAGATCGCTACCCCGTTCCTCGAGCAACTGCGCGAAGCAGTTGGCCTGCGTTCGTTCCGCAGCAGCGTGCAGGCCACCACCGAAGTGAAGAAGAAGGCCGCCAAGAGCGCACGCTTCGTCAGCTTCCGTGATGAAGACGGCAGCTTCCGCTTCCGCCTGCTGGCCGCTGATGGCGAGCAACTGCTACTGTCGCGCAGCTTCGCCGATGGCAAGAGTGCCGGTGCCGTGAGCAAGCAACTGCAGCAGGGCGGCGAAGCCGATGTACGCGTCGATGGCCTTGGCTTCAGCCTGTGGCTGAACGGCGAGCAGGTGGCCGACGGGCCGCAGTTCGGCAGCTCCGAAGCCCGAGATTCGGCTATCGAAAGCCTGCGTGTAGCGCTTGCGCCACAGTAGGAGCGGATTTATCCGCGAACACCGGCATAGCCGGTGCCAGGCACCGCGCTGCCTGCTTCGCGGGTAAACCCGCTCCCACAGGAATGCACACCGCCTGAGGCATTTCGCCGCAAGTCTGATTGCCATTAAGCGGGCCTGTCGCTACAGTGACGGCCCGTTTTTTGTTGCCTCGCTAACGAAATCATGACGCCCCTAGAACGATATCAAGCAGATCTGAAACGTCCCGACTTCTTCCATGATGCGGCGCAGGAAACTGCGGTTCGTCACCTGCAGCGTCTGTACGACGACCTGGTGCACGCGCAGAACAACAAGCCGGGCATGTTCGGCAAGCTGTTCGGCAAGAAGGAGCAGACGCCGGTCAAAGGCCTGTACTTCTGGGGCGGAGTAGGGCGCGGCAAGACCTACCTGGTCGACACCTTCTATGAGGCACTGCCGTTCAAGCAGAAGATGCGCACGCACTTCCACCGCTTCATGAAGCGCGTCCATGAGGAAATGAAAACCCTCAAGGGCGAGAAGAACCCGCTGACCATCATCGCCAAACGCTTCAGCGAAGAAGCCAAGGTGATCTGCTTCGACGAATTCTTCGTGTCCGACATTACCGACGCGATGATCCTCGGCACCCTGATGGAAGAGTTGTTCAAGAACGGCGTATCGCTCGTGGCTACCTCCAACATCGTGCCGGACGGCCTGTACAAGGACGGCCTGCAGCGCGCGCGCTTCCTGCCGGCCATCGCCATGATCAAGCAGTACACCGACGTGGTGAACGTCGACAGCGGGGTCGACTACCGCCTGCGTCACCTGGAGCAGGCCGAGCTGTACCACTACCCGCTCGATGACGCGGCGCACCAGAGCCTGCGCGCCAGCTTCAAGGCGCTGACCCCTGAGTGCACCCAGGCGGTCGAGAACGACGTGCTGATGATCGAGAATCGCCCGATCAATGCCCTGCTTACCTGTGACGACGTGGCCTGGTTCGACTTCCGCGCCCTGTGCGACGGCCCCCGCAGCCAGAACGACTACATCGAACTGGGCAAGATCTTCCATGCCGTGCTGTTGAGCAACGTGGAGCAGATGGGCGTCACCACCGACGATATCGCCCGCCGCTTCATCAACATGGTGGACGAGTTCTACGACCGCAACGTCAAGCTGATCATCTCGGCCGAGGTGGAGCTCAAAGACCTGTACACCGGCGGGCGCCTGAGCTTCGAGTTCCAGCGCACCCTGAGCCGCTTGCTGGAAATGCAGTCGCACGAATTCCTCGCGCGCGCGCACAAGCCCTGAGATCCTGGGGCCGCTTTGCGGCCCATCGCCGGCAAGCTCGGCTCCCACAAGGTATTGCGTAATACCTTGGACTGCCCCCAAGGGTTGGATTTTTTGTCCAACTTCTTGGGGGCAGTCCACCTTGTGGGAGCCGCGCTTGCCGGCGATGGGCTGCGCAGCAGCCCCATTGGTCTCATGCCTCTTGCATGAACTGCTGGCGATACTGGTTCGGCGACAGCTCGGTATGCTGGCGGAACAACCGCGCAAAGAAACTCGCATCGTCATAGCCGACCTCGTAACTGATGGTCTTGATGCTCTTGCGCGTGCTCGACAGCAGCCCCTTGGCCGTCTCGATGCGTAACCGCTGCAGGTAGTGCAGCGGTTTGTCACCCGTCGCCCCCTGGAAGCGGCGCATGAAGTTGCGGATGCTCATGCCATGGTTGCGGGCCACGTCCTCGAAGCGGAACTTGTCGGCGAAGTGTTCTTCCAGCCAGTGCTGGATCTGCAGGATGATCAGGTCCTGGTGCAGCTTCTGGCCGCCGAAGCCCATGCGCCCTGGCGTGTAGTTGCGCTGCACTTCGTAAAGGATGTCGCGGGCCACGGCACGCGCCACGTTGGCGCCGCAGAAGCGCTCGATCAGGTAGATGTACAGGTCGCAGGCTGAAGTGGTGCCGCCAGCGCAGTACAGGTTGTCAGCGTCGGTCAGGTGCTTGTCCTGGTTCAAGCGGATCTTCGGGAAGCGCTCGGCGAAACTGTTGAAGAAGCGCCAGTAGGTGGTCGCCTCCTTGCCGTCGAGCAAGCCGGATTCGGCCAGCCAGAATACCCCGCTGGCTTCGGCGCACAACACCGCGCCACGGGCGTGCTGTTCGCGCAGCCATGGCAGCACCTGCGGATAACGTTGCTGCAGATTGTCGAAATCTTCCCAGAAGGCTGGGAGGATGATCACGTCGGCATCGTCGAGGCCGCCGTCGACTGGCAACTGCACATTGCTGAAGCTGTCCACCGGTTGGCCATCGGGGCTCACCAGATGAATCTCGAACATGGGCTGCAAGCCCAGGCCCAGCTGCTTGCTGTAGCGCAGGCTGGCGAGATGGAAGAAATCCTTGGCCTGCATCAAGGTCGAAGCGAACACCTTGTCAATGGCCAGGATGCTGACGCGCCGCAACGACGCGGAGGGTTGGGTAAACATCATTGTCATTGTTCTTATAGGGTAGAGTGGTCAATCACCGGCTGGATCGTCTTATTTTTTGGCGATTGTGTCTACCCCGCACCCTCAAGGTCTGCACCGAACCCTGCGGGAGCAAGTGTCTTGCTCAATTTCTAGAATCTGGCGCGATCCTGTGGGAGCGGGCTTGCCCGCGAAGCCGACACCGTGGTGAATGGCACGGGCTTCGCCCGTGTTCGCGGGCAAGCCCGCTCCCACAGGGATCGCGCCAGGTTCTAATCCCACCTCAGGACACAAGCGGGTTCACCCGCGAAGAAGTCGACACCGGGTTCAGCTCAAGGCGCCGGGTTCGGCTGCTCCTGATGGATAGCCTCGATTGCCGCGAGCAGCTCGTCGCTGAGGTTAAGCCGCAGGCTGTCGAGGTTGCTCTGCAGTTGCACAAGATCGGTCGCGCCGATGATGTTGCTGGTCACGAACGGCTGCCGGGTGACGAACGCCAGGGCCATCTGCGCCGGGTCCAGGCCATGCGCATGGGCCAGCTGCACATAACGGCTGCAGGCCGCTACGGTCTGCGGGTTGGAGTAGCGGGCGAAGCGGCTGAACAGGGTCAGGCGGCCTTTTTCTGGCCGGGCGCCGTTCTCGTATTTGCCCGAGAGCATGCCGAACGCCAGCGGCGAATAGGCCAGCAGGCCGCATTGCTCGCGGATTGCCACTTCCGCCAGGCCCACTTCGAAGCTGCGATTGAGCAGGTTGTAAGGGTTCTGGATCGACACCGCCCGCGGCCAGCCACGGGTATCGGCCAGGTGCAGAAACTTCAGGGTGCCCCACGGGGTTTCGTTGGACAGGCCAATGTGGCGGATCTTGCCTGCACGCACTTGCTCGTCGAGCACTTCGAGGGTTTCTTCCAGAGGCGTGAACAGGTCGTTGGCAAGGTGCTGGTAACCGAGCTTGCCGAAGAAGTTGGTGCTGCGCTCGGGCCAGTGCAGCTGGTAGAGGTCGATGCGGTCGGTCTGCAGGCGCTTGAGGCTCTCGTCCAGTGCGGCAACGATGTGCTGGCGGTTGTGCTTGAGCTGGCCGTCGCGGATGTGGCTGATGCCGTTGCCGGGGCCGGCGACCTTGCTGGCCAGCACCCAGTCGTCGCGGTCGCCATTGGCGCGGAACCAGTTGCCGATGATGCGCTCGGTGGCGGCGTAGGTCTCGGGGCGCGGCGGCACCGGGTACATTTCGGCGGTGTCGATGAAGTTGATGCCGCTGGCCTTGGCCAGGGCAATCTGCTCGAAGGCCTCGTCCTGGGTGTTCTGCTCGCCCCAGGTCATGGTGCCCAGGCACAGGGCGCTGACGTCGAGGTCGGTACGGCCGAGCTTGCGGTATTCCATCGGGAAAACACTCCTTGGCAAAGAAGCCCATCAAAGCAGGTTGAAATTTTTCGTGCAATCTGGATAATTCTGCCCCTCTCCGTGTGGCGGAAGTGATGCACCACCACGCAGGAAGAACCCCGTCGAACATTGGCGTGCCCGACCCGAGCCCCCAAAAGCGTCAGCGTTCGGCTGCGCGCTTGCCCTTGGCAAGCTGTGCACTATCCAGTAAGATTCGCCGTCTATTTTTCGCTGGGCGGCCTCTGAGGCTTTAGAGAATGAAAACTTTTACTGCTAAACCGGAAACAGTAAAGCGCGAGTGGTTCGTAGTTGACGCCGCTGGCCAGACCCTGGGTCGTCTGGCTACCGAAATCGCTACCCGTCTGCGTGGCAAGCACAAACCAGAATACACCCCTCACGTTGACACCGGCGACTACATCGTCGTCATCAACGCTGAACAGGTTCGTGTGACTGGTGCCAAGTCTTCCGACAAAATGTACTACTCCCACTCCGGTTTCCCAGGCGGTATCAAGGAAATCAACTTCGAGAAGTTGATCGCCAAGGCCCCTGAGCGTGTTATCGAAACCGCGGTCAAAGGCATGCTGCCTAAGAACCCGCTGGGTCGCGACATGTACCGTAAGCTGAAAGTGTACGCGGGTGCTGCTCACCCACATACTGCTCAGCAGCCTCAAGAACTGAAGATCTAACGGGAAAGTTCATTATGTCGGCGACTCAAAATTACGGCACTGGCCGTCGCAAGACCGCAACCGCTCGCGTTTTCCTGCGTCCGGGTACTGGTAACATTTCCATCAACAACCGTTCTCTGGACGTGTTCTTCGGTCGCGAAACCGCTCGCATGGTTGTTCGCCAGCCGCTCGAGCTGACCGAAACCGTTGAGAAGTTCGACATCTACGTCACCGTTTCCGGTGGTGGTGTCAGCGGTCAGGCCGGTGCGATCCGTCACGGTATCACCCGCGCTCTGATGGAATACGACGAAACCCTGCGTGGCGCTCTGCGTCGTGCTGGCTACGTCACCCGCGACGCTCGTGAAGTCGAGCGTAAGAAAGTGGGTCTGCGTAAAGCGCGTAAGCGTCCTCAGTACTCCAAGCGTTAATACCGCTTCGGCAGTCGAAAAAAGCCCGGTTCCTTGGAACCGGGCTTTTTTTTGTGCTTGAACTAACCTGTCAGCATGTCGGTGACCGTTTGTCGCATAGACGCAGATCAAGCAAAGCGCGGGTTATGGCTCCCTGTGGGGGTAATCACCTTGTCACTGTGTGGATTTGTTTCTTACCATGGCGGCCAATTTTTAGCGCCACAGACACAACCTAAGTACAGGCCAGGTCCAACTGGCCAAGCAAAGCTGATGGGAGAGGACTGAATGAGCAATGACGGCGTCAACGCAGGCCGGCGCCGCTTCCTCGTAGCCGCGACATCCGTGGTCGGGGCAGCGGGGGCAGTGGGGGCTGCGGTACCGTTCGTGGGGTCATGGTTTCCCAGTGCCAAGGCGAAGGCGGCCGGCGCACCGGTGAAGGTCAATATTGCCAAGGTCGAGCCGGGGCAGCAGATGGTTGCCGAGTGGCGTGGCCAACCGGTGTTCATCGTGCGGCGAACGCAGGAGATTCTTGGCAACCTGAAGAAGATCGAAGGTGACCTCTCCGACCCTCAATCGAAGAGCTCGGTGCAGCCGGCCTATGTCGACCCTGAGGTTCGCTCGATCAAGCCGGAAATCCTCATTCTCGTCGGTCTTTGCACGCACCTGGGATGCTCGCCGACCTTCCGCCCGGAAGTCGCGCCCGCAGACCTTGGGCCGAAGTGGGTCGGTGGCTATTTCTGCCCTTGCCACGGCTCCCACTACGACCTGGCCGGCCGTGTCTACAAATCGCAGCCGGCGCCTCTCAACCTGCCAGTGCCGCCGCATTCTTATGAGTCGGACGACATCGTCGTCATCGGCGTCGACCAGGAGAAAGCATGATGAGCAAGTTCATGGACTGGATTGACGCTCGCTTCCCCGCTACCAAGATGTGGGAAGACCACCTGAGCAAGTATTACGCGCCCAAGAACTTCAACTTCCTGTATTTCTTCGGCTCGCTGGCGCTGCTGGTGCTTGTCAACCAGATCGTCACTGGCGTGTGGCTGACCATGAGCTTCACGCCCTCGGCGGAAGAGGCCTTCGCCTCGGTCGAGTACATCATGCGTGACGTCGAGTACGGCTGGATCCTGCGCTACCTGCATTCCACCGGTGCCTCGGCGTTCTTCATCGTGGTCTACCTGCACATGTTCCGCGGCCTGCTCTACGGCTCCTACCAGAAGCCCCGTGAGCTGGTATGGCTGTTCGGCATGCTGATCTACCTGGCGCTGATGGCCGAAGCCTTCATGGGCTATCTGCTGCCATGGGGGCAGATGTCGTACTGGGGTGCTCAGGTGATCATCTCGCTGTTCGGTGCCATCCCGGTGATCGGTGGCGACCTGACCCAGTGGATCCGCGGGGACTACCTGATCTCGGGCATCACCCTGAACCGCTTCTTCGCCCTGCATGTGGTGGCCCTGCCGATCGTGATTCTCGGCCTGGTCGTGCTGCACATCCTGGCCCTGCACGAAGTGGGCTCGAACAACCCTGATGGTGTGGACATCAAGAAGAAAAAGGACGAAAACGGCATTCCGCTCGACGGCATTCCGTTCCACCCGTACTACACCGTCAAGGACATCGTCGGCGTGGTGGTATTCCTCTTCGTGTTCTGCGCCGTGGTGTTCTTCTTCCCGGAAATGGGTGGTTACTTCCTGGAAAAACCCAACTTCGAGCAGGCGAACGCGTTCAAGACGCCGGAGCATATCGCCCCTGTCTGGTACTTCACGCCGTTCTACGCGATCCTGCGTGCGGTGCCTGACAAGCTCATGGGCGTAATCGCCATGGGGGCCGCGATCGCCGTGCTGTTCGTGCTGCCCTGGCTTGACCGCAGTCCGGTGCGCTCCATGCGCTACAAGGGCTGGATCAGCAAGGTCTTCCTGCTGGTGTTCTGCATTGCCTTCGTCATCCTCGGCATTCTCGGCGTCCTGGCACCTACGCCTGGGCGGACCTTGCTGTCACAGGTGTGCACGGTGCTGTACTTCGCCTACTTCCTGTTGATGCCGTTCTACACAAGGCTTGAGAAGACCAAACCGGTTCCGGAAAGGGTGACTGGCTGATGAAAAAGTTGATTGCAGTATTTTTGCTGGCAGTGATGCCTGCCTTTTCCTTCGCTGCCGAACATGGCCTGGAACTGGACAAGGTCGACATCGACCTTACCGACAAGGCGGCCATGCAGGACGGTGCGCGCACCTTCGCCAACTATTGCATGGGTTGCCACAGCGCCAAGTTTCAGCGTTACGAGCGAGTGGCCGATGACCTTGGCATCCCCCATGAGCTGATGCTCGAGAAGCTGGTGTTCACCGGTGCCAAGATCGGCGACCACATGCAGATCGGCATGCAGCCCAGCGATGCCAAGACCTGGTTTGGCGCCGCGCCGCCCGACCTGACCCTGGTCGCCCGGGTGCGCGGTACCGATTGGTTGTACACCTACCTGCGCAGCTTCTATGAAGACAAGTCGCGCCCGTACGGGGTCAACAACAAGGTGTTCCCGAACGTCGGCATGCCCAATGTGCTGGTCGGCCTGCAAGGTAATCAGGTGGTTGGCTGCAAGCAGGTGCAGATGGTGGTCGATGGCAAGAAGCAATTCGACCCATTGACGGGTAGCCCGCTGACCCATGAGGCCTGCGACCAGCTGACCATTACGCCGAATTCCGGTACCCTGAACACCGAGCAGTTCGACGAGAAGGTCAAGAACCTGGTGACCTTCCTGGCCTATTCGGCCAACCCGGTCAAACTGGAAAGCCAGCGCATCGGTACCTACGTGTTGCTGTACCTGGCTTTCTTCTTCGTATTTGCCTACTTGCTCAAGCGCGAATACTGGAAGGACGTGCACTGATCACGCAGTAATTTCTGGTAGTTGAACGCGCCCGCGGGGGCCTGGCAAATGTGCCAGGTCCCCGCGGGCGCGTTTTCATTTAGAGTTTTACAAGCATTCCTTGCGAGGAGGCGCTACATGGGCGCAACCAACCGGTTAGCCTGCTATTCCGATCCTGCTGACCATTATTCTCATCGGGTACGCCTTGTGCTCGCCGAGAAGGGCGTCAGCGTGCAGGTCATCGACGTCGATCCTGCGCGGCTGCCACCCAAGTTGGCAGAGGTGAACCCTTACGGCAGCGTGCCGACCTTGGTCGATCGTGATCTGGCGTTGTATGAGTCGACCGTGGTGATGGAATACCTTGAGGAGCGTTACCCGCATCCGCCTTTGATGCCCGTGTATCCGGTGGCGCGTGGCAATAGCCGCCTGCTGATGCACCGCATCCAGCGCGACTGGTGCGCCCTGGCTGATACCATTCTCGACCCGCGCAGCGCTGAGGCCGCCCGCACCGAGGCGCGCAAGGCGCTGCGCGAGAGCCTGACCGGTGTCTCGCCGCTGTTTGGCGAGTTTGCTTGCTTCATGAGCGAGGAGCAAAGCCTGGTCGACTGTTGTCTATTGCCCATACTATGGCGTTTGCCGGTCATGGGTATTGAATTGCCCCGGCAGGCCAAGCCGCTGCTGGATTACATGGAGCGGCAGTTCGCTCGCGAGCCTTTCCTGGCGAGCCTGTCCTCCGTTGAACGTGAAATGCGCAAGCTTTAAGGAGCCGTTGATGAACTCCAGTCGCCCCTATCTGGTTCGAGCACTGTACGAGTGGATCGTCGACAACGATTGCACCCCCCATATGCTGGTCAATGCCGAGTTCCCGGCGGTCCAGGTGCCCCAGGGCTTCGCCAGTGATGGTCAGATCGTCCTGAATATCTCGCCGAGCGCTGTGCGCAATCTGCACATGGACAATGAGGCGGTCAGCTTTGAGGGGCGCTTCAGTGGCGTCTCCCATTCGCTGTTCGTGCCGGCGGGTGCCATTCTGGGCATCTATGCCCGGGAGAACGGCCAAGGCATGGTCTTCGAGCTGGAGTCGCCGATGATGGATGGCGATGACATTGAAGACGAAGACGTTGAGCCGGATGACGATGGCCCGCCGGAAGGGGGTGGCCAGCCACCGCGCCCAAGCGGGCGGCCCAGCCTGAAGGTGGTCAAGTAACAAAAAAAGGCGATCCGCATGGATCGCCTTTTTCTTTGCTGCAACGTTGCGCTTACAGATCGCTGATGGTGCGGACCTGATCGCGGTTGATGCGGGTGCGCTTGCCGTCGAGCTGCTGGAACTCGTAGAAGCCGGTGTCCTTCTCGAAGTGCGGGGTATCGATGGCCTGGATTTCGCGGCCGTCGTTGAGGGTGATCAGGCTTGGGGTGGAGCAGCCGGCCAGGGTGGCGAAGGTGCCGAGCAGCAGGGCGGGCAGCAGAAGCTTTTTCATGCGGTGTTTCCTGGATATCGGGAAGTTTGGAGCGGGGGTTCCTGTGCCGGCCTTTGTGTGGGCAGGCTGCCCGCGAAGGGTCGGCACAAGGCAAGGCTTGATCAGTCGATGTACTCGAACAGCTTGACGATCTTCTGCACGCCAGACACACCCTGAACCACGGCAGTGGCGGAGTTGGCCTCTTGCTGCGTCACCAGGCCCAGCAGGTAGACGATGCCGTTCTCGGTGATCACCTTGATCCGCGAGCTTGGCACGGCATTGTCGGTGAGCATCTGGGTCTTGATCTTGGTGGTCAGCCAGGCGTCGTTATTGCGTGCCAGGATGGAGGAGGGCTGCATCACCTGCAGCTCGTTGTGCACTTTCTTCACGCGCTGGACCTGGCTGGCGGTCTGTTCGGCCAGGCTCTTGAGGTCGGCGCGCGGGGTTTGCCCGGCGAGCAGGACGATACCGTTGTAGCTGCTGACAACGATGTGCGAGCTCTTGTCCAGGTCAGGGCTGGCCTTGGCAATGTTGACCGAGGCCTTGGTCTCGATCAGCGAGTCGTCGATCTTGCTGCCGATGGTGCGAGTGCCGCGATCATCCTCGATCGGCGAGTTGCGGGTCGAGGTCAGCACCGAGCTGCAGCCGGTGACGCTCAGGCACAGGGTCAGGGCCATCAGGCCGAGGCGTATGGGGGTCATTCTTCACTCCCGAACAGTTGGCTGTCGATCAGATCGCACAGGCAGTGGATCGCCAGCAGGTGGACTTCCTGGATACGTGCAGTGACCGTCGACGGTACGCGGATTTCCACGTCTTCGGGCAACAGCAGCGAAGCCATGCCGCCGCCGTCACGTCCGGTCAATGCTACGACAATCATTTCGCGATCATGTGCGGCCTGGATCGCTTGAATCACGTTGGCAGAGTTGCCGCTGGTCGAAATCGCCAGCAGTACGTCGCCGGGCTGGCCCAGGGCGCGGATCTGCTTGGAGAAGATTTCGTTGTAGCTGTAATCGTTGGCGATCGAGGTCAGCGTCGAGCTGTCGGTGGTCAGGGCGATGGCCGGCAGGCTCGGGCGCTCACGCTCGAAGCGGTTGAGCAGTTCCGAAGAGAAGTGCTGGGCATCGCCGGCCGAGCCGCCGTTGCCGCAGGCGAGCATCTTGCCCTCGTTGAGCAGCGCATTGACCATGACCAGGCTTGCCTGCTCGATGTGCGGTGCCAGGATGTCCATTGCCTGTTGCTTGGTGTCGATGCTGGCCTGGAACAGCCGGCGAATTCGGGATTGCATGTCCATCTGGTGACCTTAAGTGGGGCGGTGGCCGGCGCGACGCGCAACAGGGACCAGCCCGCGAAACATAGAGCAAAAAAAACGGAGTGGGTTCAGCATTCGAAGGCGTTTTTCAGCCATTGAAATGGCTTGCCTGCATGGTGGCTGCCCTGCAGGGCGACAACGTCGAAGCGGCAGGGGTGATCGGCCCAGCGGGACTCCTTCTGCAGGAACAGGGTGGCGGCAAGCACCAGCCGTTTCTGCTTGCGCCCGTCAATGCTGCCGAGGGCGCCACCGAAGTCCGCGTGCAACCGATAGCGGACTTCGACGAATACTACTGTATCGGCGTCGAGCATGACCAGATCAAGCTCGCCGCCTTTGCATCGCCAATTGCGTGTCAACAGCTGCAGGCCTTGCCCTTGAAGGTACTCAAGGGCTTGGGTTTCTGCCGCCTGGCCGGCGCTGCTCGGCGATGCCTTGGGCATCAGTGCGCGGTGTCCGGCAGGCGCTTGACCTGGCCGCCAGAGAACTCGGCCCACGGCAGCTGGCGCTCGACGCGCTGGTTGGCGTTGATGCTCAGGCTGCCCGACAGGCCTTGCACCCGGTTGTCCGGCAGTGCCTTGAGCTGGCCCAGGCGAGGTGCCAGGCTGTAGGCGTCGACGCCCATGGCGTACAGGCGGCCGAGGCTGCCTGCGGCTTGTGGCCATTGCTGCACCACCTGCTGGCGCAGGCTGTTGCTGGTGTCGAGCAGCCACGGGGTTTCGCAGAAGCGAATGCCGTTCATGTCGTTGTACTGGTTGACGTCACCGCTGGCGCTGTACAGGTTCGAGGTGGCGTAGACCGGTACATCACCGGCGTACTGGAAGTTCAGGGTCGGTTTGATCTGTTGCGCCTGCTGTGGGGTCGAGGCGAGGAAGATGAAATCGATGTCCTGGCGGCGCGATGGTTGTGCCGCGATGTTGCCGCCCACGGTGCTTTGCAGGCTCTGGGCGCGGCCTTCGCTCTGGCGCAGCTGGAACAGGTTGGCGATCTGCTGGGCCAGGGCGACGGGTTGCGCGATGCGCTCGGCAGCGATGATTGTGCCGCCATTGCCTTCCCAGTCCTGGCGGAAGGCGGCCAGCACGCGGTCGCCCCACTCACCGCTCGGTACCAGGGCCACAGCGCGCACCATGCCGTCGGCACGGGCGCGGCGTGCCACTTCGCGGGCTTCGTCCTCGGCAGCGAGGCCGAACTGGAACAGCTGCGGTGGTGCCTTCTGGCCGGCGTCGGCGTAGTTCAGGGCGAGGGTGGTGATGGGCAGTTGCGCGTTGGCTGCGAGCTTTTTCACCAGCGGCTTTTCCAGCGGGCCGACCACCAGCTGTACGCCGTCGGCCTGGGCCTGGCGATAGAAGTCGTCGAGCGAGCCGATGCGCGAGCTGTCATAGACCTGCACGGCCGGCGCTTGCCCGCCAGCCTGCTGGGCCTGGAAGTGGGCAGCCATGAAGCCGTCACGCAGGGCGCGGGCAACGCCGGCCAGCGGGCCTTCCTGAGGCAGCAGCAGGGCGATCTTGGTCAGCGGCTGGCTGGCCAGTTCCTTGAGCTTGGTCAGGGCCAGCGGCAGTTGCTTGGCGGCTGGGTGGTCAGGGTGCTGCTTGCGCCAGGCTTCGATGGCGGCCTGCTGCTGCTCCAGGGTGCCAGCGCTTTTCACCGCCAGCGCCAGGCTGGTCCAGCCGGCCAGGATTTCGTTGTTGGCAGGTTGCTGCAGCTGTTCGGCCGGCAGCGAAGCGACCAGGGCCCAGATGGCGTCATTGTTCGCGCTGGCGGCCTGGCCGCTGAGCAGCGGGCTCAGCAGCACGCGTTGCTGGGCGGCGGCCAGGGCCTGGCCGTCGGCCTCGAGGGCGGCGGCGTGGACGCTGTAGGTGCGCACCTGCTGTTGCTCTGGCAGTTCTGCGATGTGCTGCAGGCTTGGGTGAGACAAGGCGGTCAGGGCGGCCTTGGGCTGGTTGCGGCTCATCGCCAGTTCGGCGCCGAGGGTGGCAGCGAAGATTTGCTGGGCCGGCTTGAGCGTGTCCATTGGCACCTGCTCGAGGATGCGAGCGGCGCGTGGGAAGTCCTTCTGCTTGTAGGCCAGGTCGGCGGCGCTCAGGCGCAGCAGGGCAGCGTCTTCGGCGGACTTGCTGGTGGCGGCCTTCTCGAGCAGTTGCTCGATGCTGGCGTCCGGGGTGCGTGGCAGTTCGCCCAGGCTGGATGAGGGCGAGCTGGCGCAGGCTGCCAGCAGAGCAGCGAGGCAGAGGGCTGTGAACAGCCGCAGGCAAGCGATCATGTAAAGGTCCTGTTACTCGATCAAGTTGGCCGGCAATTGTACCCAAGCGGCGGCCGGGGCGCGATCTGCCGTTAGCAGAACCTTCACTATAGGCGGCTCGCCGGTGGCCGCCGGTGAAGTTCTTTGCGCCCTGTTACCGGCGCTCGGGCTACAATGGCGCCTTTGATCCGAAAGGCAGGGTGTGTGCAGTGACTGATGTGGCCGGGACTTCGAAATCCACCATGGGGACGCTTTATGTGGTCGCGACCCCCATCGGCAACCTTGACGACATGAGCGCCCGGGCGCTCAAGGTGCTGGCCGATGTCGCCCTGATCGCCGCCGAGGACACCCGGCATTCGGTTCGTCTGCTGCAGCACTTCGGCATCGATACGCCGCTGGCGGCCTGCCATGAGCACAACGAGCGCGACGAAGGCGGGCGCTTCATCACCAAGTTGCTGGCGGGTGAGGATGTGGCGCTGGTGTCCGATGCTGGTACACCGCTGATTTCCGACCCAGGCTACCACTTGGTGCGCCAGGCCCGGGCTGCAGGCGTCAGCGTGGTGCCAGTGCCAGGCGCCTGCGCATTGATTGCTGCGTTGTCGGCTGCCGGCCTGCCTTCTGACCGCTTTATCTTCGAAGGCTTCCTGCCGGCCAAGGCTGCCGGTCGTCGGGCGCGCCTGGAGCAAGTCAAGGAGGAGCCGCGCACGCTGATCTTCTACGAGGCGCCGCACCGCATTCTTGAATGCCTCGAGGACATGGAGCAGGTGTTCGGGGGTGAGCGCCCGGCGTTGCTGGCGCGCGAGCTGACCAAAACCTTCGAGACCCTCAAAGGCCTGCCGTTGGCTGAGCTGCGCGCCTTCGTCGCCAGCGACAGTAATCAGCAGCGGGGTGAGTGCGTGGTGCTGGTTGGGGGGTGGAGTGCGCCTGAGGGCGAGGAGGCGATCAGTGCCGAGGCACAGCGTGTGCTGGATCTGTTGCTGGCCGAGCTACCGCTGAAAAGAGCGGCGGCATTGGCGGCGGAAATCACCGGTGTGCGCAAGAACCTGCTCTATCAGGTGGCCTTGGAAAAGCAGAAAGCACAGTAGTGGCAATTAGACATAGTTCACGGTATCGCTTGTTCTTGGGCGCGCGTGCCGTTAACCTTGTCGGCGGAGAGTCGATCGGACAGTCGCTGCCGTCTTTTGTTCCGCAAAAGATGGGGGAGGAAAGTCCGGGCTCCATAGGGCAGAGTGCCAGGTAACGCCTGGGAGGCGCGAGCCTACGGAAAGTGCCACAGAAAATAACCGCCTAAGCACTTCGGTGCCGGTAAGGGTGAAAAGGTGCGGTAAGAGCGCACCGCACGACTGGCAACAGTTCGTGGCTAGGTAAACCCCACTCGGAGCAAGACCAAATAGGGTTCCATCAGGCGTGGCCCGCGTCGGAACCGGGTAGGTTGCTAGAGGCGTCCAGTGATGGCCGTCGTAGAGGAATGACTGTCCTCGACAAAACCCGGCTTACAGATCGACTCTCCACCTTCCCCCCTCCTGCTTGAATCGATAGCAGATGCGCTCTGGTAATACCAAAAAGATCTTACTCTTAATAAATCACTTTAACTTCGAACTGCATTCATTTGAGTCGGTTTGATTTTTCACGTTTTTTTCATCCTCCGGTACACCTTCCTCCTTCCGTTAATGCGCTAAATCTCGGTCCTGTAAGGGTTTTCCTTATGAACGTGCCTTGACGGTGCAGCGGGCGGATTCCTATAGTGTGCGCAAGTGGCAGAAAGTGGGATGAAGTGGGTTTTCTGGCACAAAAAAGCTAACATTGTGGGGAATCGCAGCCGTGTTCCGCGGAGCCAACGCCGTCAGCCTCGATGCCAAGGGCCGTCTCGCAATGCCGAGCCGGTACCGTGACGAGCTCGATTCGCGTTGCAATGGTCAGCTGATCGTGACCATCGACGCCGTTGACCCCTGCTTGTGTGTTTATCCCCTCGATGAGTGGGAACAGATTGAAGCCAAGTTGCGTGCCTTGCCGTCGTTGCGTGAGGAAAACCGCCGCCTGCAGCGTTTGCTGATCGGTAATGCGGTTGACCTGGAGCTCGATGGCAGTGGGCGTTTCCTGGTTCCGCCCCGTCTGCGTGAGTACGCCAAGCTGGACAAGAAGGCGATGCTGGTGGGGCAACTGAACAAATTCCAGCTGTGGGATGAGGATGCCTGGAACGCGGTTTCGGCAGCCGACCTTGCAGCTATTCAACAACCGGGCGCCATGCCCGACGATTTGCGTGACCTGATCCTGTGACCATAGATAGCGGCTTCAACCACATCACCGTCCTGCTCGATGAAGCTGTCGAGGCATTGGCCCTGCGCGCCGACGGTTGCTATCTGGACGGCACCTTCGGGCGTGGCGGCCATAGCCGCCTTATCCTCAGCAAACTCGGGCCGCAAGGGCGGTTACTGGGCTTCGACAAAGATCCTCAAGCGATTGCCACCGGGCAAGCGCTGGCGGCCGAAGACGGCCGCTTTGTCATTGTGCAGCGCAGCTTTGCCGAGTTGGGCGCAGAAGTGGCCGAGCGTGGTCTACACGGCAAGGTCAGTGGCATCCTGCTTGACCTGGGCGTGTCCTCGCCGCAGTTGGATGACCCCGAGCGCGGCTTCAGTTTTCTCAACGATGGCCCGCTGGACATGCGCATGAACCCGGACCAGGGCATCAGCGCCGCCGAGTTCATCGCCACCGCTCCCGTCGAAGAAATTGCCCGCGTTTTCAAGGAGTACGGCGAAGAGCGCTTCGCCGGGCGCATGGCGCGTGCCGTGGTCGAACGCCGCGAGAAGCAGCCGTTCACCCGTACCGCCGACCTGGCTGAGGTGCTCAAGGTCGCCAACCCGGCCTGGGAAAAGGGCAAGAACCCGGCGACCCGCGCCTTCCAGGGCCTGCGCATCCACGTCAACAACGAGCTGGGCGACCTCGAGACTGGCCTTGAGGCTGCACTCGACGCCCTGGAAGTGGGTGGCCGTCTGGCTGTCATCAGCTTCCACTCGCTGGAAGACCGCATCGTCAAACTGTTCATGCGCAAGCTGGTCAAGGGCGAGGCCGACAACCTGCCACGCAACCTGCCGGTACAGCACAAGGTCTTCGAGCCGAAGATCAAGCTGATCGGCAAGGCCCAGTTTGCTTCCGAAGCCGAACTCAAAGCCAACCCGCGGTCGCGCAGCGCCGTGATGCGCGTGGCGGAGAAGCTTCGGTGAGCCGGCTATTCGCCAAACCTCTGCCAGGCGGAAGCTTCCTGATGCTTCTGCTTTTTGTCGGAGTGCTCGTTTCGGCCATCGCCGTGTCTTACAGCGCCCATTGGAATCGCCAGCTGCTCAACACCCTGTATGGCGAGTTGAACGAGCGTGACAAGGCTCAGGCCGAGTGGGGCCGGCTGATTCTTGAGCAAAGCACCTGGACCGCCTCCAGCCGCATCGAGAGCCTGGCCTCCGAACAGCTGAAGATGCGCGTGCCCGCGGCTGACGAAGTACGGATGGTGGCGCCATGATGAAGCTCGAAGGCGCACTCTACCCCTGGCGCTTCCGGGTGGTGATCGGTTTGCTGGCGCTGATGGTCGGCGCGATCTGCTGGCGCATCATCGACCTGCAGGTTGTCGACCGTGACTTCCTCAAGGGCCAGGGCGATGCCCGCAGCCTGCGTCACATTCCGATTCCCGCGCACCGTGGCCTGATCACCGACCGCAACGGCGAGCCGCTGGCCGTCAGTACCCCAGTCACCACCTTGTGGGCCAACCCCAAGGAAATGCAGGTGGCCAAGGACCGCTGGCCGCAGCTGGCCGCTGCCCTTGGGCAGAACGCCCAGCAGCTGACCGAGCGCCTGACTCAGCAAGCCAACAAAGAATTCATCTACCTGGTCCGCGGCCTGACCCCGGAGCAGGGCCAGCACGTGCTCGACCTGAAAGTGCCAGGCGTGTACGGCCTGGAAGAGTTCCGCCGTTTCTATCCGGCCGGTGACGTGACCGCGCACATGGTCGGCTTCACCGACCTCGACGACCACGGTCGCGAAGGTGTGGAGCTGGCCTACGATGAATGGTTGGCCGGCGTGCCCGGCAAGCGGCAGGTGATCAAGGACCGGCGTGGCCGGTTGATCAAGGATATCCAGGTCACCAAGAACGCCAAGGCCGGCAAGACCTTGGCGTTGTCGATCGACCTGCGCCTGCAATACCTGGCCACCCGTGAACTGCGCAACGCCATTGCCGAGCAGGACGCCAAGGCCGGCAGCCTGGTGATCATGGACGTCAAGACCGGTGAAGTCCTGGCCATGGTCAACCAGCCGACCTACAACCCTAACAACCGCCGTAGCATGTTCCCGGCCGCCATGCGTAACCGGGCGATCATCGACGTGTTCGAACCGGGCTCGACGGTGAAGCCGATCTCGATGAGTGCGGCGCTGCAGAGTGGCCGCTGGAAGCCGACCGACAAGGTCGAAGTGTATCCGGGCAGCCTGCAGATCGGCCGCTACACCATCAAGGACGTGTCCAAGAGCGAGGGCCCGATCCTCGACCTGACCGGCATCCTGATCAACTCCTCCAACGTCGGCATGAGCAAGATCGCCTTCGACATTGGCGGCGAAGCCATTTACCGGGTGATGTCCCAGGTCGGCCTGGGCCAGTACACCGGCCTTGGTTTCCCGGGCGAGCGCGTCGGCAACCTGCCCAACCACCGCGAGTGGCGCAAGGCTGAAACCGCGACCCTGTCCTACGGCTACGGTGTGTCGGTCACCGCCCTGCAGTTGGTGCACGCCTACGCGGCGCTGGCCAACGACGGCAAGATGGTGCCGCTGTCGATCCTCAAGGTCGACAAGGCGCCAGAAGCGGTGCAGGCCATTCCGAAGGAAACCGCCGAAACCATCCAGGGCATGCTGCAGCAGGTGATCGAAGCGCCGCGCGGCGTGTTCCGAGCCCAGGTGCCGTTCTACCACGTGGCCGGCAAGTCCGGTACCGCACGTAAGGCTACTGTGGGCTCCAAGGGTTACACCGAAAACGCCTACCGTTCGCTGTTTGCCGGCTTCGGCCCGATGAGCGATCCGCGCTACGCCATCGTCGTGGTCATCGACGAGCCGGGCAAGGGTGGCTACTTCGGCGGCCTGGTATCGGCCCCCGTATTCAGCAAGGTCATGTCGGGCACCCTGCGCCTGATGAATGTGCCGCCAGACAACCTGCCGCCGCCGAGTGACCCGCAGCAGGCCAGTGCAGTACCCGCCAAGGGAGGGCGTGGATGATGACGATGCCTTTGAGCAAGCTGTTCGCCCATGCCAGCCGTGATCCGCTGATCCGTGAACTGACCCTGGACAGCCGTCAGGTGCGTCAGGGCGACCTGTTCCTGGCTGTGCCCGGTGCCAAGGTTGATGGCCGTGAGCACATTGCCGATGCGCTGTCGCGTGGCGCTGCGGCCGTGGCTTATGAAGAGCATGGCGTCACCGTGCTGCCGATCACCGATGTGCCGCTGATTCCAGTGAAGGGGCTGATAGGCCAGCTGTCGCAGATTGCCGGGCGCTTCTACGGCGAGCCGAGCCGCCAGCTGAACCTGGTGGGCGTCACCGGCACCAACGGCAAGACCAGCGTTACGCAACTGGTGGCTCAGGCGCTCGATGAGCTGGGCCAGCGCTGTGGCCTGATTGGTACCCTGGGCACCGGCTTCTATGGCGAGCTGCAGAGCGGCCGACTGACCACGCCTGACCCGATTGCCGTGCAGTCGACCCTGAACGACCTCAAGAAAGGTGGCGCCAAGGCCGTGGCCATGGAGGTTTCCTCCCACGCCCTGGAGCAGGGCCGAGTCGCTGCGCTGGAATTCGACATCGCGGTCATGACCAACCTGTCCCGCGACCATCTGGATTATCACGGCAGCATGGAGGCCTACGAGGCCGCCAAGGCCAAGCTGTTTGCCTGGCCGAGCCTGCGTTGCCAGGTGGTCAACCTGGATGATGACTTCGGTCGTCGCCTGGCCGACGATTTTGCCCGCCGCCCGAGTGTCGACCATATCGAGACCCGGCTGCTCAGCTACAGCCTGGAAAACCCGGACGCTTCGCTGTTCTGCCGCGAAGCGCATTTCGATGATGATGGCGTGCGCGCCACACTGGTCACTGCCCAGGGCGAACGCATCCTGCGCAGCCAGCTGCTGGGCCGCTTCAACCTGAGCAACATGCTCGCGGCCGTGGCCACGCTGCTGGCGCTGGATTACTCGCTGGACGAGATTCTCAAGGTCACCCCGCAGCTGGAGGGCCCGGTCGGCCGCATGCAGCGCCTGGGTGGTGGTGCCAAGCCGCTGGTGGTGGTCGATTACGCCCATACCCCCGATGCGCTGGAAAAAGTCCTCGAAGCCCTGCGCCCACATGCCCACGGCAAGCTGCTGTGCCTGTTCGGCTGCGGTGGCGACCGCGATCGCGGCAAGCGCCCGCTGATGGCCCAAGTGGCCGAGCGCCTGGCCGACCGCGTGCTGGTTACCGATGACAACCCGCGTACCGAAGACCCGCTGCGTATCTTCGACGACATTCGCCCCGGTTTCGCCAAGCCTGGCGACGTCGAGTTCGTCGCTGGCCGCGGCGAGGCCATTGCCCACCTGATCGCCACCGCAGCGGCTGACGACGTGATCGTCCTGGCCGGCAAGGGGCACGAGGACTACCAGGAGATCCATGGCGAGCGCCATGCCTTCTCCGACCTGATCGAAGCCGACAAGGCACTTGCAGCCTGGGAGGCTCCACATGCTTAAGCCCATGACCCTCAGCCAACTGACCGGCGCCTTGAATGCGCGCCTGGTCAACGCCGACGCCAGCTTCAGCGGGGTCAGCATCGACAGCCGCAGCGTCACCGCCGGTCAGTTGTTCGTTGCGCTGACCGGGCCGCGCTTCGATGGCCATGACTACCTCGCCGACGTGAAGGCCAAGGGTGCCGTCGCTGCGCTGGTCGAGCGTGAAATCGCCGATGTCGATCTGCCGCAACTGCTGGTCGCCGACTGCCGCGTCGCGCTTGGCCAGCTGGGTGCGCTGAACCGCGCCGCCTTCGACAAGCCAGTGGTCGCCATCACCGGTTCCAGCGGCAAGACCACGGTCAAGGAGATGCTTGCCAGCATCCTGCGCACCCGTGGCCTGGTGCATGCCACCCGCGGCAACCTGAACAATGACCTCGGTGCTCCGCTGACCTTGCTGGAAATCGCCCCGGAGCACAGCGCTGCGGTGATCGAGCTGGGTGCCTCGCGCATCGGCGAGATCCGCTACACCGTCGGCCTCACCCGGCCACAGGTGGTGATCATCAATAACGCCGGCACCGCCCATGTTGGTGAGTTCGGAGGCCCGGAGAAGATCGTCGAAGCCAAGGGCGAGATCCTCGAAGGCCTGGGCGAGGGCGGCACCGCCATCCTCAACCTGGCCGACAAGGCGTTCGAGATCTGGCGCAAGCGCGCTGGCAACCACCGCATCTTCAGCTTTGCCCTGGACAACCCGCAGGCCGACTTCCATGCCAGTGACATTGGCCGTGATGCCCGTGGCTGCCCATCGTTCACCCTGCACGGCCCTGATGGCAGTGTGCCGGTGCAACTGAGCCTGCTGGGCACCCACAACGTCAGCAACGCCCTGGCCGCTGCCGCCGCTGCCCATGCCGTTGGTCTGAGCCTGAGTGGCATCGCCGCCGGCCTTAACGCCGTGCAGCCGGTCAAGGGCCGCACCGTGGCGCAAATCGCCCCGAGTGGTGTGCGGGTTATCGACGACAGCTACAACGCAAATCCCACCTCCATGTGTGCGGCCATTGATATACTCGCCGGCTTTTCCGGGCGCACCGTTCTGGTGCTTGGAGATATCGGCGAACTGGGCCAGTGGGCGGAAGAAGGCCACCGGCAGGTGGGTGACTACGCACGTGGCAAGGTTGACGCCGTGTATGCAACGGGTTCCAACATGATTCATGCGGTCAAGGCGTTCGGCGCCAATGGCCGTCATTTCGCTACTCAAGCTGAGCTGATCGACGCCGTTCGCGGCGAGACTGCCAGCGACACCACTATCTTGATCAAGGGCTCGCGCAGCGCTGCGATGGAAAACGTCGTGGCTGCACTGTGCGGTGCCAGCGGGGAGAAACATTAATGCTGCTGCTGTTGGCCGAGTATCTGCAACAGTTCCACAAGGGCTTCGCGGTCTTCCAGTACCTGTCCCTGCGCGGGATTCTTGGTGTGCTGACCGCGTTGTCGCTGGCGCTGTGGCTGGGGCCGTGGATGATCCGTACCCTGCAGATTCGCCAGATTGGTCAGGCCGTGCGTAACGACGGCCCGCAATCGCACCTGTCCAAGTCCGGCACCCCGACCATGGGTGGCGCACTGATCCTGTCTGCCATCGGCGTCAGCACACTGCTGTGGGCCGACCTGTCCAACCGCTACGTCTGGACCGTGCTGATCGTCACCCTGCTGTTCGGGGCCATCGGCTGGGTCGACGACTACCGCAAGGTGATCGAAAAGAACTCGCGGGGCCTGCCGAGCCGCTGGAAGTACTTCTGGCAGTCGGTGTTCGGCCTGGGCGCTGCCGTGTTCCTGTACATGACCGCACCAACCAGCGTCGAAACCACCCTGATCGTGCCGTTCCTCAAGGACGTCACCATCCCGCTGGGTATCGGCTTCGTCGTCCTGACCTATTTCGTCATCGTCGGCTCCAGTAACGCGGTCAACCTGACTGACGGCCTCGATGGCCTGGCGATCATGCCAACCGTGATGGTCGGCGGTGCGCTGGGTATCTTCTGCTACCTGTCGGGTAACGTGAAGTTCGCCGAATACCTGCTGATCCCTTACGTGCCGGGCTCGGGCGAGCTGATCGTGTTCTGCGGCGCGCTGATCGGTGCCGGCCTGGGCTTCCTGTGGTTCAACACCTATCCGGCCCAGGTGTTCATGGGTGACGTCGGCGCGCTGGCGCTGGGCGCCGCCCTGGGCACCATCGCCGTGATCGTGCGCCAGGAAATCGTGCTGTTCATCATGGGCGGCATCTTCGTGATGGAAACCCTGTCGGTGGTGATCCAGGTCGCCTCGTTCAAGCTCACCGGCAAGCGCGTGTTCCGCATGGCGCCGATTCACCACCACTTTGAACTCAAGGGCTGGCCTGAGCCACGCGTGATCGTCCGCTTCTGGATCATCACTGTGATTCTGGTACTGATCGGCCTGGCAACCCTGAAACTGAGGTAGAAAAGCGTGTCATTGATCGCTTCCGACCAATTCCGCATCGTTGTCGGCCTCGGCAAGAGCGGCATGTCCCTGGTTCGCTTCCTGGCGAACCGGGGCATTGCCTTTGCGGTCGCCGACACCCGCGAGCAACCGCCGGAACTGGAAACCCTGCGCCGTGATTACCCGCAGGTGGAAGTGCGCTGTGGCGAGCTGGACGTGGACTTCCTGTGCCGCGCCAACGAACTGTACGTGAGCCCTGGCCTGGCCCTGGCCACTCCGGCCCTGCAGCAGGCGGCGGCGCGTGGCGTGCAACTGTCCGGTGACATCGAACTGTTCGCCCGCCATGCCAAGGCACCGATCGTGGCGATCAGCGGCTCCAACGCGAAAAGCACCGTCACCACCTTGGTAGGCGAAATGGCCGCCAAGGCCGGCAAGCGTGTGGCCGTGGGTGGCAACCTGGGCACCCCGGCGCTGGATCTGCTGAGCGACGACGTCGAGCTGTATGTGCTGGAGCTGTCCAGCTTCCAGTTGGAAACCACCGACCAGCTCAACGCCGAAGTCGCCACCGTGCTGAATATCAGCGAAGACCACATGGACCGCTACAGCGGCCTGCCGGCCTACCACCTGGCCAAGCACCGGATCTTCCGCGGTGCCCGCCAGGTGGTGGTCAACCGCCAGGATGCCTTGAGCCGGCCATTGCCGGTGGAAGGTCGCCCGTGCTTCACCTTTGGCCTCAACCAGCCGGACTTCAAGGCTTTCGGCCTGCGTGAAGTCGACGGTGAGAAGTACCTGGCGTACGAATTCCAGACGCTGATGCCGGTGCGTGAGCTGAAGATTCGTGGTGCCCACAACCAGAGCAACGCCCTGGCGGCCCTGGCCCTCGGCCATGCCGCCGGCCTGCCGTTCGCGCCGATGCTCGAAGCACTGCGTGAGTTCAAGGGCCTGGCGCATCGCTGCCAGTGGATCCGTGAGCGCAACGCCGTCAACTGGTACGACGATTCCAAGGCCACCAACGTCGGCGCCGCACTGGCGGCGATCGAAGGCCTGGGGGCGGACATCGACGGCAAGCTGGTGCTGATCGCTGGTGGCGACGGCAAGGGCGCCGATTTCGCTGCCCTGCGCGAGCCGGTCAAACGCTTCTGCCGCGCCGTGGTGCTGCTCGGCCGTGATGCCGAACGCCTGGCCGAGGCCCTGGGCGATGACGTGCCGCTGGTACGGGTCAAGACCCTGGACGACGCCGTGCAGCGATGCGCCGAGCTGGCCGTGGCGGGCGATGCGGTGCTGCTGTCGCCGGCCTGCGCCAGCCTCGACATGTTCAAGAACTTTGAAGAACGCGGGCGGCTGTTCGCCCAGGCGGCGGGAGGGCTGGCATGATCTTCGGCATCCTCAAGCCGTACCCGTCGCCGCTGATCAGTGGCCGTGGCATCGACCTCGACTTCGCCATGCTGGCCGGTTGCCTGGCGCTGCTCGGCCTGGGCCTGGTGATGATCACCTCGGCATCCTCGGAAGTGGCCGCGGTGCAGTCCGGCAACCCGCTGTATCACATGTTCCGCCACCTGGTGTACGTGTTCCTAGGCCTGGTCGCCTGTGGCGCAACCATGATGGTGCCGATCGCCACCTGGCAGCGCATGGGCTTCATGATGCTGATCGGTGCCTTCGGCCTGCTGGTGCTGGTGCTGGTGCCGGGGATCGGCCGCGAAGTGAACGGTTCGATGCGCTGGATCGGCTTCAGCTTCTTCAACGTCCAGCCTTCGGAAATCGCCAAGGTCTTCGTGGTCATCTACCTGGCCGGTTACCTGGTTCGTCGGCAGACCGAGGTGCGCGAAACCTGGATGGGCTTCTTCAAGCCGTTCATCGTGCTGTTGCCGATGGCCGCCCTGCTGCTGATGGAGCCGGACTTCGGCGCCACCGTGGTAATGATGGGGGCCGCTGCCGCCATGCTGTTCCTCGGCGGGGTGGGGCTGTTCCGCTTCAGCCTGATGGTGGTGCTGGCGGTGGTCGCGGTGTTCGTGCTGGTGCAGGCGCAGCCTTACCGGATGGCCCGTCTGATTACCTTCACCGACCCGTGGTCCGACCAGTTCGGCTCCGGCTACCAGCTGACCCAGGCGTTGATCGCCTTTGGCCGTGGCGAGTGGCTGGGCGTGGGGCTGGGCAACAGCGTGCAGAAGCAGTTCTACCTGCCCGAAGCGCACACCGACTTCGTGTTCTCGGTGCTGGCCGAAGAGCTGGGCGTGGTCGGTTCGCTGGTAACCATCGCGCTGTTCGTGTTCGTCACCATCCGCGCCTTGTACATCGGCCTGTGGGCGGAGAAGGCCAAGCAGTTCTTCGCTGCCTACATGGCATTCGGCCTGTCGTTCCTGTGGATCGGCCAGTTCCTGATCAACATCGGCGTGAACGTCGGCCTGCTGCCGACCAAGGGGCTGACCTTGCCGTTCCTCAGCTACGGCGGTTCATCGCTGGTGATCTGCTGTGCCTGTGTGGGGCTGTTGCTGCGCATCGAATGGGAGAGCCGCACGCACCTGGGCAGCGAGGAGCACGAATTCAAAGAGAGCGATTTTGCCGAGGAGACCAATCATGGCCGCTGACGGCAAGAACGTACTGATCATGGCCGGTGGTACTGGGGGGCACGTGTTCCCGGCCCTGGCCTGTGCCCGTGAATTCCAGGCGCGCGGTTATACCGTGCACTGGCTGGGCACCCCGCGCGGTATCGAGAACGAGCTGGTGCCGCAAGCTGGTCTGCCCTTGCACCTGATCCAGGTCAGCGGCCTGCGCGGCAAGGGCAAGCTCTCGTTGCTCAAGGCTCCGTTCACCCTGGTCAAGGCGGTGCTCCAGGCACGCCGTATCGTGCGCGAGCTCAAGCCTGTGTGCGTGGTTGGCTTCGGCGGCTATGTAACCGGCCCGGGCGGCGTTGCCGCACGGCTGTGCGGCGTGCCGTTGGTGATCCACGAGCAGAACGCCCGCGCCGGCACCACCAACCGGCTGCTGCTGCCGCTGGCTGCGCGTGTCTGCGAAGCCTTCCCGGCGACCTTCGATGCCAGCGACAAGCTGCGTACCACCGGCAACCCGGTGCGTCCGGAGCTATTCATGGATGCCCAGCGGGCGCCCCTGGCCGAGCGCCGCGCGCGCCTGCTGGTGATGGGTGGCAGCCTGGGTGCGGAACCATTGAACAAATTGTTGCCTAAGGCCCTGTCCGAAGTGCCGGCGAACCTGCGCCCAGAGGTGTTTCACCAGGCCGGCAAGCACCACGCGCCGGCCACTGCCGAGCGTTACCGCGAGGCGGGTGTAGAGGCCCAGGTCGAACCGTTCATCAAGGACATGGCCCATGCCTATGGCTGGGCCGATATCGTGGTCTGCCGGGCCGGTGCCCTGACCGTCAGCGAGCTCGCGGCGGCGGGCCTGCCCTCGATGCTGGTGCCCTTGCCCCACGCGATCGACGACCACCAGACCCACAATGCCCAATATCTGGCCCGGGAAGGCGCTGCCTTCCTCATGCCACAAGCGACAACTGGCGCAGCGCAACTCGCTGAACGCCTGAACGAGGTGCTGATGCAACCCGAGAAACTCAACACCATGGCAGGCACCGCACGGCGCCTGGCCAAACCTGCTGCAACCAGCACCGTGGTCGATATCTGCCTGGAGGTGGCCCATGGTTGAGAGCCAGAAAGCCATGCCCCAGCCGAAGATGGGCCGCATCAACCGTATCCATTTCGTCGGTATCGGCGGCGTGGGCATGTGCGGTATCGCTGAAGTGCTGCTGAACCTGGGCTACCAGGTGTCCGGTTCCGACCTCAAGGCGTCGCCGGTTACCGAGCGCCTGGAGTCGTTCGGCGCCGAAATCTTCGTTGGCCACCGTGCCGAGAACGCTGCCAATGCCGATGTGCTGGTGGTGTCCAGCGCGATCAACCCGGCCAACCCGGAAGTCGCCACTGCCCTTGAGCGTCGTATCCCGGTGGTGCCGCGTGCCGAGATGCTCGCCGAGCTGATGCGCTACCGCCATGGCGTGGCGGTTGCCGGTACCCACGGCAAGACCACCACCACCAGCCTGCTGGCTTCGGTGTTCGCCGCCGGTGGCCTGGATCCGACCTTCGTCATTGGTGGCCGACTGACCGCTGCCGGCACCAACGCGCAGCTGGGCACCAGCCGTTACCTGATTGCCGAAGCTGACGAAAGCGATGCCAGCTTCCTGCACCTGCAGCCGATGGTTGCCGTGGTCACCAACATCGACGCCGACCACATGGCGACCTACGAAGGCGACTTCAACAAGCTGAAGAAGACCTTCGTCGAGTTCCTGCACAACCTGCCGTTCTACGGCCTGGCCGTGATGTGCCTGGACGACCCTGTCGTGCGCGAGATCCTGCCGCAGGTCAAGCGCCCGACCGTCACCTACGGTTTCAGCGAAGAGGCCGACATCCGCGCCATCAATGTGCGCCAGCAAGGCATGCAGACCCACTTCACCGTGCTGCGCCGCGACTGCGAGCCGCTTGAGGTGTCGGTGAACATGCCCGGCAACCACAACGTGCTAAACGCCTTGGCCACCATCGCCATCGCCACTGACGAAGGCATCAGCGACGAAGCCATCGTCCAAGGCCTGTCCGGTTTCCAGGGCGTTGGCCGACGCTTCCAGGTTTACGGCGAACTGCCAGTCGAAGGCGGCAGCGTGATGCTGGTCGACGACTACGGTCACCACCCGACCGAAGTGGCCGCGGTGATCAAGGCCGTGCGCGGTGGCTGGCCAAGCCGCCGCCTGGTGATCGTCTACCAGCCGCACCGCTATAGCCGTACCCGCGACCTGTACGACGATTTCGTCCAGGTGTTGGGCGATGCCAACGTGCTGCTGCTGATGGAGGTGTACCCGGCCGGCGAGGAGCCGATCCCTGGTGCCGACAGCCGTCAGCTGTGCCACAGCATCCGCCAGCGCGGCAAGCTGGACCCGATCTACATCGAACGTGGTGCCGAGCTGGCGCCGCTGGTCAAGCCGCTGCTGCGCGCTGGCGACATCCTGATCTGCCAGGGTGCCGGTGACGTCGGCGGCCTGGCCCCGCAACTGATGAAAAGCCCGCTGTTCGCTGGCGCCAAGCAGGAGAAGTCGAAATGACCAGCGCTTACGAACAACTGCACTCGACTCTGGATGTGAATGCATTCGGCCGCGTGGCCGTGCTGTACGGCGGCAAGAGCGCCGAGCGTGAAGTGTCGCTGAAGTCCGGTGCTGCGGTGATCGACGCACTGACCACTGCCGGTGTCGACGTGGTCGGCATTGATGTCGGTGACGACCTGCTGGCGCGTCTGCAGAGCGAGAAGATCGACCGTGCCTTCATCATCCTCCACGGCCGTGGCGGTGAAGACGGCAGCATGCAGGGCCTGCTCGAATGCCTGGGCATCCCCTACACCGGCAGCGGTATCCTCGCTTCGGCGCTGGCCATGGACAAACTGCGCACCAAGCAGGTGTGGCAGAGCCTGGGTATTCCGACCCCGCGCCACGCGGTGCTGGCCAGCGAACACGATTGTGTTGCCGCCGGTACGGAACTGGGCTTCCCGTTGATCGTCAAACCGGCCCATGAAGGTTCCAGCATCGGCATGGCCAAGGTGAACAGCGTGGAAGAGCTGGTCGCCGCCTGGAAGGATGCCGCCCGTTACGATTCGCAAGTCCTGGTCGAGCAATGGATTCACGGCCCGGAGTTCACCATCGCCGTTCTGCGTGGCCAGGTGCTGCCGCCGATCGCCTTGGGCACTCCGCACGTATTCTACGACTACGACGCCAAGTACATCGCCAATGACACCCAGTACCGCATCCCGTGCGGCCTGGACAGTGCCAAGGAGCAGGAACTGATCGACCTGACCGCGCGCGCCTGCGATGCCATTGGCATCGAAGGCTGGGGCCGGCTGGACGTGATGCAGGACGAGCAGGGCCGGTTCTGGCTGCTCGAAGTCAACACCGCACCCGGCATGACTGACCATAGCCTGGTGCCCATGGCGGCCCGCGCGGCCGGCCTGGACTTCCAGCAACTGGTGCTGGCGATCCTGGCCGAAAGCGTGGCGACGCGAGGTTAACCATCATGCAAGGCGCAATGATACGTCAGCAGCAACCCGTTACCGGCCGCAGCAAGCCGGTGCCGCGCGGTGCCAGCCGACTGGTGGCCGACGAGCCCGTATCGGCGCGCCTGCCGCGGCCCAGCCTGGGCGGCCTCAAGCGCCTGCTGTGGCCGATCGTGCTGGTGGCTGCAGGCTTCGGCGCCTATGAGGGCGCCATCCGCCTGATGCCGTATGCCGACCGGCCGATCACCAAGATCGACGTGCAGGGCGACCTCAGCTACATCAGCCAGCAGTCGGTGCAGCAACGCATTGCGCCGTATGTAGCGGCGAGCTTCTTCAGCGTTGACCTCACGGCGATGCGTGCCGAGCTCGAGCAGATGCCGTGGATCGCCCACGCCGAAGTGCGCCGGGTGTGGCCGGATGAAGTGGTAATCCGCCTGGAAGAACAGCTGCCGGTGGCACGCTGGGGTGACGAGGCCCTGCTCAACAACCAGGGCCAGGCCTTCACCCCGCGCGAACTGGCCAACTACGAGCACCTGCCGCAGCTGGCCGGGCCGCAGCGCGCTCAGCAACAAGTCATGCAGCAGTATCAGGTATTGAGCCAGATGCTGCGCCCCCTGGGCTTTTCCATCGCTCGCCTGGAGCTGCGCGAGCGCGGTAGCTGGTTCCTGACCACCGGCGCGAGCAGCGCAGGGCCAGGTATCGAACTGCTGTTGGGGCGCGACCATCTGGTGGAGAAGATGCGCCGTTTCATTGCCATTTACGACAAGACACTCAAAGAGCAGATCACCAATATCGCCCGCATTGATCTGCGTTACGCCAACGGACTTGCCGTTGGCTGGCGGGAACCGAACGCACCGACGACGGCCCAACCCGCCGTTGCGAAGAATTAGAGAGAGGCAGGACCATGGCAAACGCGCATAGCGGCAAAATGATCGTCGGGCTGGACATCGGCACCTCCAAGGTGGTGGCGCTGGTGGGTGAAGTGGGCGAAGACGGCACCCTCGAAATCGTGGGCATCGGCACCCATCCGTCCCGCGGCCTGAAAAAAGGCGTGGTGGTGAACATCGAGTCGACCGTGCAGTCGATCCAGCGCGCAGTGGAAGAAGCCCAGCTGATGGCCGGCTGCCGCATCCACTCGGCGTTCGTCGGCGTGGCCGGCAACCACATTCGTAGCCTGAACTCCCACGGTATCGTCGCCATCCGCGATCGCGAGGTCAGCGTAGCCGACCTCGAGCGCGTGCTCGACGCCGCCCAGGCCGTGGCCATTCCGGCTGACCAGCGCGTGCTGCACACCCTGCCGCAGGACTACGTGATCGACAACCAGGAAGGCGTGCGCGAACCGCTGGGCATGTCCGGCGTGCGTCTGGAAGCCAAGGTTCACGTGGTCACTTGCGCCGTCAACGCGGCGCAGAACATCGAGAAGTGCGTACGCCGCTGTGGTCTGGAAATCGACGACATCATCCTTGAGCAGTTGGCCTCGGCCTACTCGGTGCTGACCGATGACGAGAAAGAGCTGGGCGTGTGCCTGGTCGACATTGGTGGTGGTACCACCGACATCGCCATCTTCACCGAGGGCGCGATCCGCCACACCGCAGTGATCCCGATTGCCGGCGACCAGGTTACCAACGACATCGCCATGGCCCTGCGTACGCCGACCCAGTACGCCGAAGAAATCAAGATTCGCTACGCCTGCGCCCTGGCCAAACTGGCCGGCGCCGGCGAGACCATCAAGGTGCCAAGCGTGGGCGACCGCCCACCGCGCGAGCTGTCGCGCCAGGCCCTGGCCGAGGTGGTGGAGCCACGTTATGACGAGCTCTTCACGCTGATCCAGGCTGAGCTGCGCCGCAGCGGCTACGAGGACCTGGTGCCAGCCGGCATCGTCCTCACCGGCGGCACCGCGAAGATGGAAGGCGCCGTGGAACTGGCCGAAGAAATCTTCCACATGCCGGTACGCCTGGGCGTACCGCACAGCGTTCGGGGGCTGAGCGACGTGGTGCGCAACCCGATCTATTCCACCGGCGTGGGCTTGCTTACCTACGGCCTGCTCAAGCAGTCCGAGGACATGGTCCTGACCGGCAACAGCAACAGCAGCAGCAACAGCTATGGCGATGAACCGAAGGCTCCAGTGCTTGAACGCTTCAAGCGCTGGGTCCAGGGCAACTTCTAAGTTTCAAAGCAGTAGTGGTAGGCGCGACAACTAGAGAACTGTAAGGAGAGGGAAAATGTTCGAGCTCGTAGACAACGTCCCGCAAAGTCCGGTCATCAAGGTGATCGGCGTCGGCGGTGGCGGCGGCAACGCCGTCAACCACATGGTGAAGAGCAGCATCGAAGGCGTCGAGTTCATCTGCGCCAACACCGATGCCCAGGCGCTGAAAAACATTGGCGCACGCACCATCCTGCAACTGGGTACCGGCGTGACCAAGGGCCTGGGTGCCGGTGCCAATCCGGAAGTCGGCCGTCAGGCCGCGCTGGAAGACCGTGAGCGCATCGCCGAGGTGCTGCAGGGCACCAACATGGTGTTCATCACCACCGGCATGGGTGGCGGTACCGGTACCGGTGCGGCGCCGATCATCGCCGAAGTGGCCAAGGAAATGGGCATCCTCACCGTTGCGGTGGTGACCCGTCCGTTCCCGTTCGAGGGTCGCAAACGTATGCAGATCGCCGATGAAGGCATCCGCATGCTGGCTGAGAGCGTCGACTCGCTCATCACCATCCCCAACGAGAAGCTGCTGACCATCCTGGGCAAGGATGCCAGCCTGCTGTCCGCCTTTGCCAAGGCCGACGATGTACTGGCCGGTGCCGTTCGCGGTATCTCCGACATCATCAAGCGCCCGGGCATGATCAACGTCGACTTCGCCGACGTGCGCACCGTCATGGGTGAAATGGGCATGGCGATGATGGGTACTGGTTGCGCCAGTGGCCCGAACCGTGCTCGCGAAGCCACCGAAGCGGCGATCCGCAACCCGCTGCTCGAAGACGTCAACCTGCAGGGCGCCCGCGGCATCCTGGTGAACATCACCGCAGGTCCTGACCTGTCGCTGGGTGAGTACTCCGACGTGGGTAGCATCATCGAAGCCTTCGCCTCCGACCATGCCATGGTCAAGGTGGGCACCGTGATCGACCCTGACATGCGCGACGAACTGCACGTGACCGTGGTTGCCACTGGTCTGGGCGCGCGCATCGAGAAACCGGTGAAAGTGGTCGACAACACCCTGCAGACCGCTCAGCAGGTGTACGAGGCTTCCAACCCGGCGCCGGTTCGTCAGGAGCAGCCAGCCGTCAACTACCGTGATCTGGAGCGCCCGACCGTGATGCGCAACCAGGCCCACGCAGGGGCTGCTGCGGCAGCTAAACTCAACCCACAGGATGACCTGGACTACCTCGATATCCCAGCCTTCCTGCGTCGTCAGGCTGATTGATGGAATTTATCAGGGGTATAAGGGTGATTGGTGTTCAGCAAAGGCCGGGTCTGTTATCATCCCCAGCCTTTGTTGATACCTGTTCGCATTATTTGCGCTGAAGCGGCCAATGCCATGATTAGACAACGCACCCTGAAGAATACCATCCGTGCCACGGGCGTCGGCCTGCACTCCGGGGAGAAGGTCTACCTGACCCTCAAGCCTGCGCCTGTCGACACCGGCATCGTCTTCCGTCGCGCCGACCTTGACCCTGTGGTCGAGATCCCGGCGCGTGCGGCCAATGTGGGTGAGACCACCATGTCCACCACGCTGGTCAACGGTGACGTCAAGGTCGATACGGTCGAGCACCTGCTCTCCGCCATGGCGGGCCTGGGCATCGATAACGCCTACGTCGAGCTCTCCGCCTCGGAAGTGCCGATCATGGATGGCAGCGCCGGTCCCTTCGTATTCCTGATTCAGTCTGCCGGCCTGGAAGAGCAGGACGCAGCCAAGAAGTTCATCCGCATCCTGCGCGAAGTGACAGTGGTGGAGGGCGACAAGAGCGCCACCTTCCTGCCATTCGACGGGTTCAAGGTGAGCTTCGAGATCGACTTCGATCACCCGGTCCTCAAGGGCCAGACCCAGAGTGCGGTCGTCGACTTCTCCAGCACCTCGTTCGTGAAGGAAGTCAGCCGCGCCCGTACCTTCGGCTTCATGCGTGACATCGAGTACCTGCGCAAGCACAACCTTGCGCTGGGTGGCAGTGTCGAGAACGCCATCGTGGTCGACGAGACTGGTGTGCTCAACGAAGACGGCCTTCGTTCCGATGACGAATTCGTCAAGCACAAGATCCTCGACGCCATTGGCGACCTTTACCTGCTGGGCAACAGCCTGATCGGCGAGTTCAAGGGCTACAAGTCCGGCCACGCGCTGAACAACCAGCTGCTGCGCAAGCTCATTGCTGAAACCGATGCCTGGGAAGTGGTCACTTTCGAAGATGCCAGCACGGCACCGATCTCGTACATGCGCCCTGTTGCGGCCGTGTAAGTTCGAACACTCTCTAGTTCATTGAGGCCACCTTCGGGTGGCCTTTTTTATTTCAGGGCTTTTCTTTGTGATGGGCGTGGCTGGCCAGGCGCTCAAGGGCGGCGCGCAGCTTGGGGTCGGCGATGCCTTCAGCGGAATCGCGGATGCTCGCGGCGGCGGTGTTCGACAGCACGGTGGTGTTGCCGCCGCGCTTGGCCGGCACCAGTGGTGGCTGTACCTTGTAGAGGATGCGCTGCAGGTTGCCGAAGGCTTCCAGCGCCTGCAGCTGGCGCTGCAGGCGCTTTTGCTGGTAGCGCAGGCGCGTAGCCCAGTGGCCGTCGGTAACCACCAGCAGCAGGGTGCCATCGCGCCAGGAGGCCACATGGCAATGCTCGCGGGCAGCCGGCTGCAACTGGCTTTCCAGCAGGCGCTGCAAGTGTTCCAGGCGTTCGGCCTGGTTCAGCAGCAGGCGCAGCGGGCGGTTCTGACGCAGCAGGGTAGCGGGCGGTTGAGCGGGGGAGGGTTTGAAGGCCATGGCGGTATGCATGAGGTGACAAGCAAGATGGGCAGTCTAACACCTCTGTTGCCCGCGAAGAGGCCAGTACAGGCAATACAAAATACGAGCCATTCTCGATAGCTTTCATCCTCCTCTGGGTTGAACTCAGGGAAAATGCCCCTATCTTAGAAAAGCCCCCGCCTAAGCGCTGTGCCAGCATCGTGGCAATCGACCACTTTCCTCACCATCGTTTCCGGGTAGAATGCTCGTTCGCATGCGGCCTCAGGGCTGCACGGGCGACTCATGGGGCCGCCCTCCATCCCTACGTGTGGAAGATCCTGCCGATATGTTTGCGCCTTTGTTAAAGAAACTTTTTGGAAGCAAGAACGAGCGTGAAGTCAAACGCATGCTCAAGACGGTGTCTATCGTCAATGCCTTCGAAGAGAAGATGGTGGCCCTCTCCGACGAGCAACTGCGCGCCAAGACCGCAGAGTTCAAGGAGCGCCTGGCCAAAGGCGAGACCCTGGACCAGCTGTTGCCCGAAGCCTTCGCCGTGGCCCGTGAGGCCGGCAAGCGCGTCATGGGCATGCGGCACTTCGACGTGCAGCTGATCGGCGGCATGACCCTGCACGAGGGCATGATCGCAGAAATGCGTACCGGTGAAGGCAAGACCTTGGTCGGTACCCTGGCCGTTTACCTCAATGCCCTGTCGGGCAAGGGCGTACACGTGGTCACGGTGAACGACTACCTGGCCCGCCGTGACGCCAACTGGATGCGCCCGCTGTACGAATTCCTCGGCCTGTCCGTGGGCATCGTCTCGGCCTTCCAGCCGCCTGAAGAAAAGCGCGCCGCCTACGCTGCCGACATCACCTACGGCACCAACAACGAATTCGGTTTCGACTACCTGCGCGACAACATGGCGTTCAGCCAGGAAGAGAAGTTCCAGCGTGAACTGAACTTCGCCGTGATCGACGAAGTCGACTCGATCCTCATCGACGAAGCGCGCACCCCGCTGATCATCTCCGGCCAGGCCGAAGACAGCTCCAAGCTGTACATCGAGATCAACCGCCTGATCCCGCGCCTGACCCAGCACATCGAAGAAGTCGAAGGCCAGGTCACCCAGGAAGGCCACTTCACCATCGACGAGAAGAGCCGCCAGGTCGAGCTCAACGAAGCCGGTCACCAGTACATCGAAGAGATGCTGACCCAGGCTGGCCTGCTGGCCGAAGGCGAAAGCCTGTACTCGGCGCACAACCTGGGCCTGCTGACCCACGTCTACGCCGGCCTGCGTGCACACAAGCTGTTCCACCGCAACGTCGAGTACATCGTCCAGGACGGCCAGGTCCTGCTGATCGACGAGCACACCGGCCGTACCATGCCCGGCCGTCGCCTGTCCGAGGGCCTGCACCAGGCCATCGAAGCGAAAGAGAACCTGAACATCCAGGCCGAAAGCCAGACCCTGGCTTCGACCACCTTCCAGAACTACTTCCGCCTTTACAGCAAGCTGTCCGGCATGACCGGCACCGCAGACACCGAGGCGTTCGAGTTCGCCCAGATCTACGCCCTCAACGTGATGGTCATTCCGCCGAACAAGCCGCTCGCGCGTAAGGACTTCAACGACCTGGTGTACCTGACCGCCGACGAGAAATACGCCGCGATCATCGCCGACATCAAAGAAAGCATGACCCAGGGCCGCCCGATCCTGGTGGGTACCGCCACCATCGAAACCTCGGAGCACATGTCGAACCTGCTGAAGAAGGAAGGTATCGACCACAAGGTACTGAACGCCAAGTACCACGAGAAGGAAGCCGAGATCATCGCGCAAGCCGGTGCTCCGGGTGCGCTGACCATCGCCACCAACATGGCTGGCCGTGGTACCGACATCCTGCTGGGCGGTAACTGGGAAGCCGAAGTGGCCGCCCTGGAAAACCCGACGCCCGAGCAGATCGCCCAGATCAAAGCCGATTGGCAGAAGCGTCACCAGCAGGTGATTCAAGCCGGTGGCCTGCACGTGATCGCCTCCGAGCGCCACGAATCGCGCCGTATCGACAACCAGCTGCGTGGCCGTTCCGGTCGTCAGGGCGACCCGGGTTCGAGCCGCTTCTACCTGTCGCTGGAAGACAGCCTGATGCGCATCTTCGCCTCTGACCGGGTGAAGAACTTCATGAAGGCACTGGGCATGCAGTCCGGCGAGGCCATCGAGCACCGCATGGTCACCAACGCCATCGAGAAAGCCCAGCGCAAGGTCGAAGGCCGCAACTTCGACATCCGTAAACAGCTGCTCGAATACGATGACGTGGCCAACGAACAGCGCAAGGTGATCTACCACATGCGCAACAGCCTGCTGGCGGCCGAGAACATTGGCGACACCATCGCCGAGTTCCGTCAGGAGGTGCTGGATGCCACCATCAGCCAGCACATTCCGCCGCAGTCGCTGCCGGAGCAGTGGGACGTGGCCGGCCTCGAAGCGTCGCTGGCCAGCGACTTTGCCATGAAGCTGCCGATCCAGCAGTGGCTGGACGAGGACGATCACCTCTACGAGGAGACCCTGCGCGAGAAGCTGCTGAACGAAATCACCACTGCCTACACCGAGAAGGAAGACCAGGCCGGTATCGACGCCCTGCGTACCTTCGAGAAGCAGATCCTGCTGCGTGTGCTGGACGACCTGTGGAAAGACCACCTGTCGACCATGGACCACCTGCGTCACGGTATCCACCTGCGTGGCTACGCCCAGAAGAACCCGAAGCAGGAGTACAAGCGCGAGTCGTTCTCGCTGTTCCAGGAACTGCTCGAGTCGATCAAGCGCGACACCATCCGCGTGCTGTCGCACGTTCAGGTACGCCGCGAAGACCCGGCCGAAGAAGAAGCCCGTCTGCGCCGCGAAGCCGAGGAACTGGCCAGCCGCATGCAGTTCCAGCATGCCGCCGCGCCGGGCCTTGAAAGTGAGCAGCTGAGCGAGGAGGGCGCCGAAGTGGCCGTGGCCGCTGCCCCGGTACGCAACGACCTGAAGCTTGGCCGCAACGAGCCGTGCTGGTGTGGTTCGGGCAAGAAATTCAAGCATTGCCATGGTCAGATCGAGTGACCTGAACCATCCGCTGTAACGTGACAAAACCGGGGCCGCTGTGCGGCCCATTCGCGGCACAAGGCCGCTCCCACAGGGACTGCGCCGCATCAGGTTGCAAGCCTCTTGTGGGAGCGGCCTTGTGCCGCGAATGGGGCGCTAAGCGGCCCCGCTCTTCCATCATCAGTTCACCGTTTTTCTAGGAGCGCTCTAATGGCTGTTGGTCTTGGTCCTTTGCCCACCCTGCACCCGGTTCCGGGTTTTGAACTCGGCATCGCTTCTGCTGGCATCAAGCGCCCCGGGCGCAAGGACGTGGTGGTCATGCGCTGTGCCGAAGGCTCCAGCGTGGCTGGCGTGTTCACCCTCAACGCCTTCTGTGCCGCTCCGGTGATCCTGTCCAAGCAGCGCGTGCAGGGCACCGTGCGCTACCTGCTGACCAATACCGGCAATGCCAACGCCGGTACCGGCGCGCCAGGCCTGGCCGCTGCCGAACGTACCTGCGCCAAGCTGGCCGAGCTGACCGGCGTGCCTGCCGAATCCGTGCTGCCGTTCTCCACGGGTGTGATCGGTGAGCCACTGCCGGTCGAGAAGATCGAAGGCGCGCTGCAGGCCGCCCTGGACAACCTGTCGGAAAACCACTGGGCTGAAGCCGCCACCGGCATCATGACCACCGACACCCTGCCAAAAGGTGCCAGCCGCCAGTTCCAGCACGATGGCGTGACCGTCACCGTGACCGGTATCAGCAAAGGTGCCGGCATGATTCGCCCGAACATGGCCACCATGCTTGGCTACATTGCCACCGACGCCAAGGTCGCCCCGGCAGTGCTCAAGGACTTGATGCTCGACGGCGCCAACAAGTCGTTCAACCGCATCACCATCGACGGTGACACCTCGACCAACGACTGCTGCATGCTGATCGCCACCGGCAAGGCCAACCTGCCGGAAGTGACCGAGGCCAGCGGCGCGCTGTTCGAAGCGCTGAAGAAGGCCGTGTTCGAAGTGTGCATGGACGTGGCCCAGGCCATCGTCCGTGACGGCGAAGGCGCGACCAAGTTCGTCACCGTGCAGGTCAACGGTGGTGGCAATCACCAGGAGTGCCTGGATGTCGGTTACGCCGTGGCCCACTCGCCACTGATCAAGACCGCGCTGTTCGCCTCCGACCCGAACTGGGGCCGGATTCTGGCTGCCGTGGGCCGTGCTGGCGTGCCGGAGCTGGATGTCAGCCTGATCGACGTGTACCTCGACAACGTGTGCATCGCCAGCCAGGGCGGCCGCAGCCCGAGCTACACCGAAGCGCAGGGTTCTGCGGTGATGGCCCAGGAAGAGATCACCATCCGTATCGAGCTTGGTCGTGGCCAGTGCAGCGAAACCATCTGGACCACCGACCTGTCCCACGAATACGTGAAGATCAACGCCGAATATCGCACCTGATGTTAATGGGGCCGCCTTGCGGCCCTTTCGCGGATGAGTCCGCTCCTACAAGGGGTCATGCGCTCCCTGTAGGCGCGGATTCATCCGCGATGGGCTGCAAAGCAGCCCCGACATTCCAAACACATGGAGCCGAACCATGAGCTATCACCTGATCATCGGCGACAAGCTGTATTCCTCCTGGTCGCTGCGGGGCGCCCTGGCCCTCGAACTGGCCGGCGTGGCGTACGATGAAACGCTGATCAAACTGAACCAGCCCGACACCCGCAAACGCATCCTCGAATTCTCCGCCACCGGCAAGGTGCCGCTGCTCAAGACCGAGCACGGGGTGATCGCCGATTCCCTGGCCATTGCCGAATACCTCAACGAACGCCACCCCGAGGCCCAGCTGTGGCCGGCCGATGTGGCCGCCCGTGCCCAGGCTCGTTCGGCCTGCGCGCAGATGCACAGCGGCTTCTTCGCCCTGCGCGGTGCCATGCCATTCGACCTGACCCGTGACCAGGCGCTGGAGAACATGCCGCTGGAGGTGCAGGTGGACATCGACCGCATCGTCGCGCTGTGGTCCGAGTGCCGCCTGGTTGCCAAGGACAGCGGGCCGTTCCTGTTCGGCAAGCCGACCCTGGCCGATGCCTTCTTCGCTCCGGTGGCGGTGCGCCTGCGCACCTACCGCGTGGAAGTGCCCGCTGAGGCCGCCACCTATATCGAGACCATTTACCAGTGGCCAGCCTTCCAGGCCTGGCAGCAAGCTGGCCTGGCGGAGCGTGAAGGTTGAAACGGATTCATGTTGTAGCCGCGGTGATCCGCGGTGCTGACGGGCGCATTCTGATTGCGCGCCGCGCCGATACCCAGCACCAGGGCGGCCTGTGGGAATTCCCTGGCGGCAAGGTGGAAGAAGGCGAAGGCGTCGAAGCAGCGCTGGCCCGTGAGCTGCGTGAAGAACTGGGCATCGAAGTGACCACTTCACGGGCACTGATCAAGGTCAGCCACGACTACCCGGACAAGCAGGTGCTGCTGGATGTTCGCGAGGTCGACGCGTTTACCGGCGAGCCCCATGGCGCAGAAGGCCAGCCTCTGGCCTGGGTTGCACCGCGTGACCTGGCGCAATACGAATTCCCAGAGGCCAACAAGCCGATCGTAGCGGCTGCCCGCTTGCCGGATCAGTACCTGATCACACCGGATGGCCTGGAAGTGCCGGCGATGCTCAAGGGTATCCAGAAGGCCGTGGCCAGTGGTATCCGCCTGATCCAGCTGCGCGCCCCGGACATGTACGACCCCAAGTACCGCGATGTGGCGGTGGACGCTGTGGGGCTGTGCGCCGGCAAGGCGCAGCTGATGCTCAAGGGGCCTCTGGAGTGGCTGGGGGACTTCCCGTCCGCCGGTTGGCACCTGACCGCCGCACAGCTGCGCAAGTACGCAGCCAAAGGCCGTCCGTTCCCCAAGGAGCGCTGGCTGGCGGCGTCGTGCCACAGTGCCGAAGAGCTGGCGCTGGCCGAGCAGATGGGCGTGGATTTCGTCACCCTGTCGCCGGTGCAGGCGACCCAGACCCACCCCGAGGCGGTACCGCTGGGGTGGGATGAGGCGCAGCGGCTGATTGCCGGGTTCAATCAGCCGGTGTACCTGCTGGGTGGTGTCGGGCCGGGTGAGCGGCAGAAGGCCTGGGAGGCTGGAGCCCAAGGTGTTGCCGGGATACGCGCGTTCTGGCCGGAATAACTGGGGCCGCGTTGCGGCCCATTCGCGGGACAAGCCCGCTCCCACAGGTACAGCGCCGGATTCGAAAGATGCGCCATAACTGTGGGAACGGGCTTGCCCCGCGAATGGGCTGCAAGCAGCCCCGGCGATATCAGCCCTGAGGCTTCTCTGCAGGCTGCCACAGCACCTCTGCAACACCTTGCCGCCGCCCGATGATCCGCGCCGCCACGAACAGCAGATCGGAAAGCCGGTTGATATACGCCAAGCCAACCCCCTCCAGCGGCTCTAGCGCATTCAGCTGCTGGCAGCGCCGCTCCGCACTGCGCGCCAGGCTACGGCATACATGGGCCTGCGCCACCAACGCCGAACCGCTGGGCAGGATGAAGTTCCGCAACGGCCCCAGTTCTTCGTTCCACACATCGATCGCCGCCTCCAGCCGCTCCACCTCGGCGTGGTTCAAGGCCTGGTAGCTGGGCATCGCCAACTCGCCGCCAAGGTCGAACAAGCGATGCTGGCACGGCGCCAGAACATTGCTCACTTCATCCAGCCCCAGCTCGGCAAGGCCGGCGAGCAATAGCCCGAGCTGGCTGTTGAGGCTGTCTACCTCACCGATCGCTTCGACCCGTGGGTGGTCCTTGGGCACCCGCCGCCCGTCGCCCAGGCCGGTCTCGCCCTTGTCGCCAGTGCGGGTGTAGATCTTCGACAGGCGATAGCCCATGTCATGCCTCCGTGTGGGTCGGTACCGCCGCCGGCGGTTGGCCGAGGGGCAGGCGCAGGGTGAAGCAGGTGCCCTGGCCGGGCGTGGACTGCACTTCCATCTGCCCCTTGTGGTTGTTGGTGATGATGAAGTACGAAACCGACAGCCCGAGCCCGGTGCCCTGGCCGATTTCCTTGGTGGTGAAGAACGGCTCGAAGGTGCGTTTGCGCACGGTTTCGGGCATGCCCACACCGTTGTCTTCGACCTGGATTTCGGCCCAGGGCGGGTTGAGTCTGGTGCGCAGGGTAATACGCCCTGGCTCGCTGGGCTGCGGCCGCTGGTGGATGGCCTGGGCGGCGTTCTTCAGCAGGTTCAGCAGCACCTGCTCCAGCTCGTTGGCGGTGCAGGGCACCGGGCCCAGGTTGGGGTCGAACTGGCGGACGATGGCCTGGCCCTTGAAGTCGAAGCCGATGGTCAGGTCGAAGTCGTTGCTGGCAATTTCCACGGCCTGGTCGATCAGCGCCGGCAGCTCGCAAGGCGCCAGCTGGCGGTTGCTGCGGCGGCTGAAGCTGAGCATGTGGGTGACGATCTTGGCGGCGCGTGCGCCGGCCTGCTGAATGCCGTCGAGCAGCTGCGGCACTTCGCGGTTTTCCAGGTAGCGGTTGACGCTGGACAGGTCGATGCCCAGTTCGCTGGCCTGTTCCTGGTTACGTGGCAGCTCCGGCGACAGGCGTCGGCGAATGTTCTGCACATTGTGCAGGATCGCGCCCAGCGGGTTGTTGATTTCGTGGGCCATGCCGGCCGCGAGGCCTCCGACCGAGAGCATCTTCTCCGACTGCACCATCATCTCCTCCAGCGACAGGCGCTGGGTGATGTCATCGATACGAATGACCACGCCGCGGCCGCCACCGCCCATCAGCGGGTAGAAGGTCAGGGCGTAATGGCGCATTTCCTCGCCCTTGGGCCAGGTGACCCGCTCGATCTTCGCTACCCGGTGTTTTTCGACGCTTTCCTTGAGCTGCGGCAGAAAAGGCTTGAGTGGCTCGAAGGCGATGAAGATCGGCTGGTTCAGCGCTTCGTCCAGCGGCGTGCCAGAGAGCACCGTGGCCTCGTGGTTCCATTGGGTGACGTAGAGCTGCTCATCGAGGGCGATCAGTGCCGAGGGCATGGAGTCGATGATGCTGTTGAGGTAGTTCTGGAAACCGGTGAGTTTCTTCTCGATCTTGCTGCGCACCTGGACTTCCAGCTCCAGCTTGCGATTGGTGTGGCGGGTTTCTTCGGCCAGGCCCTGGGCCTGGTCATAGGCCATCTGGAACTCGTCGCGGGTGCGCTTGAGCTGCTGCTCGCGGGCCTCGATGCGCGAGAGCATGGTGTTGAAGGCTTCGGCCAGGCTGCCGATCTCGTCGTCGTTGCCGCGGGTGGCACGCAAGGCATAGCTCTCCTCGCGAGTGACCTGGCGGCTGAGTTCTTCGAGCTGGTTGATCGGCTGGGTGATCAGGCGTTTGATCTGCCGGGCGATGATGATCCACAGCAGGATGCTGAACACCAGGATCGCCAGGCTGGCGCTGAGTGTGCCGGTGTAGAACGCCGTGGGCAGCTCGCTGCTGGCCACCAGCAGCAGGTGTGCCGGTGGGCTGGCATCGCGGGGGATGCGGATCAGCTGGGTGCTGCGGAACTCCATCAAGCGCCAGCCGTCGATGTTGCGGTAGCGCTTGGGCAGGACCAGTGGCTCACCGTGCTGCAGCTGGGCCAGCATGCTGCCGTCGCCGCCGTAGATGGCGGCGGCGCGAAGCGGGGTGTAGCTGTCCAGTTCCTTGAGCAGGGCAGTGGCGGTCTCGGCTGAGTCGCCGGCACGGGCCGACAGCTGCGGGTTGGCCACCAGTCTGCCGATGGTCTGCAACGCCTGCGGCGCCATGCTCTCCTGGGTGATCCAGTAGGCGGCGCTGATGAAGGTCAGGTTGGCCACCAGCAGGATGGTCACCAGCAGTACCAGCAGGGCCGCCAGCAGTTTCTGCCCGACCGGGAGGTTTTCCAGGCGTTGGCGCAGGCTCATGGGCAAGGCAATGTCCGTATTGGGTTGAGGTCAGGCGCTGGGCAAACCACGCGCTCGCAGGTTATCGACCAGACGCCGGTGCAGGTGTTCCAGCCGTGGCAGCTTCATTCCGTGGCGCTCAGCTGCCCGGCAGGCGTGGCCCAGCAGGTAGTGCACCTCGGTGCGCCGGCCAGCGCGCACGTCCTGGTACATGGAAGAGTAGTTGGCGGCGGTAGCCAGGATCACCCGCTGCACTTCTTCGTCCAGATCAGTCGCCGCCTCGGGCTGGCCGCAACGGCGCAGCAGTTCGGCCAGTTCCTTGCTCAGTGCCTCGACCTCATCGAGATGCCCGAGCAATCCGCCATTCTGGCAATCGTGCAACACGGTCAGTGGGTTGATTGCGCAGTTCAGCGCCAGCTTGCGCCACAGTCGGGTCATGATGTCGACAGTCCATTCGCCTGGAATGCCGGCGTCGCCCAGGTCAGTGAACCATTCGGGAGTGGTGGGGTTGGCCGGGTCCCCCAGCCAGTTGAAGCCATGGCCGGCGAAACGCACCCGCCAGTCGTCCTCGCGGAACGCGCCTTCGGTGCTGGAGGCGAAGATGCAGCGGGCGTGGGGCGCTTGGTCGGCGACCTCGTCCTGGCTGCCGAGGCCGTTCTGCAAGAGCACGATTTCGGCGCCTTCAGCCAGGCGCGGTGCCAGGCGGGCGATGGCAGGGGCGGCATCGTAGGCCTTGCAAGCCACCAGCAGGCGATGAATGGGCCCGCCGGATTCGGCCGTTTCGGCCGGGATGGCGTAGAGGCTTGTCTGGTCCTGTTCAACCAGCGTCAGGCCGCCGGCCTGCTGGTAGGTACGCAGGCGTTGCGCATCGCGCAGGATCAGGCGTACCGCCTTGCCGACGCGGGCCAGGCGGCAGGCCCAGAGGCTGCCGAGGCTACCGGCGCCGAGAATATGCCAGGTGCTGCTCATCTGCGTTTCGCAACCCGTTATAATGAGCCCGCATTTTAACCTTCTAACACCGACGCGCTCCATGTTCAGACTGAGCGCGCTTTTATTTTATGGAGAATACCCATGCCTTCGTTCGACGTGGTATCGGAACTGGACAAGCACGAAGTGCAGAACGCGGTCGACAACGCCATCAAGGACCTCGACCGCCGCTATGACCTCAAGGGCAAGGGCAGCTTCGAGTTCAAGGACAAGGAGCAGACCGTGGTGCTGACCGCCGAGGAAGAGTTCCAGCTCGAAGCCATGCTGGAAATCCTGCGCCTGGCGCTGGTCAAGCGCAAGATCGACGTGAAGTGCCTGGAAACCAAGGACCCGTACGCGTCGGGCAAGGAAAAGAAACAGGAAGCCAAGTTCCGCGAAGGTATCGACAAGGACCTGGCCAAGAAGATCGTCGCCACCATCAAGGACGGCAAGCTCAAGGTCCAGGCTGCCATCCAGGGCGAGCAGGTACGTGTCACCGGCAAGAAGCGCGACGACCTGCAGGAAGCCATTGCCCTGCTGCGCACCAAGGAATTCGACATGCCGCTGCAGTTCAACAACTTCCGCGACTGATCGCAGGGTTGTCCGGAACCCCGATGGCGTAATGATGTCCATGGGGTCCATGGCCGCCGAACCGACGGCGGCCTGCTCTACGTGTACATGCCGTTCGGCATCAGGAGATGAATATGGATTTGAACGCTGAAGTCGATCAGCTGGTCCGCCAATCGCAGACCTGGGTCCCCTTGATCATGGAATACGGCAGCCGCCTGCTGCTGGCACTGCTGACCTTGGCCATTGGCTGGTGGCTTACCAACGTGGTCAGCGATCGTCTCGCCAGGCTGGTGGGTTTGCGCGTACAAGACCCGGCACTGCAGGGCTTCATCCGCACCCTGGCCAACATCATCCTCAAGGTCATGCTGGCGATCAGCGTTGCCTCGATGATCGGCATTGAAACCACCTCGTTCGTGGCCGCGATCGGTGGTGCCACGCTGGCCATCGGTCTGGCCTTGCAGGGCAGCCTGGCAAACTTCGCCGGGGGTGTGCTGATCCTGCTGTTCCGCCCGTTCCGCATCGGCGACTGGATCGAGGCGCAGGGCGTGGCGGGCACCGTCGACAGCATCCAGATCTTCCACACCGTGCTGCGCACCGGTGACAACAAGACGGTGATCATGCCCAACGGCAGCCTGTCCAACGGCATCATCACCAACACCAACCGCCAGCCGACGCGCAAGGTGGTGTTCGATGTGGGCGTGGACTACGAGGCCGACCTGCAGAAGGCACGCCAGGTGCTGCTGGAACTGGCGCAGGACCCGCGCGTGCTGCCGGACCCGGCGCCGCAGGCGGTAGTCTCGACCCTGGGCGACAGTTCGATCACTGTGTCGTTGCGCCTGTGGACCAAGACCTCCGACTACTGGGACGTGATGTTCATGCTCAACGAGCATGCCCGTGACCGGTTGAAGGCCGAAGGGATCGATATCCCGTTCCCGCAGCGGGTGATTCGCGTGGTGCAGGAAACGGCTACGCAGTAACACCGAGTTGCAAGCTGGGGCCGCTTTGCGGCCCATCGCCGGCAAGCTTGGCTCCCACAGGTACTGCACAAGGCTCGAAGCCTGTGATCCTGTGGGAGCCGAGCTTGCCGGCGATGGGGCGCGAAGCGGCCCCGTGTTTTTACACTTGTTCACAGCAATTGCCCGCCATTTCTGGCATATACCCTGACCCCTCCTGCCTGCACCCGATACGCGATCATGAAACCACTGTTATACATCACCCCCCTCCGGGCCCTGCTGTTCGGCCTGACCCTGGCCCTGTTCGAGCTGCTTACCTACCTGGCCAGCGACGCGGTGATGCCGGCGATGCCAGTGGTGGTCGAGCATCTCAACGCCAGCCCCGAATACATCCCCCATGCGCTCAACCTGTACCTGCTCGGTGGCGTGGTGTTGCAATGGCTGATCGGCCCGCTGGCCGACCGCTATGGCCGCCGTCCGCTGCTGCTGGCCGGCTGTGCCTTCTTTGGCGCCGCCTGCCTGGCCACCTACTGGGTCCAGGATATCGGCCTGTTCAACCTGCTGCGCCTGCTGCAGGGCATCGGCCTGGGCTTCGTGGTGACGGTCAGCTACCCGGCGCTGAACGAGTCGTTCAGCGAAGCGGATGCGGTGCGCATGATGGCCTTGCTGGCCAACATCGCCTTGCTGTCGCCGTTGCTCGGCCCGCTGGTCGGTACCCTGATGCTGCAGTGGCTGGACTGGCGCTGGCTGTTCGTGGCCTTTGCCATCGGCGCGGTGCTGTGCTGGCTGCTGCTGCATCGCCTGATGCCGGAAACCCTCGGTGTGGAGCGCCGTGATGGCTCACGCCTGCCGTTCACCCCGATCCACCTGCTGCCTCTGCTCGCCGGTTATGGCCAGTTGCTGGCCAACCGCAAGTTCGTCGCCGGCAGTGCCGCGCTGGGCCTGGTGGGCCTGCCGTTGATTGGCTGGATCGGCCTGTCGCCGGTGTTGCTGATCCACGATGAGGGGCTGAGCACGATGGAATATGCACTGTGGCAGTTGCCGGTGTTCGGTGGGCTGATCCTCGGTAACCTGATCATCAACCGCATCGCCGATCGTTACCCGCTGCCGGCCCTGGTACGTGGCGCGCTGGGGCCGTACCTGGCCGGGCTGTGCCTGATGGTGCTGGCGACCTGGTGCTGGCCGACGGTGACCAGCGTGGTCGCCGGCATGTCGCTGTATGCGTTGGGGCTGGGTGTGGCCAATGCGGTGCTGTACCGCATGACGCTGTTCGCCAGCGAGCAGAGCAAGGGGCTGGTGTCGGCGATGCTGGGGATGATCACCATTGCCTTGCTGGGGCTGGGTGGCGCGGTACTGGCGATGATCGGAGCAGGGGCGAGCTTGCTGCACTTTGCCCTGGCGGCGGGCGTGGCAGGTGCCTTGGCGCTTTGGCCATTGTGGTTTGTGGTGGGTGGGCGGCCTGGGGAAGGGGCTGTCGCGCAATAACCCTGGTTGCTTGCGCCGGCTCTTGCGCGGGCTCACGCGCTCCCACAGGTACACCACTGCTTTCAGGGCAAGTGGAAAACCTGTGGGAGCGGGCGAGCCCGCGAAGAGGCCGGTACAGGCAGTAGAGTGCTGTCAGGGTTGCTCGGCCGCCGGGTTATCCACCGGAACCTGCTTTCCCCGGCCCACTTCCTGGCGCCAGTGCAGCGCAATCAGGATCAGCGTGGGCACGCCCAGCAACGCAGTGATCAGGAAGAAGTCGTGGTACCCGTACTTCTCCACCATCACCCCTGAATAGCCGCCGATCAGGCGCGGCAGCAACAGCATGATCGAGCTGAGCAGGGCATATTGCGTGGCCGAGAACTTCAGGTTGGTCAGGCTCGACAGGTAGGCGACGAATGCCGAGGTGGCCAGGCCCGAGCTGAAGTTGTCCAGCGAAATGGTCACCACCAGCATCTCCAGGTTCGGCCCCATGTCGGCCAGCATCAGGAACAGGATGTTGGTGGCCGCCGAGGCCGCACCACCGATGAACAGGATCGGCAGAATGCCGAAACGCACGATCAGCAAGCCGCCGACACCGGCACCGACCAGGGTCATGATCAGGCCGAAGACCTTGCTGACGCTGGCGATCTCGTCCTTGGTGAAACCCATGTCGATGTAGAACACGTTGGCCATCACGCCCATGACCGTGTCCGACATGCGATAGGTGGCGATCAGCCCGAGCAGCAACAGGGCCTGCCAGCGATAGCGGGCGATGAAGTCGTGCACCGGTGTCAGCACCGGGGCCAGGCCACGACGGCCCAGGCTCGAAAGGCAGGCCCAGGTCAGCAGCACGTAGAGGATCAGGCGCAGGAAGGCACGGTCTTCCAATAGCAGATCGAGTGGTGTTGCATCGCCGGAAATCACGCTCGACCAGCCGGTGTTGAACATCTGGGTGAAGCTGGCCGGTACCGACACCAGGAGGATGATCAGTACGAATACCGAGGCCATCTGATGCATCAGGCCATAGCGCGCGGCCGACAGCTGGGTGCGCATGGGTACCGGTGGCTCACGCATCACCAGGGTGGTGAACAGTGCCGGCAGCATCATCACGCCGAACAGCACGTAGGTGCCGGCCCAGGCCTTGTGCAGGTAACTGAAACCGGTGGAACCGAACCATTCGGCAAAGAACAGTGCGCCCGCAGTCGCGAGCAGGGCGGCAACGCGGTAACCGGCCATGTAGCTGGCAGCGAGGGCCGCCTGGCGTTGATCGTCGGCAATCTCGAGGCGATAGGCATCGACGGCGATGTCCTGGGTGGCCGAGGCGAAGGCCACCAGCACCGCCAGGGCGATCAGCCAGGAAAGATGCTGCTGCGGGTCGCACAGGCTCATGCCGACCAGGCCGATCACCACCAGCGATTGCGAAAGCAACAGCCAGGAACGCCGCCGCCCCAGGCCGCCGAGCAGCGGCAGGCGCCACTGGTCGAGCAGGGGGGACCAGACCCATTTGAAGGCGTAGGCCAAGCCGATCAGGCTGGCGTAGCCAATCGTTTCACGGGCCACGCCCGCTTCGCGCAGCCACACCGACAGGGTCGAGAACACCAGCATGTAGGGCAGGCCGGCGGCGAAGCCCAGCAGCAAAAGTACCAAGGTTGACGGGCTGGCATAGGCAGCGAGCGCAGCGCGCCAGGTTTTACGGGGCATGGGCCAACATCTGCCTCAAATTTGCGAAAACAAAGCGCGCACTCTAACCGCTGTGCTCCATTGGGCGCCAGCCATGGCGCGTCATATCCACACGATTTTTAGTCACATTCACACCCTCTGCGCGCAGTCTGGCCCGCTGTTCATCGCCCGAAGGCGTGCCCAGCGCCAGGCTCAGGCGCCCGCCTGCGCCGAGTACCCGGTGCCAGGGCAGGCGGGTATCGGCTGGCAACTGCCCGAGGGTACGGCCCACCCAACGTGCCGCTCGCCCAAGCCCCGCCAGCTCGGCGAGCTGGCCATAGCTGACTACCTTGCCTTCGGGCACCTGGCCAAGCACCGAATACAGGGCCGTTCGTCGGGCTTCGGGTGACGCCAGCGTGTGCTCATAACCCTCAGACATCAGGGCAGCCCTGGCCTGGGATGAAACCGGACCAACGGTCACGGCAAATGAGAGTTGAACTCAACGGCATGCTCCTGGGTCTGTCCTTGCTCTGGTCGTCGGTATCTGGATAATGCCCGGCTTTTTTCGACAAATCGAACCTGTAGCGCGCTTATGTATTCTAGATCCTTGCTTTGCCTGTTGACCGTTTCCTTGTGCGCCGCCCCGGCATACGCCGACACCGTGTGGATGAAGAACGGCGATAGGCTCAGCGGCAAGATTCGTGTTTTCGACGGTGGCAAGTTGCTGCTGGAGACTCCGTATGGTGGTTCGATCTCGCTGGACTGGAAGCAGGTCCAGACCCTGGAGAGTGATCAGGAGCTGCTGGTGAAGCAGGACGCCTACTCGGGCGAGAAGGCGAAGTCGCTCAAGGCCGCCGAGCCAGGCAAGGTGACGCTGGCCAATGGCGATGCACCGAAGACGGTCGACCTGGCCAGTGTCCAGCAGATCATGAAGCCCAAGCCGCTGGTGGAAGACTTCATCTGGAAGGGCAACGTCGACGTGGCCATGGACTACAAGCGCGCCGAGACCGACAGCGATGACTACGATGTCGACTTCAAGACCACCGCCCGTCACGGCCGTTGGCGGCACAATGCCGAAGGCGAATACAACCGCGAGAGCAAGGACGACGTCACCACCACCGACAACTGGAGCGCCGAGTACGCGCTCGACCGCTTCATTACCGAGAAGTGGTTCTGGCAGGGGCGCATGGAGTACAAGCGCGACCGCATCGAGGACCTGGCCCGCCAGCGCACGGTCGGTACCGGCCCTGGCTACCAGTTCTGGGACGACGAGCTGGGCGCGTTCTCCCTGGGCTCGCTGATCAACCGCACCGATTTCGAGTACCAGGACGGTGCCAAGGACAACTTCTATTCAGCGGCGGTGAAGTGGGACTACACCCGCTATCTGATCGGCAAGAACGTCCAGCTGTTCACCAATGGCGAGTTTGCCAAGCCGCTGGGCGGCGTGGCCGACTACTCGCTGGATGCCGAGGTGGGGCTGCGCTACAAGGTCACCGAATGGGCCTCGCTCAACCTCAAGGCTGAGAAGGACATCATCACCGGTACGCGCGACAGCGATCTGGACAAGACCCGCTATACCGCCGGCTTTGGTGTGACCTGGTAAATCGCCGGGGGTGCTTTGCGCCCCTTTTCGCGGGCAAGCACGGCTCCCACAGTCCATCAGGCCTGTGAGTTACCTGTGTGAGCCGCGCTTGTCCTGGCGATGAACCGCGGCGATGGCCCGCGTAGTGGCCCCATTGGCACTGGATCTGATAATGCTTATCTTGTCACCCATCCAGTCCGTATCCAGGAGCCGCGCTCAAGTGAGTACCAACGCCATCCGCCCCGCTAGGGAACTGCTGCTCAAGGAATACCGCGGCGTGCTCTCGACCCATTCCAAGTCCATGCCGGGCTTCCCGTTCGGTTCGGTGGTGCCTTACTGCCTGGATGCCGAGGGCAATCCACTGATCCTGATCAGCCGCATCGCCCAGCACACCCACAACTTGCTCAAGGACCCCAAGTGCTCGCTGCTGGTGGGTGAGCGTGAGGCCGAGGACGTGCAGGCCGTTGGCCGCCTGACGGTCATGGCCGAGGCGCACAAGCTGGTCGACGATGCGGCCATCGAGGCGGCGGCCGAACGCTACTACCGTTATTTCCCTGACGCGGCCAATTACCACAAGGCCCATGACTTCGATTTCTGGGTCCTGCAGCCAGTGCGCCATCGCTACATTGGCGGTTTCGGTGCCATCCACTGGCTCGACCAGGTAACCTTGGCCAATCCGTTCGCGGGCAAGGCCGAGGCGAGCATGATCGAGCACATGAACAGCGACCATGCCAATGCCATCGCCCATTACGTAGCGCTGACCGACCTGCCGCGCAACGTACCGGCACAGATGGTCGGCATCGACAGCGAAGGCATGCACCTGCGAATCGGCCAGGGCATCTACTGGCTAGCGTTCCCTGCTTCTTGCAACACGCCGACACAAGTGCGCGAAGCCTTGGTTTTGCTGGCGCGCGCCGACCAATGGCCGACCGCGACTGAAGTCGAGGCTTGAAATCCCGAGCGCACGCATCCATCTGTGGGTCTTACAGGAAGGGTTTCTTCCAACGAGGAATGCTTTGATGCGTGCTTTTCTACTGCTGTTTCTATTGTTCCCGGTGCTGGAGCTGTTCGTCTTCGTCAAGGTCAGCGCCGCGATCGGTTTCTTTCCGGCGCTGCTGCTGATCATCGCCGGCTCCGCCCTCGGTGTGCTGGTGGTCCGTGTGGCAGGCCTGGCCACCGCGCTGCGTGCCCGTGAAAGCCTGCAGCGTGGCGAACTGCCCGCCGAGGACATGTTCCAGGGCCTGATGCTGGCCGTGGGTGGTGGTTTGCTGCTGCTGCCAGGCTTCATCAGCGACGTGCTGGGCCTGCTGTGCCTGCTGCCATTCACCCGCCACCTGGCGGCCCGCAAGATGCGCGAGCGTGCCGAAGCCCAGGCCATGCGCCAGCGCGCGTTCCAGGACGACCCATTCCAGGCGCAGCCGCGTGATGGCGGCCATCGCCCGAACGTGATCGAAGGCGAGTACGAGCGCCGCGACAAATAGGCAAACCCATAATCCCCCGGGGCCGCACAAGCGGCCCCGGTGTTTTTCAAGTGTCTGAAAATTTTTGCATCTCAAGCCTTGTAATTGAATATGGCGGCCTCATGTATGTGGTCACCGTAAGGTTTCTGGTGGTAACACCAGTCATGACACAGGTGGTTCGCTCTTTGCGGACCATCCCCGGCAACGCCGGATTGCATTACCCCGCCGGTTTCGATACCGGCCGACAAAAACCACTATTTGGGAGAGATCGACAATGAAGCTTCGTCCTCTGCATGACCGTGTAGTCATCCGTCGCAGCGAAGAAGAATCGAAAACCGCTGGCGGTATCGTCCTGCCGGGTTCGGCCGCAGAAAAACCAAACCGCGGCGAAGTCGTTGCAGTTGGCACTGGTCGCGTCCTGGAAAACGGCGAAGTTCGTGCGCTGGCCGTTAAAGTCGGCGACAAAGTGGTTTTCGGCCCTTACTCGGGCAGCAACACCGTGAAAGTCGATGGCGAAGACCTGCTGGTCATGGCCGAGAACGAAATCCTCGCCGTTATCGAAGGCTGATTTCACCCGACTTCCCGTTACTCCAAAGTATTCCAAGGATTAAACGATCATGGCTGCTAAAGACGTAAAATTCGGCGATTCCGCTCGTAAGAAAATGCTGGTTGGTGTCAACGTTCTGGCTGACGCGGTAAAAGCGACCCTCGGCCCGAAAGGTCGTAACGTAGTGCTGGCCAAGAGCTTCGGCGCTCCGACCATCACCAAGGACGGCGTTTCCGTCGCCAAAGAAATCGAGCTGAAAGACGCCTTCGAAAACATGGGCGCCCAGCTGGTCAAGGAAGTGGCTTCCAAGGCCAACGACGCTGCCGGTGACGGCACCACCACCGCTACCGTTCTGGCTCAGGCCATCGTCAACGAAGGCCTGAAAGCCGTCGCTGCCGGCATGAACCCGATGGACCTGAAGCGCGGTATCGACAAGGCCACCGCCGCCGTTGTCGCCGAGCTGAAGAACCTGTCCAAGCCATGCGCCGACTCCAAGGCCATCGCCCAGGTAGGTACCATCTCCGCCAACTCCGACAACTCCATCGGTGAAATCATTGCCGAAGCCATGGAAAAAGTCGGTAAAGAAGGCGTGATCACCGTTGAAGAAGGCTCGGGCCTGGAAAACGAACTGTCTGTTGTAGAAGGCATGCAGTTCGACCGCGGCTACCTGTCTCCGTACTTCGTCAACAAGCCGGACACCATGGTTGCCGAGCTGGAAGGCCCGCTGCTGCTGCTGGTCGACAAGAAGATCTCCAACATCCGTGAACTGCTGCCAGTTCTGGAAGCCGTTGCCAAAGCCGGCCGTCCTCTGCTGATCGTTGCCGAAGACGTCGAAGGCGAAGCCCTGGCTACCCTGGTGGTCAACAACATGCGCGGTATCGTCAAGGTTGCCGCAGTCAAGGCACCGGGCTTCGGCGACCGCCGCAAGGCCATGCTGCAGGACATCGCCGTCCTGACCGGCGGCCAGGTCATCTCCGAAGAAATCGGCCTGACCCTGGAAACCACCACCCTGGAGCACCTGGGTAACGCCAAGCGCGTCATCCTGTCCAAGGAAAACACCACCATCATCGACGGTGCTGGCGTGGACGCCGACATCGAAGCACGCGTCAAGCAGATCCGTGCCCAGATCGAAGAAACGTCCTCCGACTACGACCGTGAGAAGCTGCAAGAGCGTCTGGCCAAGCTGGCTGGCGGTGTTGCCGTGATCAAGGTCGGTGCTGGCACCGAAGTTGAAATGAAAGAGAAGAAAGCCCGCGTTGAAGACGCCCTGCACGCTACCCGTGCAGCCGTCGAAGAAGGCGTGGTGCCTGGCGGTGGTGTGGCCCTGGTTCGCTCCCTGGCTGCCATTGCCGACCTCAAAGGCGACAACGAAGACCAGAACGTCGGTATCGCCCTGCTGCGTCGCGCCGTAGAAGCTCCACTGCGCCAGATCACTGCCAACGCCGGCGACGAGCCAAGCGTTGTCGCTGACAAGGTCAAGCAAGGTTCGGGCAACTTCGGCTACAACGCCGCTACCGGCGAATACGGCGACATGATCGAGATGGGTATCCTCGACCCAGCCAAGGTCACCCGTTCGGCTCTGCAAGCCGCAGCTTCGATCGGCGGTCTGATGATCACCACCGAAGCCATGGTTGCCGACCTGCCGGAAGACAAGCCAGCAGCTGGCATGCCTGACATGGGCGGCATGGGTGGCATGGGCGGCATGATGTAAGCCAGCCTTACCCCCTGCGACAAGAAAAAGCCCCGCCTAGTGCGGGGCTTTTTCGTTTTCCGGTGCCGGCCACTGGGGCCGCAAAGCGGCCCCTCTGTCAGGCAATGCTATGTTCAGCAGCGGGCGCCTCGGCCATGCCCCTGCGATACAGCACCAGGTAATACGAGCCCAGGCCGATCAACCAACAGAACACCCCCGTCCATACGTTATGCGACAGGAAGTGCGCGCCCTGCAGCATCCGCCCCAGCCCCAGCGCCGAGCCGGCCAGCAGGGTCACCACGAACGCCACCCGCGCCAGTTTCGGCCGGCGGTCACGCAGCATGAAGAACAGGCCGAACAGGCAGAAACCGGTGGCGGCATGCCCGCCCGGCCAGCACAGGCCAGGTTTGTCGGTCGCCGGGCGGTGTTCCAGCAGCTTGCTGTAGGTTTCCTTGCCGCCGAACTGGGTCAGGCTCCACGGGCATTGCACCTGGGTCACCTTCTTCAGCGGCGTGACAAAGGCCGTCGACAGACCCAACGCCAGAACCAGGCAACCCAGCTCGCGGCGCCAGCTGAACAGACGCTTCCAGAAGAAGCTCGAGGCGAACGCGACCAGGGAAATCAGCCCGAGCAGGATCACGCCTTGCTTGACCCGGTCATGCATCACGGTTTCCAGCAGGTAACTGTGACGGCCGATGAACTGCCCGGCAACAGGGTCGAAGAACAGGTTGGCGACGTCCATGTCGAGCGAAGTCAGTTCCAGCAGAAGCAAGGCCACGGCGACAGCCAGAGGTATGCCCAGATATAGCCAGAGATTGATCGGACGCGGACGAGTGCGTTGTTGCATGACGACTCCAGGGGGTAAAAAGACCGGGCATTGTCATGCGCCCGCTATCCTCTGTCCGTGAAGGATCAGTGAAAAAACTGTCAAGTTCGCTGAATTTGCCCGAGGGCTGGCACAGTACCGGCGATGGCCTTAAGCTGCGCCTGCCGCGCACCCTAGCGAAGCGCCGCACAGGAGAACCCGATGCGTATTCTTTTGGTTGAAGACAACCGCGACATTCTTGCCAACCTTGCCGATTACCTGGGCATGAAAGGCTACACCGTCGACTGCGCCCAGGACGGCCTCTCAGGCCTGCACCTGGCCGCCACCGAGCACTACGACCTGATCGTGCTCGACATCATGCTGCCCGGTATCGACGGCTATACCCTGTGCAAGCGTCTGCGTGAGGATGCCCGCCGTGATACCCCGGTGATCATGCTGACGGCCCGCGACCAGCTGGACGATCGCCTGCAGGGCTTCCGCTCCGGTGCCGATGATTACCTGCTCAAGCCGTTTGCCTTGTCCGAGTTGGCCGCGCGCATCGAAGCGGTGCTGCGCCGGGCCCAGGGCGGCGGCCGCCGTACCCTGCAGGTCGCGGACTTGAGCTACGACCTCGATACCCTCGAAGTGACCCGCCAGGGTCGCCTGCTCAAACTCAACCCGGTCGGCCTCAAGCTGCTCGCCGTGTTGATGCAGAAGAGCCCGCACGTGCTGCGCCGCGAGGTGCTGGAAGAAGCCCTGTGGGGCGATGACTGCCCAGACAGCGACAGCCTGCGCAGCCATGTGCACCAGCTGCGCCAGGTGATCGACAAGCCGTTCGAAAAACCTCTGTTGCACACCGTGCATGGCGTCGGCTATCGCCTCGCCGAGGGCCGCGATGGAGTTTAAGCAGAGCCTTGCCCAGCGCATCATCATCGCCTTTGCGTTGATGAGCGCGCTGGTGGCCGGTGCCTTCGCCTTCGGCATTGTCGCCACCGTGCACCTGGTCGAAGAGCGCCTGATCTCATCGGTGCTCGGCGGCGACCTGCAGCGCTTGCTGCGCATGGACAGCGTCAGTGACTGGAGCCACCGGCCACGGCCTGACCAGCTGTTCTATTTCAGTGGCGGGCGCGATGATTTCGAGCTGCCCAAGGACCTGCGCCGCCTCGATGTCGGCTTCCATGAGGTGTTTCGCGACCAGCTGTCCTACCACGCGATGGTCGAGATCGTCGATGGTCGCCGCTATGTACTGCTGCAGGACCAGAGCGATTTCGAAGAGCGCGAGCGCGTGCTGTTTGCCGTCGTGGTGGTGGGTTTCGTGCTCAGCCTGGTGCTGGCGGTGGTGCTCGGCTGGCTGTTGGCGCGCAGGGTGATGGCACCGGTCATCCGCCTGGCACGACAGGTTCGCCATCGTGATCAGTTGCTTGGCCTGGCGCCGCCGCTGGCACCGGACTACGCGGCCGACGAAGTCGGCCAGCTGGCGGTAGCGTTCGACGATACCCTGGGCCGGCTGCGCGACGCCCTGACCCGCGAGCGCTTGTTCACCAGCGATGTCAGCCATGAGCTGCGAACGCCGCTGATGGTGCTGGCCACTTCGTGCGAACTGCTGATGGAAAACCCCAATCTGGATACCCGTTCGCGCAGCCAGGTGGAACGTATCGCCCGTGCCACGGAAGAGATGCGCGAGCTGGTCAAGACCTTCCTCATGCTCGCCCGTGCTCAACGTGACCAGGGGGCGGTGGCGTCCCAGGCAACGCTGCGTGAAGTCGCCGACGACCTGACCGGGGTGTGGCGCGATACCATCGAGCAAAAGGGCCTGACGCTCTACTACGATGGTCAGGTCAGTGCAGGCCCTTTGCTGTACAACGCCACGTTCCTGCACTCGGTGATGGGCAACCTGTTGCGCAATGCCGCGCATTACACAGACAGCGGTTATATCCGCCTGAGCCTGGAGCTCAACGGCTTCAGTGTCGAGGACAGTGGCGTGGGGATTCCGGAGGAGCAACGCGAAGCAATGTTCCAGCCGTTCGTGCGTGGCGAGGAGCGGCGTGGCGAGGGCCTTGGCCTGGGCCTGTCGCTGGTGCAGAGGATCTGCGACGACCAGGGCTGGCGAGTGACGCTGACCGCGACGGCACCGCATGGCTGCCGCTTCCAGGTAGACCTGAGCCAGAGCGCGGAAAAGACCGATCCCACGCAGTAACAAGATGAAACATAGCTACAGGTTCGTGACATTATTTTCACATTGGCATGACCTGTTTCCAACGATCCGATACCTAAGGTAAGCGCATTGGAAACTGGAGATGTCCGATGCGTAGCCCGATCAAACTCGAATTTTCCGAGAAGTACGACCAGCAACATGCCAAGGAGTACTTCCTCAAGCACCAGGATGGACTCGCCCGTCGCCTGTCCCACAAGCGTGACGAGCAGCTGGCTCGTCGTGCCCTGGCGCTGGCCGGAGAGCCGGGTCTGGTCCTCGACTTGCCCTGCGGCGCTGGCCGTTTCTGGCCGCTGTTGGCGGAAAAGCCGAACCGGGTCATCATCGGTGCCGACAACTCGGAAGCGATGATCCAGACGGCCTGTGCCGCGCAACCGCCAGAGGTGGTGGCGCGGGTACGCCCTTTGCAGACATCGGCATTCGCGATCGACTTGCCGGATAATTCGGTCGACAGCATCTTCTGCATGCGGCTGTTCCACCATATTGGCGAGTCGGCTCACCGCAAGACCATTCTTGACGAGTTTCAAAGGGTTAGCCGTGACAGTGTAATCCTGTCATTGTGGGTGGACGGTAACTTCAAGGCCTGGCGCCGCCAGAAGCTCGAGCAGAAGCGCAGTGCCAAGGCCGAGCAGGGCGCCTATCAGAACCGTTTCGTGTTACCGGCAGAAACGGTTGAAGCAGAATTCAAGGCCGCCGGCTTCAGAATCCAGGAACACCTCGACTTCCTGCCGTTCTATGCCATGTGGCGGGTATATGTATTGCGTAAGGGGTAGTGTTTGATGGCTGTAGCCCAGAATGGGGAGTCGCGGTTCGATTATTACTGGCGCCAGCAGGGCGAATGGGTCGAGGAACCCAACCAGCGGCGCGGTGGTGAAAGTGGTGTGCAACGGCTGAGCGATGGCAACGGCAAGGTGCTGTATGCCAAGCGTCAGGTTGGCCATATCTATCGCAGCCTGTTGCACCCATTCGGCAGGCCGACCGTGCTGCGCGAACTCGATGCGCTGAACAGCTTCGAGCAACTGGGTGTTCGCGTGCCGCGCATCGTGTTTTGTGGTGCCGAGCGTGACCCCGAGCATCAATGGCGCGCGCTGCTGGTCAGCGAGGCGCTGGACGGCTTTGTCGAACTCGACACGTGGCACGCCGAAGGCGCGCGCGAGCGCTATCCTCAGGTAGTGCATGAACGCATGCTCAAGGACCTGGCGGACAACCTGGCGCGCATGCACCTGGGCCACTGGCAGCATGGCTGCCTGTACGGCAAGCACGTCTTCATCAAGGTCATCGGCGAGGGTGAGCAGGCCCGCGTCGAAGTTGCACTCCTTGACCTGGAAAAATGCCGACGACGCATCAGCTGTCAGCGGGCTGCGGGTAACGACCTGCGCCAGCTGCGCCGCCACTCGTCGCTAAATGACACGGAATGGCAAACGCTGCTCTATTTTTACCAGATGGCGTTTGGCAGCGCTGTCAAAGGGTTAGGGCAATGAAACTAGAAATCGCTCGAGCTTTGTTCCTGGTGGCTGGGTTGGCTGTGACCACGGCGGCGGTAGCGGCCTGGGAAGAGCCACGGCCTGTGGTATTCAGCAAGCCAGACCAGTGCGCGGTGCCGCGTGAGGTCAAGGCACAGCAGAGCCAGGCCCAGCCGGATCAGGACCTGTTGCTGTTCCTGTTCGGCATGCGCCAGGGGCTACGGCCGTTTGGCTGATACAGCTCGAGCAAGATGAAGGCCTCGCAATCGCGAGGCCTTTGTTTTTGTGTATGCCTTGCTGGCCCTTAGCGGCGTTCGAGGTCTAGAACCCGCTCCGCAGGTTCAGCACGGCTTTTGAGCACTGTGCGGTACCTGTGGGAGCGGGTTTACCCGCCAAGAGGTCGGATCAGGCGACAACAGCATCCTTGGTAGCCGACTTGTGTGCCAGCAGGGTGTAGATGCAAGGCAGCACAAAGAGGGTAAACAAGGTTCCGATCGACATCCCGGTGGCAATCACCGTGCCGATATCGAACCGGCTCACCGCGCCGGCCCCGGAGGCCAGAATCAGCGGCACCATGCCGAATACCATCGCCGCCGTGGTCATCAGTACCGGCCGCAGGCGAATGGCGGCCGCTTCCTCGATGGCCTGGCGAACGTTCAAGCCCTTTTCCTCGCGCAACTGGTTGGCGAACTCGACGATCAGGATGCCGTGCTTGCTGATCAGACCGATCAACGTCACCAGCCCCACCTGGGTGTAGATGTTCATGCTGGAAATGCCCAGGAACAGCGGTAGCAGGGCACCACAGATTGATAGCGGCACGGTCACCAGAATCACCAGCGGGTCGCGGAAACTCTCGAATTGCGCGGCCAGCACCAGAAAGATGATCGCCAGCGCCAGGCCAAAGGTCACCCACAGTGCGCTGCCTTCCTGCACGTACTGCCTTGCCGTCCCGGCATAGTCGAAGGCGAAGCCCTCCGGTGCCTCTTCCCGGGCGATCTCGCGTACCGTCTGCAACGCCTCGCCAATGCTGACCATTGGCACCCCTTGGATGATCGCCGAGTTCAATTGCTGGAACTGGTTGAGCTGGCGGGGGCGCGCGCGGTCACTGAGGGTGATCAGGGTCGACAAGGGCAGCAACTGCCCTTGTTCGTTCTTCACGTAGTAGTTGTTCAGCCAGCCGGCGTTGTCCCGATAAGGCCGCTCGACCTGGGCAATTACCTTGTAGCTGCGGCCCTCGAGGGTGAAACGGTTGATTTCCGCCTCCCCCAGCAGGGTGGCCAGGGTACCGCCCAGCGCATCCATCGAAACGCCCATCTGCGCTGCCTTGGCCCGGTCGATGTCGACGACCACCTCGGGCTTGTCGAAAGCCAGGTCGATGTCGAGGAAGGCGAACTTGCCCGATTCCTGGGCCCGTTGCTTGACCCGCTGGGCGACTTCCAGCAGGGCAGGGTAGTCGCCGGCGGTGTTGATCACGAACTGGAACGGCAGGCCCTCACCGGTGCCCGGCAATGAAGGCAGGTTGAAACCGAAGATCTGCAGCCCGCCGATCTGCTCGAGCTTGGCCTGGACCAGCGGCAGCAGCTCCATCTGCGTGCGCTTGCGTTCGTTCCAGGGCTTGAGCAGGAAGCCGCCGATGCCGCTCTGCACACCATTGAAACCGTTGATCTGGAACGACGAGTAGTACTCGGGGAAGCTCTTGAACAGCGGGGTGAACTGGTCGGTGTAGGCGTTCAGGTAGTCGAGGTTGGCCGGCTGCGGCGAGCTGCTCATCATGAAGATCACGCCCTGGTCTTCGTTGGGCGCCAGTTCGTTCTGGGTGAACTTGAGCAGCACCGGGATCAGGCACAGGATGATCACGGCGAACACCAGCACCACCGGGCGGCTGTCGAGGGTGGCGTGCAGCAGGCGTTGGTAGCGCACCTTGAGGCCTTCGAACAGCACGTCCAGGCGATGGGCCAGGCCGCTGGGGTTCTGCTCCTGGCGCAACAGCAGGGCGCACATCATCGGCGACAAGGTCAGGGCGACAATGCCGGAGATGACCACCGCGCCGGCCAGGGTCAGGGCAAACTCCTTGAACAGCGCGCCGGTAAGCCCGGTGAGAAAGCCGATGGGGGCGTAGACCGCCGCCAGGGTGATGGTCATCGACACCACGGGCATGGCGATTTCACGGGCGCCTTCCAGCGCTGCATCGAAGGGTGACTTGCCTTCCTCCATGTGCCGGTGGATGTTCTCCACCACCACGATGGCATCGTCCACCACCAGGCCGATCGCCAGCACCATCGCCAGCAGCGTCAGCAGGTTCAGCGAGTAGCCCATCATCTGCATGAAGAACAGCACGCCGATCATCGACAGCGGAATGGTCACCACCGGGATCAGCACCGAGCGCAGGGCACCGAGGAACAGGAACACCACCACGATGACGATCAGCACCGCTTCGCCCAAGGTCTTGATCACTTCGTCGATGGAGGCCTGGATGAACAGCGTGGCGTCGTAGGCGATCGATACCTTCAGCGCTGACGGCAGCTGGCTTTCCAGCTCCGGCATGATGCGCCGCACTTCCTTGATCACGTCCAGCGGGTTGGCCGCCGGGGTGGCCTTGATGCCGATGTAGACCGATGGCGTACCATCGAACGAGCTGACCGTGTCGTAGTTTTCCGCACCCATCTCCACCCGTGCCACGTCGCCGAGCAGCACCCGGCTGTCACCGGACACCTTGAGCGGCAGCGCGGCGAAGGCTTCGGCGGACTTCAGCTCGGTGCTGGCGTTGATGCTGGTGACCACGTACTCGCCCTTCACCTCGCCTGCTGCCGAGAGGAAGTTGTAGCGGCGTACGGCATTGGTCACGTCGGTGGCCGCAAGGCCGAAGCCGGCCAGCTTCACCGGGTCGATCCAGATGCGCATGGCGAACACCTGGTTGCCGAGGATCTCGGCCTCGGCCATGCCTGGCAGGGTCGCCAGCTTGGGCTGGATCACCCGCGACAGGTAGTCGGTGATCTGCGGGTTGCTCATCTCCTTGCTGTAGAAGCTGATGTACATCAGCGCCGAGGCATCGGCGGCCTCCTTGCTCAGGACCGGGTCTTCGGCGTCCTGTGGCAGCTGGTTGCGCACTTCGTTGGCCTTGGCCAGCAGTTCGGTGAACAGGCGGTCGCTGTCGGCGCCGATGCGTGCATAGATGGAAATCACCGAGAAGTTCTGCCGGCTGACCGAGGTCATGTAGTCGATGCCTTCGGCGCTGGCCAGGCTCTGTTGCAGCGGCTGGGTGATGTAGCCCTGGATGGTCTCGGCGTTGGCCCCGGGGTAGGCGGTGGTCACCGTGATCAGGGCGTTTTCCATTTTCGGGTACTGGCGGATCTGCAGTTTGTTCCAGGCCTGGAAGCCGAGCAGCAAAATCAGCAGGCTGACCACGCTGGCCAGCACCGGGCGGCGGATGAACGGATCAGTGAACGCCATGCCTGCCTCCTGCTCAGTCGGTGCGCGGTGTGCCCTGTTCGGGCTTTAGCGCGCTGTCCTGGCCAATGCGGATAGCCGCACCCGGGGTCAGCTTGAGCTGCCCGGCGGTGACCACCTGTTCGCCGGCCTTGAGGCCCTTGCTGACCACCACCACGCCATCGCGGCGCTCGCCGGTCTGTACGGTGCGTTGTTCGGCGCTGAGCCGGGGCTGGCCGTTGTCGTCGGTTTCCGGGTTGCCGTCCTTGTCCTTCTTCGGTGTGGCGACGTACACCGAGTTGCCGTAAAGGGTGTAGGTGATGGCGCTTTCCGGGACGACCACCTGGGGCTGCGGGTCGGGCAGCAGGATCAGCAGGTTGGCGAACATGCCGGGCAGCAGCTTGTCGTCCGGGTTGGCCAGGGTCGCGCGCACCAGCAGGTTGCGGGTGTTCTCATCGACCTTGGGGTTGATCGCGCTGAGGCTGGCCGGGAACGTCTGCCCCGGATACGCCGCCACCTGCACCAGCACCTGCTGGCCCAGACTCAGGTGCGGCAACGCCTGTTCCGGTACGTTGAAGTCGACGTACAGGCTGGACAGGTCCTGCAGGGTGGCGATCACTGTGCCGGCGGCCAGGTACTGGCCGATATCCACCTGGCGAATGCCGATGGTGCCATTGAACGGCGCGTTGATGCTTTTCTTGATCTTCTGCGCCTTGAGCTGCTCGACCACTGCCTGATTGCGCCGGTACTGGGAGGACAGGCGATCGAACTCGCCGCGGGAAATGGCGGCATCGCCGACCAGCTGGCTGCCGCGGCCGAAGTCGACCTTGGCCAGCCCCAGGTCGGCCTGGGCGGTGCCGAGCAGGGCGGTTTCCTGGTCGTCGTTGAGTTGCAGCAGCGGTTGCCCGGCTTTGACCTTCTGCCCGGAGTCGAAGTACAGGGCCTTGACGATGCCTTCGACTTCAAGGCTCAGCTCGACGCCCTGCAATGCCTTCAGGCTGCCTACGGCCGGCAGGCGCTCCTGCCACTGGCGCTGTTCGGCCGGGGCGGCGGCAACGGTGATGGGCGGCCGGGGGGCGGAGAACATCTGGATCTGTTTGTAGATCGAGAAGCCTTTGTATCCCCCCAGGGCCAGCACGATCAGCAGGACGACGGCCAACATGATGAGCATGCGGCGGCGTAGCATAAGTCCGGTTCCTTGGATGCGTGGTTGTTATTCGTTTTGACACGACAACGGGCGATCCTGCCCACGTGCGGATCAGGGAAGTATTGCAGAAGGGGGAGGGGATTGCCTGTGCCGGTCCGATCGCGGCTAAAGCCGCTCCTACAGGGACCGCGCAGTCAACGAGTTTGCGCGGTCCCTGTAGGAGCGGCTTTAGCCGCGAAGAGGCCAGTACAGCCCAGCAGAAATCAAACCAGGTGCAGGTGGTTGTCCCAGAACCCGGACGGCAGGTCCATCGGTTGCCCGATCAGTTCGGCCTTGCGGCAGTCGTAGAAGCGGCAACGGCCCTGCCCGGAGGTGACGACAAAACCATCCTTGACCGCGCCGACTCCGGCGCAATCGGGCATCGGTGCGTCGAGCTTCACCGCGCCGCTGTCCAGGTCCCAGACAAACAGGCGGTTGGCCCGCGGCGCGGTCAGCGCCACCAGGCGCAGGTCGCTGTGGATGGCGACGCTGGCGGTGTACTGGGCCATCGATTGCAGCTGGCGTTCGGCTACCGGGAAGGCCTTGAACGGCTCACCCGGGCGTTTGATCGCCAGCAGCTCGGCGGTCTCGTCGGCAGCCCCCATGAACTGCTGGCAGGCGGCGATGGTGCCATCGTCGCCCACCGCCAGGTGGCGCACGCTGTTCATCTGCTGGGCCAGGGTTTCCTTGCTCAGCAGGGTGCCGTCGCGCTGCATCAGTACCAGGCTCGGCTGCATGGCGTCGAGGTTCATCTCGACCCGGCTTTCGGCCTCGGTGCGGATACCGCCGTTGGCCACGACCAGGGTCTCGCCGTCCGGCAGCCAGGCCACTTCATGGGGGCCGATGCCATGGGTCGGGATCTCGCCGGTGTGCACCAGGCGTTCACCCTCGAAGCGGTAGACGCCGAGCACGCCACGGCCTGGGTCGGTGGTGTCGTTCTCGGTGGCATACAGCCATTCGCCACCCTTGTGGATCACCGCATGGCCATAGAAGTGCCGGTTCGGTTGCGAGGTGACGGTCTGCAGCAGGCGACCGTCGCGCAGGTCGACCAGGTAGCTTTCGGTGCCGGGGCGACGGGCGACGAACAGGGCGATCGGCAGCTCGGGGTGGTTGATGATGGCATGGCAACGCTGGGCGACCTGGGTGCTGAACACCTGGGTGCCGTCCAGGCGGAACCCGACCGCATAATGCCTGCCGTCGCCATCGTCACGCGCCGACAGCAGCAAGGGCTCGCTGCCTTTGTTGCGCAGCAGGCTCCAACCGCCCAGGGTCAGGGCGCTGAGCAATACGCTACCGAGTTTGAGGGCCTGGCGTCGCAGCATGATCAGTCACCGTCGTTGGCATTGAAGCCCAGCTGGATGTTCAGCGCCTTGGCCAGGTCGCCTTCATGCAGGCGGTGGACGGCGTTGAGGGCATCGTAGATCTGGTTGAGGGTCTGCTGCCCGGCGTCGTCGGCCAGCAGCTCGCCGAGGGTCTTCTGGTTGTCGGCCAGCACTTTGAGCGCCGTAGCGTAAGCGTCGTCGATCTTCTGCGCCAGGGCTTTCTGATCGCTGGGCAGCAGGCTGCGCAGGCCCTGATTGTCGACCCCGACCCACACTGCCTGGGCGGCCTTGAGGGTGGCTTCCAGGCTCTTCAGCGAGGAGTGGCTACGCCAGGCCTCGGCCTGCAGCGGCTGAGGAATGCCCTTGGTCTGGCGGCCCATCGGCGCACCCAGCTTCTTCTTCAAGGTATCCAGGGCGGTGACCTGGGAGCGCAGCAGGTCGGCGATCGCCTCGTGGGAGTCGGCGTAGCGCTGGTTGGGGAACTTGGTCATCTGCGACAGCATGCCGTCGGTGCTGTTCCAGGTCTTGAGGATATCCTCGGCCAGGCCCTTCTGGTGATCGGCGATGGCCACCAGCAGCGGGCAGTAGCGGGCCTTCTGCTCGGCAGTGGCGATGTCCGGCTTGCTGTCGAAGAGGATGTACTCGTAAGCCGACAGGCCGCGAACCACGACGCTGGCCTTGCCCAGGGCGGCGGCATCGACCGGCTTGTCTCCGTTGACCAGTTGCTCGACCTGGCGGCCGACCAGGTTCTTCTTGTCGGGCCAGAACTGTACTTGCCAGGCGCGGTTGCCTTCGGCCAGCGGTCCGACCAGCAGTGGTTGCAGTTCGGCCCAGGCCTTCTGCGCATTGAGGAAATCGGCGCGTGCGGTGTCCAGGCTTTCCTTGCCTTCACAGTAGGCCAGGGCGCTGGCGGCCAGCTGGCGGTCGGCTTCGACCCAGCGGCTATAGGTCGGCAGGATCACCTGCTTGGCGATGGCAGCGGAAGTCACTGCCTGCGGGTCCTGCGGCGAGCAGGCACCCAGGGCGAGTGCGGCGAGGCTGGTGAACAACAGTTTGGGTCGGAACATGCCCGGCTCCTTGCGCGTTTTAAAGTGAGTTCAGGAAGGCCAGCAACGCGGCGCGCTGCTCGGCATTGAAGGTCAATACATGGTCGCGCGCCGGCTGGGCTTCGCCGCCATGCCAGAGCACGGCTTCAAGCAGGTTGCGGGCGCGGCCGTCATGCAGGTACTGGGTGTGGCCGCTGACGGCTTCGGTCAGGCCGATGCCCCACAAAGGTGGGGTACGCCAGTCTTGGCCGTTGGCAGCGAATTCGGTGCGCTCGTCGGCCAGGCCTGGGCCCATGTCGTGCAGCAGCAGGTCGCTGTAGGGGCGGATCACCTGGTTGGCCAACTCCGCTTCGGCGGTGTTGGCGGCGGTGGTGAACTGCGGGATATGGCAGGCCTGGCAACCGGCCTGGAAGAACAGGTTCTTGCCGGCCAGCACTTGCGGCGCGCCGACGTCACGACGGGCAGGCACACCGAGGTTGCGGGTGTAGAAGGTGACCAGGCGCAGGATGTTGTCGCTGACTTCCTTCTCGTCGCCTTCGCCGTTGCCATTGGGCGCGGCCAGGCAGGCGACCTGGGCCGGTGTGCAGTCGTCCTTCGCTTGCAAGGTGCTGGTCAGGCCCATGTCGCCGTTGAAGGCGTGCACGTTCTGCTGATTGACGTTGGGCTGCCCGGCCTTCCAGCCGAAGCGGCCGATCACGGTCTTGCCCTGGGCTTCGTCCCAGACCCGGTTGGCGCGGCCGCGGATGCCATCGTGGTTGCGGTCGTCCGGGTCTTCGTTGGCCAGGATGTCGGCCTCGGGGATGGCTTCGAGCAGGCCCAGGCCGATCATTGGCGGGGCCACACGGGCCGAGAAGCGTGTGTCGGGGTGCATCGGGCCGTAGCCGAGTTGGGTGATCTGCAGGGTCGGGCGGCGCAGCTCGACCGGGTGGCCGTCCTTGAAGGTGACGGTCTGGGTGGTGTAGCTCACCCGCACCTTGCCCTCTGGTGCCACGCCGGGGATGGCCATGTCCTGCAACTGGGTGCCGTAGACGGGCTCGGGGACCACGCCGAGGCGCTCGATCACCTTGGCCAGGTAAGGCTGGTCGGGGATCGACAGGCGCACCAGCATGCCCACGGCATTGCTGTCGCCGGGCTCCGGCGGGTGGCCGCGGCCGTCACGCACGTGGCAGTTCTGGCAGGCCGTGGTGTTGAACAACGGGCCCAGGCCGTCACGCGCGGTGGTAGTGGACGGGGCGATCACCCATGGGCTGCGGAAGAAACTGTTACCCACGGCGAAGTCCAGGCGCCGCTCGGCCGAGAGGTTGGCCGAGGGCAGGGAAAACGCCTTGCGGTCGTTGCGCTGAACCGTTGCCTGGCCGCCAGACAGCGCTTCGCCGGGCTCGGCCTGGGTGAAACGCGGGGCGTCGTCACAGGCGGCAAGGGTGAGGGCCAGCAGCAGGGGGGAGAGTCGGGACAGCGACGAGGACATGCAAAATCCTGGGCGTGAGCGAAAAACCGGCGTGCAAGCTTAGCAGGACGGCGTTGTTTGAATAAGAGCAATTTGCAATTACCCGGGTGAAAAGGATGTGAAATTCCAGCATTTTCATGAACCTGTACCGGCCCCTTCGCGGGTAAACCCGCTCCCACAGGGACACCACAGTCCTCAGGTGCAGTGCAGTCCCTGTCGGAGCGGCTTTAGCCGCGAAGAGGCCGGCACAGAAAAAAGGCGACCCGAAGGTCGCCTCTTTGTGAACCGAAACGGCTGATCAGAATTCGTGATCGGCGGTGTCCGGGTTCAGGTTGGCAATACCCAGCTTGCCTGCAGCCTGCTCGATCGAACCGGTCTGCTTGACCAGCGAGGCGATGGCATCGCGCACGATCTGGTTGCCGGCAGCATTGTCGGCAGCGATCAGCTGGTCGTAGTGCTCGCCTTTGAGCGCGTGATCGACAATAACCTGGATCTTCGCTTCGGTGGCTTCGAGGTCGGCCTTGAGAGTGGCGTCCGCCGCCGGGTCGGCCTTGGCCACCAACGAGGACAGGCTCGGGCCGGTCAGCTTGGTGCCGTCGATACGGGTGTACTCGCCAAGGTAGACGTTGCGGATGCCCTTGGCGTCGTAGAAGTGCGAGTAGTGGGTGTTGTCGCTGAAGCAGTCCTGTTCGTCTTCTGGCGAGTTGGCTTCCAGCGAGACCTTCATGCGCTCACCGGCCAGTTCACCCAGCGACAGGCTGCCCATGCCGAACAGCATCTTGCGCAGGCCGTCGGCCACTGGCTCAGCTTCCAGGGTGGCACGGTAGTTGTCGGCGACGTTCGGCTCCCAGTTGCCGACCATCTCTTCGAGGTCCTTGACCAGCAGCTCGGTGACCGCCTTCAGGTAGGCACGACGACGGTCGTTGTGGCCGCCGGTGGCGCCTTTGCCTTCCAGGTAGTCGGACGCCGGGCGGGCGCCTGCACCTGGGCCGGTGCCGTTGAGGTCCTGGCCCCAGAGCAGGAACTCGATGGCGTGGTAGCCGGTGGCGACGTTGGCTTCGGAACCTGCCAGTTCGTTCAGGCTGGCCAGCTTCTCAGGGGTGATGTCCTTGACGTCGACCTTCTCTTCGCCGACCTGGATCTCGGTGTTGGCGATGATGTTGGCGTTGGCCGCCGGGTTGCCCAGGGCATGCTCGTAGCTCTTGTCGACGTAGTCGATCAGGCCTTCATCCAGCGGCCAGGAGTTCACCTGGCCTTCCCAGTCGTCGATGATGGTGTTGCCGAAGCGGAACACCTCGCTCTGCAGGTACGGAACGCGCGCGGCGGCCCAGGCCTCTTTGGCGGCCTTCAGGGTTTCGTCGTTGGGCTTGGCGAGGAACGCGTCGACGGCGGTCTGCAGGGTTTTTGCGGTGCTCAGCGCGTCGCTGTAAACGGCGTAGACCATTTCGGTGTAATGCTTGACCACGGCTTTGCCAGCCGCTTCGTCGACAGCCCCGGGCGCAGCAGCGGTGGTGCTGGCAGCAGCAGGTGCCTGAGCTTGCGGGGCGGCGGCCTTGTCATCCTTGCCTTCTCCGCAACCGGCGAGAGCGATGGCGATGGCCAGCAGACTGGCGGAGGCCAGAGGCATTCGAATCATTATTGGTTTCCTGCGTCGTGTGGTTGGACCATGGGGTTGGGCCGTGCGCCGTGGCGCGCGAAACGGCAACATCATGCGAAAGATTTGCATTTGCTGTAAAGGGGCGGGCGCGCAATTCATGTAAATGCGCGTCACGGCCTGTAATCGGAGGGGCAAGTGTTACAGCGCGGAGACCTGGTTGCGCTGTGCCTGCTTGAGGAAACTGGTCAGCTCGCGAGCCGACAGTGGCTTGCTGTAGTGGTAGCCCTGACCCTCATGGCAACCCTGGGCGATGATGTAGGTTTCCTGCTCGGCGGTTTCCACGCCTTCGGCGATCACCTGCATGCCCAAGCTCTTGCCCAGCTGGATGATGGCGCGAACGATGGTGGCGTCGTCATCGTCGTCGAGCAGGTCCTGGACGAAGCTCTTGTCGATCTTGATCTTGTCCAGCGGCAGCGACTTCAGGTAGCTGAGCGACGAATACCCGGTGCCGAAGTCGTCGATGGCAATCATCGCCCCGGAACGGCGCAGGCTCAGCAGGTGCTGGGCGGCGGTGCTGATGTCTTCCATCAGGCCGGTCTCGGTCACTTCCAGCTCCAGGCTGCGCGGCGGCAGGCGGTAGGCCTGCAGCAGGTTGTTGACCACCCGCGGCAGCTCGTTGTGGTGCAGCTGCACGGTGGACAGGTTGACCGCCATGCGCAGTTCGCTGAAGCCCATGTCATGCCATTCGCGCAATTGCCGACAGGCCTGGTCGAGCACCCACTCGCCGATGCTGATGATGCTGCCGTTCTGCTCGGCCAGCGGGATGAACTGGTCGGGCGGGACCATGCCCAGCTCCGGGTGTTGCCAGCGCAGCAAGGCCTCGACGCCGACCACGCGGTGGTCGCGGTAGCTGATCTGCGGTTGGTAGACCAGGTACAGCTGGTTGCGCGGCAGTGCTTCGCGCAGGTCTTTTTCCAGCTCGCGACGGCGGCGCATTTCGCTGTCGACGCTGGCAATGTAGAACTGGTAGCGATTGCGCGAGCGGGCCTTGGCCAGGGTCATGGTCTGCTCGGCCTTCTGCAACAGCTTTTCGGTGCTGTCGCCGTCCTCGGGGAACAGCGTGATGCCGATGGTGGCGCGCAGGCGGATCTGCTGGTGGTCGAGGCCGAACGGCAGTTCCAGGTCGTCGAGGATGCTCTGGGCCAGCTCGGCAGCCTCGTAAGGCTGCTCGATATTGGCCTGGACCAGGGCGAACTGGTCGCCACCCAGGCGTGCCAGGGCACCCAGGCGCCCACTGTGGGCGCGCAGGCGATCGGCCAGGGCCAGCAGCAGCTGGTCGCCGGTCTGGTAGCTGAACTGTTCGTTGATGCCCTTGAAGTCGTCCAGGCCTACGCACAGTACGGCCACGCGATGCTGCAGGCGGCCGGCGTCGGCGAGAATCTTGTCGAGCTGCTCCTGCAGTTGCTGGCGGTTGGGCAGGCCGGTGAGGAAATCGTACTGGGCCATGCGTTGCAGGCTGTTCTCGGCTTCGTGGCGCAGGTGGGTATTGCGCTCGATCGAGGCCAGCAGCTGGTTTGCGGTATTGACCCAGATACCCAGCTCGTTCTTCTCATGCCCCTTGAGCAGCGGGATCTGGTGCTGGCTGGGGCGGTCGGGGTTGATCTGGGTAAGGTGCTCGATAATCTTCGACAGCGGCTTGGTCAGCAGCCAGTGGTAGACCAGGTACAGCACCAGGCCCATGGCCAGGGCGCGCAACACCCCGGAAATGAAGATGATCACCGCATTGATGAGGAAGTCTTCGCCGTAGGACGAGGTGTCGAGGGTGATGCTCAGGTCGCCGTAGTACTCGCTGTACGGGCCGCGGCCGACCAGCTGGGTGGTATAGGTGCGCTCCTGGCCGAGGATCAGGTCGGTCAGCCAGCGCATCGACATGTCCTGCAGCGGGCGGGACTTTTCCGCCAGCATGGTTTCGTTGGGGTGGCCGATCGAGGCCATGCGCACCGATTCGTCCTGGAACAGGCCTTCCATCACCTGCATGCCCATTTCCCGGTCGAGGCTGTACACCGCTTGGGTCGAGGGGTCACGGAACATGTCGAGAATGCGTTGGGCGTCGTTGTTGACGGCCTGGCGGGTCTTGTAGGTGTCGTAGACGATTTGCGCGCAACTGAGGACGACGCCGACCGCCAGCGCCGAAAGGAGCACGACCCTGAGCAACTTGACCGATAAGCTGTTCCGCAATTCCAGCTTCAATGGGGTTTCCTTAATCCATGCGCATGGCATCATTTTGCCATTAACGTTGGCAATACACTATCGGCCGACCTTGGGTAGTGTATCGGTTGCCCGACCCTGCAACTTGAGTGCGCGCCATCAAACTTCCAGACGTTTGATGTTAGCGCGCTATGCGCACTGAGCAAGACTTTGGGGAAAAACGCTCAGGCACAAAAAAGCCCGGCATTGGGCCGGGCTTTTCGTTCAGGGCTGAATGAATCAGGCCTTGAAGGTCTTGCCTTCGAACTGTTCGGCAACGAAGGCCCAGTTGACCAGGTTCCAGAATGCCTCGACGTACTTCGGACGCAGGTTGCGGTAGTCGATGTAGTAGGCGTGTTCCCAGACGTCGCAGGTCAGCAGCGGGGTGTCGCCGCTGGTCAGCGGGCAGCCGGCGCCGATGGTGCTGGCCAGGGCCAGGGAGCCGTCAGCTTTCTTCACCAGCCAGCCCCAGCCGGAACCGAAGGTGCCAACCGAAGTCTTGGTGAACTCTTCCTTGAACTTGTCGAAGGAACCGAAAGCGGCGTTGATGGCATCAGCCAGGGCGCCAGTTGGCTGGCCGCCGCCGTTTGGCGACAGGCAGTTCCAGTAGAAGGTGTGGTTCCAGACTTGAGCGGCGTTGTTGAAGATGCCGCCCGAAGAGGCCTTGACGATCTCTTCCAGGGTCTTGCCTTCGAATTCGGTGCCTGGGACCAGGTTGTTCAGGTTCACGACATAGGTGTTGTGGTGCTTGTCGTGGTGATACTCCAGGGTTTCCTTGGAGATGTGCGGCTGCAGGGCATCGTGGGCGTACGGCAGCGGCGGCAATTCAAAAGCCATGGTGGATCTCCTGATTCAGGTCTGTTTGCGGTTTGCGCAAGGCCGATCACGGGCGGCCCGATGTACGTCGGCGAGTTTGTACTCTTTGCGACGCAAGGGCTGGATCATAGCACCGGGCCTTGCGCATAACCACGCAACAAAGATAGGGAATAGAGGTTCCAGAGCGGTTGGCGGTTGCCGACCGGTGGTGTTTGACTTGAGGCTTGTGTTGCCTGTGAGATCGAGCGCCGCCCGCGCGGCGCTTCGCGGGGCAAGCCCGCTCCCACATCTGTTTCGGGCCAATTATTCCTGTTTCCATTGGCGCGCGCCCCCTTGGTGCACGACGCGATATCGAAGGGTACAAACAAGGGCTCGCGCGCCAATGGTGGCAGGAGGTACTGGCCCGAAACAGATGTGGGAGCGGGCTTGCCCCGCGAAGCGCCGCGCGGGCGGCGCTCGATCTCACAGGCGCTGAAGATCTTGTGGCAGGCGCCAGGTCAGCTGAAGATCAACTGCGCCGCCACCGCGAACATCATCACCGCCACCATCAGGTCAAGCATCCGCCAGGTCGCTGGCCGTGCCAGCCAAGGTGCCAGCCAGGCCGCTCCGATCGCCAGGGTCGAGAACCACAGCAGCGAAGCGCTGGCCGCCCCGGCCACGTAGGCCCCAGGAGCAGTCTGCTGGGCACCGAGCGAACCAATCAGCAACACCGTGTCCAGATACACGTGCGGGTTGAGCAGGGTGACCGCCAGGGCACTCAGCAACACTGCCCGGCGCGAGCGCATGCCTTGGCCTTCCTGATGCTGCAGGCTCTGCTTGGAAAAGGCACTGCGCAGTGCCTTGGCACCGTACCAGAGGAGGAACACCGCGCCGCCCCAGCGGGCGATCGCCAGCAGCGTCGGGTTGTGCGCCAGCACTGTGGCCAGGCCGAACACCCCGGCCGCCACCAGGATGGCGTCACACACGATGCACAGCGCAGCCACCGGCAAGTGGTGCTCGCGGCGCAGGCTCTGGGCGAGAACGAAGGCGTTTTGTGCACCGATGGCCATGATCAGGCCGAAGGCCACCAGCATGCCGTTGAGATAGCTTTGCCACATGGCGCGTGCTCCAGGAATGAACTGCCGTAAAAGATGCTGGCCATTGTGGCAATCGACGCTGTATAAGAAAAACAAATAGCGCTGATCCGTCATTAGGAAAATCGATGTTCGACTACAAGCTGCTGGCTGCCCTCGCGGCGGTGATCGAGCAAGGCGGTTTCGAACGTGCTGCGCAGGTGCTGGGGCTGTCGCAGTCAGCCATTTCGCAGCGCATCAAGCTGCTTGAAGCGCGGGTCGGCCAGCCGGTGCTGGTGCGTGCCACGCCACCGAGCCCGACCGAGGTCGGCCGCCAGTTGCTCAACCATGTGCAGCAGGTGCGCCTGCTCGAGCGCGACCTGCAGCGCCAGGTACCCGCGCTGGACGCGGAAGGCATGCCCGAGCGCCTGCGCATCGCCCTCAACGCCGACAGCCTGGCGACCTGGTGGGCCGGTGCGGTGGGGGCATTCTGCGCCGAGCATCAGCTGCTCACGGATTTGGTGGTGGAAGACCAGGAAGTCGGCCTCAAGCGCATGCGCGCGGGTGAAGTGGCCGCCTGCCTGTGTGGCAGCGAGCGGCCAGTCGCCGGCGCACGCAGCCTGCCGCTGGGGGCCATGCGCTATCGCGCGCTGGCCAGCCCAGGGTTCATGGCGCGCTATTTCCCCCAAGGCTTCGCGGCTCAGCGCCTGGCCCGCACGCCGGCCATCGTCTACGGGCCGGACGATTTCCTGCAGCATCGTTACCTGGCATCGCTGGGGATCCAGGACGGTTTCCTGCACCACCTGTGCCCGTCGTCCGAGGGTTTTCTGCGCATGACCGAGGCCGGCCTAGGCTGGGGCCTGGTGCCCGAGTTGCAGGCCCGTGAGCAGTTGGCGAACGGCCAGTTGGTGGAAATCTGCAGCGATACCCCCATCGATGTGCCGTTGTACTGGCATCATTGGCGCAACGGCGGGCACCTGCTCGGGCAACTGACCGAACACCTGCGGCATACGGCACAGCACTGGCTGGTGCCCTTGTAGCGGCGGCTGGCGTCTGTTGCATCTGAAATCAAGGCGGAGTCATACATGCAAATTCTGGTCACCGGCGCGAGCGGCTTCATTGGCGGGCGCTTCGCGCGCTTTGCCCTGGAGCAGGGCCTGGCTGTACGGGTCAGCGGCCGGCGTGCCGAAGGCGTGGAGCACCTGGTCAAACGCGGGGCACAGTTCATCCCCGGCGACCTGGGTGACCCTGAGCTGGCCCGCCGCCTTTGCCAGGGTGTCGAGGCGGTGGTGCATTGCGCGGGCGCCGTGGGCAACTGGGGGCGCTACCAGGACTTCTATCAGGGCAACGTGGTGGTCACGGAAAATGTCGTCGAAGGCTGCCTCAAGGAGCATGTGCGGCGCCTGGTGCACCTGTCGTCGCCGTCGATCTATTTCAACGGCCGTTCGCGCCTGGGTATCCGTGAGGACCAGGTGCCGCGACGCTTCCACGATCACTATGCGCAGACCAAGCATATCGCCGAACAGAAAGTGTTTGGTGCCCAGGAGTTCGGCCTGGAAGTGCTGGCGCTGCGCCCACGCTTCGTTACCGGGGCCGGGGATGCGAGCATCTTCCCGCGTTTGATGCAGATGCAGCGCAAGGGCCGTGTGGCGATCATCGGCAATGGCCTGAACAAGGTCGACTTCACCAGCGTGCACAACCTCAACGAGGCATTGCTGAGTGCGTTGTTCGCCGAAGACCGCGCCCTGGGCCAGGCCTACAACATCAGCAACGGCCAGCCGCTGCCGTTGTGGGACGTGGTCAACTACGTGATGCGCCAGACGCAGTTGCCCCAGGTTACCCGTTATCGCTCCTATGGCCTGGCCTACAGCCTGGCCGCCTTGAACGAGGCCGCTTGCCTGCTCTGGCCAGGGCGCCCGCAGCCGACCTTGACGCGCCTGGGCATGCAGGTGATGAGCCGTGATTTCACCCTGGATATCAGCCGCGCCCGCCAATACCTGGATTACCAGCCCAAGGTCAGCCTGTGGACCGCGCTGGATGAATTCTGCGCCTGGTGGAAGCATCAACCGCTGGGGCAGTGAACCAGTACTGCAGTTGATGGTCATCAGTGCGCCGCGTGAGCGGTTTATACTCATGTCTCTTTGCTACCACCGCGGTTGAAACCACCTATGCGAAACGATGCCCACGACGATTTCGATGATGTACCTACCTTGCGGGCAGGTACCCCCGATGACGACGAATTGCTGCCCGCGCACGTCTCGCGCAACCGCCAGAAGGCCGCCAGGCCCGCCAGCACCGGGGCACTGTGGGCGTTGCTGGGGGCGTCGTTCATCGCCTTGGCGGGGCTGGGCTGGTGGAGCTTCCAGCAGATTTCGCTGATGGAGCAACAACTGGTGGCCACCCAGGAAAGTTTTGCGCGGATCAGCGAAGAAGCCGCCGGGCGTTTGCAGGCCATCAGCGGCAAGGTCGCTGCCAGCGAGTCGTCGAGTACCACGGGCAGCGAAGCGCTGAAGCTGCAGATCCGTCAGTTGCAGGCCAGCCTGGCCGAGCAGGGCAAGCAGCAGCAAGGTGTGGCGGGGCAGGCCGGTGACCTGGGCAAGCGCCTGGAGCAGGTGCTGGCCGATACCCGTGAGCAGCAGAAGGCGGTGACCGAGTTGCAGACCCAGCTGCAGGCACAGTTGAAGGCGGTGAACGCCGAATTGGCGGCGCTGAAATCGGGGCAGGTGGATGGTGGCAAGCTCGATGGCCAGCTGAAGAACCTGAGCGATGAAGTGGCTGCGCTGAAGAAGCAGGGCAACCAGAAAGCTGCGCTAGAAAGCCTGGAACAGGATGTGCTGGTGCTCAAGACCCAGATGGATAACCGCTCGCCGTCGTCGGGCGGGGCGACGGTGCAGGAGTTTGATGCGTTCCGTGGGCAGACCACGCGTAACCTCAATACCCTGCAGAGCCAGATCCAGAACCTGCAGCAGCAGATCAATTCCCGGCCTTGAGCATGCAGGGGGCTTTGCCCTCCTATCGCGACACAATGCAGCTCCTACAGAAATATGCGATCCCTTGCAGGAGCGGCCTTGTGTCGCGATGGGCCGCAAAGCGGCCCCGGCGATCTTGATTACAGGCGCGGGTAGTCGATGTAACCCACCGGCCCTTTGCCATAGAAGGTCTCCGGATGTGCCGCGTTCAGCGGTGCATCCGCCGCCAGCCGCGCCGGCAGGTCAGGGTTGGCGATGAACGGCACGCCAAACGCCACCGCATCCGCCTTGCCCGCCGCCAATGCAGCATTGGCACTGGCTTTGTCAAAGCGCTCGTTGACGATGTACGGACCGCCGAAGGCTTCCTTGATCAGCGGGCCAATGCTGTCGTCGGCTTCCTTCTCCCGCGAGCAGATGAAGGCAATGCCGCGCTTGCCCAGCTCACGCGCCACATAGGTGAAGGTTTCGGCGCGGTCGGCATCACCCATGTCATGGGCATCGGCGCGTGGCGCCAGGTGCACGCCGACGCGACCTGCGCCCCATACGTCGATGGCCGCATCGGTCACTTCCAGCAGCAGCCGGGCACGGTTTTCCAGCGAGCCGCCGTAACGGTCGTTGCGCTGGTTGGTGCTGCTCTGCAGGAACTGGTCGAGCAGGTAGCCGTTGGCGCCGTGGATTTCCACACCGTCGAAACCGGCAGCCTTGGCGTTCTCGGCAGCGCTGCGGTAAGCCTCGACGATGTCGGCGATCTCTTCGGTTTCCAGTGCGCGCGGGGTTGGATAGTCGCTCAGCGGGCGCACCAGGCTGACGTGGCCCTTGGGCTGGATCGCGCTGGGTGCTACCGGCAGCTCACCGTTGAGGTAGCTGGGGTGAGAGATACGGCCGACGTGCCACAGCTGCAGGAAGATGCGCCCGCCAGCGCCATGCACGGCCTTGGTGACATTGTTCCAGCCACGGACCTGCTCATCGTTCCAGATGCCGGGGGTGTCGGGGTAGCCGACGCCCATCGGCGTGACCGATGTCGCCTCGCTGAGAATCAGGCCGGCGCTGGCACGCTGCACGTAGTATTCGGCCATCAGCGCATTGGGCACGCGGCCTTCATCGGCGCGGCAGCGGGTCAGCGGAGCCATGATGATACGGTTGGGCAGTTGCACATCGCCCAGTTGGATCGGATCGAAAAGCGTGGTCATAACGGTTTCCTGCCTTGTCAAAGCGCTTGGCGCAGTTGTTCGAGGAACGCCTCGATGGTGGCTTCGTTGCGTTTGAAGAAATGCCACTGGCCGACCTTCTGGCTGCTGATCAGACCCGCCCGTTGCAAGGTGGCCAGGTGGGCAGACACGGTCGACTGCGATAGCCCGCAGCGCTGGTCGATCTGCCCGGCACAGACACCGTTTTCGATGCTGTGGTACTGGTCGGGAAACTGCGTTGCCGGGTCTTTCAGCCAGCTGAGAATTTCTCGCCTGACCGGGTGGGCCAGTGCTTTTATGATTTCGTCGAGATCGAGTGGCATGGGTTGAGGCTCGTGCTGTAGCGGTATATCGCGATAGGACGAAACGTACATCGGTATTTCGCGATATACAAATATGAAGTGGTTCTGAGCACAGTGCGAATCGCTATATCGCGTTATAACGATATACGCAGTGGGAGTGCTAGACTGCGTCCATGAACTACCTCGCACACCTGCACCTGGGCGGCCCGGCGCCGCAACAACTGCTCGGCAGCCTGTATGGCGACTTCGTCAAAGGTTCGCTGGAGGGGCGCTTCCCGCCTGCGCTGGAAGCGGCGATCCGACTGCACCGGCATATCGACAGCTACACCGACCAGCACCCCCTGGTACTGGCGGCGCTGGCGCGTTTTCCGCGGGAGCGGCGGCGCTTTGCCGGGATTGTCCTAGATGTGTTTTTTGACCATTGCCTGGCGCGGCACTGGGAGGATTACGCCGAGCAGCCGCTGGTGCAGTTCACCGGGGATTTTTATCGGGTGTTGCTGGCCGAGCCCGAGCTGCCAGGGCGGTTGGCTCGCATTGCGCCGTTCATGGCGGCGGATGACTGGCTGGGGGCGTATGGTGATTTTGCCACGCTGGAGCAGGTGTTCAACGGCATAGCCCGGCGCTTGTCGCGGCCGCAAGGGATGGCTGGGGTGATGGCCGAGCTGGAGCGGCTGTATGAGCCGTTGCTGGCGGACTTTCGCGAGTTCTATCCACAGCTGCAGGCGTTTGCTGCCGCAGGGCGGGGAGGGGCATGACGGTGTTGCTTCAGCGCCTGAGAGATCGAGCGCCGCCCGCGCGGCGCTCGATCTTACTGGCGCCACAACTTTCAAGGCGAAATCATGCAGCGCGTGCCTGACGTGCCACCGCCACTTCCTCAACCCCGAACAACGCCATGTGAATCGCCTGCTGGGCCTGAAACGCCAGCGCCGCACGTTCCTTTTCGACACTGCTGATCGGCTTCAACAGGTGAATGCACACCTCACCGCGCGGCTCGGCAAACAAGCGCATCAGGTGCGAAACCAGGTCATCGTCGCCAATGAACGGCGCAATCGGGTCTGCCTCGCCATTGCGCAGGTACTGAATGGCCACCGGCTGCACCGCCACGCCCTGATCAATGGCACCGGCCAGCAGGCGACCGTGGAAGGTGCGCAGCTGGCGGCCGTCGGTGGTGGTGCCTTCGGGGAAGATCAGCAGCGGCCGAGCCTGGCCCAGCTGCTCGCTGATCTGCTCGCGCAGGCGCTGGCCGTCACCGCCACCGCGGCGAATGAACAGCGTGCCGGCTTTCTCTGCCAGCCAGCCGGCCACCGGCCAGTGGCGGACTTCGGCCTTGGACAGGAACGACAGCGGCAGCAGCATGCCGAGCAGGGGAATGTCGGTCCAGGAAACGTGGTTGCTGACCCACAGCATCGGCCGTTGGGGCAGTTCACCGATCACCCGCACCTCGAAGGGCAGGGCGCCGACCAGGCGCCTCATGAACCAGCAGGACCAGCGCTGGCGAAGTTCGATGGACGCCTTGATCCCCAGGCGTTCGCCCACGGCGATGACGCCGGCCATGAGCATGCCGAGCGACAGCACCAGCAGCAGCCGCAAGAGGCGGGCGAGCACCCGCAGGCCAGGCATCAGACCGCTGCCTTGAAGTGGCGGGCGTAGCGCGGGCATAGGTCGTCACGCTTGAGCAGGATGAACACGTCGGCGACCTGAAAGTCCTCGTCCCAGCATGGCTCGCCGCAGATCTTCGCGCCCAGGCGCATGTAGGCCTTGAGCAGTGGCGGCATTTCGGCGATGACGTTGTTCGGCAGGGCCAGGTTGGGCAGCGGGTTCTTCGGCTCGGCGCGCAGGTGCTCGGTGCACAGGTATCGCTCGCGCAGGCGCTGCATGACCGCGTGGGCTTGCACACCGCCGTCCTGCATGGGAATGCTGGCGCAGCCCATCAGGTAGCTGTAGCGGCCTTCGTTGAGCACTTCGGCCAGTTCGCCCCAGAGCACGGCGATGGTGCCCCCGTTGCGGTAGTCGGGGGCGACGCAGGTGCGGCCCAGTTCGAGGATCGGGCCCTGCAATTGCAGCAGGCCGTGCAGGCTGAACTCTTCTTCGCTGTAGAAGCGCCCCAGGCTGCTGGCGGCCTGGTGGTCGAGCAGGCGGGTGGTGGCTACCAGCTCGCCGGTACTCAGGTCGCGCACGCCGATGTGGCGGCAATGAACGTCGTAGTCATCCATGTCCAGGCCCTGTTCGGCGCCTTTGAGCTTGGCCTTGAATTCCGCGCTGAAAACCTTGTAGCGCAGGGCCTGTGCTTCCTGCAGGGCCGCAGCGCCAACCAGGCGTTCGGCTTGCAGACGGCGTGCAGTGCTGTTGTCGCCAGCGTGAGCGATCCGAGTCATTACGAGTCTCCATAAGCCAGCCATGAAGGGTTGCGGCCGGTCGGCTTTGTTGTGCAAAGTCAGCCTAGGTAGGCGCGGTGTCACCCCTGTGAATCTTTGGTGATGCTTGCATGACACCCCAGCACAGCCCCTTGAAGGAGCGTCTAATGGCCTGGTTGCAACGACTCAACGACCCTCTCCGCCAGCCCCTGGCTGGCACCTTGGGCGAGACCTATGCCGCGCTGCTCGAGCGCCTTGGCGCGGTTGCCCCGTTCGAACTGGCGGTGCTGGGCGCACGTGCCATGGCCACGCCGGGCCTGGCGTTCCTCATCGGTTACCAGGCCGCATTGCGCGTGCTCTGGCCCAGTGCCCCCGCCAGCCTTGGTGCGCTGTGCGCCACCGAGCGGCGCAGCGTGCGCCCGGCGGACATGCATACCCGGCTGGTCGGTTTGCGCCTGAACGGCAACAAGGATTTCGTCACTGCCGGCCTAGACGCGGAATGGTTGTTGGTGGCCGCGCGCAGCGAAGCGCTAGGCGAAGCGCCACGGCTGAACCTGGCGGTGGTTTATCCGGGGGAGCCGGGGGTGACACTGGAGGCGTTGCCGACCCTGCCGCTGATGCCTGAAGTGGGGCATGCTCGCTTGCACTTGCAGGACGCGGCCTGCGAGCTGCTGGCTGGCGATGGCTGGGACGCCTATGTCAAACCGTTCCGTTCGCTGGAAGACCTGTACGTACTCACGGCACTGACGGCCTGGTTGTACGGCGTAGGGCAAGAGTGTGGCTGGCCGCAGGAGTTGCGCCTGCGTTTGCTGGGGCTGTTGGCGGGATGTGCCGAGGGCAGCCGGCAGTGCGCTGACAGCATCGGCTGCCACCTGCTGCTGGGGGGATTGTTTTCGCAGTTTCAAGAGCTGCGCGGGGCGATCGACAAGGCGCTGCTGGCGGGGCCGGAGCAGTGGGCGCAGCTGTGGCAGCGGGATCAGGGGGTGCTGGCATTGGCTACAGCAGCGCGAGAAAAGCGCCTGGCCAAGGCCTGGCTGGCAGCAGGGCTGTCATGAAAGCCTGAGAAACTGTGGGATCTTTCAGATTCTGGGGCTGCTGTGCAGCCCATCGCCGGCAAGCCCGGCTCCCACAGGTTCGGTGCAGTCCTGAAGCATTGCACTGGACCTGTGGGAGCCGGGCTTGCCGGCGATGGGGCGCGAAGCGCCCCCAACAAGGCCCCCCATGATAAAGACCCTGTTGGCAATCATCGGCCTGACCATCATGCCCGCCTGGGCCGAAGTCTGGCCCGAACCTGACTGGCCGATCGACGACACCGCCTTCGACTGGCAGGCCGTCGACGCTTATGCCTTCCCGGAGCCCAACGCCGGCGAACGCAGCGGCATTCGCACCGACGCCTTGTTGATCATCCGTGACGGTCGCATCCTTCACGAACGCTACAGCGCTCCCACCACTGCCAATACTGCCCATCTGACCTGGTCGGTCAGCAAGAGCGTGCTGGCCACTGTGCTGGGCGTTGCCCAGGGTGAAGGGCGGTTCCAGCTGCACGACCCAGCTGCGCGCTACTACCCACCGATGCAGGCCCACCCCGATGTGCGCTTGGCCGATCTGCTGCACTGGGCCAGTGGCCTGGACTGGCAGGAAGACTACGAATACGCGCCGTTGAAGTCCTCTGTCGTGGCCATGCTCTACACCCGCGGGCGCAACGACATGGCGGCCTACACCGCAACCCGTGCCAGTGCCGAACAGCCAGGCCAGCGTTTTCTCTATTCCAGTGGCGACAGCAATGTGCTGGCCGCCGCGTTGCGCGGCATGCTCGGCACCGCTAGCTATGCCGACTACCCCTGGCAGGCGCTGTTCTCCCCGCTAGGCATCGACAGCGCAGTCTGGGAGCGTGACGGCGCCGGTACCTTGGTCGGCTCTTCCTACCTCTATCTCAGTGCCCGGGACCTGGCGCGCATCGGCTTGCTGATGCAGCGCGATGGCCGCTGGCAAGGTCGGCAGCTGCTGCCAGCGAGCTGGGTGGCCTTCAACCGCACTTTGTTCACTCAGGCCACTGCAGTGCCCGGCGAAGCCAACCCGGGCGGCCATTGGTGGCTTAACCTGCCATTGCCGGGAGGCCCGACACCATGGCCCGACGCCCCGCCAGACACTTACGCCGCACTCGGCCACTGGGGCCAGGCGCTGTATATCGTGCCGTCGCAGAAACTGCTGATCGTGCGCTATGCCGATGACCGCGACGGCAGTTACCGCCACAACGAACTGCTCAAGCGGGTGCTGGCGGCGCTGGCCAAGGAGGGCGCATGAAGCGCGTGCTGTTGCTGCTGATCGTCGCCTTGCTCGGCTGGGCCTGGCTGGAGCGCCAGGCGCTGGCGGACTTCCCGGGCATCCTTTCGGCCTATTCGGCCAAGGAGTACTGCTCGTGCCGCTTCGTCATGGGTTTCGACGAGGCCTATTGCCGAGGGTATGTGCAACAATGGTTGCCCCTGGGCCGGCTGGAGGAAGACGGCCCGCAACGGCGGGTCAGCGCCGAGGGCCTTGGCCAGCGCAACCAGGCGGCCTGGCAGGGCGCGCAGGCCGGCTGCCGCTTGCTGCCATGAGGGCAGCCGGGTAAGGTTGGCGGTCAAGTTTCACGAGACCTGTCATGTTCAAGCTGCCCCGTCTTCTGCCTGCACTGCTGCTGGCTTTGTGCCTGCCCGCCCATGCCAACTGGCACCTCGATGGCGAGTCTTCACGCCTGTCATTCGTCACTGGCAAGAACGGTGATACCGCCGAGGTGCATCGCTTTTTGGTGTTGCACGGCACCGTCAGCCGCAAAGGCTCGGCTGAGCTGAGCATCGAGATGGACTCGGTGAGCAGCGGCATTCCGCTGCGCGACGAGCAGATGCGCGACAACCTGTTCGAGGTGGCGCGCTTCGCTGAGGCGAGCGTGAAGGCGCAGATCGACCTGCGGCCGCTCAACGACCTGGCCGATGGTGCGCAGATCGAACTGCGTCTGCCGCTGACCGTCACCCTGCATGGCCAGTCGCACAGCTACAACGCGCTGTTGCTGGCCACCCGCCTGGATCAGCGGCGCTTCCAGGTGGTGACCCTCGAACCCCTGGTGCTGCGGGCCTCTGACTTCGGCTTGCTGCCAGGGCTGGAAAGCCTGCGCAAGTTCGCCAGGCTGAAATCCATCAACCCGTCGGTACCGGTCAATGCGGTACTGATCTTCAACGCCCGCTGACATGCCGGGGCCGGTCTTCCCCTGGCGGGGTGGCAATGAATTCGAACTGCTGATCGACGGCCCTGAATTCTTCCCGCGCATGCTCCAGGCGATCGAGCGTGCCGAGTTCCAGGTCGACCTGGAGTTGTACCTGGTCGAGGCAGGTGCCTGTGCCGAGGCGGTGGTCGAGGCGCTGGAGCAGGCGGCACGGCGCGGCGTGCGGGTGCGGTGCCTGTTCGATGACTATGGCTCGCTGGCCTTCACTGCGGCGTTGCGCCAGCGCCTGCTGGAGGCCGGTGTGTACTTGCGCTGGTACAACCGGCTGCGCTGGAAGCGTGGTTTTCGCAACCTGTACCGCGACCATCGCAAGCTGTTGCTGGTGGATGAGCGCTGGGCCGTGGTGGGGGGGACGGGCGTCACCGACGAGTTCTGGACGCCAGGCGAGACAAGCAGCGCCTGGCACGAGGTGATGGTGCAGATGCAAGGGCCGGTGGTGGCCGACTGGCAGTTGCTGTTCGACCGCCAATGGCAAGCCAACAACCGCCGCACCGCCTGGCGCCCGGCCGAGGGGTTTGGCCTGCCGCGCTTGCCCAAGGTGCCGGTGCAAGGCCAGGGCATGGGCCGGGTGGCCTATGCCGACGCCCGCCAGCACCAGGACATCCTGCATTCGCTGGTTCGGGCGATCAACAGTGGCAAGCAGCGGGTATGGCTGGCCACGCCGTACTTTCTGCCGACCTGGAGCGTGCGCCGGTCGTTGCGCCGGGCCGCCGGCAAAGGCGTCGACGTGCGCTTGCTGTTGACCGGGCCGCGCACCGACCACCCTTCGGTGCGTTATGCCGGGCACCGCTATTACCCGCGCTTGCTGCGTGCGGGGGTGCGCATCTACGAATACCAGCCGTGTTTCCTGCACCTGAAGATGGTGCTGATCGACGATTGGGTCAGTGTCGGTTCGTGCAACTTCGATCACTGGAACCTGCGCTTCAACCTGGAAGCCAACATCGAGGCACTCGACCCACCCTTGACGGCCGCCGTGCAGGCCAGCTTCGAGCGGGATTTCGCCTTGAGCGAGGTGGTCGACCTTGATCACTGGCACGCCCGGCCGCTGTGGCGTCGGGTGAAGCAGCGGGTGTGGGGCTGGCTGGACCGGCTGGTGGTCAACTTGCTCGACCGGCGCGACTGAGAGCGGCTATCGTGCAGTGACTGTCCATAGGCAATCGAAGGAGTGGGTGCGATGACGGCGAAGAAGATTCTCATGCTGGTTGGCGACTATGTCGAAGATTACGAGGCCATGGTGCCGTTCCAGGCGCTGAGCATGGTCGGCCACACGGTGCATGCGGTGTGCCCGGAGAAGGTCGCGGGGCAGACCGTGCGCACGGCGATTCATGATTTCGAAGGCGAGCAGACCTACAGCGAAAAGCCAGGGCACAACTTTGCCCTGAACTACGATTTCGTGCGGGTGCGGGCCGAAGGCTACGACGCTTTGCTGATTCCAGGTGGCCGTGCGCCCGAGTACCTGCGCCTGGATGAAAAGGTGCTGGAGCTGGTGCGGGCGTTCGACCAGGCCGGCAAGCCGATTGCGGCGGTGTGCCACGGCGCGCAGTTGTTGGCGGCGGCAGGCGTGCTGGAAGGGCGCGAGTGCAGTGCGTATCCGGCCTGTGCACCGGAAGTGCGCCTGGCCGGTGGTACGTTCATCGATATCGCGGTGGACCAGGCACATGTCGATGGCAACCTGGTGACCGCGCCCGCCTGGCCGGCGCATCCGGCCTGGCTGGCGGCCTTTCTCAAGGTATTAGGTACCCGTATCGCCTGACAGACGCGGTCAAGTTGTGGGAGCGGGCGCGCCCGCGAAGAATCCAACGCGGTGCATGGCACCGGCTGCGCCGGTGTTCGCGGGCTCGCCCGCTCCCACAGAGACCGTGTTGCTTCAGGCAACCTGCTCGACCCAGTCATTGAGGTTGTAGTAGTTGGTCACCCGGGCAATCTTGCCGCAGTGAATGTAGAAGAATGCCCCCGCCGGCAGCACATAGGTCTGCCCATTGGCTGCCGGCAACCCTTCGTCGTCGGCCAGGTATTCGCCATGCACGGTGAACTCCGCCGCCGCGCGGCTACCGTCGGGGTTCTGCATCACCACGATGTCGGCCAGGCGCTCGCGGTAGCAACGGTTCATCTTGTCCATGAATGCCGCGAACTTTGCCTTGCCCATCTGCCGCTCGCCCTGGTTGATGTCGTGGATCACGTCTTCGCTGAGCAGGGCCAGGAAGGCTGGCATGTCGCCGGCATTGAAGGCGGCGTAGTAAGCATTTACCAGTTCGGTAGCGGTCATGGAACAATACCTGTCGTGTAGGGAAAAGGCGGTGTGCTGGCTCGGATGATAGGGTTTCCCCTCAAGCCCGGCTTAGCCGAGCGCGTCATCCACATCGACAAAACGACCGCCAAGCATGGAAATACGCCTGTTGCACGGCGCCGCTATCGCGCCCTACATCGATGACCTCGCTCGCCTGCGCCTGACCGTGTTTCGCGAGTTTCCCTACCTCTACGACGGCACCCCGGAGTACGAAGCCGACTACCTGGCCAGCTACACCCGTTCCGGGCGCAGCCTGGTGGTGCTGGCCCTGGACGATGGCCAGGTGGTTGGCGCTTCGACTGGCCTGCCGCTGGTGGATGTGGCCCCGGAGTTCCAGCAGCCGTTCCTGGCCCTGGGGCGCGACCCGGCCAGCGTCTACTACTTCGGTGAATCGCTGGTACTGCCGGAGTACCGTGGTCGTGGCCTGGGCGTGCGCTTCTTCATCGAGCGCGAGTCCTATGCCCACAAACTGGCCGAATTCGACTTCTGCGCGTTCTGTGCCGTGGAGCGCCCGGGTATGCATCCGCGCCGGCCTGCGGACTACAAGCCACTGCACGGCTTCTGGCGTAACCGCGGCTTCCTGCATGATCCCTCCTTGCGCACCCGCTACGCCTGGCGTGATCTGGACGAGCCGGAAAGTTCGGAAAAGATCATGTCGTTCTGGACCAAGGAGCTGCCGATTTGATCCGCCTTGCGGCCTGCCAGTACGCCATCGAACTGCATGAAACCTGGGATGCCTATGCCGACCACCTGCAGGCTTTGTGTGCCGAGGCCGTGGAGGCGGGCGCCCAGCTGCTGTTGCTGCCGGAATACGCCGGGCTGGTGCTCAGCGGCCAGTTGCCGGCCGAGCAGCGTGGCGACCTCAAGGCCTCGATCGCCGGCATCCAGCCGCTGATCGAGCCTTGGTTGGCGTTGTGCGAAGGGATTGCCCGGCGCTGGGGTATCTACCTGCAGCCAGGTAGCCTGCCTGTGCTCGACCTCGATGGGCTATACCGCAACCGTGCCTGGCTGTTCGGCCCCAAGGGTGTGCTCGGCTACCAGGACAAGCTGATGATGACTCGCTTCGAGCGGGAGCAGTGGGGCATTGCCCCAGGTGACGGGCTGCAGGTTTTCGACACCGATCTTGGCCGCCTGGGCATCCTGATCTGCTATGACAATGAGTTCCCGATGCTGGCCCGGCGCCTGGCCGAGGGTGGTGCCGACCTGATCCTGGCGCCGAGCTGCACCGACACCGAGGCAGGCTACCATCGGGTGCGCATTGGTGCGCAGGCACGCGCCCTGGAAAACCAGATAGCCGTGCTGCAAAGCCCGACAGTAGGTGTGGCGCCATGGTCGCCGGCCCTGGATGAGAACATCGGCCGGGCTGGGCTGTTCGTTCCGCCAGATCACGGGATGCCGGTGGACGGAGTGGTCGCGCTGAGTGAGGCGTTGAGCCCGGTGAGCAGCCAGTGGCTGATGTGTGAGGTGAATCTTGAGGAGGTGCGGCGGGTGAGGCAGGAAGGGCAGGTGTTTACCCGCAGGGACTGGCCGGAGCAATTCGACAGAGTTGTGTAGACCTGTTGCGGCCTGTTCGCGGTGAACCCGCTCCCACAGGGAGATTGCGATCCCTTGTGGGAGCGGGCTTGCCCGCGAAGCAGGCGCCGCGTTTACATCAGGCTTACTTCACTTCGACTGCCAGGCTCTGGGCAATCTTGCTCTGCCACAGGGCAGGGCCAGTGATGTGCACCGACTCACCGTTGCTGTCGACAGCGACGGTCACCGGCATGTCCTTGACCTCGAACTCGTAGATCGCTTCCATGCCCAGCTCGGCGAAGGCCAGGACCTTCGACTTGCGGATGGCCTGGGCCACCAGGTAGGCAGCGCCGCCCACGGCCATCAGGTACACGGCCTTGTTGTCCTTGATCGCTTCGATCGCGGTCGGGCCACGCTCGGACTTGCCGATCATGCCCAGCAGGCCAGTCTGCTCGAGAATCTGGCGGGTGAACTTGTCCATGCGGGTGGCAGTGGTCGGGCCGGCTGGGCCTACCACTTCGTCACCGACCGGGTCGACCGGGCCGACGTAGTAGATGAAGCGGCCTTTGAGGTCGACCGGCAGTTCTTCACCGCGGTTGAGCATCTCGACCATGCGCTTGTGCGCAGCGTCGCGGCCGGTGAGCATCTTGCCGTTGAGCAGGATGGTCTCGCCCGGCTTCCAGCTGGCGACTTCTTCCGGGGTGATGTCGTCGAGGTTGACGCGACGGGCGCTCGGGCCGGCTTCCCAGACGATTTCCGGGTAGGCGTCCAGCGACGGCGCTTCCAGCTCGGCCGGGCCGTTGCCGTCGAGCACGAAGTGGGCGTGACGGGTGGCGGCGCAGTTCGGGATCATGCACACCGGCAGCGAGGCGGCGTGAGTCGGGTAGTCCATGATCTTGACGTCGAGCACGGTGGTCAGGCCGCCCAGGCCCTGGGCACCGATACCCAGCTGGTTGACCTTCTCGAACAGCTCCAGGCGGATCTCTTCGAGGCGGTTCTGCGGGCCACGAGCTTTCAGTTCGTGGATGTCGATGGACTCCATCAACACTTCCTTGGCCATCACCGCAGCCTTCTCGGCGGTACCGCCGATGCCGATGCCGAGCATGCCAGGCGGGCACCAGCCAGCGCCCATGGTCGGCACGGTCTTCAGCACCCAGTCGACGATCGAGTCGGACGGGTTGAGCATGGCCATCTTCGACTTGTTCTCCGAACCGCCGCCTTTGGCTGCGACGTCGACTTCGACCTTGTCGCCCGGGACGATGGAGTAGTGGATGACCGCCGGGGTGTTGTCCTTGGTGTTCTTGCGGGCACCGGCCGGGTCGGCCAGGATCGAGGCGCGCAGGACGTTTTCAGGCAGGTTGTAGGCGCGACGCACACCTTCGTTGATCATGTCGTCGACGCTCATGGTGGCGCCGTCCCAGCGCACGTCCATGCCCACGCGGATGAACACGGTGACGATACCGGTGTCCTGGCAGATCGGGCGGTGGCCGGTGGCGCACATGCGCGAGTTGATCAGGATCTGGGCGATCGAGTCGCGTGCGGCAGGCGATTCTTCACGCAGGTAGGCTTCGTGCATCGCCTGTATGAAATCGACGGGGTGGTAGTACGAGATGAATTGCAGGGCGTCGGCGACGCTCTGAATCAGGTCGTCTTGCTTGATCACGGTCATGCAGCGCGCTCCTCTTAAAGACGGGAACATTCAAAAAGACGCTCGACGGTGCCGACCAGCGTGTCGAAGCGCCTTGCAAGGCGCGCCGGCAGGCTGGCCGACGCAAAAGGGCGCGGCAGTATAGCGCGCCTCACCGCGCGAAACACCTGCGCGTGGTCTGGACCATGGTCGGCAGGGGGCAGGCATCCTTTTTGCTGCCAATGCGCGCTTGGCATACAGTGACCCGGTGATCGATGGAGAAAGACTTACCATGCCTGAACTTTGCGTGGGCGCGCGCCGCTGGACGGTGCCGACCGGCAGCAACCTGCTCGATGCCCTCAACGAGGCAGGGCTGAATGTGCCCTACAGCTGCCGTGCCGGCAGCTGCCACGCCTGCCTGGTGCATTGCCTGGAAGGGCAGCCGGTGGATGCCCTGCCCGAAGCCCTGACGCTGGACAAGCATGCCCTGGGCTGGCGCCTGGCCTGCCAGTGCCGGGTGGTCGATGACCTGCGCGTGGCGGTGTTCGACCCGCAGCAGGACGGGGTGCCGGCGCGAGTGTGTGCAGTAGATTGGTTCGGCGATGTGTTGCGCTTGCGGCTGCGAGCGGAGCGGGCGTTGCGTTATCAGGCGGGGCAGCATGTGGTGCTGTGGAACGGCGCTGTTGCAAGGCCCTACTCGCTGGCCAGCCTGCCGGGCGAAGACGACTTTCTGGAGTTTCATGTCGACTGCCAGCGGCCGGGGGCCTTTTGCGACAAGGCCCGTGCGCTGCAGGTGGGCGACCAGCTGCGTCTCGGTGAGTTCAGGGGCGGGGCTTTGCACTACGACCCGGATTGGCAGGCCCGGCCGCTCTGGCTGTTGGCAGCGGGCACCGGGCTGGCGCCGCTGTGGGGCATCTTGCGCGAAGCTTTGCGCCAGGGGCATCAAGGGGAGATTCGGGTGGTGCATGTGGCGCGGGACAGCGCTGCGCACTATCTGGCCGAGCCGCTGCTGCAACTGGCGGGGGTAAAGGTCGAGCTGGTGCTGGCGGAGCGGATGGAGGAAGCGCTGGCCGGGTTGCGGCCGTCATCGCGGCAGACGGTGGCATTGGTGTGTGGGGCGCCGGGGAGTGTCGAGCGATTCGCGCGGCGACTGTTCATTGCCGGGGTGCCGCGGGGGCAGGTGTTTGCAGATGTGTTCGTTGAGCATGCCTGAGGCATTGGTATTGATTGGTATTGAAAGTGCTGGCCTCTTCGCGGGGCAAGCCCGCTCCCACAGTTACAGCGCAGGCCTTGAGCCTTGCACAATCCCTGTGGGAGCGGGCTTGCCCCGCGAAAGGGCCGCAAAGCGGCCCCGGGATGCTATCAGCCGACCAGCGGATCACCGACGTGCAGGATCTTCATGCCGTTGGTGCCACCGATGGTGTGGTAGCTGTCACCCTTGGTCAGGATCACCCAGTCACCTTGCTCCACCAGGCCGCGCTTGAGCAGCTCGTCGACGGCCGCCTGGCTGACCTTGTCGGCCGGCAGCGAAGCCGGGTCGAAGGCGATCGGGTAGACGCCGCGGAACATGTTGGCCCGGGCTTGGGTGGCGCGGTGCGGCGACAGCGCGAAGATCGGCACGTGCGAGCGCAGGCGCGACATGATCAGCGGGGTGTAGCCACTTTCGGTCAGGGCGATGATCGCCTTCACACCCGGGAAGTGGTTGGCCGTGTACATGGCTGCCAGGGCGATGCTTTCGTCGCAGCGCTCGAAGGTGGTGTGCAGGCGGTGGCTGGACTTCTGGCTGGTCGGGTGCTTCTCGGCGCCCGAGCAGATACGGGCCATGGCCTGTACGGCTTCGATCGGGTAGGCGCCAGCGGCGCTTTCGGCCGACAGCATCACCGCATCGGTGTTGTCCAGCACGGCGTTGGCCACGTCGGACACTTCGGCGCGGGTCGGCATCGGGTTCTGGATCATCGACTCCATCATCTGGGTGGCGACGATCACTGCCTTGTTGTTACGGCGGGCGTGCTGGATGATCTTCTTCTGGATGGCGATCAGCTCGGCGTCGCCGATTTCCACACCCAGGTCGCCGCGGGCAACCATCACGGCGTCGGAGGCAGCGATCAGCTTGTCCAGGGTGTCGTCATCGGCAACGGCCTCGGCACGTTCGATCTTGGCCACCAGCCAGGCGCTGCCGCCGGCTTCGTCACGCAGCTTGCGCGCATATTCCATGTCGCTGGCATCGCGGGGGAAGGAAACGGCCAGGTAGTCCAGGTCCATTTCTGCGGCCAGCTTGATGTCGGCCTTGTCTTTTTCGGTCAGGGCCGGAGCGGTCAGGCCGCCACCTTTGCGGTTGATGCCTTTGTGGTCCGACAGTGGGCCACCGATGATCACCACGCAGTGCAGGGCATCTGCGGTGGCAGTCTCGACGCGCATGACCACACGGCCGTCGTCGAGCAGCAGTTCATCACCGACGCCGCAGTCCTTGACCAGGTCGGGATAGTCGATACCGACGATGTCCTGGTTGCCTTCGGTCAGCGGGTGGGCGGTGGAGAAGGTGAACTTGTCACCGATCTTCAGTTCGATGCGCTTGTTGGCGAACTTGGCGATGCGGATCTTCGGACCCTGCAGGTCGCCCAGCAGTGCGACATGGCGGCCGTTCTTGGCGGCGATGTCACGGATCAGGCGGGCGCGTGCCTTGTGCTCGTCCGGCGTGCCGTGGGAGAAGTTCAGGCGTGCCACGTCCAGGCCGGCGAGGATCAGCTGTTCGATTACTTCCGGCGAGTTGCTGGCGGGGCCAAGGGTAGCGACGATTTTGGTACGGCGGATGCTCATGCACAGACTCCTATAGTGAAGCGCAGCGAAAGGCTACTCCTCAATTGCGCTGTAGTCATTGTTCCGTTGCACTACCTGCGACCAATGCAGGGTGGCATTTGAACGGGTGGGAGTATCCTTGCAAAAGGCTGTGAAGATTTGCCGGCAATGGCCGATACACTGGCATCAAAGGAGATACCCATGCGCGCCCTGATCGTAATCGCCCTGGCGGCCAGCACTGTCGGCTGCACCCGCTGGTCCATGGACCACCACCTGAACAACGCCTACCGCGCCTATGACCGTGGCGATTGTTCGAAGGTCATGCTGGAGTTGTCGCAAGTCGACCGCACCAGCCGTGCGCGGCCGTTCATCCACCCGGAAGTGTCGCTGCTGCGTGGCCAGTGCCTGGAGCGCGACATGCTTTATGTGGATGCCGCGCAGACCTACGAATACCTGATCCAGCAGTACCCGGGCAATGAATATGCCTATCGGGCCAAGGCGCGCCTGGAGACCCTGGAGAAGCTCGGCCACTATCGTGCTGCAGAGGCGGCAGTGGCCAACCCGGTCAATACCCCCACTTGGCGTTAACACCAAGGTGTCGTTAATTTCACGGGATTTGCCCGGTGCGCTGCGCTAATCTGTAACTCAGCTGTTACAACAAACCGCCAGTACCTTGCATTCCTGGCATCAGGTACGGGACTGCAATCGCGATCATGTTCAACCAGCGCCATATCGAACGCCATCAGTTGCCTTGTGTGCTCAAGGTCTACAACCGCTTTACCGATCAGCCGATCGGTCAGCTGGGCAATGCCTCCGAAGATGGGATCATGCTGATCAGCTCGCTGCCTGTGCTGGTTGGCCCGGACTTCGAGCTGCAATTGCGCTTGCCACTGGCCGGTGGCGGGTTTCAGTTCATCAACCTGACCGCTAGTTGCCTGTGGTGCCGCGAAGACCAGACCCCGGGCCACTACGATTCCGGCTTCATGCTGCTGCAGGCGCCGCGCGAATACGATGAATTCGTCCGCTCGCTGCGCGACTATTTCAGTTTCCGCCCTGCCAACGCTTCCGCCTGAGCCTGGCTCCGCTAAAATCGGGTCGACCTCGAAACAGGACGACCCCGTGACTTCCAGCATCTTCTGGCACGACTACGAAACCACTGGCATCAACCCGCGCTGTGACCGGCCGCTGCAGGTTGCCGGTGTACGCACCGATCTCGACCTCAATGAGATCGAAGACCCGATCAGCCTCTACTGCCGCCCTTCGGACGATATCCTGCCGCACCCGGCCGCCTGCCTGGTCACCGGTATCACCCCCGAGCAACTAGCCAACCAGGGCCTGTGCGAAGCCGAGTTCATGACCCGGGTCCATGAGCAGCTGGCGCGCCCCGGCACCTGCGGTGCTGGCTACAACACCCTGCGCTTCGACGACGAAGTGACCCGCTACAGCCTGTACCGCAATTTCTTCGACCCCTATGCCCGCGAGTGGCAGGGCGGCAATAGCCGCTGGGACCTGATCGACGTGGTGCGTACCGCCTACGCCTTGCGCCCGGAAGGCATCGTCTGGCCGCAACAGGATGGGCGCACCAGCCTGCGCCTGGAATTGCTCAGCCAGGCCAATGGCATCGACCATGGGCATGCCCATGAAGCGCTTTCCGACGTACGGGCCACCATCGCCCTGGCACGCTTGATAAGGCAGAAACAACCCAAGTTGTACGAGTGGCTGTTCCAGTTGCGCAGCAAGCACAAAGTGATGGAGCAGATCCGTCTATTGCAGCCACTGGTGCATATTTCCGGGCGCTTTTCAGCGGCGCGTAATTATCTTGGCGTGGTCCTGCCGTTGGCCTGGCACCCGCGTAATCGCAATGCACTTATTGTGTGCGACCTGCATCAGGAAACCCTACCGTTAATAAGGGAAAGTGCCGAGGTGCTGCGCGAGCGCTTGTATACGCGACATGAGGAACTGTCTGAAGGACAATTACCGGTTCCGCTCAAGTTGGTGCAGATCAATCGCTGTCCGGTAGTCGCGCCGCTTTCGGTATTGCGCCCTGCCGATCAGCAACGACTGGGTATCGACTTGGCATTGATGCAATCACGTGCTGAACAACTGGCTAAGCAACAGTCTGCATGGCAAGACAAGCTCGAGGTTATCTACGGCAAAGAGGATTTTGCGGCGGTTGAAGACCCCGAGCAGCAGTTGTATGACGGTTTCATCGGTGACCGCGACCGCCGCCTGTGCGAGCAAGTTCGCACGCTGGACCCAGCTCAATTAGGCCACGGCCATTGGATGTTCGATGATCCGCGCCTGCCTGAGTTGTTGTTCCGTTACCGCGCGCGGAACTTCCCCGAGACCTTGAACAGCGAAGAGCGCCAGCGCTGGTATGGTTTCTGCCAGCAACGCCTGAGTGACCCGCAGTGGGGCGCACCGAACACCTTGGGTGATTTCGAGCAAGCCAGGCTGGGGGCCTTGGCCACCGCTGACGAGGCCGGGCGGCGGGTGCTGGACGCCTGGCAGGCGCATGCCCGCAACTTGCGTGAGCAGTTTGCTATCAACCCTTGAATGAGCAAACAAAAACGCCGGCTTCATGCCGGCGTTCTTGTTTGTATATGCAGCGCTTTGGTGTGGACAATCAGTCCAGCAGGGTCGCCCAGCTTTCAACCTCATTACCACCCCATTTGGCTTTCCATTCTTTCAGGGTCTTGTGGTTGCCGCCTTTGGTTTCGATCACTTCACCGTTGTGCGGGTTCTTGTATTGCTTGACCTTGCGCGCACGCTTGGTGGCAACAGGTTTCGCTGCACCGCGCGGGGCTTTGCTCAGTTTCGATTCCGGGTCGAGCAGGGCGATGACGTCGCGCAGCGACTTGGAGTATTCGCCCATCAGGGTGCGCAGTTTGCCTTCGAACTCCAGTTCTTTCTTCAGCTTGTCATCCTGAGACAGGTTGGCCAGGCGGGCCTGAAGTTCCTTGATGGCTTCTTCGGTAGCGCGGTATTCGTTGATCAGGGACATGGAGTGTTCCTTAATGCGTGTTCAGAAATGTGTGAGGCAATAATAGACAGGCAATACTCTCAAGTAAACATATTATTCGGCACGTAACTGTTATTAACCCTGTGACAAAATATCTCAAGATTAAGAAAAATTTACATATGCCCTGCAGTTGGTCCTGAATGTCATCAGGCTTTCGTCAGCCTGGCTCATACAGAGCCTTTGCCGGCCTGCGGCTACCGGCGGGTGCAATGCTTACTGCGTTTTTCTGGTCGGGCCGCTAGAATGAGCGCCTTTGCGAAGTTCTGGAGTGTTAATTCATGCGCACCTATCGTCTGGTGATCGCCTGCCCCGACCGTGTTGGCATCGTGGCGAAAGTCAGTAATTTCCTGGCCTTGTACAATGGCTGGATCAACGAAGCCAGCCACCACTCCGATGAGCAGAGCGGCTGGTTCTTCATGCGCCATGAAATCCGTGCTGAATCGCTGCCATTCGGTATCGAGGCGTTCCGCGAAGCCTTTGCGCCGATCGCCGAAGAGTTCTCCATGACCTGGCGTATCACTGACTCGGCGCAGAAGAAACGCGTCGTGCTGATGGCCAGCCGTGAATCGCACTGCCTTGCCGACCTGCTGCACCGCTGGCACACCGATGAACTGGATTGCGAGATTCCTTGTGTGATTTCCAACCACAACGACCTGCGCAGCATGGTCGAGTGGCATGGCATTCCGTTCTTCCACGTACCGGTAGACCCCAAGGACAAGGCCCCGGCCTTTGCCGAAGTGTCGCGCCTGGTGCAGGAGCACTCGGCTGACGTGGTGGTACTGGCGCGTTACATGCAAATCCTGCCGCCGCAGCTGTGCCAGGACTATGCCGAGAAGGTCATCAATATCCACCACAGCTTCCTGCCGTCGTTCGTCGGTGCCAAGCCTTACCACCAGGCGGCCCTGCGTGGCGTGAAGCTGATCGGTGCGACCTGCCACTACGTGACCGAAGAGCTGGACGCCGGCCCGATCATCGAGCAGGACGTGGTGCGTGTGAGCCACGCCGACAGCATCGAAGACATGGTCCGCTTCGGCCGTGACGTCGAGAAGATGGTGCTGGCCCGCGGCCTGCGCTATCACCTTGAGGATCGCGTTCTGGTGCACGGCAACAAGACCGTGGTATTCGACTGATACCGCATGGGGGCGCAACGCGCCCCCGACAATCGTGAGCGATACGGCAATGGCAAGATCACGCAATAACGCTACTGCCTCACCCCCGCCTACCCTGGGTGAGGGTTGCCTGGCCCGCTACGACCCCGAGGCCTTGAGCGACGACGACGGCACCGACTTCCCGGACGCCGCCGAGCTCTGGCGCCAGCTCAACCCGCCTGACGCCGCCAGCGCTCCAGCAACGGACGCGCCAGCAGGCAGACAAACACCGGCCCGCCCGCCAGCAGATAAAAGTAGTAAGTGATCGCCCGCCAGATCAGGATCGCCGCTGCGGCTGTGGAACTGCCCACCAGTGGTGTCAGCAGGCTGGCAGAGGTCAGCTCGGCAGCACCGGCACCCCCCGGTAGCAGGCTGAATTGCCCGGCGCTGAGTGACAGCATCTGCACCAGGAAACTCGGGATCCACGACAGCTCCGCCCCCAGGCCTTGCAGCACCAGGTACAGCACGCTGTAGCGCAGGCTCCAGTGCAGGCAGGTAAGGCTGAACACCAGCGCCAGGGTGCGTTTGGGCAACTGCCAGGTCTGTGCCAGGGCGTCGATGAAATGAAGCGCCTTGCGGGCCCAGCGGCGTCTGCGCCGGCCGGGCATGCCCAGGCGTTGCAGCATGCGGCCGTTGAAGCGCATCACCGCCCGACGGTAACGCAATAGCACGACGATGATGGCCAGGGCAGTGCACAGCAGCAGTGCGCTGCCCAGCAGCATGCTTTGCTGGCTGCGACCAAGACTGTGGAACAGGGCATAGCCGGCAATCGCCAACATGGCGCAGAAAAAGAACAGCAAATCGTTCAACTGGTCCATGGCAAACACCGCACCGCTGCGTGCCGGGCCGATGCGGTCACGTGCGAGCAGGGCCATGAGGGTGATCGGCCCACCACTGCCGCCAGGGGTGGTGCAAATGGCGAACTCGGTGGCCATCACCACGCCGAGGCTGCGCACACGGCCAAGCTGCGCCGCTTGCTGGCCCAGCAGCAGGCGCAGGCGGATGGCATTGATAACCCAGCACAGCAGGATCATGCCGAGTAGCACCAGCAACAGCCTGTTGTCGAAGGCCGACAGCCTGGGCAGCAGCTGGTTGCCGCCGAGCAGCGCCGGTACCATCAAGGCACCGGCCAGTGCCAGGGCCAGCCAGCCGAGGCGGTTCATGCGATCACCTGGCGCTCCAGCCAGGCCGACTTGGTGAGCGGCTCACGGCCTTGCAGCAGCAGTTTGTCGAGAGTGCGCAGCCAGTAGTTGCGCGCTGAGTGGTGGCGCATGTCCACCGGGTGCAAGCCCAGGCGCAGGGTTTCGGCCTTGCGCCAGCGCCGACACTGCCAATCGCAGACCACTTTTGACAGCCCCCGGCGCCAGGCGCTGCGTGCGCTCCATACCAGCCCTGGCGCCTCGAACGCGGTGAAGTCCGGCAAGCGATAAAGGTGCTGGGGCGTGCTGGTGTACCGCAGCGGCAGCTGGCTCAGGGCCTGCCGGGTGCCCTGGCTCATCAGCCAGGCTGGTGCGACAAAACCGGCCACTGGCCAGCCTTGCTCGGCGAACAGCGCCAGGCCTTGCTCCAGGCGCTGCATCGCCTGCGCCTGATCAAGGGCATAGAATTCGCCTTCATGGGTATAGATGCGCCGCATGAAGTATTCACCGAGACTGCGCGGCGTGGGCCCGTCGTCAGCGTGATAGAAGCCGTGCAGCGCCAGTTCGTCACCCCGCGCCAGGCGCCGCTCGAGCAGGCTACAGAAGGTCGGTGAGCGGGTCAGTGGGTTGCGGTGATGAAAGTCTGGCACCACCAGCCAGGTCATCGGCACATTGCCCATCTCGTCCACGGCCTGCACGAACGGCTGATAGTCCGGCCAGGTTTCCGGTGCGATATCGTGCAGCACCAACATCAGGCTGCGCGGTGCATAGTCGAGCTCAGCCATGGGCGCGCACCTGAGGCTGATGGCCGAGCACTGCCTGGTAGTGTTGCAGCAAGCCGGTCACCACCTTGTCCCACGAGTAATGTTGTTCCACATGCTGACGGGCCTGGGCGCCGAGCCTGTGCACACCGGCCTCGAATGCTTCGCGCACGGCCATGGCCATGGCCTGGCCATCGTTGGCCCGGCACAGGCGCCCGCAGTGCTCGTTGACAATCTCGCCAAAGGCCCCGGCGCGAACCGCGACGACCGGCGTGGCACTGGCCATGGCCTCGAGGATGACCAGGCCGAAGGTTTCCTGGTCGCCGGCATGTACCAGCAAGTCGGCACTGGCCATCAGGCGGGCGACTTCCTGCGGCGGGCGGAACTGGTCGATGACGCTGACGTTCTCGGGCACGTTGGCCGGCATGTTCGAACCGACCAGCAACAGGTGATAGCGGCGCCCCAGGTGTTGCATGCATTCGAGCAGCACCGGCAGGTTCTTTTCCCGTGAACCGCGCCCGGCATAGATGAGCAGGCGGCTGGTATCGGCGATGCCCAGCTGGGCTCGCAGGTGCGGGTCGCGATGGTCGGGGTGGAAGGTTTCCAGATCGACACCCAGGCGCTGCACGTGAACGTCGCGCACGCCCAGGCGACGCAGCTTGTCGGCCATCACCAGGCTCGGCGCCAGCACCCGGTCGAAATTGCCATACAGCTTGCTGACATAGGCTTCGACATTGGGCGTGAACCAGTTGCCCATGCGGTTGCTCACCAGCAGCGGCAGGTCGGAGTGGTAGAAGCCGATTACCGGCACGTCGAGCTTGCGCCGTGCTTCAAGTGCCGCCCAGGCGGTGAGGTAGGGGTCGCCGACTTCGATCAGGTCGGGCTTCAGGCGGCGCAGTACGTTGCACCAGGGGGCCAGGCGCACCGGGAAGCGGTAGCCCTTGCCGAATGGCAGCGGCGGAGCGGGGACCTGGTAGATGCCATCGGCATGGCTGGCGCTGGCGCCGGGGATCAGGAGGCTGTGGCGCACGCCCGGTAAGGCGTCGAGGCGGTGGTGTTTGGCATCGAGGTACGTCCGCACGCCGCCGCTGGCCGGGGCGTAGAACATGGTGATGTCGGCTATGTGCACGATCAGCATCCCTCCAGGATCGTCTTTGGGTCTGTCATCTGGCAATGACGCGCCTAAAGGTTGACCTACCAGAAGGATAGTTTGTTCGATCAGGGTTGGGCGGGAGGGCAGTGCTGCAATCTTCGCGGGCAAGCCCGCTCCCACAGGTCATGCACCAGCCGGTAGGGCTGTGGGGTACCTGTGGGAGCGGGCTTGCCCGCGAAAAGTACGACGCGGTGATTCAGGTCAGATGCGGAAGCTGCCGACCAGGTGTTTCAGGCGGGTGGCTTGTTGCTCCAGGTCCGAGCAGGCACGCAGGGTTGCCTGCAGGTTCTCGACACCTTCCTGGTTGAGCATGTTGATCTCGTTGATGTCCATGTTGATCGAGTCGACCACCGCAGTCTGCTCTTCGGTGGCGGTGGCCACCGACTGGTTCATGCCGTCGATCTCGCCGATGCGCACGGTCACGCTGTCCAGGCGCTCGCCGGCCTGGTTGGCGATCTGCATGCTGTCCTGGCTGTGGCGCTGGCTCTGGCCCATGGTGTCGACCGACTCGCGGGCACCGACCTGCAGCTCTTCGATCATGGTCTGTACCTGCTGCGCCGACTCCTGGGTGCGGTGCGCCAGGTTGCGGACTTCGTCGGCGACCACGGCAAAGCCACGCCCGGCCTCACCGGCGCGGGCCGCTTCGATCGCGGCGTTGAGTGCCAGCAGGTTGGTCTGCTGGGAAATGCTGGTGATCACCTCGAGGATCTGGCCGATGTTCACGGTCTTGCTGTTGAGCGTCTCGATGTGCGCGCTCGACGTGACGATCAGGTCGGACAGGCGGTTCATCGCAGCGATGTTGCGCTCCACCACTTGCTGGCCTTCCTCGGCCAGCAGGCGCGCGGAGCTGGCGTGCTGAGAGGCCTGGGCGGCATTGCCGGCGATTTCCTGGGCGGCGGCGCCGAGTTCGTTGATGGCTGCGGCGACACTGTTGGTGCGGTTGGACTGCTCGTCGGAATTGGCCATCGACGAGTTCGAGGCGCTGATGACGCGCAGGGCCACTTCATTGACCTGCTCGGTCGCCGACGACACTTCGCGGATCGAGCCGTGGATGCGTTCGACGAAGCGGTTGAAGGCCTTGCCGAGAATGCCGAACTCGTCGTGGTTGTGGATGCTCAGGCGCTTGGTCAGGTCGCCTTCACCTTCGGCGATATCCTCCATGGCGCGGGTCATGGTGTGCAACGGCTGCATCAGCACGCGGATCAGCAGGCCGAGCAGGCCGATGATGATCACCACGGCCACCAGGGTGGCGATCACCGCCGAGGTGCGGAAGGTGCTGAGCATGGCAAAGGCCTTGTCCTTGTCCACCGACAGGCCGATGTACCAGTTGGCCGAAGGCAGGCCCTTGATCGGGGTGAAGGTCAGCAGGCGGGCCTGGCCGTTGGCGTCGACTTCGGTCAGCTCGCCGGACAGCTTCGGCGTGTGCTGTGGGAACAGGTCCGACAGCGACTTCATGACCAGTTCCTTGTCCGGGTGGACCAGGATCTTGCCCTGATCGTTGACCAGGAACGCATAACCCATGCCGCCGAAGTTCAGCGAGTTGATGATCTGCACCAGGCCGTCGAGGGCGAGGTCGCCACCGACTACGCCGACGCTGGCGGAAACCTTGCTGAGGATACCGATGACCATCTTGTTGGTGGTCAGGTCGATGTAGGGCTCGGTCAGAATCGCACCTTGGGCGTTCATGCCGTCCTTGTACCAAGGGCGGGTGCGCGGGTCATAGCCGTCAGGCATCTTGGCGTCCGGGCGCACGCTGAAACCACCATCGACCTTGCCCAGGTAGACCGTGAGGAAACTCGAGATCAGGGCATTCTGACCCATCAGTGTTTCGGCGTTGGCCGGTTGCTGGGCAATGTTCTGCGCCAGGTTTTCCACCAGTTTGATACGGCCATCGAACAGGTTGCGGATGTTGGTCGAAGTGGACTCGCCCATTTCTGCCAGATAATTCTCCAGATTCTCGCGGATCGCATTACGCTGGAGGTAATCGTTGTAAAGAGTGAACAGGCTGAAGGCGAGTATCACGATCAATGATGCAGCCAAAAGGATCTTGTGGCTGAAACGCAGGTTTTTGTTCATGGCGTAATCGGTTCCGCTAAGGTTTTTATCGGGCGTTCGCACGGTATCGCTGCAAGCAGTGCAAATCCTGAAAGTCCTTTTCGGTTGCTCCTGTCTATTAAGGCGAATATCACCCAACGGTATCGGCAGAATTAAGCCAAAGCTTGAGCGGGGATGAGAGAGATGTCGGAAACTTCGACCATAGTTGTAGGCGCTGACCCGAGTGGTCAGCCAGTGCAGCAAGCCATGCGCCTGGCCAATCGCCACGGCCTGGTCGCCGGGGCTACCGGTACCGGCAAGACCGTGACCCTGCAGCACCTGGCGGAAGTATTCAGCGATGCCGGAGTGGCGGTGTTCGCGGCAGACGTCAAAGGCGATCTGTGTGGCCTGGGTGCCGCAGGTGCGCCACAAGGCAAGGTGGCTGAGCGAATCGCTGGCATGCCTTGGCTGGGGCACACGCCTAAAGCCTATCCGGTGACGCTCTGGGATGTGGCGGGGCAGTCCGGCCACCCGTTGCGTACCACACTCAGCGAAATGGGCCCGTTGCTGCTCGGCAACCTGCTGGAGTTGACCGACAGCCAGCAGGCCGCGCTGTATGCGGCTTTCAAGGTGGCGGATCGCGAAGGCTTGCTGCTGCTCGATCTTAAAGACCTCAAGGCCCTGTTGGCGCACCTGAAGGACAACCCGCAACTGCTGGGTGAAGACAGCGCGCTGATGACCACCGGCTCGACCCAGGCCTTGCTGCGCCGGCTGGCAACCCTGGAGCAGCAGGGTGCCGAGGCGCTGTTTGGCGAGCCGGCGCTGCAACTGGAAGACCTGTTGCGGCCGGGGGCCGATGGCCGTGGGCGTATCCACCTGCTTGACGCCAGTCGGCTGGTGCACGAGGCGCCGAAGGTGTATGCGACTTTCCTGCTGTGGCTGCTGGCTGAACTGTTCGAGCAATTGCCGGAGCGCGGTGATGCCGACAAACCGATACTGGCGCTGTTCTTCGATGAGGCACATCTGTTGTTCAACGGCACGCCGAAAGCGCTGCAGGACCGCCTGGAGCAGGTGGTACGGCTGATCCGCTCCAAGGGCGTTGGCGTGTATTTCGTCACCCAGTCGCCCGGCGATCTACCCGATAGCGTGCTGGCCCAGTTGGGCTTGCGTATCCAGCACGGCCTGCGCGCCTTCACCGCCAAAGAGCAGAAGTCGCTCAGGGCTGTGGCAGATGGCTTCCGCCCAAACCCGGCGTTCGATAGCCTGGCGGTGCTGACCGAACTGGGGATTGGCGAGGCGTTGGTAGGCACCCTGGAAGACAAGGGCACGCCGGCAATGGTTCAGCGGGTGCTGATCGCGCCACCGCAATCGCGGATCGGGCCATTGAGTGCGGCCGAACGCAGTGGGTTGATTGCGGCTTCACCCCTGCTGGGGCGGTATGACAAGGCGATCGACCGGGAGTCGGCGTATGAAATGCTGACCCAGCGTAAGGGTGAGCCGACGGAACCTGCGCCAGTGCCGAAGGCGGACGAAGAGAGTTTCGCAGAAAAGGCAGGGGATTTTTTGCAGAGTGCGGCGGGGCAGGCGATCAAGTCGGCGGTGCGCCAGGCGGCCAATCAGTTGGGGCGGCAGTTGGTGCGTGGGTTGATGGGGTCGTTGCTGGGCGGCAAGAAAAAGTGACTTTCCGTACCGGCCTCTTCGCGGGGCAAGCCCGCTCCCACAGAGATAGCGCCTAACCTTGGGGCGGCGCTATCTCTGTGGGAGCGGGCTTGCCCCGCGAAGAGGCCGGTACAGGAATACACCTACGAAAAAGGCGCCCGAGGGCGCCTTTTTCAGTGCAGCGGAATCGCTCAGGCCAGGGCCTTGGAGGCCAGCCAGAACAGCCCGGCCGCCAGGCCCATCGAGGCCGGCAGGGTCAACACCCAGGCCAGCAGGATGGTCTTCACGGTGCCGCCTTGCAGGCCGCTCTTGTTGGCGACCATGGTGCCGGCAACGCCGGACGACAGCACATGGGTGGTCGACACCGGCAGGGCGAACACGTTGGCCATGCCGATGGCGCACGCAGCGGTAATCTGCGCCGACATGCCCTGGGCATAGGTCATGCCCTGCTTGCCGATCTTCTCACCGACGGTCAGCACTACACGCTTCCAGCCGACCATGGTGCCCAGGCCCAAGGCCAGGGCGACGGCCACGATCACCCAGAACGGGGCATATTCGGTGGTGGCGGTCAGGTCCTTGCGCAACTTCTCGAGGTCGGCCTTTTCACGGGCTTCAAGGCCAGGCAGCTTGCCTACCTTCTTCGCGGTATCGTCCAGGCACAGCAGGTAGCGGCGCACTTCAACGCGCTTTTCGGCATCCAGCGCGTGGTAGTCGGTCACGCCTTGCAGCGAGGACTGCAGTGCAGCGATGGTCGGTTCGGTCTGCTGCGGGTTGCAGCTGAACTGCTCCGGCAGGTCGGTCGACTTGGCCTTGCCCAGTGCCAGGAACTCGCCCAGGGTGGCGGCGTTGCGCTGGTAGAACTGGCTCATGTGCAGGGTGGCGTCGCGGGTGCGCTCGATCTGGTAGGTGGTGCTGTTCAGGTCGAGGACGAACTTGGCCGGAACGATGCCGATCAGCACCAGCATGATCAGGCCGATGCCTTTCTGGCCATCGTTGGAGCCGTGCACGAAGCTCACGCCCATGGCCGAAATCACCAGGACCAGGCGGTTCCAGAATGGCGGATGCTTCTTGTCGTCGAGTTTGCGGCGCTGCTCCGGGGTTTTATGCATCTTCGACAGTGGGCGCCACCATTTCAGGCCGATCAGCACCAGTGCGGCGACCGCGAAGCCGGCGATCGGCGAGACCACCAGCGACATGGCGATGTCGATCGCCTTCTGCCAGTTGACGCCATCGCCTAGCGGGATGTCGTTGATCAGTGCGTTGGCCAGGCCCACCCCGAGGATCGAGCCGATCAGGGTGTGCGAGCTGGAAGCGGGGATGCCGAAGTACCAGGTACCCAGGTTCCAGGTGATGGCGGCAGCCAGCAACGAGAAGACCATGGCCAGGCCATGCCCGGTATTCACATTGATCAGCAGCTCGACCGGCAGCAGGTGGACGATGGCGTAGGCCACCCCGACACCGCCGAGCAGAACGCCGAAGAAGTTGAACACCCCGGAGAAGAACACGGCCAGGTGTGGTGGCATGGCTTTGGTATAGATGACGGTGGCTACCGCGTTGGCGGTGTCATGAAAGCCATTGATGAACTCGAATGCGAGCACGAAGGTCAGGGCGAGCAGCAGGCTCACCAATACCCAGGCATCCAGTCCGCTGAATAAATCGATCATGAAGGTTGTCTGGCGGTCATAGGGGGGCGGGATTATGCCAGAAAACCTTGGCAATCGATGCACCCACTGCTGACCGATGGCAGCGTTGTGAGCACCCTCTCAGCCCAGCAGGTGATGGGATCTGGCGGAAAAAGTTCCGTTAAAAAACAAGAAATAGCGAAAAATTCGCTAAATTTCTGGAAAAATCTCAGTGCGGCAACGCTTCAAACGGTTGTATGAAATTTGTGTAATTCCATTTCATCCTCGGCCATTCGGTAAAGATCGGCCGCGTCGAGGGCGCTTGGCCCGCGACGTGAGGGCGGAGCAGCGGGCAGCTCAGGGTTGCTCGCTGCGCAGTTCCTTTTCCATTTTTTCCAGTTCCTGGCTGAATGCCTGGTCCTGGACAGTGGCACGTTTGCGCCAAGGCTTGCGTTCCGGGTCCGGTTGCGCGGCATAGGTGGTGACTTCACCACCGTAAACTTCCTTGTAACGTTCTGCCTGGCGCTCGAGTTCTGCGCGCAGTTCATCTTTCGTCACAGTAATACCTGAATGAGTAGAAGTGGCTGGTGTTGTATGCAGGTGCAAGTTGCCCATGCACACGACGTGCTGGTTGGCGGATGAAAGCCGGGCCAGTATTCCATTGCCGGAGTGTCGATCCGGGCCAGCGGAATCGATTATAGCAATCGGTAAATCGCCAAACAGGGATATTTATGCAACAGCGTACAAACTTTCAAGGCCAGCAGTGGCCTGTACAAACTTTGAGCAAACAGCACCTTGAATAGTTCGCTGTCGTTTTGCGCAAAGCACAAATAAAACGGCCCCGCACGAGGCGAGGCCGTTGCCTGGGGACTTCTACGGTGGGTACCTGACCAGTCTCTCCAAAGAAGCCACATGTGGCAGGAGAAAGGTATAAGTAAATTTGTCGGCGGTCAATTGCGATTATCGGCCGTTCGTTCGATAATCGCACGAGCCAGCGATTTTTTTGAGGTGAGCGATGAACGACGAAACCACGCCCAACGAATCTGCCAACCCAGAGGTGGCCCGCCCGAGCGCACCCGCACTGGCACCGCCGATCGTGGCCTCGCCGGCCAAGCGCATCCAGGCATTTACCGGCGACCCTGACTTCATGACCTCCCTGGCGCGTGGTCTGGCAGTGATCCAGGCCTTCCAGGAGCGCAAGCGCCACCTGACCATCGCGCAGATCAGTCATCGCACTGAAATCCCCAGGGCCGCCGTGCGCCGCTGCCTGCATACGTTGATCAAGCTGGGTTACGCCACTACTGACGGGCGTACCTATTCGCTGCTGCCGAAAGTACTGACCCTGGGGCACGCCTACCTGTCGTCGACGCCGCTGGCAGTTTCGGCCCAGCCCTACCTCGACCGCATCAGCGACCAGTTGCACGAGGCTGCCAACATGGCCACCCTCGAAGGCGACGACATTCTTTATATAGCCCGTTCGGCCACGGTGGAGCGGCTGATTTCGGTCGACCTCTCGGTGGGTGGGCGGTTGCCGGCCTATTGCACGTCCATGGGGCGCATCCTGCTGGCGGCGATGGACGACACCAGCCTGCGCGAGTACCTCGAGCGCGCTGACCTCAAGGCGCGCACCAGCCGTACCCTGAACGACCCCGAGTCGTTGTTCGCCTGTATCCAGCAGGTGCGGGAGCAGGGCTGGTGCGTGGTCGACCAGGAACTTGAGCAGGGGCTGCGCTCGATCGCAGTGCCTATCTATGATGCGTCCGGGCAGGTGCTGGCGGCGCTGAACGTGAGCACCCATGTCGGGCGGGTGACGCGCAGCGAGCTGGAGCAGCGCTTCCTGCCGATCCTGCTGGCGGCCAGCCGCGACCTTTGCCACCAGTTGTTCGGCTAGCGGCAGTGTCGACACTGTTTCCTGTTCGATAAACGCACAGTGTCGCTCTGGGTCAATTGCGCCTCCCCTGATCGCTGATTAATGTCTCTCGCAACGGTCGGCTCTGCCGACCGATACAAGAAAAACATAAGAGGCGCATCCCATGACCACTGTCACTCGACTGCCGCGGCCGCACCCGTTCGCAGTACCGTTGTATCCAGGCTGATTCAGGCCGCACTTAATCGCTATTGAAGCCCTGTGCTATTGACCCAAGTGCAGCGGCCAGACCGTGCCCTCCTTTCTGGATAACAACAATGAACCAACCACACTCTGTCGGGAACAATCTCGACGTCCAGTCGTTCATCAATGAACAACCGCTGTCGCGCTATCAGTGGCGCGTGGTGATCCTCTGCTTCCTGATCGTTTTCCTCGATGGCCTCGATACCGCGGCCATGGGCTTCATCGCGCCTGCCTTGTCGCAGGAGTGGGGCATCGACCGCGCCAGCCTCGGCCCGGTGATGAGTGCCGCGTTGATCGGCATGGTGTTCGGTGCCCTGGGTTCCGGGCCGCTGGCTGACCGTTTCGGGCGCAAGGGCGTACTGGTCGGTGCGGTGCTGGTGTTCGGTGGTTTCAGCCTGGCCTCGGCCTATGCCGGCAACGTCGACCAGTTGATGGTGCTGCGCTTCCTGACTGGCCTGGGACTGGGGGCGGGGATGCCCAATGCCACCACACTGCTGTCCGAATACACCCCGGAACGCCTCAAGTCGCTGCTGGTGACCAGCATGTTCTGCGGCTTCAACCTCGGCATGGCCGGTGGTGGTTTCATTTCCGCGAAGATGATCCCGGCCTACGGCTGGCACAGCCTGCTGGTGATCGGTGGCGTGCTGCCGCTGCTGCTGGCCGTGGTGCTGATGGTCTGGCTGCCGGAATCGGCGCGCTTCCTGGTGGTGCGTAACCGTGGTAACGACAAGGTGCGCAAGACCCTCGCGCCGATCGCGCCGGCGGTGGTTGCGCAGGCGGCCAGCTTCAGCGTGCCGGAGCAGAAGGCCGTGGCTGCGCGAAACGTGTTTGCGGTGATCTTCTCCGGGACCTACGGCCTGGGCACGGTGCTGCTGTGGCTGACCTACTTCATGGGCCTGGTGATCGTCTACCTGCTGACCAGCTGGCTGCCGACACTGATGCGCGACAGCGGCGCCAGCATGGAACAGGCCGCATTCATCGGTGCGCTGTTCCAGTTCGGCGGTGTGCTCAGTGCGGTGGCGGTGGGTTGGGCCATGGACCGCTTCAATCCGCACAAGGTCATTGGCATCTTCTACCTGTTGGCTGGCGTGTTTGCCTACGCCGTAGGTCAGAGCCTGGGCAACATCACCGTGCTCGCCACCCTGGTGCTGGTCGCCGGCATGTGCGTCAACGGCGCGCAGTCGGCCATGCCGTCGCTGGCCGCACGCTTCTACCCGACCCAAGCTCGCGCCACAGGCGTATCGTGGATGCTGGGCATCGGCCGCTTCGGCGCGATTCTAGGGGCCTGGAGCGGCGCGACGCTGCTGGGCCTGGGCTGGAACTTCGAGCAGGTACTGACCGCATTGCTGGTGCCGGCGGCGCTGGCGACAGTGGGCGTGATCGTGAAAGGTTTGGTAAGCCACGCCGACGCGACCTGACCAGGCGGGGCCCACTGCGGCCCCGTCATTCGACGAACGATAGTAGGGCAACATTTGGTTCGATAATCGCACGAATAGTCGATTATCGAATTGTAAGCGACCCCTTTGTCTCCTTAATCTGGGCTCAACGTAGCACCCCTGGCAGGAGAAGCCTGATGCGTGAAGTATTTATCTGTGACGCCATCCGCACCCCGATCGGCCGCTTCGGCGGCGCCCTGGCCGGCGTGCGTGCCGACGACCTGGCGGCCGTGCCGCTAAAGGCGTTGATCGAACGCAACCCCTCGGTCCAGTGGGACCAGCTCGACGAAGTGTTTTTCGGCTGTGCCAACCAGGCCGGTGAAGACAACCGCAACGTCGCGCGCATGGCCCTGCTGCTGGCCGGCCTGCCAGAGAGCGTTCCGGGCGTGACCCTGAACCGCCTGTGCGCTTCGGGCATGGACGCCATTGGTACCGCTTTCCGCGCCATTGCCAGCGGCGAGATGGAGTTTGTGATTGCCGGTGGCGTCGAATCGATGTCGCGTGCACCCTTCGTCATGGGCAAGGCCGAAAGCGGTTATTCGCGCAACATGAAGCTCGAGGACACCACCATCGGCTGGCGTTTCATCAACCCGCTGATGAAGAGCCAGTACGGCGTCGACGCCATGCCGGAGACCGCCGACAACGTGGCTGACGACTACCAGGTTTCCCGCGCTGACCAGGACGCCTTTGCCCTGCGCAGCCAGCAGAAGGCTGCTGCGGCCCAGGCTGCCGGCTTCTTCGCCGAAGAGATCGTGCCGGTGCGTATCGCCCACAAGAAGGGTGAAACCATCGTCGAGCGTGACGAGCACCTGCGCCCGGAAACCACGCTGGAAGCGCTGACCAAGCTCAAGCCAGTCAACGGCCCGGACAAGACCGTCACCGCTGGCAACGCCTCCGGCGTGAACGATGGCGCCGCGGCACTGATCCTGGCCTCGGCCGAGGCAGTGAAGAAACACGGCCTGACCCCACGTGCCCGTGTGCTGGGCATGGCCAGCGCGGGGGTTGCTCCGCGTGTCATGGGCATCGGCCCAGTGCCGGCGGTGCGCAAGCTGACCGAGCGCCTGGGCGTGGCGGTGAATGATTTCGATGTGATCGAGCTCAACGAAGCCTTCGCCAGCCAAGGCCTGGCGGTGCTGCGTGAGCTGGGTGTGGCCGACGATGCGCCGCAGGTGAACCCCAACGGTGGCGCGATCGCCCTGGGCCACCCGCTGGGCATGAGCGGTGCGCGCCTGGTGCTGACTGCGCTTCACCAGCTGGAGAAGAGCGGCGGCCGCAAGGGCCTGGCGACCATGTGTGTGGGCGTTGGCCAAGGCCTGGCGTTGGCCATCGAACGGGTTTGACCTGTACCGGCCTCTTCGCGGGCAAGCCCGCTCCCACAGACGATCGTTGCCCACTGCACAACGCGAACCTGTGGGAGCGGGCTTGCCCGCGAAGAGGCTGACCTGAACGACGCAAGGCCTGTTGCCAGCCTGATAGCGGAACGGTGTGTTACTAGGTATGTCTAGACTTACCTAGGACCCTCCAGGAGTAAACCGTCATGACCTCAACCTATTACACCGGTGAAGAGCGCAGTAAACGCATCTTCGCCATCGTCGGTGCCTCTTCGGGCAACCTGGTGGAATGGTTCGACTTCTACGTCTATGCCTTCAGTGCGATCTACTTCGCCGCGTCCTTCTTCCCCTCCGGCGACCCTACCGTGCAACTGCTCAACACGGCCGGGGTATTCGCTGCAGGCTTCCTGATGCGCCCTATCGGTGGCTGGATCTTCGGTCGCCTGGCCGACCGCCATGGCCGCAAGAATTCCCTGATGATCTCGGTGCTGATGATGTGCTTCGGCTCGCTGATGATCGCCTGCCTGCCCACCTATGCCAGCATCGGCGCCTGGGCACCGGCGCTGCTTTTGCTTGCGCGGCTGATCCAGGGCCTGTCGGTGGGTGGCGAGTACGGCACCACCGCAACCTACATGAGTGAAGTGGCCCTGCGCGGTCAGCGTGGTTTCTTTGCGTCGTTCCAGTATGTGACCCTGATCGGCGGCCAGTTGCTGGCGGTGCTGGTGGTGGTGATCATGCAGCAACTGCTGAGCGAGGAAGAACTGCGCGCCTGGGGCTGGCGCATTCCGTTCGTGGTCGGTGCCATCGCCGCGCTGATCTCGCTGATGCTGCGCCGCTCGCTGCACGAGACCAGCAGCGCCGAAACCCGCAAGGACAAGGACGCCGGCACCATCAAGGGGTTGTTCCGCAACCACACCGCAGCATTCATTACGGTGCTTGGCTACACCGCCGGTGGTTCGCTGATCTTCTACACCTTCACCACCTACATGCAGAAGTACCTGGTCAACACGGCAGGCATGAATGCCAAGACCGCCAGTTTCGTAATGACCGGGGCGCTGTTCCTGTACATGGTGATGCAGCCCTTCTTCGGCATGCTCTCCGACCGCATCGGCCGGCGTAACTCGATGCTGCTGTTCGGTGCGTTGGGCACCCTCTGCACCGTACCGCTGCTGATGGCACTGAAGACCGTGAGCAGCCCGTTCATGGCTTTCGTGTTGATCACCCTGGCCCTGTGCATCGTCAGTTTCTACACCTCGATCAGTGGCCTGGTGAAAGCCGAGATGTTCCCGCCGCAGGTCCGCGCGCTGGGCGTGGGCCTGGCGTATGCGGTGGCCAACGCGGCGTTTGGTGGCTCGGCCGAGTACGTGGCCCTGGGCCTGAAGACCATGGGCATGGAAAACACCTTCTACTGGTACGTGACGGCCATGATGGCAATCGCCTTCCTGTTCAGCCTGCGCCTGCCGAAGCAGGCGCAATACCTGCACCACGATGATTAAGGACGTTGCATGAGCAACCAACTGTTCGACGCCTACTTCACCGCGCCGGCCATGCGCGAAGTGTTCTCTGACCGCGGCCGCCTGCAGGGCATGCTCGACTTCGAGGCTGCGCTGGCCCGTGCCGAAGCCGCTGCCGGCCTGGTGCCGCACAGTGCCGTGGCGGCCATCGAGGCGGCCTGCCAGGCTGAGCGCTATGATGTGCGCGCCCTGGCGGATGCCATCGCCACCGCCGGCAACTCGGCGATCCCCCTGGTCAAGGCGCTGGGCAAGGTGATCGCCAGCGGTGTGCCCGAGGCCGAGCGCTACGTGCACCTGGGCGCCACCAGTCAGGATGCGATGGATACCGGGCTGGTCTTGCAGTTGCGCGATGCACTGGAACTGATCGAAGCCGATCTTGGCAAGCTGGCCGACACCCTGGCGCGCCAGGCCTTGCAGCATGCCGATACGCCGCTGGTTGGCCGTACCTGGTTGCAGCACGCCACGCCGGTGACCCTGGGCATGAAGCTGGCCGGTGTGCTCGGTGCCTTGACCCGCCATCGCCAGCGCCTGCAGGAGCTGCGACCGCGTTTGCTGGTGCTGCAGTTCGGCGGTGCCTCCGGCAGCCTCGCGGCCCTGGGTAGCAAGGCCATGCCGGTGGCTGAAGCACTGGCCGAGCAACTCAAGCTGACTTTGCCTGAGCAGCCTTGGCACACCCAGCGTGATCGCCTGGTGGAGTTCGCTTCGGTGCTGGGCCTGGTTGCCGGTAGCCTGGGCAAGTTCGGCCGTGATGTCAGCCTGCTGATGCAGACCGAAGCCGGTGAGGTGTTCGAGCCGTCGGCGCCGGGCAAGGGCGGTTCGTCGACCATGCCGCACAAGCGCAACCCGGTCGGTGCGGCGGTGCTGATCGGCGCCGCTACCCGCGTGCCGGGCCTGCTTTCGACGCTGTTCGCCGCCATGCCCCAGGAGCACGAGCGCAGCCTCGGCCTGTGGCATGCCGAATGGGAAACCTTGCCGGACATTTGCTGCCTGGTCTCTGGCGCCCTGCGCCAGGCCCAGGTGATCGCAGAAGGCATGCAAGTGGATGCCGAGCGCATGCGCCACAACCTCGACCTGACCCAGGGCCTGGTGCTGGCCGAAGCGGTGAGTATCGTGCTCGCCCAGCGCCTGGGCCGTGACCGCGCCCACCACCTGCTGGAGCAATGCTGCCAGCGTGCCGTGGCCGAACAGCGCCACCTGCGCGCCGTACTGGGTGACGAGCCGCAGGTCAGTGCCGAACTGAGCGCGGAAGAACTCGACCGCCTGCTCGACCCTGCCCATTACCTCGGCCAGGCCCGCGTCTGGGTGGCGCGCGCCGTGGCTGAACATCAACGTTTGACTGCCTGAAGGAGACCGCTGTGGCGCACTTGCAACTGGCCGATGGCGTACTGAACTACCAACTCGACGGCCCGGCCGATGCTCCGGTGCTGGTCCTGTCCAACTCGCTGGGTACCGACCTGGGCATGTGGGACAGCCAGATTCCGCTGTGGAGCGAACACTTCCGCGTGCTGCGCTACGACACCCGTGGCCATGGCGCTTCGCAGGTCACTGAAGGCCCGTACAGCATCGAGCAGCTGGGCCAGGATGTACTGGCGCTGCTGGACGCGCTGGACATCCAGCACGCGCATTTTGTCGGCCTGTCCATGGGCGGCCTGATCGGCCAGTGGCTGGGCATCCATGCCGGCGCGCGCCTGCACAGCCTGACCCTGTGCAACACCGCCGCCAAGATCGCCAACGACGAGGTGTGGAACACCCGGATCGACACCGTGCTCAAGGGCGGTCAGCAAGCCATGGTCGGCCTGCGCGATGCCTCCATCGCCCGCTGGTTCACCCCGGCGTTTGCCGAGCAGCAGCCGCAGGAGGCCCAGCGCATCTGCCAGATGCTCGCGCAGACCAGCCCCGAGGGTTATGCCGCCAACTGCGCAGCCGTGCGCGACGCCGATTTCCGTGAACAGCTGGGCCGCATCCAGGTGGCGACGCTGATCGTTGCCGGTACCGAAGACGTGGTCACCACGCCGGAGCATGGCCGCTTCATGCAGGCTGGTATCATCGGTGCCACTTACGCCGAGTTCCCGGCGGCGCACCTGTCCAACGTCGAGATTGGCGAGGCATTCAGCCGCCGCGTGCTCGACTTCCTGCTGGCTCGCTGAGGTATTGGCCATGGATGAGAAACAACGTTACGACGCCGGCATGCAGGTTCGCCGCGCAGTGCTGGGCGACGCCCACGTGGACCGCAGCCTGGAGAAGCTCAACGACTTCAACGGCGAGTTCCAGGAAATGATCACCCGCCATGCCTGGGGCGATATCTGGACCCGCCCGGGCCTGCCGCGTCACACCCGCAGCCTGATCACCATTGCCATGCTGATCGGCATGAACCGCAACGACGAGCTCAAGCTGCACTTGCGGGCGGCGGCCAACAACGGCGTGACCCGCGACGAGATCAAGGAAGTGCTGATGCAGAGCGCGATCTACTGCGGCATTCCGGCAGCCAATGCCACTTTCCACCTGGCCGAGTCGGTGTGGGATGAGTTGGGCGTGGAGTCGCGCCAGCAGTAATACCTGCACTGGCCTCAACGCCGGCAAGCCGCTCCCTCCCAGTACAGCATCAAGCCTGAGAGCAGTGCGGTACCTGTGGGAGCCGGCTTGCCGGCGATGAAGCCGGGGGCCCTCTTGCTAGGCTGCTTTGTGTCGCAGTGCTACTGGCCCGGCATTGGCCTCCACGGCCTGTTTCAATGCCGGGCACAGGCCCACCATGAACGCCGCTTCAGCCACCACGAACAGCGGGCCGATGATCAGCCCGCTGATATCGTCGACGAACGCCGGCTTGCGGCCTTCGTAATGATGCCCGACGAACTGGATGATCCAGCCCACCACGAACGCACCCAGCCCGGCGCTCAGCCACAGGCCGGTGGACTGCGTGGCCAGTGCCTGGCCGATCCACAGGCACAAGCCCAACAGCAGGCCCATGACCAGGCCGAAGCGCAGGTCCAGGCGCAGGTAGAAACGCACTGCAGCGGCTGCGGCGAGCAGGGCGGGGGATAGCCAGATGCCGGCCAGGTCCCAGCCGGGGCGCGACAGCAACACCGTGACAGCCACGACGATCAGCGGTATGCCGACGAAGTGGGTGGCGATGTTGCGCGGGTCGCGGTGGTAGTTGGCGTACTGGCTCAGGTGTTCGACGAGGTTTTTCATTGTTGTTCCTCCCTGGGTGGCCTGTTCAGCGTGGTGTTGCCTGTACCGGCCCTTTCGCGGGCAAGCCCGCTCCCACAGGATTACTGCAGTGCTTGAGAGAGCCGCTGTACCTGTGGGAGCGGGCTTGCCCGCGAAGAGGGCGTCACTGGCAACCCATGATCTGATAGTGATCAGAATAGCCCGCAGCCACCACCATCATCAGTTCAGCGAATGGCAGCGGCGCGCATTGGCGCATCCAGCCCCACCAAGGTCTCGATCATCGCCCGTGCTGCCGGTGACAAGCGGTATCCGCTACGGCTGACCACCCCGCATCTCACGCTCAGTACCTCCAGAGCCGGTGGCAGGTTGCGCCAGTGCAGGCGTACCAGGTTGCCCGCCGCGAGGTCGTCGGCCACCGCTTCCTCGCTGGCCGTGCCTATGGCATCGCTGGCCAGCACCACGCTGCGCAATACCGCCAGGTGTTCGGTCTGCAGGTGCGGAGTGAAGTCGCTGCGCCCGCTGAGGTTGGCCAGACGCTTGCGCACCCCAGGGGCGAGCAAGGCACTGGCCAAGGGGTAGGCGAACAGGTCGTTGGTCGACAGGCTGTCCTTGGCCAGCAGCGGGTGGCCGGGCCGGCAGAAGAACAGCCCAGGGCGCGGGGTGAGCGGTTCGGTGTGGAAGTTGGGGTCGGCTTCGAAGGGGCGGATGTCGTCGACGAAGAACTCGATCTGCTCACGGCGCAGGGCCTGGCCGAGGCGTTCGGCGTTGTCCACCAACAGGGCCGTGCGGATACCGGGGTGGCTGGCGATGAAATGCTGCAGTGCTTGAGGGACCAGGCGCACGGCCAGGGCCGGGCCGCTGCCGAAATGCAGTTCGCCGGCGTCGAGCTTGGTCATTTGCAGCACTTCGTTGCTCAGTTGGGTGGCGCCCTGTACCAGGCGGCGGGCGTGCTGCAGCACCACCAGGCCCTCGGGGGTCGGGCGCAGGGCTTTGCTGGCACGGTCGACCAGCGGGCAGCCGAAGGTGTGTTCGAGGCCCTGGATGGCACGGCTGAAGGCAGGTTGGGTGATGCCCATGGCTTCGGCGGCACGGACGAAACTGCGGTATTCGGTGAGGGCGATGAAGTAACGCAGTTGGCGAAGGTCCATGTCGAGGCTCTGCGGTGGAACAGGGCTCGATTTAAGCGATTGTTTTATATGTCGTCAAAGAAGGTTTTTTGATTTGTTTATTCATTTTAGTTATTTGTAAGGCGTCTGGCATCTTCGTGGCTAAAGCCGCTCCCACAGGGATCGCACAGGATTTGAATCTTGTGGAGGACCTTGTGGGAGCGGCGGTTCGGCGCCCCGGTTTACCCGCGAAGAGGCCAGTGAACTCATAGGAGGTTCAGCGGGTAGCTCACGATCAGCCGGTTCTCATCGAACGAGTTGGTGCTGAAATCCCGGCGCATGGTGGAGTTGCGCCACTTCACCGACAGGTCCTTGAAGGTGCCCGACTGGATCACATAGGCCAGCTCGGTCTCCCGCGCCCATTCCTTGCCGTCGGTCACGCCGCCTGCGGTGACATTGTCGCCCTTGATGTAGCGGTTCATCAGGGTCAGGCCGGGGATGCCGACGCTGACGAAGTTGAAGTCGTGGCGTACCTGCCAGGAGCGCTCCTTGGCATTGTCGAAGCTCGAGTTGTAGCTGTCGTTGGCCAGGGTGCCGCCACTGGTGCCGTTGACCCGCAGCCAGGCATTGTCGCCACTGACCTTCTGCAGGCCGACGTAGAAGGTGTTGCCCTTGTAGCGCGCCGACAGCAACGCCGAGGCGGTTTTGTTGTCCAGCTGGCCTGCGCGTTCCGCGCCATCTTCCTTGCCCCAGAAGTAACCCAGGTTGGCACCCAGGGTCCATTCGCCCAACGGCTGGCTATGCACCAGGTTCAGGTATTGCTGGCGGTAGATGTCCTTGAGCTGGGCGTCCCACAGGCCGATCATGGTGCGCTTGTCGTTGAAGGTGTATTCACCGCCGCCAAAGTTGAAGCGGTCGGAGGTGAAGGCCGCGCGGCCGTTGAGCGACATGTCTTCCATGCTGGCGTCGTTGCGCGGGCTGTTGCCGCGGAACTGGCCGGCGTACAGGGTCAGGCCTTCGATTTCCTTCGAAGTGACCTGGCCACCGCGGAAGGTCTGTGGCAGCGAACGGCCGTCGTCCGAGCGCAAGATTGGCAGTACCGGCATCCATTCACCGACTTTCAGTTCGGTCTCGGACAGCTTGGCTTTCAATGCCACGCCCAGGCGGCCGAAGTCGTCCGCGGGGCGGCCGTCGTCATGCACCGGTAGCAGCTGGGTGTTGGTGGTGCCTTTGCCGCCATCGAGCTTGACCGAATACAGGCCCAGTACGTCCACGCCGAAGCCGACGGTGCCTTGGGTGAAACCGGAGCGGGCATCGAGGATGAAGCTCTGAGTCCATTCTTCGGCCTTGCCCTGTGGGTGGGCCGGGTCGACGAAGTTACGGTTGATGTAGAAGTTGCGCAGGTTGAGGCTGGCCTTGGCGTCCTCCATGAACCCACCATTGTCGGCGGCGCATACAGGCAGGGCGCAGGAAATGGCCAACAGGCCGGGCAGCAGCTGGCGTGCGGGTTGTGAAGTGCTCATCTGTCGTGGATCTCTTGTTTTTATGGTCGAACCTACGCAGCAGGGTGCGGCCTGCAGGCGTGGTCTTTGATGAACTTGTGCAGCGTTGCGTGGGGGATGTTGCGGGGCTGGGCGGGGGTGAGGCAATTCGCCGCAAACGGTTTTGGGCGATAATCGAACGCTATGTAACGCCTAGTTAATTATTTGCCTGCACCGGCCTCTTCGAGGCGTCGAACCGCCGCGAAGAGGCCGGTGCAGGCAATCGACAAACAAAAAGCCCAGCGCGAGGCTGGGCTTGTTGCTGTTGCGGGTCGATCAGCTCTTCGGTGTGTCCACCGAGGCTTGCTGATTGGCCTGGCCAGTCTGCTCGTACCAGCCACCGCCGAGTGCCTTGTACAGGTTGACCTCGCTGGTCAGCTGCGAGAGGCGGTCGGTGATCAGTGACTGCTGGGACGAGTACAGGTTGCGCTGGGCATCGAGGAACGTCAGGTTGCTGTCGATACCGATGCGGTAGCGGCGTTCGGCCAGGCGGTAGTAGTCCTGGTTCGCCTGCACCAGGTCGCGTTGCGCCTGCAGCTGCTCTTCGAAGGTCTTGCGCGCCGCCAGGCCATCGGAGACTTCCTGGAAGGCGGTCTGGATGGTCTTTTCGTACTTGGCGACGTTGATGTCCTTCTGGATCTTCGAGTAGTCCAGGCTGGCCTTCAGGCTACCGGCGTTGAAGATCGGCAGGTTGATCTGCGGCTGGAACAGCCAGGTGCCCTGGCCGCCTGCGAACAAGTGGCCCATGTCGGGGCTCAGGCTGCCGGCATTGGCCGTCAGGCTGATGCTCGGGAAGAACGCTGCACGGGCCGCACCGATGTTGGCATTGGCAGCCTTGAGCAGGTGCTCGGCTTCCTGGATGTCCGGGCGACGCTGAAGGATCTCGGACGGCAGGCCGGCCGGTACCTCGGCCAGTTGGTCGGCATTGAGCTCCAGTGGCTTGGCCAGGTCGGCCGGAATGCCGGTGCCCAGCAGCACGGTCAGGCTGTTGACGTCCTGGGCGACCAGGCGCTGGTACTGCGAGTGCTTGACCCGTGCACCTTCCACGGCGGTGCGCGACTGGCTGACGTCGAGCGCCGAAGCCACACCGACTTCGTTGCTGCGACGGGTCAGGTTGTAGCTTTCCTCGTAGGTCTTGAGCGTCTCTTCGGTCAGCTTGAACAGTGCCTGGTCGGCCTGCCAGGTGTAGTAGGCGTTGGCCACGCTGGCCACCAGGGCAATCTGCGTGGAACGGCGCGCCTGCTCGCTGGACAGGTAGGTTTCCAGGGCCTGCTCGGTCAGGCTGCGCACGCGGCCGAACAGGTCCAGCTCATAGGCACTGACGCCCAGGGTGGCCGAGTACTGGCTGGTGATGCTGGACTCACCGCTGGTCGACATGTTCGCCGGCACGCGCTGGCGGCTGCCGCTGCCGGTAGCCGAAACTGCCGGGAACAGGTCGGCGCGCTGGATGCGGTACTGGGCGCGGTAGGCGTCGATGTTCAACGCTGCCACACGCAGGTCGCGGTTGTTCACCAGCGAGGTCTGGATCAACTGCTGCAGTGCCGGGTCATGGAAGAACTGGCGCCAGCCCTGTTCGGCGGCGGCCACCTCGGCCGACTGGGTCGGCGAGTACGCAGGGCCTTGCGGCCACTGCGCAGCCACCGGCGATTCCGGGGTCTGGTAGTCAGGGATCAGCGAGCAGCCGCCGAGAATGAAAGCGGTTACCGCCAGGGACAATAAAGACTTGGTCATTGCCCAGCCTCATAACGTGGAGTTTCAGGGGAGTCGTGTTTTTCCGGCTCTTTGCTGCCGAACAGCGACGACACTGCGACGAAGAATAGCGGTACCCAGAAGATTGCCAGTACGGTCGCACTGATCATGCCGCCGATCACACCGGTGCCGATGGCGTGCTGGCTGCCGGCGCCGGCGCCGCTGGCGATGGTCAACGGTACCACGCCGAGGATGAACGCCAGCGAGGTCATGATGATCGGGCGCAGACGCATGCGGCACGCCTCGATGGCCGAGTCGTACAGGCTGCGGCCCTGCTCGTGCAGTTCCTTGGCGAACTCGACGATCAGGATCGCGTTCTTCGCCGCCAGGCCGATGGTGGTCAACAGGCCGACCAGGAAGTACACGTCGTTGGACAGCCCGCGCAGGCTGGTGGCGATCAGTGCACCGATGATACCCAGTGGGACGACCAGCACGACGGCGATCGGGATCGACCAGCTCTCGTACAGCGCTGCCAGGCAGAGGAATACGAACAGTACCGAGAGGGCGAACAGCGCCGGCATCTGCGAGCCGGAGAGCTTTTCCTCGTAGGACATGCCGGTCCAGGAGTAGCCGATACCCGCTGGCAGTTCGCCAGCGATGCGCTCGACTTCGGCCATGGCCTCACCGGTACTGTAGCCTGGCGCTGGCGCACCGAGGATTTCCATCGCTTCGACGCCGTTGTAACGCGACAGCTTCGGCGAACCGTAGGTCCACTCGCCCTTGGCGAAGGAGGAGAACGGTACCATCTCGCCGGCGCCGTTGCGCACGTACCACTTCTGCAGGTCTTCCGGGCTCATCCGCGAGTTGGGTTCACCTTGGATGTACACCTTCTTGACCCGGCCACGGTCGATGAAGTCGTTGACGTAGCTGGCACCCAGGGCAATCGACAGGGTGTTGTTGATGTCGGCGATGGTCACGCCCAGGGCGCTGGCACGTTCGTCATCGATGGTCAGCTGGTACTGCGGTTCATCGTTCAGGCCGTTCGGGCGCACAGCGCTGAGGATCTTGCTCTGCGCGGCCTTGGCCAGGAACTGGTTGCGCGCTTCCATCAGCTTGGCGTGGCCGACACCGCCGCGGTCCTGGAGGAACACGTCGAAGCCGGTGGCGTTACCCAGCTCGAGTACTGCCGGTGGGGCGAAGGCGAACACCATCGCGTCACGGAAGGTGAAGAAGTGCTGCTGGGCACGCTGGGCCAGGGCGAACACGCTGTTTTCCTTGGAGCGTTCATCCCAGGGTTTGAGCATGATGAACGCCATGCCCGAGCTCTGGCCGCGGCCGGCGAAGTTGAAGCCGTTGACGGTGAACACCGACGAAACGGTGTCAGATTCATCCTTGAGCAGGTACTCGCGCATCTGGTCGACCACCACCTGGGTGCGCTCGGCACTGGAGCCGGCCGGGGTCTGCACCTGGGCGAACAGTACGCCCTGGTCTTCTTCAGGCAGGAACGCGGTAGGGATGCGGGCGAACAGCCAGATCATGCCGACCACGATCAAGGCATAGGCCAGCAGGAACGGCACCTTGTTGCGCAGGATGCCGCCCACGCTGCGCTCGTAGCCGTTGACGCTGCGGTCGAAGTTGCGGTTGAACCAGCCGAAGAAGCCACCTTTGGCGGTGTGGTGCTCGCCTTTCTTCAGCGGCTTGAGCATGGTTGCGCACAAGGCCGGGGTGAAGATCAGCGCTACCAGGACCGAGAGGCCCATCGCCGAAACGATGGTGATGGAGAACTGCCGGTAGATCACGCCGGTGGAACCACCGAAGAACGCCATGGGCAGCAGTACCGCCGACAGCACCAGGGCGATACCCACCAGGGCGCCCTGGATCTGCTCCATGGAGCGCTTGGTCGCCTCCTTGGGCGGCAGGCCTTCCTCGGACATCACCCGCTCGACGTTCTCCACCACGACGATGGCGTCGTCCACCAGCAAGCCGATGGCCAGGACCATGGCGAACATGGTCAGGGTGTTGATGCTGAAGCCCGCGGCGGCAAGGATGCCGAAGGTACCCAGCAACACCACCGGTACGGTCATGGTGGTGATGATGGTGGCGCGGAAGTTCTGCAGGAACAGGTACATCACCAGGAACACCAGGACCACGGCTTCGATCAAGGTGTGGATCACGCCGCTGATCGATTCGGTGACCACCGGGGTGGTGTCATACGGGAACACCGCTTTCACCCCAGGCGGGAAGAACGGTTCAAGGTCGGAAATGGTCTTGCGCAGGGCCTTGGCGGTGTCCAGGGCGTTGGCGCCGGTGGCCAGTTTTACCGCAAGGCCGGAAGCCGGCTTGCCGTTGAACTGAGCGCTGACCGCGTAGTTTTCACCGCCCAGGCCGACCTGGGCAACATCACCCAGACGCACCTGCGAACCGTCGTTGTTGACCTTGAGCAGGATCTTCTCGAACTGCTCGGCAGTCTGCAGGCGGGTCTTGCCGATGATGGTAGCGTTCAGCTGGGTGCCAGGCATGGCAGGCAAGCCGCCGAGCTGGCCGGAGGACACCTGCACGTTCTGCGCGGCAACTGCGGTCTTGACGTCGACCGGGGTCAGCTGGAACTTGTTCAGCTTGGCCGGATCGAGCCAGATACGCATGGCGTACTGTGCACCGAACACCTGGAAGTCACCCACGCCGGCAGTCCGCGAAATCGGGTCCTGCATGTTGGAGACGATGTAGTTGGCCAGGTCGTCCTTGGTCATGCTGCCGTCTTCGGACACCAGGCCGATCACCAGCAGGAAGTTCTTCACTGCCTTGGTGACGCGGATACCTTGCTGCTGCACTTCCTGCGGCAGCAGCGGGGTGGCCAGGTTGAGCTTGTTCTGCACCTGGACCTGGGCGGTGTCAGGGTTGGTGCCCTGTTCGAAGGTGGCGGTAATGGTCATGCTGCCGTCGGAGTTACTTTCCGACGACACATAACGCAGGTTGTCGATACCGTTGAGCTGCTGCTCGATGACCTGCACCACGGTGTCCTGCACGGTCTGCGCCGAGGCGCCCGGGTAGGTCACGGCGATGGCGATGGCCGGCGGCGCGATGCTCGGGTACTGGTTGATCGGCAGCTTCAGGATTGACAAGGCGCCGACCAGCATGATCACCAAGGCGATCACCCAGGCGAAGATCGGGCGATCGATAAAGAACTTCGACATGGTTTACTCCGCTTTGGCGTCTGCTTTGGCCGCGTTGGCCTGATCAGGGCTGCCCGGCTTCTTGACGTTGGTGGCGTCGCTGACCTTGACCTCGACGCCTGGGCGTACGTATTGCAGGCCTTCGGTGATCAGGCGGTCGCCCGGGTTCAAGCCTTCCTCGATCAGCCAGTCGCTGCCCAGGGTACGGCTGGCCTTGAGCTGGCGCAGTTCGACCTTGTTCTCCTGGTTGACCACCAGCGCGGTCGGCGCGCCCTTGAGGTCGCGGGTCACGCCCTGCTGAGGGGCCAGGATGGCGTTGGCGTTGACCCCGGCCTTGAGCCGCGCATGCACGAACATGCCTGGCAGCAGGGTGTGGTCGGGGTTGGGGAAGAGCGCGCGCAGGGTCACCGAGCCGGTGGTCTCGTCGACCGAGACTTCGGAGAATTCGAGGCGACCTTCCTGTTTGAACAGGCTGCCGTCTTCCAGCACCAGCTGCACCGAGGCGGCGTTGTCGCCGGCCTTCTGCAACTGGCCGCTTTCCAGGTCACGGCGCAGCTTGAGCAGTTCGGCGGTGGACTGGGTGACGTCGACGTAGATCGGGTCGAGCTGCTGGATGGTGGCCATGGCGTTGGTCTGGCCATTGTTCACCAGCGCGCCCTCGGTGACCGAAGAGCGCCCGATACGGCCGCTGATCGGTGCCAGGACTTTGGTGTAACGCAGGTCGATCTGCGCGCTTTTCAGCGAAGCTTCGGCCTGCAATCGTTTGGCACTGGCATCGTCGTATTCCTGTTTCGATACCGCCTGTTCGTTGACCAGCTGCTTGTAGCGCTCGGCCAGCGACTTGGTCGACTGCAGGTTGGCCTGGGCATTGGCCAGGTTGGCTTCGTACACGGCTGGGTCGATCTGGTACAGCTGCTGGCCTTCCTTGACCTCGCTGCCTTCCTTGAACAGGCGCTTGAGGATGATGCCGTTGACCTGCGGGCGCACTTCGGCGACGCGGTAGGCGCTGGTGCGCCCCGGTAGTTCCGAGGTCAGGGTGAAGGACTGTGGCTGCAAGGTGACGACGCCGACCAGAGGAGCCTGCGCTGCGGGCGCGGCTTCTTCTTTCTTACAGCCACTTAGCAGGGTTGCCAGGGCGACGGCGGAAACCAGAGCGGTAACGGCTGGCTTGAATTGCATGAGGATCCTCGGGTCGCAAGAGCAGGGAGACGCTCAAGAGTAATGGAAGAGTCTTGTCAGAAAAAAACTATCCGGTGGATAAATAGCTTACTAACGAATATACTTACATTCACGGTTGTTTGTAAATACCGCTGGGTAGTACTTGGCTACTACCGCAGCCCTCGATTAGCCCATTCGGGAGGCACCCTGCAGAGGTGACCCCGGCGTTTTTCCCCGGCTGCGCAGCGCAGCGGGCCCAGATGAGGTTGCACTGCCATGGTCCGTCGAACAAAAGAAGAAGCCCAGGAGACCCGCGCCCAGATCATCGAGGCAGCGGAGAAGGCCTTCTACAAGCGCGGGGTTGCGCGCACCACACTGGCCGACATCGCCGAGCTGGCGGGCGTGACCCGGGGCGCGATCTACTGGCATTTCAACAACAAGGCGGAACTGGTACAGGCGCTGCTCGACAGCCTGCATGAAACCCATGACCACCTGGCGCGGGCCAGTGAAAGCGAAGACGAACTGGACCCGCTCGGCTGCATGCGCAAGCTGTTGCTGCAGGTGCTCAACGAGCTGGTGCTCGACGCCCGTACCCGGCGTATCAATGAAATCTTGCATCACAAGTGCGAGTTCACCGATGACATGTGTGAAATTCGCCAGCAGCGCCAAGGTGCGGTGCTGGATTGCCATGTGGGCATCAAGCTGGCCTTCGCCAATGCCGTGCGCCGCGGTCAGCTACCTGCGGATATCGATATAGAACGAGCGGCTGTGGCTTTGTTCGCCTATGTCGATGGCCTGATCGGGCGCTGGTTGCTGCTGCCTGACAGTTTCGATCTGCTGCGCGACGCGGAAAAATGGGTCGACACAGGGCTGGATATGCTGCGCTTGAGCCCTGCGCTGCGCAAATGACACTTTGTTAAGGATTGTGAGGAAGTGTTTCCCTTGTGTATTAACCAAGCATTAACGCCTGCCGGCAAGCGCAGCCGTCAACGGCCGCGCAATTGCCGGTCCGGCAGTGCCACGGCCGCCAGCAACCCCAGCAGCGCAATCGCAGCACTGCCCAGCAGCAGGTGACGGAAGGTCTCCAGCAGCCTCATCTGTGTGTCTGGGGCCGCCTCGCCCGCCTTCAAGCTCCCCAGCAGTGGGTTGCCCAGCAATTCGAAACCACCCTGTTGCAGCAGCGCCAGCAGCAGGCTGGACATGCACGCCACGCCCATGGCTCCACCCAGCGAACGGAACAGGTTGGTGGTGCTGGTGGCCACGCCGATATCCTTGCTGGCCACAGCGCTCTGCGTACCCACCAGCGAGGTCGGGAATTGCAGGCCGCAGGCAATACCGGTGAGCAGCATGAACACGGCACTGAGCACGCCGGACTGCGGCGGGGTGATGGCCATGGCGAAGATCGCCACGGGCATCAGCACGGCGCCTGCCAGAATTTGCGGCTTGAAGCGCCCGGTGCGGCTGGTCATGCGGCCACCGGTGAAGGCACCCATGGGCAGCCCCATGGCCAACGGCAGCAGGTGCAGCGCGGCGCTGTCGGCCCCGGCGCCGGTGATGCCCTGGTAGCGCAGCGGCATCAGCATGGTCAGCGAGATCGACTGGAAGCTGGCGAAGAAGATCACCCCCCAGCACAGCACGGCAACCCGGTTGCCGAACAGGTCCATGGGCAGCAGCGGTTCCTGGCAGCGCCGCTCATGGCCGATGAACAAGGCCAGGCCAAGCGCTGCGCAGGCGAACAAGGCCAGCACGGCAGGCGCGGTCCAGGGCTGGCCCTGGCCGACCAGGGTGATGCCCAGCAGCAAGCTGCCCAGGCCTAGGATCAGCAGCACGGCGCCGAGGTAATCGACCCGGGCCTGACGGCGTTGCACGGGCATGCCGGCCAGGGCGCGGTGGATCGCCCACAGCGCGACCAGGCCCAGCGGCAGGTTGATCCAGAACACCCAGCGCCAGGACAGGTACTCGGTCAGCCAGCCGCCGAGCACTGGCCCGGCCACGCTGGCCACGGCGTACATGCTGCTGAAGTAGCCCTGGTAGCGGCCGCGTTCACGCGGTGGCACGAAGTCGCCGATGATCGCCTGGCTCACCGACACCATACCGCCGGCACCGATGCCTTGCAGCACGCGCGCCATCACCAGCTGCTGCATGTCCTGGGCCAGGGCGCAGGCGATCGAGGCCAGGGTGAACAGGCTGATGCCGGTGAGGATCATGCGCCGGCGGCCATACAGGTCGCCGAGCTTGCCGTAGATCGGCACGGCCACGGTCATCGCCACCATGTAGCCGGAGATCACCCAGGCCAGCAGGCCGACGTCGTTGAACTGGGCCGAGATGGCCGGCATGGAGACGGCGACGATGGTCTGGTCGAGGGCGCCGAGAAAGATCGCCAGCATCAGGGCGGTCAACACGTTGCGCAGGACGGTCGGGGGCAGGGCGGCGGTCACGGAGGTACCTTGTCTGGGAGGGTGACGCGAATAGCGCGATTGTAACCCGGGTTAGGTAGCTCCCTATGTACTATCTGCATCCCCTATGCAAGATCGGCATTGGCGCATTCATCCAGCGCTGCATGGCCGCGTGATATCGTTGGTATGCCACAGGGGCTGTACGCCGCGGCCTGCACCAGCTTGGTGCAGCATTTTGTCGCAGCACTGCAGGCCGCTGTCTCCCACACCTTTTATTCCTCTGCCTGCATGTCGAGCATGACCGCCCAGATGGCGACGGTTGGAACAGGTCAGGTAGACCCGATTCAGGGGTCGGTAGCAACCGTTCAATTTCTACATATTTAAGCGGAGTGATCATGCCCAAGGCTTCCCATCAAAATCTGCGTTTTGCCTTCCGCGAGCTGCTCGCTTCAGGTTCCTGCTATCACACCGCCTCCGTGTTCGACCCGATGTCGGCACGCATCGCTGCCGACTTGGGTTTCGAAGTCGGCATCCTCGGCGGTTCGGTGGCTTCGTTGCAGGTGCTGGCCGCCCCCGACTTCGCCCTGATCACCTTGAGTGAGTTCGTCGAGCAGGCCACCCGAATTGGTCGCGTGGCTCAACTGCCGGTGCTCGCCGATGCCGACCACGGTTATGGCAATGCGCTCAACGTGATGCGCACGGTCGTCGAGCTGGAGCGCGCCGGCGTGGCTGCGCTGACCATCGAAGATACCCTGTTGCCCGCCCAGTTCGGGCGCAAGTCCACCGACCTGATCTCGGTCGAGGAGGGCGTAGGCAAGATTCGTGCGGCCCTGGAAGCGCGTGTCGACTCGTCGCTGTCGATCATCGCCCGGACCAACGCAGGGGTGCTCACCACCGAGGAAATCATCGTGCGCACCCAGAGCTACCAGAAGGCCGGTGCCGACGGTATCTGCATGGTCGGGGTGAAGGATTTCGAGCAGCTGGAACAGATTGCCGAGCACCTGACGGTGCCGCTGATGCTGGTGACCTACGCCAACCCCAACCTGCGTGACGACGAACGCCTCGCTCGCCTGGGCGTGCGTATCGTGGTTGATGGCCATGCCGCTTACTTCGCCGCGATCAAGGCCACTTACGACTGCCTGCGCCTGCAGCGCGGCCAGCAGAACAAGTCCGAGAACCTCAGCGCCACCGAGCTCTCGCACACCTACACCCAGCCTGAGGACTACATCCGCTGGGCCAAGGAGTACATGAGCGTCGAGGAGTGATCGGCGTAGCGCCGGTCAACTAACGGACGGCACTCAAGGTTGCGGTGTGGGGCACGCAGTGTTCCTGCTCGCAACGGTTGGCCGCACTGGGCTGGCTGCGTAGCAGCTCGGCGCGCCAGCAGGCCGAGCCATACAGCGCTGCGACTGCGGTCAGGGCCATGACCAGGGCGACCCTTCTGGACTTGATTCCCATGGTGCTCGCCTCCTGTGACTGCAACAGGTGATGCTGTAAGCATAGTCAATACAGGTCTCGGTCCCACTCCGGTTCGTCCTTGAACCGTTGCACCAGAAAATCCAGCATGCTGCGCAAGGTCGCTGGCATATGCTTGCGCGAGGTGTATACCGCGTTCAGGCTCAGCTCCCGTGGCCGCGCTTGCGGCAGCAGGCGCACCAGGGCGCCGCTGCGCAGGGCCATGGCCGCCTGGTAGGTCGGCAGCATGGCGATGCCGGCAGCTGCCAGCGTCGCGTTCTGCAGTGTCATGACTTCGTTGGCGCTGATGTTGCCTTGCACTGGCACGGCGATCTGCTGGCCATCCACCTCGAAATGCCACAGGCTGTGGCCGAAGTAGGCATGGGTCAGGCAGTTGTGCTGGCTCAGTTCCTCGACCCGTTGCGGTGTGCCGTGCTCGCGCAGGTAGGCGGGCGATGCGCAGATCACCGAGCGGCATACAGTCAGGCGCCTGGCGATCAGGTTAGGGTCCAGATCGTTGCTGGTGCGGATTGCCAGGTCGATACGCTCATCCACCAGGTTGACCGTGCGATCGAGCATCTGCAGTTCAACCTTCACGCCTGGGTAGCGCCGCACATAATCGGCCACCGCATCCACCAGCTGCGCCTGGCCAAACGATGTACTCTCGCTGATGCGCAGGGCCCCCTTTGGTGCATCTTGCGGTTGTTGCACGGCGGCTTGCAGGTCGCCGGCCAGCTCCAGCAGCTGGCGGCAGCGGGGCAGGGTTTCCTGGCCGGCGGCGGTCAGGCTGAGCTTGCGCGTGGTGCGCTGCATCAGCCGTGCGCCGACCCAGTCCTCCAGCTCGGCCAGGTAGCGCGACACCACTGGCCGCGACAGCTGCAGATGGTCTGCCGCTGCCGACTGGCTGCCCAGGTCGACGACGGTGACGAAAACGCGCATGGCGTTGAGACGGTCCATGATTTGCCGATTTCAGAAACAAACTATGTCTGAGCATCGCATTTTTTGTCATGGATCGGGCAACTAAGCTGTGTGCATTCGTTGTTCAACTGCTGGAGAACCTACCCATGAGCAAGATCGCAATCATCGGTGCCACCGGCCGTGCCGGCAGCCAATTGCTGGAAGAAGCCCTGCGCCGTGGTCACAGCGTCGTGGCCATTGCCCGCGACCCCTCGAAGCTGCAGGGGCGTGATGGTGTAACTACCCGGGCGCTGGATGCCAAGGACAGTGCCGCTTTGCAGCAGGCGGTTGCGGGTGTCGACGCGGTGCTGAGTGCAGCGCATTTCTCGACCCTTGAACCCCACGCCGTCATCGAACCGGTCAAGCGCGCCGGGGTCAAGCGCCTGTTGGTGGTGGGCGGTGCCGGCAGCCTGCTGCTGCCTTCCGGCCACCGTGTGATCGACAGCCCCGACTTCCCTGAAGCCTACAAGGCAGAAGCCACTGCCGGCGTGCGTTTTCTCGAGGTGCTGCGCCAGGAGCCGACGCTGGACTGGACCTTCCTGTCGCCGTCGGCGGAGTTCGTCGAAGGTGAGCGCAGTGGGCACTACACGCTGGGCAAGGACCATCTGCTGATCGGTGCGGATGGCAAGAGCTGGATCACCTTTGCCGACTTCGCCATCGCGATGCTCGATGAGCTGGAGAAACCGGCGCATTCGCGCCAGCGCTTTACCGTCGGCTACTGAATCGCCTGGTTTTTCTGTAGGAGCGCCCCCGGCAAGGCCGCTCCTACAGTCGAGGATTGGCGCGATCTTCAAGCCAATCCAGCAACTCCACCAGCCCCGGGGGCAGGCTCTTCGCCTGGCTCGCCAGGTAATACCCTTTACCGGTTTTAACCTTCAGCGCAAACGGCATGCACAACCGCCCGCTGCGTAGGTCATCACCAATCAGCGACCAGTCACCAATCGCCACGCCAGTGCCTTGGGATGCCATGGCCATCGCCATGTCCAGGGTTTCGAAATGCTGCTTCGGGCCCTGGGCCTCCAGCAGCACCCCTGCTGCCTGCAGCCACAGCCGCCAGTCATGCTCATCCCGTGACGGGTGAAGCAGCATATGGCGCGCCAGGTCCTGGATCTGGTGCAGCGCGATCGGCCCATTCAACAGCGACGGAGCGCACACTGGCGTGAGCTGCTCGTCGAACAGCTTGCGCACCCGCAGCCCATGGTTCGGCGCCTCGCCATAGACCACGGCAGCATCGAAACCTTCACGGCGAAAATCCACCCCGTGCTGCACCGTGGTGGTCAGCTCCACCGGCACGTCGGGCCGCAGCGCCTGCCATTCCATCAGCCGCGGCAGCAGCCAGCGCATCACGCAGGTCGGAGCCTTGAGCTGCAAGGTGGCGCTGCGCCCGCCCACTTCGCGCACACCTTGTTCGATCAAGCCAAAGATCTGCTGCACCCGTGGCAGCCAGTCCTGGCCTTCGCGGGTCAGGCTCAGGCCACGGGCCTGGCGCTGGAACAAGGCGTAGCCCAGGTGCTCCTCAAGCCCGGCGATCTGGCGGCTTACGGCCCCCTGGGTAATGTGCAGCTGCTGCGCGGCACGGGTGAAATTGCAGTGCTGGGCGGTGACCAGGAAGGTGTGCAGGGCGGGCAGGGGCGGTAGCCGTTTCATTGCGCTGAGCCATGATTACAGGACATGGCTAGTATGTGTTTTTTTGCATTGTGGCGGTAGCCATGCCTTGGGTCCAATGGGCGCAGATTCCAACAAGATGCTCCCCAACAAGATCTTAGGTGAAACCCGATGGCTACCTGTGGCGAAGTACTGGTCAAACTCCTTGAAGGCTATGGCGTGGACCATGTCTTCGGCATCCCCGGCGTACACACCGTGGAGCTCTACCGTGGCCTGGCGGGCTCGTCGATCCGCCACATCACCCCGCGCCACGAGCAGGGTGCTGGCTTCATGGCTGATGGCTATGCGCGTACCCGTGGCAAGCCTGGCGTGTGCTTCATCATTACTGGCCCGGGGATGACCAACATCACCACCGCCATGGGCCAGGCCTATGCCGATTCGATCCCGATGCTGGTTATTTCCAGCGTGCAGTCGCGGGATCAACTGGGCGGTGGTCGCGGCAAGCTGCACGAGCTGCCGAACCAGTCCGCGCTGGTGTCGGGCGTGGCGGCGTTCTCGCAGACGCTGATGAGCGCCGATGACCTGCCGCAGGTGCTGGCTCGTGCCTTTGCCGTGTTCGACGGCGCCCGCCCGCGCCCGGTGCACATCGAGATCCCCCTGGACGTGCTGGTCGAGCCCGCCGATCACCTGCTGCCGGGCCGCCCTGTCCGCAGTGCCCGTGCTGGCGCCGCCCCCCAGGCAGTGGCCGCCATGGCCGAGCGCCTGGCCAAGGCACGTCGGCCGCTGATCCTCGCCGGTGGTGGTGCGCTGGCTGCGGGCGCGCCACTGGCGCTGCTGGCCGAGCACTTGCAGGCGCCGGTGGCGCTGACCATCAATGCCAAGGGCCTGCTGCCGGCCAGCCACCCGTTGCAGATCGGTTCGACCCAATCGCTGGTTGCCACCCGTGAGCTGGTGGAAGAGGCCGATGTGGTGCTGGCGATCGGCACCGAACTGGCCGAGACCGACTATGACGTGACTTTCAAGGGTGGCTTCAAGATCCCCGGCAGTTTGCTGCGCATCGATATCGACCCGGACCAGACCGTGCGCAATTACCTGCCCGAGCTGGCACTGGTGGCGGATGCCGAGCTTGCCGCCCAGGCCGTGCTCGAAGCCTTGCGGCAGCTGCCGTCGCCGGTGCGCGCCGAGGGCTGGGGCGTTGCCCGTGCGCAGCGCTTGCGTGAGTCGTTGGCGGCAAGCTGGGACCAGCCGACGCTGAGCCAGACGCGGTTGCTGACTGGCATCCTGGAGCGGCTGCCCAACGCCATCTTGGTCGGTGATTCGACTCAGCCGGTGTACACCGGCAACCTGACCCTGGACATGCCGGCGCCACGCCGCTGGTTCAATGCTTCCACCGGTTACGGCACCCTGGGTTACGCCTTGCCGGCGGCGATGGGCGCCTGGTTGGGCTGCGCCGAACAGATCAGCGAGCGAGCACCTGCGGTATGCCTGATTGGCGACGGCGGCATGCAGTTCACCCTGCCGGAGCTGGCCAGCGCGGTCGAGGCTCAAGTGCCGCTGATCGTTTTGCTGTGGAACAACCAAGGCTACGAGGAAATCAAGAAGTACATGGTCAACCGGGCCATCGAGCCGGTTGGCGTGGACATCCATACCCCGGACTTCATCGGCGTGGCGCGGGCGTTGGGCGCCGACGCCGAGCATGTGGCCGATGTCGAGCAACTGCAGGCTGCGCTGGGCAGGGCAGTGGAACGCAAGGGGCCGACGCTGATCCAGGTTGATCAGAACCAGTGGCAGGCAGCGGTCGCGGGCTGATATCAACCCGCACTGGCGCGCAACCTTGCGACATCTCGAATCGGTGGTGCGCCATATAGCCGGCTGTACTCGCGGCTGAACTGCGACGGGCTTTCGTACCCCACCCGATAGCCCGCTACCGCGGCTTCCAGGCCGTCGTTGAGCATCAGCCGCCGCGCCTCCTGCAGGCGCAGTTGCTTTTGGTACTGCAACGGGCTCATGGAAGTCACGGCCTTGAAACGGTGATGCAAGGTCGATGTGCTGAGGTTGACCTCGCGGGCCAGGTCCTCGATGCGCAGCGGCTGCTGGAAGTTCTGGTTGAGCCAGGTTATGGCTTGGCACACCCTGTGAGTCTGGCTGTTGGCCAGGGCAATTTCGTACAGGCGATAACCCTGCGGCCCACGCAGCAGGCGGTAGAGAATCTCGCGACGAATGAGCGGCGCCAGCATGCCGATGTCGCGCGGTGAATCCAGCAGGCGGATCAGCCGCAGCAACGCGTCGAGCAGCTGTGGATCGGTGCGCTCCACATACAGGCCACGGCCAGAGGGCAGGTTGGGCACCAGCATCGGCCCGCTCTCTGCGATCAACTGGCTGATTTCGGCAGGGTCGAGGTCCATGCGGATACCCAGGCTCGGGTTCTCCGGGCTGGCGTCCAGCTTCACGCCGCTCAGCGGCAAGGTCACCGAAACCACCATGTAGTGCAACGGGTCGTAGGCGTACTGTTCGTCGCCGAGGAACAGGCTCTTGCTGCCCTGCGCCAGGATGCACAAAGCGGGTTGGGCCAAGGTCGGCACAGATCGAACGTTCTCGGTGTAGCGCACCAGGTAGAGGTCGTCGATGGCCGAGGCGGGGCCATAGGGCTCACCGGCGTGCTTGCGAATCAGCTCGGCCAGTTCCTGGCGTTGCACTTCCAGAGTCGGGTCGATGGACGGGGCGGTGGTCATGATGGCTTTCCTCTGCTGACCGACGCAGCATAGGTTTGGGCAATGGCGGGCGCTAGTCGAAAGCTGCACGTCGATTGCCTGATCCTGCCGTGCTGCAGGATCAGGCAATCGGTGAGCAGTAATGGCCTAACGCGTCGCGCGCGCCAGCCCCTAACCTTGGCAGCCTGGTTTTTCCGCCCGCCTGCTTCAAGGAGATCGTGCAATGACCCTACGACAACCGGTCACCCATCTGGCTTTCATCCGCGCCAGCAGCGGTCGTTCCGCAGAGCTCGGCGCCCGCTTGCGCGACCTGCTGGAGCCATCCTTGCGCACACCGGGTTGCCTGAGCTTCACCGTGCAGCGCTCCCAGGCCGATGCCGACCTGTGGCTGCTCAGTGGCAGCTGGCAGGATCAGCAGGCGATGAGTGGCTACTTCGCCTCGCCCACTCTCAATGTGTTCGGCGAACTGGTTCAGGCGCAGGTCGTCAGCAGCCTCGACTTGCATACCTTCGATTGAAACACGGTTAGAATGCCGCCCCTCGATCAACAGGCGGATGGCAACATGGCACGTAGAGAATTCCCGCATTTCGAAGCGGTATCGGCGATGGTCCCGGTGGAAGGCGGTGGCTACAACGCCGCTATCGCGGTCAAGGCACTGGGCATGGGCGGCGCACCACGCTTTCACAAGGTGCTCGACGAGCAAGTGTTCAAAAGCGCCATGGCGGCCGACGAGGCCGCCTGCGCCGAACTCGCACGCCTGCAGGGCGTGGGCGAGGAAGGCGAACTGATCTGGTGATCAGGCCTGTGGGCGAGCCATCTTGAACAGGTTGCCCAACTCGAAGTAATCCGCCGGGCCACCGCCACGCAGGATCGGTTCGGCGGCAGCGGTATCGTAGATGCCGTTCTTCAGCAGGTGCTCGGCAATGTGCACTGCCACCACTTCACCAAGAATCAGCCAACTCGGCACCGGTTCCTGGTCGGCGCGCTTGAGCTGGACGATCTGAGTCATCTTGCACTCGAAGGCCACCGGCGTTTCGCCCACCCGTGGCACCTTGACGATACTCGATGGCGCCGCAGTCAGGCCGCTGAGTTCGAACTCGTTGATATCGGCGGCAACAGCCGCGCAGCTCTGGTTCATCTGCTCGGCCAGCGGGCGGGTGGCCAGGTTCCAGACGAATTCGCCGGTCTGCTCGATGTTGTTCAGGCTGTCTTTGCGCCCGACGCTGCAGAAACCGATGATCGGTGGAATGTAGTTGAAGGCGTTGAAGAAGCTGTAAGGCGCGAGGTTCAACTGGCCGTCCTGGCTCTGCGAAGAGATCCAGCCGATCGGGCGCGGGCCGACGATGGCGTTGAACGGGTCGTGGGGCAGGCCGTGGCCTTTGGCGGGTTCGTAGTAGTACATCTGGCTACATCCTGGGTGCGAGGCGCCTAGTGTGCCAAGCCTTTGGCCGCCTGGAAATGATCAAGCCCGGCCGAGGCCGGGCTGGTAGCACACAACAGGGATCAGCTGATGCGGTGGCTGTTGGTACGGTCGAAGCCGTCTTCGGCGAAGCGTTGGCCGCCAGTGCGGTCGAAGCCGTCTTCAGCGAAGCGTTGGCCGCCAGTGCGGTCGAAGCCGTCTTCAGCGAAGCGTTGGCCGCCAGTGCGGTCGAAGCCGTCTTCGGCGAAGCGTTGGCCGCCAGTGCGGTCGAAGCCGTCTTCAGCGAAGCGTTGTGCGCCAGTGTGGTCAAAACCGTCTTCTGCGTAGGTGGCCGATTGCATCTGGGCGGCGGTGAAGGTGTGGGCGTTGGTGCGGTCGAAACCGTCTTCGGCGAAAGCGCCAGCAGCGAATACCGAGAGGGCCAGGGTGAGGATCAGTTTGCTTTTCATGGTCGTTGCTCCTTTGGTGCGAGAGGTTGTTTGTTTCTATGGGTTCAATGCTACGCCGATTAATTTGATTAAAAAGCGCAAAAAATAACGCCTAAAAATCTAATTAATAGATGTATTGGTCCGCAAACGCTGCAAGTCAGCGTGTGCTGCAGCCACTAATTCAGGTGATTCGAACCCAGGGCGAGCGCAATGCTTCGCCAGCCATTGCAGATTGATGGAGCGGGGTTAATCGGCGGTTAAGAACGAAAAATCTTAATTTGTAACAACGTATGACGCTTTTTTCATATATCGCCAACCGATTTTTCAGGCGTTGCTCAGCACCATCGCCGCACCTAATTCCGGAGCGGTGAACAATGAACAAACTTCCGCAAATCACCTTGGCCTTCTGGGTCATGAAGATCTGCGCCACCACCCTTGGCGAAACAGCCGGTGATCTGCTGTCGATGACCCTCAACGTTGGCTATGCGGTCAGCTCCATGGTGCTGATCAGCGTGTTCCTGGTGACGTTGTTCGGTCAGCTGTTTTCGCGTCGCTATCACCCGATGCTGTACTGGCTGGTGATCCTCTCCACCAGTACTGCGGGCACCACCATGTCCGACTTCATGGACCGCACCCTGGGTCTGGGCTATGCCACGGGCTCGGCAATCCTGATCGGTATCTTGCTGCTGACCTTCCTGGTCTGGCGCCTGAGCGGCAACCCGCTTGACGTCACCCGTATCAAGAACCGCACCGGTGAAATCTTCTACTGGGTGGCGATCCTGTTCTCCAACACCTTGGGAACCGCGCTGGGCGATTACCTGGCGGATGATTCGGGCCTGGGCTTTGCGGGCGGTGCATTGCTGGTTGGCAGCGCCATCGCCTTGGTGGTACTGGCCCGCTATTGGACGCGTATCCCGGGCGTGGTGCTGTTCTGGGTAGCCTTCGTGCTGACCCGCCCGTTTGGCGCCACCCTTGGCGACGTGCTGACCAAACCGCACGAGAAGGGCGGGCTGGACTTCGGCACCATCGGTTCTTCCGCGGTGCTGGGTGGTGTGCTGCTGGTGCTGGTGCTGATGGCGAGCTGGTACCAGCGCCGTGAGCCGCGTCAGGTGTTGGAGATGTCGTGAGTGCCTGACTGACTGTTGATGTGAGGCTGAAATCGAGCGCCGCCCGCGCGGCGCATCGCGGATAAATCCGCTCCTTGTATGTTGTGTCTGGCCTAACGAGAGAGGTTATGCTCGTTGGGCTAAGAAGCACTTCCGGGGAGACCGATCGCTCCTGAAGGCAGGGTTTGCCCCTGACCTTGTATGTAGAGAGGTCCCCCGCCTCATTGCCCACTACGAAGAGTATCGAGAAGCCGACAAGTCGGACTTCGCATTACAAGGTTGCAGCGGCATGAAGTTCGAGGTCGGGGAACCGGAGGCCATTGTTACCTAATTCGCTTGGGAGAGGGAAGAATGAGTGTCTGGGTTGGACTCGATATCGGCTCACGTACATCGATCGCTGGGGTACGTAAAGATGGGCGTCCTGCCGGTCAGTGGGATATCGCTCAAACCCCTGCAGGCCGAAAGGCTGCGGTGAAAAAACTACTAGCCCTCAAACCCAAGGCGATTGTGATGGAGGCTACCGGGATCTATTACCTGGACTTGGCCATCGAGCTGCACGCTGCCGACCTGCCCGTTTCAGTGATCAACCCAAAAAGTTTCCACAACTTCGCCAAATTGATGCTGGTGAACAGCAAGACTGACGCAATAGATGCTCAGTTGCTGTCCGAGTACGGGGAGCGTATGACCCCGCGTTTGTGGACGCCGCCAAGCCCTGTACAGCTTGAACTGAGAGGCCTTGGCCGGCACATCAATCGTTTGGTGGGGCACCGTATCAGGGCGAAGAACGAGCTGCATGCATTGCAGGCGACCGCTACGACTGCCTCGATGCTGATCGAGGATCAAGAAGAAGAGATTGCTTC
>NZ_JBIVHT010000009.1:0-193715 GCF_044749325.1 Pseudomonas sp. NPDC089428
AAACTGCCGGTCGACATGGACCCGGCCAAGGCCGCGCAACTGAAGGCCGACGAGAAGGAACTGGCCCAGCGCCTGCAGCGCGAGGGCACCTGGCGCCACCTGTGGCGCATTGCCGGGCACTACGCCAACTACAGCGTGTTCGACGTGCCCAGCGTCGAGGCGCTGCACGACACGCTGATGCAGCTGCCGCTGTTCCCGTACATGGACATCGAGGTCGACGGCCTGTGCCGCCACCCCTCGTCGATCCACAGCGATGACCGCTGACCCCAGCCTTTTGCACAAGAACAAGATGAGGTAACCATCATGACCGTGAAGATTTCCCATACTGCCGATATCCAGAAGTTCTTCGAAGAAGCCGCCGGCTTTGGCAATGACCAAGGCAGCCCGCGCCTGAAGCGCATCATCCAGCGTGTGCTGCAAGACACCGCGCGTCTGATCGAAGACCTGGAGGTCAGCGAAGACGAATTCTGGCATGCCGTTGACTACCTGAACCGTCTCGGCGGGCGCGGTGAAGCCGGGCTGCTGGTGGCGGGCCTGGGCATCGAGCATTTCCTCGACCTGCTGCAGGATGCCAAGGATGCCGAAGTCGGTTTGACCGGCGGCACCCCGCGCACCATCGAAGGCCCGCTGTACGTGGCGGGCGCGCCGCTCGCCCACGGTGAAGTGCGCATGGACGACGGCAGCGAGGACGGCGTGGCTACTGTCATGTTCCTCGAGGGCCAGGTGCTCGACCCACAGGGGCAGCCGCTGGCCGGCGCCATCGTTGACCTGTGGCATGCCAACACGCGTGGCACTTACTCGTTCTTCGATCAAAGCCAGTCCGATTACAACCTGCGTCGGCGCATCGTCACCGATGCCGAAGGCCGCTACCGTGCGCGATCCATCGTGCCGTCAGGCTATGGCTGTGATCCCCAGGGCCCGACCCAGGAATGCCTGGACCTGCTCGGCCGCCATGGTCAGCGCCCGGCCCATGTGCACTTCTTCATTTCGGCGCCGGGGCACCGCCACCTGACCACGCAGATCAACCTGGCCGGGGACAAGTACCTGTGGGATGACTTTGCCTATGCCACCCGTGACGGGCTGGTGGGTGAAGTGGTGTTCCATGAAGGGGCTGATGGCCGCCATGCCGAGTTGAAGTTCGACTTCCAGTTGCAGAAGGCCAAGGCCAATGCCGATGAGCAGCGCAGCGGGCGGCCGCGAGCACTGCAGGAGGCCTGATACACCGCGCTGGTTTCTTCGCGGGACAAGCCCGCTCCCACAGGGACCGCGTCAATTTCGGACCTGGGGTGATCCTGTGGGAGCGGGTTTACCCGCGAAGAAGGCAACACAGAACAAGAGCCAGCCACCAAGGCCGGCCGCTGCCTTGCGAGAAATCACATGAAAACCCTTATCAAGGACTGCTCCCTGTCAGCCCTGGTCGCCGGCTGCATCGCGACCCTGATCTCCTACGCCGGCCCGCTGGTGATCATCTTCCACGCCGCCGAAGCTGCCGGCCTGTCCCACGGCATGCTGTCGTCCTGGGTCTGGGCTGTTTCCATGGGCAGTGCCGTGCTCGGCGCCTTGCTCAGCCTGCATTACCGGGTTCCGGTGGTCATCGCCTGGTCGATACCCGGGTCGGCACTGCTGGTCACTGCGTTGCCCCAACTCGGCCTGGAGCAGGCCGTGGGTGCGTATCTGGTCGCCAACCTGGTCCTGCTGCTGATCGGCATCAGCGGGGCCTTTGACCGTATCATCGCGCGTTTGCCAGGCTCCATCGCCGCCGGCATGCAGGCTGGCATTCTGTTCAGCTTCGGCACCGAGGTTTTCCGGGCACTCCCGGCGCAGCCCGTGCTGGTCTTGGCCATGTTCACCACCTACGTACTGATGCGCAGGCTGCAACCACGCTACGCCGTGGCCGCGGTACTGTGCGCAGGTGCGGTGGTGACCCTGGCCAGCGGTGCCTTGCGCAGCGAGGCGCTGGTGCTGGAGCTGGCTTCGCCACAGTGGATCACCCCGCAATTCAGCCTGGCGGCGACCTTCAGCCTGGCATTGCCGATGGTGCTGGTGGCGCTGACCGGGCAGTTCATGCCGGGCATGGCAGTGCTGCGCAACGCCGGTTACGACACCCCGGCCAGCCCGCTGATCAGCGCCAGTGCGCTGGCCGGTACGCTGCTTGCGCCGTTCGGTTGCCATGGGCTGAACCTCGCGGCCGTCACCGCCAGCCTGTGTACCGGCCATGAAGCCCATGAGAACCCGCGCCGGCGCTATGTCGCGGCCGTCGCTGGCAGCGTGTTGTACCTGCTGCTGGGCATTGCCGGGGCCACCTTGATGTCGCTGTTTGCCGCGTTCCCGGCGGCATTGATCGCGGCACTGGCCGGCCTTGCCTTGTACGGCGCCATCAGTGAGGCCCTGGCGCGCAGCCTGGCCGAACCCAGCGAACGTGATGCCGGGCTGTTCACTTTCATGGTTACCGCTTCGGGGGTGTCCTTCCTTGGCCTGTCGGCGGCGTTCTGGGGGCTGCTGTTCGGCCTGCTGGCCCATGCACTGCTGCGCCTGCGCCGCCCGCAACCTCAGGAGGTGCTGCGCCGCAACCCCTGAATATCCGTGTTCCCCGCGCTTAATCCATAACAACAAGATCAAGAGAGCTTCGGAATGAACCACACCCCTTGTGTCGCCATCGGGCTGACCTTGCTCAGCCCCACCTTGCTCGCCGCCGAAGGTGGCTTCTTCGCGGATGCCAAAGCCAGCCTCAGCGCCCGCAATTACTACTTCAGCCGTGATTTCTCCGACATCGTCGGGGCCAACCGGCAGTCCAAGGCCGAGGAGTGGGCCCAAGGCTTCATCCTCGACTTCAAGTCCGGCTACACGCCGGGCCCGGTCGGCTTTGGCGTCGATGCCCTGGGCCTGCTCGGCATCAAGCTCGACAGCAGCCCCGACCGGGTCAACACCGGCCTGCTGCCAGTGCACGGCGATGGCCGCGCAGCCAACGAGTACAGCCGCATCGCGCCCACCTTCAAGGCCAGGCTGTCGAAGACCGAGCTGCGCGTGGGCGAACTGCAGCCGAACCTGCCAGTGCTGACCTTCAGCGATATCCGCCTGCTGCCGCCGACCTACCAGGGCACCAGCATCAGCTCGGCGGAAATCGACGGGCTGACTGTGCAGGCCGGGCACCTGACCAGCACGCACCTGCGCAACGAGGGCGGCGACGGCAAGATGAACGCCATGCTCGGCCATGTGCCTCAGCGCCAGGCCGAAAGCGATGCCTTCAACTACATGGGCGGTGACTATGCGTTCAATGCCAACCAGAGCAGCGTCAGCCTCTGGTACGGGCAGCTTGAGGATATCTACCACCAAGGTTTCCTCGGCCTGAAGCACAGCAAGCCGGTGGGGGATTGGGTGCTGAGCGCCAACCTTGGCTACTTCACTGCACATGAGGATGGCGATGCGTTGCTGGGCAAGATCGACAACCAGGCGTTCTTCTCGATGTTCACCGCCCGGCATGGCGGCCACAGCTTCCACGTTGGCTACCAGGGCATCTACGGCGACAGCCCGTTTCCCCGGGTGTTCGCCAATATCTCGCCGCTGGGCAACGAAGTGCCGACCTATGAGTTCGCCTACACCGACGAGCGCTCGTACCAGGTGCGTTACGACTACAACTTTGCCGCGATGGGGATCCCTGGATTGACCACCACGGTGCGCTACATCACCGGCAACAATGTCGACACGGGCCGGGGATACGAAGGCAAGGACCGCGAGCGCGATCTGGACATCGGCTATGCCGTACAGAGCGGGATGCTCAAGGGGCTGGGCATCAGGGTCCGCAATGCCATGGCGCGGTCGAACTACCGCAGTGACATCGATGAGAATCGGCTGACCCTGGTGTACACCTGGCAGCTGTTCTGAGGCATTACCGGCCATTTGTTGTCACACAGCAGCGATTGCGCCACCCAGGTATCAGGGGTTAGGTTTCCTCGATTGCCATTGAGGAAGCCTGACTTTGGACTCCATCACCCAAGCCGTGCTCGGTGCTGCGCTGCAAGGTACGGTGCTCGGCCGCATCCAGGGCCGCCGCTCGCTCATCTACGGCGCGGCACTGGGCACCGTGCCGGACCTCGACGTGGTCATCCGCTACGCCGACCCGGTGTCGCAGATGACCTATCATCGCGGCTTCTCCCATTCGATCTTCGTCCTCACCGGGCTGGCCTTGCTGCTGGCGTGGCTAGTCAACCGGCTCGCCCGAAGGCGATGGCCCGACAAGGGCTACACGCTGCCCCGGCTGTTCCTGGCGTTCTGGCTGGTGCTGGTGACCCACCCCATCCTCGATGCATTCACGGTTTACGGCACCCAGCTGTTCTGGCCGCTGCCGTTCACCCCGCTGAGTTGGGCGGCGGTGTTCATCATCGATCCCGTCTATACCTTGCCGCTGTTGCTGGCGGTTCTATATGCCGGCTTCAAAGGGCTGAAGGGCAGGGCTGTGCGGGTGTTGAGCCTGGCACTGGTATTCAGCACGGCCTACCTGGGCTTGGGGCTGGCCGGGCGCATCGCCGCCGAGCAGCGTTTTCAGCTGGCGCTCGAGCAGCAAGGCATCCAGGCAAGCGAGCTGCGCGCCGTGCCCATCGCGTTCAATAGCCTGGTCTGGCGGGTACTGGCCAAGACCCCGGAGGGTTTCTACTACGAAGGCATCAGCAGCACGTTTGACCGCGAACCACCCGAAATGCAGCGTCTGCCTCTGAACCTGGAGGCAGGCAATGCCCTGCACGGTGCGCCTTTGCTCGAACGTCTGCGCTGGTTTACCGGGGGCTGGCTGCGCTATGACGTGGTCGGCGATCAACTGGTGGTCACCGACCTGCGCATGGGCATCCCCGGTAACTACACCTTCCGTTTCAACATGGGCCATCGCGACAGCCAGGGGCAGTGGGTGGCCGATACGCCAAGCCGCTGGGCCGGTTCCGGGGTCGGTGCGATGTTCAGCAACGGTGACCTGGCATTGATCTGGCGGCGCATACTCGACCAGCAACCGCCATTGCCGTTGGCCTCGTGGAGCGAGCGCTGAGCGCATGCCTTTGCAATACTGCAAAGTGATCCCATTTAAGCCGGCCTTCAGTATGCCCAGGAACCTGCCATGGAACCCAACCGCTTCGGCGACATCGCTGCCTTCGTCAGTGCCGTCAAGGCCGGCAGCTTCACCGCTGCGGCCGCCAGCCTGGGATTGACCCGTTCGGCGGTGGGCAAGAGCATCGCCCGGCTGGAGGCGCGCATGGCGGTGCGCCTGCTCAACCGCACCACGCGCAAGCTGAGCCTGACCGACGAAGGCCTGGTGGCCTTCGAGCGCTGGCGACAGATCCTCGATGACCTGGACGAGGTGGAAAGCACCATGGCCCAGCGCCGTGGCAAGCCCACCGGCACCCTGCGCCTGACGGCGCCGCTTTCGTTGGGCCAACGCCATGTACTGCCGATCCTGGATGACTATCTCAAGCAGTGGCCGCAGCTGCGTGCCGACATCCGTTTCACCGACCGTTTTGTCGACCTGGTGGAAGAGGGCGTCGACGTCGCCGTGCGTATCGGTGCGCCCAAGGAAGACTCGCAACTGCTGACCCGCACCGTCGCCTGGCAGCAGTTCGTCACCTGCGCCTCACCTGAATACCTGAGCCAGCACGGCGTGCCGCAGGTTCCGGCGGACTTGTACGGCCATGACAAGATCGCCTTCCTGGCCGGGGAAAAGTCGATGCCCTGGCGCTTCCACACCGCCGAGGGGCTGCACCTGTGCGAAGAGCCCGGGCGGCTCAACATCGACAGCTCCGAAGCGATGCTCGATGGCGCGCGGGCCGGTTTCGGCCTGATTCATCTGCCGACCTACATCACTGGCGACGACTTGCGGGCCGGTACCCTGGTGGAGGTGCTACGCGATTATCGGCCGCCAGCAGACCCTATCCGTGTGGTCTACCCGAGCAAGCGGCACCTGTCGCCACGGGTACGTGGGTTCATCGACCTGCTGGTGGCGACCTGGGCGCAAGGCGTGCCCTGGGAACGCTGATTGGGGACTGCCAGGCCCGTATATGGGGCCTGACTTCGGGTTTATCCCAAGCGTGGCAGCGCAGACACTGGTGTGACTGATAATCCCTGTGGAGACCCCATGACTGCCTTGTCCGTACTGGATCTGGTCATGATCGGCGAAGGCAAGACTTTCGCCGACGCGATCGAAGAATCCCGCCAGCTGGCTCGCCACGTCGAGCAGCATGATTACCGCCGCTACTGGATTGCCGAGCATCACGACATGCCCGGCATCGGTTCGGCTGCCACCTCGCTGGTGATCAACGAGATCGCCAATGCCACGCAGCACATTCGCGTCGGTGCCGGCGGCATCATGCTGCCCAACCATGCACCGCTGGTAGTCGCCGAGCAGTTCGGCACCCTCGACACCCTGCACCCGGGGCGTATCGACCTCGGCCTGGGGCGTGCACCCGGCACCTCCGGGCCGACCGTGCGGGCCCTGCGTGGTGCCGCGCCTGAGCGCGACTTCAACCAGGACATCGCCGAACTGCGCGACTATCTGGCCGACAATGGCAAGCGCCAGGTCCGCGGTGTGCCGGGCGCGCACGCGGTGCCGGTGTGGATCCTCGGCTCCAGCCTGTTTGGCGCCGACCTGGCCGCGAAGCTGGGGCTGCCGTATGCCTTCGCCTCGCACTTTGCACCGCGTTACCTGCTGCAGGCGATTGCGCATTATCGGGCGAACTTCCAGCCTTCCGCGCAACTGGCCAAGCCGTATGTGATGGTGGGCGTGAACCTGTTTGCTGCTGACAGCGATGCCGAAGCGGATTACCAGGCCAGCTCGCACCGCAAGTGGATGCTCGACCTGCACGTCGGGCGCTTCGGCTTGCTGCCCAAGCCGCAGGAAGGGTATGTGCAGAGCCTGCCCGGGCATGAGCGGGCGGTATTGGAGCAGGTGATGGCCTGCTCTATTGCCGGTGGGCCTGAGCGGGTGCGGGAAGGGCTGCGCTCGCTGATCGAGCAGACCGGGGCGGATGAGCTGATGATCGATTGTCGGATCCATGACCCGTTGGCGCGGCTGCGCTCGCATGCCTATGCGGCGCGGGCTTTGGCTGAATTGAGTTAAACCTCACCGGCCTCTTCGCCGGCAAGTCGGGGCGCCGAACCGCCGCTCCGACTTGCCGGCGAAGAGGCCGGTGCAGGAGAACGCTCAGCGACGAGCCAACCGCCCGCTGACAAAATGCGCCACATCGTTGAACCCCGGCGTCGACGCATGCCCTGGCGTCACCAGCGAATCGACGAATGCTTCATCTTCCGCCGTGATCTTCACGTCCAGCGCCCCGCCATAGGTATCCCACTGCGCCTCGGTGCGCGGCCCGACGATGGCCGAACTGACCAGCTGGCTGTTGAGCACCCAGGCAATCGCGAACTCGACCAGCCCCACGCCCTTGGCCTGCACGTAGTCCTGCAGTTGCCGGGCAATGGCCAGCGATTCCTGGCGCCATTCCACCTCCATGATGCGCTTGTCCTGGCGCGCTGCGCGGCTACCGGCTTCAGGCTCTGCGCCCGGCGCATACTTGCCGCTGAGCACGCCGCGGGCCAGCGGGCTGAACGGCACCACGCCCAGGCCGTGATACGCGGCGGCGGTCATCTGCTCCGGCTCGGCCTGGCGATTGACGATGTTGTACAACGGCTGGCTCACCACCGGCTTGGCCACACCCAGGCGCTCGGCAATGTTGCAGATCTCGGCAATGCGCCAGCCGCGGTAGTTGGACACGCCCCAGTAACGGATCTTGCCCTGCTGCAGCAGGTCGCCGATGGCCCGCACGGTTTCTTCCAGCGGCACCTTGTGGTCTTCACGGTGCAGGTAGTAGATGTCCAGGTAATCCAGGTGCATGCGTGTCAGCGTGGCATCGATGCCATTGAAGATGTGCTTGCGCGACAGCCCGCTGCGGTTGGGCAGGCCATCGGTGGGCCCCATGCCGACCTTGGACGCGACCACCCAGTCCTGGCGATGGCGCGCCACCGCTTCACCGACGATCTCTTCGGAGCGGCCGGCGTTGTACACGTCGGCGGTGTCGATGAAGTTGATGCCCTGGTCCCAGGCCTTGTCGATGATCCGCAACGCGTCCTCGGTGCTGGTCTGCTCGCCGAACATCATGCTGCCCAGGGTCAGGGCGGAGACTTGCAGGCCGGAGTGGCCAAGGGGACGGTAGAGCATGCCGGGTGTCCTTTGCGGGGAATGATCCGCTTGTTTTACACATAACCGGCCGGGTTTTAAAGGGCGCACGGGCGGCGAGATCAGCCAATCACCTCGAGGGCCTGATCCAGGCTCAAAGGTCGTTTCATGCGTTGTGACAGCGTTGCCATGGCATCCGAATAGCCCTTGGCTACCACTGCCTCCACCTGATCCCCGACACACTGCAAGGCAATGAAATCGCCTTTCTCCGGTTCCCCGACAAACTCGATGCGGTTCCAGTCCTGGGCATGCCCCAGCACCTCGTAGGTGCGCCCGTGCTGGTAGGTCCAGAAGAACGGCACATCGTTGTAGCGGCGTTGTTCACCCAACATGTTGGCCGCTGCGATCACCCCATGCTGCTGGGCCAGCCGCCAGTGCTCGATGCGTACCGGCCGGCCTGCATGGGGGAAGGTGGCGATGTCGCCGGCAGCCCATAGACCCTCAGCGGCATGCAGTTCGGCATCGACCGGCAACGACTGATCCTTGGCCAACGGCACGCCCTGCAGGAAGGCAGTGGCGGGCTTGACCCCGGTGCCCAGCAGCACCAGCCCTGCGAGCAGTTTTTCGCCATTGGCCAGTTGCACGGCCTCGACCTTGCCTTCGCCCAGGAAGCGTTCGACCTCGGTCGGGCCATGAAAGACCACGCCCTTGCGTTCATGCAGTTCGCGAATGCAGCGACCGATACGCTCACCGAGCTGTTTGGCCAACGGTACTTCGTGACGGGTGACCACATGCACCTGTGCGCCGTACTTGCGCAGAGCCGAGGCGGCTTCCAGGCCGATGAAACCGTCGCCGACGATCACCACCGGCTGGCCAGGTTCGGCGGCATCGAGCAGGCGAGCGGCATCCTCGCGTGAGCGCAAGGTCATGATGCCAGGCAGGTCGACCCCAGGCAGTGCCGGGCGCAGCGGTTTGCCGCCGGTGGCCAGCAGGGCGGCGTCATAGTCGATGTGCTGGCCGTCGGCGAGAGTTATCTGGCGCTTTTTCGCATCCAGTACGCGTACCTTGCCCAAGCGCCGATCCAGATGACCTTTGCGCAGTTGATCGGGCTCCAGCAATGCTGATACTTCGTCAGGCGCCATCTCCCCGGCGATGACGAATTTGCTCAAGGCGGTGCGGTCGTATGCCGGCTGCCGCTCCTGGTCGAGCCAGATCAGGTGCCCGCCAAAGCCGTGGTCAAGCAGCGTGGCAACCGCTGCCGAGCCGGCGGCACCGGCACCGATCACCACGAAGGTGCGGGCGTCGCTGTGTCGAGGTGGCTCGTTCTTCGGCAACGGCTGGTCATCGACCCACACTTCACCATCCTTGACCCAAGCGCGGTACCGGCGCAGGTCGGTCAGCGCTGGCGGTTCACACACCGCACCTTCATCGACGGCAAACGCGGCCTTGTGCCAGGGGCAGACCAGCAGGCCGCCGCAGATCATGCCTTCTTCCAGCGGCGCGCCTTCGTGCGGGCAGTTGCCCTGGTAGGCATGGACCTGATCGCCCTGGCGGATGAGGATCATTTCTTCGTTGCCGGCCTGGACGCGCAAGGGGCGCTTGGGATCGAGCTGTTCGAGGCGGGCCACGGCGTGCTGGGTCATGGGGCATCTCCAAAGGAGCCATCTGCAAAGAGCTTTGCACCATTTGACGCCGGTGGTGGGAGGGGGATGCGTTGATCTGACGATCGGTGTTCTTGTGTTCGCCTTGGGATTTTCGGCGCCTGAGAGATCGAGCGCCGCACGCGCGGCGCTCGATCTCATGGGCGCTGCAAACCTTCCGGCGAACCTACCAACAACCTCAGTGGCTGCGCGCTGCCGTCAGCGCACCGGCCCGGGTAACCCGCAGGGCCACGAGGCTACCCAGCACGATCAACGCCGCCAGCGAATACAGCGCAGCATCGGTCGAGCCGGTCTGGTCCTTGATGAAACCGACCAGGTACGGGCTGAGGAAACCGGCCATCTGGCCCACCGAGTTGATGATCGCCAGGCCCGCCACCGCCGCACTGGCGCTGAGCAGCGCGGTCGGCATCGGCCAGAACATCGGCAGGCCGGTGAGGGCGCCCATGGTGGCGATCGACAGGCCGAGGATGGCGATGCTCGGGTTGCCGGCGAAGTTGACCGCGATGAGCAGGCCGATGGCGCCCATCAGCATCGGCACTACAAGGTGCCAGCGGCGCTCGTTGCGCAGGTCTGCCGAGCGGCCGCAGAGGATCATGAACACGCCGGCCAGCAGGTACGGAATGGCGCTCAGCCAGCCGATCAGCAACGGGTTGTCGAAGCCCATGTTCTTGATGATCGATGGCAGCCAGAAGTTGATCGCGTACACGCCGCTCTGGATGCAGAAGTAGACGAAGCCGAAGGTCCAGATCAGCGGGTTGGTCAGCACGGCCAGCACGCTGTCGCCGGTGGTGTTCGGCTTGCTGGCGGCGTCGGCTTCGAGGTCGGCGGCAATCAGCTGGCGTTCGGCCGGGCTCAGCCAGGCGGCTTTCTGGTAGCCATCGCTGAGCAGCTTGATGGCCAGCACGCCGAGGGCCACGGTCGGCAGGCCCTGGATCAGGAACATCCACTGCCAGCCGGCCAAGCCATGCTGGCCAGCGGCGAAGTGTTCGAGGATCCAGCCGGAGAACGGCCCGCCGAGCAGGCCCGACACCGGGATTGCCGACATGAACAGGGCCATGATGCGGCCACGGCGGTCAGCCGGGAACCAGCGTGAGAGGTACAGCACCACGCCCGGGAAGAAGCCAGCCTCGGCGGCGCCGGTCAGCAGGCGCAGGCCGTAGAACTCGGCGGGGGTGGTGACGAACAGCAAGCAGGTAGGTCGGATTATACCCCTACGGGAATCCTCCCTTGGCTGCCCCATGCTAACATCGCCTCTCAGTAAGGAATCTCCATGCCGCAAGCCATTAGCTACGTTCGATTCTCCAGCCTACGCCAGAGCAAAGGCACCTCAGTTGAGCGACAGGAACAGATGATTGGCCAGTGGCTCAGCCATCACCCTGATTACGATCTTTCGGCACTCCAATTTAAAGACCTTGGCAAATCTGGCTACAAGGGTGAGCACGTAAAGGGGGGCGGGTTTGGGAAGCTGCTCCTGGCCATTGAGGCAGGAGCCATCAAACCTGAGGACGTTGTGCTGGTTGAGGCTATCGACCGTACAGGCCGCCTTGATGCCGTAGACATGCTGGGCATCCTGCACCCTATCCTCAGTGCTGGGGTTTCCATTGTCACCCTGGACGATGGCCAGACGTACAACCGAGAAAGCTTGAACGGGGCTGGGCTGTTCATCTTGTCTGCCAAGATTCAGAGTGCACACCAATACTCTGCTGCTCTGTCTCGCCGTATCAAGGCATCGTATGAAAGTCGTAGGAAGGCAGCGAAAGAAAAGGGGATCACACCAGAGCGGTACACCCCGGTATGGCTCACTTCAAAAGGTGAGCTGATTGAGCCTGTTGCTGAGCAAGTCCGTGTGGCTTTCGACCTGTACATATCGGGTGTGGGCACATCGGCCATTGCCAAGCGTCTGCGTGAGTCTGGTGTATCTGAGCTGGCTAAGGTGGCTGGTGCCTCTGTTCGCCGTTGGATCAACAACCGTGCAGCGATAGGGGAGTGGGATGGTGTGGAGGTGTACCCGCCTGTGGTGAGCCTGAGCACGTTCCAGAAAGCTCAACTGCACAAGGAGAAGGTGAAGACTGTTCCAGTCAAGAAGACAGCGAAGCATTTCCTTGTTGGCCTGATGAAATGTGGTGTGTGCGGTAAGAACTACATTGTTCAACATCGCAAAGGCAAAACGTCCTCTGTCCGTTGCCGCTTGAATCAGATGGCAGGGGATTGCACCAACACTGCTCAGCTTCCATTGCCGATCATTCAAGCCTTGATGGCTTACTGTGCAGATGATTGGAAGCATAAGGCTGTTGCCAGTCTGAACACTGGGGTGAATGAGGCTGAGATAGCTTCTCTCCGTGTAGAGGTGGAGCAGGCAACAACCAAGATAAAAGGGCTTACTGACTCTGTGATGGCCCTTGGGGCGCTCCCTGAGCTTGTAGCAGCGATGAAAGAGAACAATCAGGCCAGGGAGAAGGCTATAGCTTCAATCGCCATCCTAGAGCGTACTGTGATTGGTGGTGAATATTGGGCGGCTACCACTGATGTGTGGAAACTGGAACAGGAAGACCCCCAGCGGCTATCGAGTTTGCTTGAGCAGGTTGGATTTTCTATCACCATCAATCCTGATAAGACGTTGGCAATTGCTAACGGGCCAGCAGTGTGGAAGTACAAGGGCAAGGATCGGTCTTCTAATCGGTTTGTGCTTGATAACGGGCACAAGCTTTTCATGATCGCCCGTTATGACTACTGTGATACTGGGATTGTCCGTAACGATGAGTTTGAAGAGTTCGAGAACGACCTAGCTAACGGATGCAGGCCAGAAGACGAAGAGTAACTTACGCAAGGCTATGGAAGGCCCTGTAATCTTAATAAGAAGTTGAAGAAAAAGTTGTGCTGACTATGGCGTTATTACAGTTTTCGTGGTACAATAGAGTACGAATTAATAAGTGTGCTGGCTTGGGTATTAATTCATTTGATTCCTTGTGTTGAGTCATCGTTGTTGTTCATTTGAGGCTGCCACGAAATTGGTGGCCTTTCTCTTGTCTGTGATTTGATATCGTCAAGACAACTATCGGAAACCCCGCACCAAGCTCCCCGCATTAGCCACTCACCAATACCGAATAAACAAAAAGGAAACCAAACATGGCAACGACTATCCGTGCGTGTAAACATTGTGGCTCGCCAATGGTGTGCGTCACCTCCCGTAAGACCTTCTGTGATGGTAATTGCAGAAATAATCACTTCAATCAGAATGCTCTCATGAACACAGTGCAGGGCATTGCACCAAAACTAGAACAAACACTAAAAGGAAAACATCCGTATGGCGACAACAAAGAACCCAGCACTCAGTAACAACCAGAAGTATGATAGGTGCTACATCCTCACCGTAGGAAACTACAGCACTGGTCGTGGCCTAAGATTGGCCAGCAATGAAACTCCAGACCCGCTACAGCTGACATTCTCCGTAGATAAGAATAGCGACCATAAGCACAATAGAGGCAACTCTGCCAGTATTGAAGTCTACAACCTCTCTGCTGACCAACAGCTGCTCCTTGATGATGACTTCCTTGAGCTTGAGCTTTACGTTGGTTACAACAACGGTGAAGGTGCAAAGCTTCTGGTCAAGGGCAATGTAACCGACCGCTCCACAATCAAGCGTGGAACTGACTCCATCACTCAACTGATTGTAGGGGAGGGGTACACCAACCTTACTACATCGCGTATCAGTCAAATCGTAGCTCCAGGGCAAACCGTAGCCGATGTGTTCAACACTATCGTTGATAACATGCCGGGTGTTGCCCGTGGTTCGATTGTAGGGACGAATCTGAACAGTCCTATCATTCATGGTTGGCGTTTGTCTGGAACTCCAAAAGAAGAGTTGGATAAGCTTGCCCGTGCGTACAACCTTGAATACCACATCACGAACGACACACTCACTGTAACTGACCTCAATCAGCCAAATTCCAAGAGTACAGTTAACGTCCCCATCATTTCACAAGACACAGGAATGATTGAACAGCCATTCCGTATTACAGACAAAGCCCGTATCTCGAAAAAGGACAAGCGTCGTCGTCCAGGGGTGCAGGTTAAGTGGTTGCTGGATGCGGCTGTTCTTCCAAGCTCCTTGGTACGGATTGAGCATGGAACATACTCGGGTTTCTACCGTGTAAGCAGTGTTCGCTTCAGTGGTGAGTTCCGTGGTGGACGTTGGGACTGTGAACTTCAATGCCACATTATGCAGGATGAAGATTTGGTCGTACTAAATTAAGAGGAACCACAATGGCAATTCAGTCTAAGAAAATTAACGTTGAGGGTAAGACGTACAAGATTACCCAACATCCAGCAACAGAAGGTTGCTCCCTGCTTGAGAAGTATGGCAATGCTATTGTAGCGTTCAGTGTGTCTCAGGAAACAATCGTTGCTCATAACAAGCATCTGATCCCATTCACTGTAGCCATTGATGGTAGGGTGCTGGGGCTGCTCCAGTTCATTGACAAGATTGCTGCTCCTGATACCACTTACGAAATGTTTGAACAGCCCAAGACACAGCAAGCTAAATTGACAGTGCGTGAAGTGTTGGCAGGGGCAAAGCTTGAAGACAGGGAAGAGCCTGAACGTGTTCCAACGCCCCTGAGCTACCCAATCACCTACAAGGCCAGTAATAAGCAACTCGCAGAAGTTGACATTGAGTCTGTATTTAACGAGTTTCTGCGGTACATTACACTTGATGGTGAGCAGGTAGATTACGACACTGTCAGTCATGCTGAGCTGTCCCAGCTGCTCGCTCACGTGATTGAGTTCAATTTCCTAAATATCTGGACTAAGAAGCGTTGGCAGCTACCAGAGAATTACAGTAGTGGTGTTGGTGTTCCACGATCTTTGGAAAGGGTGAATGAACAGTACAGCCAACCTAACGTCATTTACAACATTCTCAAATGTGCACAACCCTTGGCAACCCTTACCGACCTTTCTCTACATTTGAGCGTGAGTGATGCTTACGATGCCAACGAGACAGCACTACGGATTTATTACGAGCAAGTTGAAATGCAGCGAGAAGCTGAACGACAAGCCAAAAACAACGGAGGGCATTAATGGCAAGACCCAACAAATTTGCTGTATCCCGATTTGAAAGACACATTGAAGTGCTCCAGGCCACCGGCCTGCACTGTGCAATCTACACTCTCAGAGGTTACCAAGGTCGGGGCAAGCGTAAGCCCAACGATGTTAACCTCGCCAAATTTACGTCCTACTTCAATGATGTGGTAAGGCGTACTCATCCAGAGGTGTACAACAACTACCATTTCTTCTGGTTTCGTACTGGTGATGAAATCACGGTGTGTTTCTCTGGCAACATGTTCTTGCTCGATGCTGTAGAACGGTTTATGTCCAACACTGTGGTTAATGTCAGCATTGCCCATCGTGTGACTGAGCTTTGTTCTGGCAGAGACAAGAGCAGATTCAACGGCGTATTGGCACAACGTCTTACACTCTACAGCCCAACTCCCCGAAAACGTTCCTACGGGGGATGCCACCTGCTGGGCTAACAGCACAAGGAACATTCTAATGTCCGAACAACAACGGCTGATGTGGAACAAGTACGTGACTTACCTGCAAGGGTTTGTTGCGTGCGTTCTACTATCACTGGCCATACTCGCAACACCGATCTACATCAACTGGAAGGTTGATGAGTATCAGTACAACAATCTACAGGCACAGAAGAATCTTGTTGATAAGCAGATGAACTCTATTGATGCCAGAGTGCGAAAGATTGAAGATCGCGTTACTGACTCTGAAACAAAAATTAACACCCAGCTCCACGACACTGAACGGATGACGAACAAGCTTGAAGACCTCCTGTTTGCTGTTGATCCTAAGGTGTTGCAGAAACTACAAAAGCAAGAGAGATCGAATGACAAGCCATCTGGTGTACATCAGGATGCCTCTCCGACAATCACCGTGTCCCCAATCATCAACAATGGAGAGTGAATGCTACAGACAACAATCAAAACAAAACTCGACATGAGAGGATTAGACAATCTTGCAAAACGACTTGTGACACTGGCACGTACCAAAACTGAAATTGGTTTCTTTGATGGTGCGTATGATGATGGAATGCCAGTAGCTCAGGTAGCAGCCATGAACGAATTTGGTACAAGGTTTCACCCTGACCGACCTTTCATGCAAGAGACCCTTCAAGAGAAACGCCATGCCATCGTGGCGATGCTGATTCAAGCTGCAAGGGCAACGGTCCTCAATAGAGGTGGTGCGCGTTCCATCATGCAGCTACTTGGTAAGATGCTGACTGATGAAATCAAGATCACCATCAGTAACTACCCAGGGCACAACAGCCCGTCCACCATCGCACGGAAAGGCTTTGATCGGCCATTGTACGATACTGGCAAGATGCTTGAATCTGTCAAATTCCGCCTCTCTGGCTCCCTCGTTTAAACACGCTCTGTAACTTCCAAGGAAGCCCGTACAGGCGTTATCTCAATCACCACACCTAAACGTGCAGCCTACATCGTAGGACGCTGTAATGCGCTCCTGTGGGCTGCTATGTACACTTACTATAAGGAATCAAATTATGTCCCAAGGTTTCGCCATCCTAAGAGCGAGCGGTGATGTGCTGTTCTTCGACACCATCACCCAACTGACTGAAAAATACGCTGCCGCTGTCAGTAAACATCCATTGGCCAATGGCGCCTATGTCGTTGACCACAGCACGAAGCAAAATCCAAGGTTTAGCATTAGCGGTGTTCTGTCTGATGCTGACTTCAATGTCACACGGCCTACTATCCAAGTTGCTGATATCAGCACAACCAAGCAGTACATCAACAGCACTCAAACTGTATACCCCGTTCAGATTGCTGAAACATCCAGCATCAACAAGTTTTTTCCAGAGGTGGTTGCACAGTTTACCAAGGACAACATTCCTGACGTCTATGTCACCCCGCAGGCCAAGGCCAAGACAGCCCAGGCTGTAAAGCAGAACCTCATTGAAATGTGGGACGCACGAGAGGTGTTCAAGTTCTTTGAGTATGATGATGGAACAATCCCCAATGTGTACGCCAACTGCGTTATCACTAACCTTGACTTCAAGGAAGATGTGAACACGGGTGAGGGGGTTTTCCCTGTCCTTGAGTTTGAACAAGTGAAGTTTGCTGTTGTTCAAGATGTTCAGGTTGTACTCAAGAACAAAGGGCGACAAAACCCAACGAGTTCAGGCACCAAGAGTGGTACTGACAGCGTGGCCAACGCACCATCCAGCTACTCTGGCCAGAGTGTTACCGACTTCCGTGGGGCTGGTAGTAACACGGAGTGAACGTTGTGAACGATCCCCAAGCCCGGCCCTTGCAGCTGGGCTTTCTCCGCCTGAACCAATTGTGTCGCACCTCTATAAGAAGCATCTGCACCATGAGGAATGGCCAGAGCGGCAAGCTCTGAATGGGATTGCACCAATAGCGTAGCTATGAGCTGATTCTACTTGGAGGTTTGGTAATGTTGGTTGTTGGTTTGATTGTGTAGCAATCAAGGTGATCGGCTCCCAAGAGTACGCACAGACCGTAGGTCTAGAGGTTATGCACCATCAATGCGAGAGCATTGGATCAGTTCTCACGGTAAAGTTACTCAACTGAAAAAGGCGAAGCGTTAGCGTAGCCAAGTTACAAACACAACACCACAAAGATCAGTAACCATTTAGAGCTACGGGCTAAAGCCCCGCTCTTGATTCGATCGTGCGAAAAGAAAAGCGTAGCTTTTAGTGTGGGTATTGTTGGTTTTGTTTTTGTTGGTGTAACTCAACGTTAGTGTAACCCTGACAGTGGGCAACCACTGATGGTAAGGATAATGTCCCAGTGTCCTACTTAATATTATGGTTCTCGCGGCTGGGACAGCCAGTGCTGGTTAACTTGGAGGGTGACGATGTTGGGGCTTGTCCCAACGTCCTACCTATAAGAATGGTTCGCGTGAGTGGGACATTATGTCATGACTGTGAGAATGTGTGAGAAATGTCCTAAAAATGTGTCCTGATTGTGAGAAATGACTTGACAGAGGACACAATAATGGTACAATTACATACAGAACAGGGAAATGTACACACAACAATTTTACAGGAGAAATCGCACGATGACAACACAGATCACAACAGAAGAAAAAGTAGCCAAGGTGAAGGAGCTACGTAAGCAGGGACTGAGCCGTAACAAGATTGTAGCGGCTACCGGATTTCCTGAAAGGTTCGTCCGCACCCACATGGAAGGCGTAGAGGTTGAGAAAGCCCCAGCTACCTCATTTGAACTGGCGGTGAGCCGAGCTTACCCGCTGGCTGTACGACCACAAGGCATCAAAGACTACGAGCTTCGCAACATCTGCTTTGAGGTGTACGGGAGCAAGTGGGACGAAGAGAAAGGCGTCTACACCGTCGCCTACAACAAGGACACGCTCTACAGAATCAAGCAACGCTGTGCAGAGCTGGCCAAGGACACAGACAGCACCCCGGTTTTCGTGATGGACTGGGTTTGTGACGAAGCCCCAGCAGCAAGCCGTGTGGCTCTGGAACAGGCGGCACTAATCCTTGAGGCAAAGCTAGTAGAGCTGGTGGAAGGGTTCATGTGCGAATTCGCCACAGGTGTTGATGCCGATCAGCTGGAATCCACAGAAGCCCAGCAGAAGCAACAGTATGCAGCCCGTCGCCACATCCTCAAGCTGGCCATTAAGGAGTACACACCTGAGAACACAGAAGGGTTGCTGGCACGCTCGCTGAGCCTCACAGACGCGCTTGACGACACAAGTGATATGGCAGCACCAACAGTTGTAGAACGTCGCACAGGACGCACTACAGAAGCCCCTGTGAAGGACAACGGCAGTATCGATGCCTTCTACGACGCTTGGGCAACAGACGTTGTAATCGCTGAGCAAGCTGTAGCTAAACCAGCTGCTCCAATCGTTGTAGCTATGCCAGTAGCACAAATTGAACAGCTTGCCGATGATGATGGCGATTTGTTCGATAGAGTAGCTAAGTACATTCCACAATACGAAGGAGGACGAATTGCAGAACATCACCAATTCCAATGAAGTACAGACGTTCAAGCCGTATGCCATCCAAGCCGATGTTATACGAGTTGAACGACAAAGATACGACCTCACAACAGCTGTAAACCAACGTGCAAAACACGTAGTAGGGCAGATTGTGCATAGCACTCAGATTGGAGCCATAATGCGGCTCCATCGCTCCAAGAATGAGTTGAGGACTCTAGTAGGCCAGTATGGGAAAAACATTCTGTCTGAGCCATGCCGAGCCTACGGGGTTGAAGTGAACAACATTATGAGTTGATGGGTAATATTGGAGAAATTAAAACAGAGGTTGAAAAATAATTACAAAAACTTGAACTTTTTTGACGCTAAGGGGTTGTAATCTACAGTTTTAATGGTACAATTAGATACCAAGAAAGGAAATCTCTTTTCCTTGAGCCTCTTTTGACTTCTCCTGTCAAATGCCCCAAAGCTTAAAGCATGTCTCGTTGTCATGCTGCCTCTGTAACACCTCCTTACTTGAACCTCCAGCCAGTTGAGTTAAGCATTCTGGCACGATTTATTTTGTCCGGTTGGTCATGATCGGCTTGGGCTGAATCGTAAGGGAAGGGTTCCCTTATTGCTAATCCTTCGTCGTCCTGCCTGTACGATGCCCAATACAGGCTACCTCTTTCGATGTTCCAAGCGTTCCACTTGGACTCCTGCCCGCAAGGCTACTGGCCTGATTCAATGTCTAGCAGTACATTGGCGGAAATACTGTGAAGCGCAGGGACTTGTTATCCCAATAGCAGCTTTGCCTGTAGCTGGCGTGTACAGGCTCTAATTCAAATCTTCCATATCACTGGCCCTCCATTCTCTTGGGTTGATGATGTGTAAGCAACGTTGATCGGTGATCACGCGAAGGGGCCGATGCAACTACCCACAGGGACAATAATGTCCTGTTTGCTCAGTGGCAGCTGAGGTGGGGAGCCTGCCAACAAATTCCAAGTTCCTTATGCACCATCAGAGGCTTCGGCCTCTTTTGTTGTGTCTGGATTTAATCATGTAACTAAATCTGGTGACGCAATGTCGCCTTTGCAACATTCACACCTACAACATAAGGAAAACAAATGACAACGCTAGTACAAAGGGCGTGTGAGTGCTGCAATAGCCAGTTCACAGCCGGTCGCTCTGACCATAAATACTGTTCCGGTAAGTGCCGTATGCGAGTTCTGAGAGCTAAGCGAAAAGAAGAGCAGATGATTGCTCAGACAGTCGATTACATGGCTAATGCCATCAAGAGTTTGAAAATGAATGAGATCGTTGGTGCTCTAGCCCACCTGCTCACTGAAACCAAAGAAGAAAGAGCAGGGCGTAAAGAGTCGCTGCTGTACGCACTACTCAAGAGCAAGGAGGTGGTATGACAGCAATCATCGCCCTGGGCATTGCAACAATCTACTTTGGGGCTACAGCAATTTACCAACTGATTCAGAGGCACAATGCATGACGTACATTGAGACTCAATTTGAGATTGGAACACTAACAACACTATCTGATGAGGCTTGGAGAAAAGGATTCCTAGCCACTCTTGATGATGGTTCTATGACTCATGACTCTTACTGTTTCATTCGTGATAACAGATATCCCAACGATTGTGAAGACGCCATGCTTGAAAAGTATGAGCAGCTTTGCTTTGAAAATAACATTGATTTTTAAGTAATAAGGAGCCCGTAACATGGCCTATACCCAAGAAGAAGTACAAGCGATTAAAGACGCTGCTACAGCGAAGTACAACACACAAGACAAATTCACCATCATTCAAACCAACTACTTTGTAGACATGTGGGCACAGTATGACGCTCTGTTGGCCCAAGGCTACAAGCGTGCACCTGACAGCTATTTGATCGCTGTGAACAGCAATCTCAGTGCTACACAAATCATCTACATGGAGCCTTCTGATGAAGCCCAAGCCGCAGCATTGCAAGCAATCTACGATGCCATTGATGCAGAGTACCCAGTAGAAGATTCTGGCGAATAATAAGGAAAAATTAAAATGACACAGTACACAAAAGTAGACGTAAAAGACGCACAAGGTAATATTATCTGCACAGAAGTTGTAGACAGCCGTGGTGCTGTTGTTGAGCGTATTTTCAAGAAAATGACAAGCGTTAAAGGCGGTGATGATGTAGCCATTGCAGAAGCCAAGAAAGAAGGGCGAGTAGAACTACACAAAGTTGAGACGGTGAGCACAGTGCGTAAGGTTGATAAGACTGAGCTGCAATCTAAGGTTGATGCTGAAGTCGCATTGTACAAAGCTCGCACTACAGGATTTCATGATGATCTTAATGCAGCATGGCTACCACACCTGAACTCTCAACCACGTAAACACTATGTTGGTGCTATTGAAGAAGTGCTAGAGCAGTCTACATCTGTTGCTGTTGCTAAAGTGGCAGCGATGTTGGATCAGGGCTACAAGTTCTGTACATCTGGTTACCTGCCGTCTATCGAAAAAGCCATGACAAAGTTTTATGTTGTCAAGCCAGAGAGCCTACAGGCGGAAGATATCAAGCTGATTGCCGCTCAAGTAGAGGCTGATTACAAAGCTGAAATTGATGCCTACAACGAGAAAGTTTTTGAACAGGAAGCACAAGCTCTACGTGAAGAAGAAGCCCGCGTAGCAGCTCAACTCAAAGCAGAAGACGAAGCAAAGTCCGAAGCAGAATTTGAGAAGCGTGTACGTGCTCGCATGAAAGGAGCTAAGTGATGATTGATCAATCAATTAATCCAGTAACGGGGAAGAAAGCTAAGCGCCAACTAACAGACATTACTTTTGAGCATGACGGGGCACACGTTGCCCTTGTTCATGTAGATCAAGGTGGCCCGGCCAATGGTGTTCCTACACTGATTACTAAAGCCAAGTACTCACCAGAGATTGATGAGAAACTAGCTCGCCTGAAACAGCTTGAGCTTTCCCAGGATGCTGAGCATACAGCTGTAAGTAATCTAATTGATATCAATGATTTGGTTATGGCAATTCTAGAAAAGCAATACGGAAAACCAGCAACGCCTGTTGTTGAAAAAGTGTATGCCAACACGCTTAACAAGAGTTTTGATAATGGCTCTCACCTTGATCGTGCAGCAATTCTAGCCTCTGTTGGTGTTCCTCAAGACTTGATTGCTCAGGGTGTCTCAGCTCTGGCAACCCTAGATGATAGTGCATTTGCATCCTATGCAAGCACCCTAGACGTTATGGGTAAAAATGGTAGAGCACAACGAGACATTGATGCCACAACACGTATCTTGCAGGTGAAATACCAGAAGAAATGAAACGAAGATACGACGATTGGGAGCCTGTAGAGAAGAGTAAGCCCAAGCACAAGAATAAACATCGTCATGGCCGTGATGCCAAACGACAACATACGGAGGATGATTGATGGCGTACATGCGTACTGCAAAACAAGAACTGAATTATGCCTCAAAGGTGTACAAGAAACTCGTTGCTCCACTTGAAGATGCTCTTGCTGTTGCCAATGTCTGTGGGTTTCCAGATGAGCACATTCACATGCTTGAGTACATGATTGAACTGGCTAGGAGTGTCGAGGCTTTCAAAGAGCTGAACATCCCGCCAAGAAAGGTTGGCAGACGTTCGATTGAAGAGGGCACATTGCAAGATCAGTGTAGAGAAATCTTTCGTGCACTCACTCCAAGATACATCCAAGCAAGAAAGCGTGCCAAAGATGGGACAGACGTTCACGGTAATGTGCTGCCACAGCAAGGACTGATCTTCAACTTTGACAAATGAATGAGGATGCATAGGGAGGCTACCATAGTCGGTGCTCTGCCTATGTCTCTTCCAATAACATTGAAGGGGCTCACTCAATCAGGTGCAGTCCCTTTTCCATTTATGGGAGAACAAAAACTATGACAATGACAAGAACACACGTAGCCTACTTTGCAGACTATGTAGAAAATCTGTTTCGACAAGCTTTGACAGAAGTGGCCGGCAATGATGTTGATGTGAATGCAACCCTGGCATTCATCGACTTCAAAGAATACGGCAAGCGTTTTGGTGAGGAAGTTTTCAAGCACTGTTCTTACGCTGACCTCAAGTATGCTGACAAGGTGCTGAGTGATGAGCGTGTTCTACGTGCAATGTTCGCACTGGATCAAGCAATCATCAATGTCACTCCATCCATTGAGGATGCCAAGAACGTTGAAGTGAATGCCCGCCTGCTTACATCTGGTGCTTTCAACACAACTGCAATGGTTGATGCCCTGGCTGATGCTTCTGATGATGTACAACGCCGTGCTGCTGAGCTGATTGTAGAAAAGGCTCAGGGGTGATGTTCTATGAATGAACACATGATTGCTGAGCTGTTCGCCAGTATCGGCTTCAAGGTTGATCCTGCTGGACTTCTACAGGCAAAAGCGCTGTTTAAGGGATTGGAGAAGCAAGCCACCGCCACCGGCAAGGCAATGCAGGACGCTTTTAAGGGTATTGGGGTTGGTGCTGGTAAGAACATTGCCCAAGCCCAGCAAGCCCTGAGCAAAGCTGAGGCTAACGCACACATGCAGGGCGCCAAGCTCGCGAAGGTGCAACATCAGGGGCAGCATGCTGGTGTCAGGACACAACGGGAAATGGTGAGACTACAGCAGGAGCAGGCCAAGCTTGCTGGTATCCAAGCTGCTACCCAAGGTCGGATCAACAGAGACAGTCTACATGCCGCTGGTCAGGCCCTGGGCAACCAACTCAAGCAACTGAACATTGCCGATCGTATAGCCGCCAGCCAACGTAAGGCACAGGCTGATGCCATCAGACACCATCTCCTACAACACAAACTCAACCGTGCCCAGTCTGGCAACACTGGACGACATATCACAGGCCGTCATGGCTCTGGACTGCTGGGGCATGGTGTAGGCGCTGTCCATCGCTTTGGGGGTGTAGGCAACCTCGCTGGTAGGGTTGCTGCTGGTGGTGCTGTAGATGGCCTGGGGGCGCTATCTGGTGGCCTTGCTGGGGCTGCTGGCGGGTTGGGTGCCGTTGCTGGCTCTGCTGTTCTGGTGGTTGCTGCATTCGCTGCTGTAACAGCCGCTGCTGCTGGGTTTGCCCGAGAAGCTGAGCGAGCTGCCAACACACGTAATGAACGTCTCGCACAATTCAAGACTGTTGGTGATAAGACTGACGCCAACTCTCAGAGAATGAATGATCGGTTTGAAAACTTCGCTCAACAAGAAGGGTTCAGTACAAAGGCACTTGGTGGTGACTACTCCAAAGTTGTTGGCGCCCTTGCTGGTAAAGTAGGGGTAGATCAAGCAGCTGATACCGCAGAAGGTATTTTCCGTTATGGCCGTGCTCAACACTTGTCTAACGAAAACCTGGCCAAGATTTCTCTTGGTATGCGGCAAGCCTTGGGTAAAGGACAGCTGTACAGTGAAGAATGGACGGGCCAGATTTCCGAGCACCTTGGAGCGCACGCCAATGAACTTGGTGCTGAAGCTTGGCAACGTGCAATTGGCGGAAAACTAACTGGTGATGCAGCCCTTCAAGCTTTCGTGAAAGATCGAGGCGATAAGAAGATTAGGGGTAGTGATCTTACTCAGTTCTTCGTTGAGCTTGGTAAGGTGATGAACAAGCATGCCAACGATGGAGGATTGCTGACAACAGCCCGCAACACTCAAGCTGCATGGGATAACCGAATCTCCAACCAGTATCAAGCCAACATGGCCCGCACTTACGATGAGTCTGGCCTGAAAGAGACGATGCCAGATTTCTACCAGAGCTTGGTTAAAGCCCTTAATGAACTACAACCTGAATTCGTTGCCTTGGGCAGTGCTGCTAATGCCGTGATGCAGGGCTTCACTGGACTGATTCAAAGCTTCACCAAAATGATGGCTTGGTTTAACGATGGCAGCAGCTATCTTGATCCTAAATTCATGAAAGATTTTGGAGCTGCATTCAGTGAACTTGGAGTAAGTTTCAAAGCTCTGTTCCATACGTTGTTTGACAATGGCGGTATCACTGGTGGTTTCGATATCCTCAAGGCAACTCTTGAAACTGTCGTTGGTGTTGTGTCTACAGCAGCAAGAGTACTGGCCACCCTGGTTGATGTGTTTACGGCCATCTTCCGTACCATCCAAGATGGGGAACATGCTATCGGCATCATCAGTGATAGTAAGTATGAAAAGATTCTTGAGCAGCGTGCAGCTGATGACAAGCAGCGTGCTGACATTCAAGGGCAAGATCAAGAGAAGGCAAACACACCACCTGTCATGCCAGCAGTGGGGCCGGATGATAAAGATCATCGTCAACCAGACGCACCATGGAGACTGACTGACAACAGTGATATCCCGACTGTTCCAGCAGCGGTAAATAAACTGGCACCAATGGCAAGTCCTCCAATCACGGCGCCACAACAACCAGCGGTGAATGGTCAGGCTGTAAACAATGTCTCCAACAACGTCACTATCACTATTGGCGAGACCCACATTACTGCCACTGGCACTGATGACTTGCAGGCACAGCTTGATGCTCACCTAAACGATGCATTGAACAAGATGCAACAGGTGATCGCTCCATTGTCTCCAGCAAAAGCACTGGCGACACAAACCAGAGCCAGAGGGAATTGATGAATAAGCCAACGTCTCTTTGGTGTTGGCTGTTCGGTTTTTGTCTCATTGTTCTGATTGGGTGTTCCATTCTTGCAGTGGACGCCCATTCCACTTTGAATGAGTACAAGATGATGCGTGCTGCTGATATTTCCATGATGAGAAGGGAGATTGCCACAGCGACACTCAATCAGTCTGAACAATGCCGAGCACTCATCACGTCCGATATCCAGCAACTCAAACAATACGTTGATGTGCAGATTCCAAGGGAAGTGCTGTACAACATCAGCAGCATCAACCCAATGATAATTAATCAGACAGCAAACCCAGCTGTTGAGGTAAACCCAACAATGAACAACAGGAGATAACATGTTCCCAGTAGAAATCGACGGTATCGTCTATCCATGCTTTTTTAAAACTCAAGGGCAAGCTATGGTAGCCGCTCAAGAGTATTTTGATTCCATCAATCGTGGCAGCTACGGCTTCAACATTGTACGAGCCAAAACCAACCATGGAAATGTGTACTACGTGGTCAAAGGTAAGGACGGCCAGGCACTGCCATTGACCCTAGAAGCTGAGGTGTTCTGATGCAAGAACTTGGCGGATGGGAAGACTACATTTCAGGAGAACTCCACAACCACAACGAAGCCACACGTACAGCATTCCCGGCAAAGGTGATCGGTACTACAGGGCGCTTCACAGCTACCATTGAGGTGAGCGTATGGCGTAAGGATGACGAAGGGGAGAGCATGGATGATACGTACATCATTAATGTTCCCATTGCTCCACATCGTACAGCCAACAGCCTCATCTACATGCCAGTTAAGGTGGGAGATACTGGATACTGCGTCGTCATGGATAACAACATTGACAACTACAAGATCATGAACAACACCCAATCAATCAACACGGCGAATAACCGTATGAAAGATGCTATGGACAGTGTGTTTGTTCCCGGCCTTGCTCCATTCGCTGTCCTCAATGAACAGATGAATAATCTGGTGCTGGGTAACGATGCCAATGATTTGTTGATCGTGCATAACGCTGGTAGTGCCCAGGAAGCACAGCTTGTCCTGAAGGCTGATGGCAACGTTGAGGTGCATTCTCAATTTACGGTAAAGGTGATTGGCAAGGACATTGAGTTGTCTGCTACTGATAGCATCACCATCAGCGCCCAACAGATGAATGTTAACGTTGCTCAGACAAACTGGACCGGCCAAGGCTACGTCACTGGTGAATGGACGGTTAACGGTATTCCAATGAGTACGCACGTTCATACCGGCGTTACTCCAGGCACAGGTTCCACTGGCATCCCTACGGCTTAGCACAAGCCCGTTACAGACGCTTTCAGAATGATTGTACACCAACGCATGCAGTCATCCTCAAAGCGTCTCCTACGGCTTGCTACAGCCTTTAAGCAACGTACAATAGGAGACTTCAAACAATGTCTAGCAACACGGAGGCAGATGAACAAGCTGCCTACTACCAGAAAGAACAAATCAGGATTCTCAGGGTAAAGCTCCAGGCATTCCATGATTGTCTTGCTGTCTGCACAATCCCCAAAAGACGTAAATGGCTAGAAGCTCAGATTGAAAACTTGGCTACAGCCTTGTACGAAAGGACAGGGATGAGATTTTGATATAGCCCGCCATGAGCGGGCTTTTATGTGCCTAGTAATCACCAGTGATAGCAGCAGAAGGGCTATAACCGCCCGGATATCTGCTGTAATCGTAATTGCCGTAGTAATCCTTTGGCACTCTTGGGCCGAATTTCAACTCGAATTCTCGTAGAGTACCCTGTACCTCTGGCTTGTGATGTACATGGTGAATGTACTTTCTTAGCCTGTGTTCTGTATTTAGAATTACCGCTGTATAGCCTTGGTCGATACTAGGCATGAAAACAGGGGATTGATCGGGCAAGAAGTCTTCACGTTTTAAGGGTGTGTGCGTGGTGTAGCCGTGAAGGTTGTACTCAGCCCAGCAAAACCCAAATCTTACAACAAGACTAGTATAGCAACCCTCTTTCAAATACCCGGAGAGTTCTGCAATCCGAGCTTTGGCTTTGATCGAATCGCTGTCTAGAAATTCGTAGCTAATGGTGCCTTCGAATAGTTCATACTCAGCATATCTGATTTTGTAATTTTCAGACGTTTCCGTATAGAGAATCTTAATCGTCATAACTAGCTGCCCGAGCATCGTCTAGGAATGCGGGCGATGGCCTTATGCCAAGCTCAAGATTGACCCAATCTCTAACGTGTTTAGCCACGCCATGAAAACCTGGGAACATAGTGGAGCCATCAACACCCAGCTTGGAGCACATCACAAGTAGTTCAGGTGCTTCTTGTACGGGCAGGGTGATTTTCAGTAGTGACCTTGCTGTAGCACCCTCACCATAAATTTCCTGTACGTCTTCCAATGCTTCTGGCACATAAGGCTCAAAGCCGTAGTCTTTCACTTTGTGCGTGGTGAACAGGCCAGACTGGGCAGCTTGATTCTGGCTTGTACCGCCCGGTGTTCTGATGATGGATACCGTTTCCCAGTCATCAGAATTGCTTGTGTCCAGTGCCCATATGGCTAAACGCTCGTTACCATCCTCCAACTCAAAATTGGCTGATGAAGCTGCAAAGTAGCAGGCAACAAAGCTTCGAGTTGTCCAATCAAGCAGCCGTGTTGGCACGTCGTAATGTTGAGCTACAGCCAAGATTTCATACATGTTCTGCTGGGGCCAAGGATCACCAGCACTGAGGAACATGCCGCGTTCTCGACTGTCAAGCTTCCTCTTGATCTGCTGTGTGTATCCGGGGACGGTGAGGCCAGACCGATCACAGCCATTCAAGAATCTGCTGAGAACGTCAAGCTCGTACTGAACCTGATTCCATGCCGTGTAAGCGAATGCCTTTCTCGCAGACCCATGAGCGAAGGACCCGGGGCCACGCCTACAGATGGACGGAGTGAGCTTGTACTGGTCGCTAGCCTGGCCCCTGAAAATGAATGTGCCAGCTTCCCACATCTCATCATTGAGAGGACTCACCAGCTCGATCAGCTCCCGTGCTGTCTCGCACTGAATCTCGTAAGGGCTTCCCATCACATCCTCCGCGTCCCAGTTGGCAATGTGCCAGTGTACCGCGAGCAGTGTACTTTGCTTCTCAAGGGCCAGCAATCGAGGGGAAGCCCAACGCTCGGATAGAGAAAAGGGCAGCTGTCCCAGCCGCGAGAACCATTCTTATAGGTAGGACGTTGGGACAAGCCCAACTGAATAACGACGGATGTGAGGGGAAGCCTTTTCAGGTTGTCCTATTAACGACGGATAATAGTAAGGGATTACCCTCTATGGCTTTGCCATAGGCTCGTACATCACTGAGGCGTTGCCTCAAGTCTTCACGCACTCATGATGCAATCTCAATGTTGAGTGTACAGGGAACCAAACCAATAACAAATTGGTTCCCAAAGAAAGCTCGTTAGCTACTCCTTGCGGAGTAATCAGGATTACCACTAAAAAGCTACGCTTTGTGTCTTGCACGATCAAGTCAAGAGCGGTAGCTCTGGTTGTTATGTAATGTTGGTTTGTTTTGTTTGGAGTAACTGACTCCGTTTACACTCCGTCTAGCTAAGTGTGTTAGCTTTCTCCTGCGGAGTAGGGGTGTACCTATCGTTAGCTGTGTACTCTCCATAGCGTCCGCTATGAGAATCATCCTGTGTCGTCTACGACACAATAACATCACCTTCAAAACTCTGAATAACAAGCCCTGGAGTGCTCATAAACTCTTTGGTGAAATACTCAAGATTCTGAAATTGTTGTGCCTCTGCTAGCTCAAGTTGTCCTCTTACACTGGGGTAATCACCACTGAAATCATGGAGCACCGTAGAAGGGTAAACCGCTTGGAAGGGTTATCCCTGTTGATGTTCTGGCTCTTGCAAATGTTCAGTTTTGGGTGAAATGCGATTAATGTACCAGTTTGGACATTTGGTGTTTGGTTAAGCAGGACAATTTCTCTCTGTCAAACTATTTCAAGGATGAACTTTTTCTTAGCAGAATCAACTTCAAGCTCGCAATCCGAAGCGAATGTCAACCAACTTCACGCTGACTCTTGGAATAATTAACTAGCGCTGTTGATGCGTGTTCTCATCACCGAATTTCAAGTGTTTCGGCCAAAGTGTTGAAATTGCACCCGCCAGCAGAACACTCCCAACATTTCATTTGACCTTGCACCTAGATCGTAGTAAGCGATTCTGTGTGCTCACAGTTTACATTTGGAAGACGTCCGTCATTGTGAGTTGTTATGGTGTTTTCTGTGATGTAAAATGACTTCACACACAGATTGTGAGGTGGTGAATGAACGTTGTTGCTTACATCCGAGTATCGACCAAAGGGCAGGGCGACTCTGGTTTGGGGCTTGAAGCTCAACAGGAGTACATCACCCGTGCTGCCCAACAGAATGGATGGAACATCCTCAGCACCTATGTAGATGTAGCGTCAGGCAAGCTAGCCCCCTCAGATCGTCCTGAGTGCTCCAAGGCTTTGGCTGAATGCAAGGCGAGGGGTGCCGTACTAGTAGTGGCTAAGCTCGACCGTCTGAGCCGCTCTGTGCTTCACATCGCACAGTTGATGGAAGTGATGGATTTCAAGGTGGCCACAATGCCCCAGGCCAACACATTCCAACTCCATCTGTTTGCTGCCTTGGCTCAACAGGAACGTGAGTTCATCAGCCAACGCACCAAGGAAGCTCTGGCAGCCTTACAGAAGCGTGCTGATGATGGAGACGTTGTAGCCATGCAGAAGGTGGCCAATCGTGCTCAGGCTCAACGTAAGGGCCGTACAGAAGTACCATCCGATAATCTGAGTCAAGCTAACGTTGTTCGTGTGTCCAGAGCAAAGATGTTCAATGAATCCATCCGTATCCACATCGAGTCCTGCCTGTACAACGGTGTTACCAAGCTGGTTGACATTGCCGGTAGTCTCAATGCCAAGGGTGTTACCACAAGTCGTGGTGGTGTATGGCAACCCACACAAGTAAAACGTGTTGTAGACGCTCTGTGTATGACGCTGTAGGAGGCGCTCTGAGAGGGGCAGACTCCTGAACGTAGTTCAGGCATCAACTGAAAGAGAACGTGCTTGTGTAAGCTTCGTTGGAGCTTCAATAGGTGAGGGTACGGCACCCGCTGACGGATGATGGGCTAACTTATTATGGAATTACGAAGAATTCTCATTAGCGGGCTTGCGTGTGGCTCAATCGCTCTAGCTTAAATTCCAGATTTGAAAACCCAAACACTCAAACATGAGGCCATTATTTTCGGCGGGAAATTGGTAGCTCCATGACCTTTTGTCTACTTGCTCCAGCGGGCGGGGGATTCTCCACCAGAACTCAACACACAAATCACATCACACTATTGCTGACTTTATGAAGTAATGGCACAATGCCGCTTTCTTTATCAGGGATGTGACATGGCACTCATCGCGTGCAACGAATGCTCCAGAGAAATCAGCAATACGGCCCATTCGTGTCCTGGCTGTGGCGCTCCCGTGACCCCAAGTAGTCGAGCAAGTAGCAAGAGCCAGTATAAGGAGCTAAGCCGACTGGTTAGTCTACCTCTCTTCCTAGGGATTGTTGTTTTCCCAATCGTCTTTGTTTGGTTCCTGCTTAGGAAAGGATACTCTGTTCAATCCCGAGTAATGGCCTTCGTGTGGATGGTTGTTCACTTCTTCTTTATCCCTATTCCAGATGCTGTTGTGCCCAGCTCTACTACTCACACGGCATCACCGGCAAGCACCTACTCAGCTGCACCTGCTGTGAAGCAGTATCCTGACAGCACTGCTAGCTATGCTCAGGTTAATGCAGAGGTGGGTTGCAAGAGTACGTACAGCGATCAGAAGAAAGACGACATTTTCAACGCCAAGTATAAAGATCACTGGATGACCTGGAGCGGTGAGGTTGTGTTGCTTGATTCTGATGAGGCTTCTCTGAACGTAGACGGCATCGGTACTCAAGACTTGAGAGTCACTTTCGCTGATAAGAAAGCTGGGTACGATCTATCCAAAGGCAGCCCACTCAAGGTCCGCTTCCTGATGAAGAGTGCAGGGGGATGTTTCCTGCCGTTCGGCGGGAAAGAGGCTACCATCGTTCGTTAATCTACCTGCGTCACTAAGAAGCCCGCTCTAGGCGGGCTTTGTCTTTTTAGAAGATTGTCCAGCCTCTGACATTGTGAAAGCTAAGGTACCTTTTTAACTGTTCTTCTAAAGCTAAGAGATCGTCCGTCAAGTTAGTGTAGGCATCAAAAGCTGAACCCTGAAACTTCTCAAGCATGGCATCTGCGGACTTAGGATCAGTTTTCGCATTATGGTGAACTAAGATTGCCCAGCCCGCTTTTTGAATCTTTTCCATAGTTTCACGAATCCCATCCTTGGCATCAAACAGGAAAAGTGATTCTCGGTACGCTTGTACCAGCTTTTCAAACTTCTCCTGAATACCATCCCGCGTCATAGTTCCTGCACACCGTTTGAATTCGAGTGCTGCCAGGTACACACTGAATCTCTTGTTGTACAAGTCAAGCTTTGTCTTAGCGCTGGCAATCCTCATCTGTGCATATGCAACAGACAGAGCAATAATGCCAACAACACCACCAACCAGACTCACGATGGTTGTAACCTGCACGCCGTCCATGTCTAAGTCCTTTAGTACGATTCACGTCCTACCAGAATTTCGCGGTAGAACATTTCCCCAAACGATGTTGTGTCAACGGCAAAAGGCATAGTAGAAGTGTCGCCGCTTCTGTTTAGTTGGTAGCCAAACTTAAGCAGGCCGTAGTTTGCCAGCAGCTGGCCTGCTGGAGCATCAACACCTATCATTCCTTTTGCTTGATAGCATTGCCGTAGCTGCTGCTGTAGGTATGGATTCATAGCCTTGATTACGTGTGCATAAATATCAAAAGTGTATTTGGTGATTGTCCCAAGGGTAAGAAGGGCAAATGCACGGCCAAGCATAGTGGCCTGCTTAGGATGATCAAGTTTGTCCAAGATCATCAAGGCCACTTCGCCCACATTCTCTACACTCGCTTCATCAGCACAGTTCTCATCCAGGAACTCAATGCGCTTTTTACTAGGTACCTTGTCTACTTCCACTAGGAATGCAAGAATTTTCTTAGCGAAGAAGTAAGCTGAAACCTTGTTGCCCATTTTGTACAGGCTGACAGCGATGCTGAGAATCGGAATGTCTTTCAATACCCCATCAACTCCAAAGTCTTTTTCCAAGACACTATCAATGGCCACCTCTCCACCGTCTTTGAAGAGGTCTAGTGCTTGGTCGCTGTTCTTAACTGACTTAATGAAATTACTGATAGTGCCCATGCCGTCCTCAAGGTGTGCAATCTATGATTTTGCTCGTAGGTTATCGAATGCTTTTATGGTAGTCCACAAACTTTTTCATTTCTTCATAGGGTACTTGAATCTGTCCATGGAAGAATGATCGACATAAGTCGTTATAAAAATTCTGCGGATTGGCCAGGTGCTTCTTCGCTCTTGCTCTACTGGCTCTTACTAACTGACGATTGTGGTATCCTGCATTCCTTACCTCATTGTCTACCATTTCCTCAACCATTGATGCTCTGGCTTTGGCACCGTAGTTATTGGTAAAGAATGAGGCCACCATTGTGTAAAACCATTCTCCGGCGATGAATCTCTTAAACTTGCTGTCCAGGTGGCCTAGTGCAGTGTTCAACTCGCCGGTAGAGATTACCTCTTTGTAAAAGGGTAGTACTGAATCATAGATTAGCCCTGCACTGATCTCTTCATTAGGTGCTATCATGAAGTGGAAAGGGCAAGGGGTTTTCACGTTTACGCCTTTGGCCAGTTTGTAACCATGGCAGGTTGCGAGCATTACAGAAAGGTTGTTTCTAGAGGCTGCATTGAGTGGGGCTATGAGTGATGCTAGCTCAGGCCAAGGGATGAATTCACCGCTGCCTGCAAGCCATAGTCCTTTATCCTCATCACCATGACACTCGAAGTGGAGGGCGGGCATTAGAACACCTGCCTTGCACTCAGTCTCCATTGCTTTCAAATAAGCTACAAGAGCAGTCTTGCTTTTTATCTTGAAGTGGGAGCAGTGGTTAAGCCTGCCGATAGTCCTGCCATAATCGACAATATCTTCATGCAGCTTACGTCCTGTTTGATACTCATCTGTCGATAAACCATCCAGTATGAATATCTGGTTGTTTCTGCAAATGGCTACATAATTCAACTCAACTGCCATCTGCAATTTCATCCAAGCGTGTGCGGGCATTGGCCTCAACCATGACGTACAGACGTTCTAGCGCGTCATTGGGTATAGCCTTTAGAATCTCTAGGGTTTCGATGATGCTTTCTGCCCTAGCTTGAGCAATCCGGCAGTTGACCACCGTATCACTCACCTGGATTTCAGTAAGCCGCTTCCTTAGCATCCCATGGATGGCTGGGGGCAAGGTGATGCCCGGTAGGAATTCGCCTGTACTCATTTGCTGCCGTTCCTTGAGTGTTCCTAGTGTCGAGAGGGCGAGTATAGCCTCTAGCTATGTCAGATTTCTTCTGTGCCTCAAATGTTTCTACATTCAGTGAGAATCTGGCTCACGCTGCCACATGGTGTGCTGTGGTACACTGTGTCCATTAGATAAAGGAGGGCACACAATGAGCCGTGCTAGCTACACAGAAAACCAGAAGAAAGCCTTTGTGCTGGAGTGGATGCAATCCAACAAGCCTAAGAGCCGTTGGTTTCAGGATGCTAAGGACGCTGGTCACATCCAAGGTCACTACAACTCCTTTGATGCTTGGATCAAGCTTTATCAACATGAATTAGAAATCAACCCCAACTTCGCTAACACTCTTGGCGATATTTACGCTACTGAGCGGCAACGCGAAGCCCTGGCCGCTACTCTGCAATCTGTGAAGGTGAAGCCTGCAAATATCCATAGCATTGGCACGAGCAAGAATCTGCTGGATGAATTCCAACAAACGTTGCTGCCAGATGACGTGCAGAAGAAGTACATTGAGTTTCTGGAAACCAAAGTAAATTTATTGGTTATTGATATTAATGCTATTCGCTCGGAAAATGAGCAATTGAAAGCTGAGCTTGAAGGACTCAAGAAATCAAACAGTGAGTGAATGGCGGTGATCATGATGACCTTGCCATAAACTTGAAGCCTGTAGCTGTTGAGTTGGTGAGAAGTCTTTAGACTTTTACGAGAGTACCATTAAGGAGGATGAGAAATGAGCAAGCAAGACCAACAGAACAACCAAGAGAGGCTGGCCAAGGCATACGTAGATTCGGTAGACCTGATGCGTGAGCAGGGTTACAACAAAGGCAAGTGGGTGGTGATGAGCATCGAAACTTGGCCGGCATTCATCGGTGCTCGTTACGTAAATCAGCAGCTAGAGCATGTTCCCTGCGACCTTACCGGCGCCATCATCTGTGACAGTGAAGAGTCTGCTAGGGCGCTCGCCAATGCGTTCGTGAGTGAGGCTAAATACGAAGGCAATTGCTACCCGATGCCTTGGTCTGATGCATCGATGATCGTCGCCCCAATCGGCTAAACGGCCAGCACACCAAACAGCCCAGCTTAGACGCTGGGCTTATCAGCTTTTAGATAAATTTCTTGTAGAAGAACACACCCAGGGCACCAACGGCTGCCAAGTATGGGGTAACTATGTCCAGTGTTTCCCTGTGTGAAATCCAAGCGTCGATTCGAAACTTCATTTCAAACCACAGTAAAAGCAGGAAATCTTTACGCGTCCATTTGTCGCTAAAACTCATAAGGTCTACATATTTTGTGTAGTAGACTTCTCCGATTTCCGGGTGCTGATCCTTCGCTGGGTAGGCGATTACTCTCTTGAATAATCCTGCCATTGTGTACTCCGGCTCAGCTAGTCCCGGTTCATCGCCACCCCAAACTAGCACAGCCTTGCCTAGCAAGCCTTCAACTTCCTCATCATGGTAGTTGTAGTAGTAAATTTTGTAGTCGTTAATCAGCTTGCTTGCCCATTGTTTGTAGAGCTGTACGCGGTACACCTCCGAATACGCGTAATAACGCAACATTCCGTAGACAATGCCCGCAATGAGAAACCATTGCAGACGCTCATGGTTTGTAAACTCAATTTTGAAGATAAGGCCGCTGGCTTCTGTGACTTTAGCCCCGGTAACTTCAATCACTAGAAGGACCAAGGAGAGGAAAAGCAAATTTCTCCTTTTCTTCTTGAAGCCTTCGTCATCGTCCATCGCCTTTCTGAATTCTTCTACTTTCATTGCATCCTTCGCCCAGTGTCCGTGTCGACAGGCACAAAGCCATCAGTATCTCACATGGCAGCACAGGTGTAGCTGGGATGATTTACGCAGGTGATGGGAGACGCGAGAGGGGGAGACAGTCTTTCGTGCAGATGCCCAAAGCGCAGTGTTACGAGCCTTTTCTTGGTGGTATTCTGGTAACGAACAGCAAGCAGGTCGACAGGCTGCCCCAGGCGATCATCATCGCCGCAATCCAGCGCCGCGGGCCGAAGCGGTTGAGGGCCAGGTTGCTCGGCAGGCCGCAGAGCACGTAGCCGATGAAGAAGATGCCGGCGCCGAGGCCATACACGGTTTCGCTGAACTTCAGTGCATCGAGCATCTGCAGCTTGGCGAAGCCGACGTTGACGCGGTCCAGGTAGTTGAACAGGTAGCAGATGAAAATGAACGGAATCAGCCGCAGGGTGATGCGCCGGTACAGCGCGTTGCGGGTGATATCGGTGCCTTGGTCAGGGGCAGGGCTGTGTGCCATGATCGTGGTCTCTGTTGTTATGGTTGTCGCCGCGTCGCCTGTGCCGGCGCTCGCCCTGACGAGTCTCGGGGAGTGCGACGCGCCTGTCTTTGTGCTTTTGCACAGTGTATCGTGCAGGGCGCTGTGCCGCTGTACAAAAGCTGACACGATTAAGGACCGCTGAATGTTCGAACTGGACCATGATCTGGCGCAGGATATCGTCGATCGGGCAATGGCCATTCTGCCCTGCAACGTCAACGTCATGGACAGCCAGGGGCTGATCCTCGGCAGTGGCGAACCGGAGCGCATCAACACCCGCCATGAGGGTGCGCAGCTGGTTCTGGCCAACGGACGGGTGGTCGAACTGGATGTCGACGCGGCCAAGTGCCTCAAGGGCGTGCAGCCTGGGGTCAACCTGCCGTTGATGCTCGATGGGCGCCTGATCGGGGTGCTCGGCCTGACCGGCGACCCGCAGCAACTGCGCACCTACGGCGAACTGGTGCGCATGACTGCCGAGATGCTCCTGGCGCAACGGCACCTGCAAGTCGAGCAGCAGTGGCGGCGCCAGCGGTGCGACGACTTGCTGGCGTTGTTGCTCGGCGGCAGCGGTGATTCGCCACGGCTGTTGGACGAGGCGCAGCAATTGGGCCTGAAACCTCAGCTGCCACGGGTGCCATGCCTGTTCGAGCTGCAATCCGGGCCGCCTGCCGAAACGCTGTCGTCCTGGTTGATGAGCCGCTACCCGGAGAGCTGGTGCGTGAGCCCATCGCGCGAGTCGCTGCTGTGGTGCCGGCCGGCGGGGCTGGTGCTGGATGAAGCCCGCCTGATCGAACGCCTGCAGCGCCACGGCTGGGAGGTCGAACGCCTGGCGCTGGGCAACCCGGCGCAGAGCGTGGAGCAATTGCGCCGGGGTTACCGACGGGTGCGTGACTTGCTGGCCTACGGCCGTGAGGTACTGCCGAAAGAACAACTGCTGAGCCTTGGCCGCTACCGCTTGCCGGCCTTGCTCTGGCGCCATCGCAACGAAGATGCGCTGGACGAACTGCTGGAGCCGCTGCAGCGCATTCGCGCCCGGGATGCCAGCGGCCAGCTGCTGGCCACGCTACGCGCCTGGTGCGCGCACGATGGCCAGAGCCAGGCCTGTGCCGATGCCCTGGGCATCCACCGCAACAGCCTGCGCTACCGCCTGGAGCGCATCGCCGAACTGGGCGAAGTAGACCCGCTGCGCCTGGAGGGCATGCTGAGCCTTTACCTGGGGCTGCAACTGCTGCCGGCCGATTGAACGCTGGCAAAGGCATTTGCCCAAACAACGGCGCTGGCCTTTTGTGCATCCGACCGAGGCCGCCGCGCCAGTCAGCTGTCAGCATGCCAGTCATCAGGACAGGAGAATCCCCATGAAAATCGTCATCGCCCCCGACTCGTTCAAGGACAGCCTCGACGCTGCCGGTGTCGCCCGCGCCATCGCCCTTGGCCTGAGCGAGGCGTTGCCCGCTGCCGAACTGGTCGAGTGCCCGATGGCCGATGGTGGCGAAGGCACCATGCAAGCGATCGTGGCGGCCAGCCATGGCGAACTGCGCCGGCTGGCCGTACGCGGGCCGCTGGGGCAGCAGGTGGAAGCCGGTTGGGGCTGGCTGGCAGAGAGCCGCACCGCGGTCATCGAGATGGCCCAGGCCAGCGGTATCCAGCTAGTACCCAGCTGCCAGCGCGATGCCTGCCGCAGCAGCACCTGGGGCACCGGTGAGCTGATTGCTGCTGCGCTGGCGGCTGGGGCGCAGCGTATTGTCCTGGCCATTGGCGGCAGTGCCACCAACGACGGCGGCAGCGGCATGCTGCGCGCCTTGGGCCTGCGCTTGCTGGACGCCGATGGGCAAGCGCTGGAGGAGGGTGGCCTGGCCCTGGCCCGGCTGGCCCGCATCGACGCCAGTGACCTGGACCCGCGCCTGGCCGAGGTGCAGGTCGAAGTGGCGGCCGATGTCGACAACCCGCTGTGTGGCGCCAATGGCGCCTCGGCGATCTTCGGCCCGCAGAAGGGCGCCAACCCCGAGCAAGTGCAGGCGCTGGACCATGCCCTTGGCCATTTTGCCGACCATTGTGCGCAATTGCTGGGTGAAGACGTGCGCGACTTCCCGGGTTGTGGTGCTGCGGGGGGCATGGGCTTTGCCGCCAAGGCCTTCATGGGCGCGCGCTTCCGCCCAGGCGTGGAGGTGGTCGCCGAGCTGGCCGGCCTGGACGCGCTGGTGCAAGGCGCCGACCTGGTGATTACCGGTGAAGGGCGCTTCGACGCCCAGACCCTGCGCGGCAAGACCCCCATGGGTGTCGCCCGGGTGGCCAAGCGTCACGGGGTGCCGGTGGTGGTACTGGCCGGGACCTTGGGCGAAGGCTACCAACAGCTGTATGCCCACGGTATCGACGCAGCCTTTGCCCTGGCCAACGGGCCGATGACGCTGGAACAGGCGTGCGCGGATGCCGCGCAGCTTTTGCAGGCCCGTGCCGGCGATATCGCCCGTGTCTGGCACAGCGCCAGGCAGCATCGCTGAGAGGCTGCAACCCTTCTGCATCAGGCGTCTGCTGTCCGCCGTGACGCCAGCGGAACTGGGGCAACCGGTCGGCATTGCAGTGGATCTGCCAGTTCAATGTCAGCTGTCTTCTGTATCACGACCGTCATGGCCACCTGACCGATCAGGTGGTGATGACGGTACCGTGCATGACCCGTTCATCAGTGCCCGGTAGCACGGCCAGTTCGCCAAAGCGTTGGGTGGCATCGATGTAGCGCAGTGCTGACTTGGCGTCCTTCCAGCCCACGTAGCTCATCATCGCCTTCAGTTCCCAGCCATTGGCCGTTGCCCAGGTGGCGAAGCCGCGGCGCAGGGAATGACCGGTGTAGAGGGCGGCAGGTATGCCGGCACGTGCCAGCATGCGCCGCAGCAGGCCGATCAGGCTGTTGCTGTTGAGCGGCGTGTCGCTGAGGTTGCCCCAACGGTCGAGCTTGCGGAAAACCGGGCCGTGGGCGATGCCCGCCACCTCGATCCATTGCAGATAGGCATTGACCGGGCACAGCGTTTTCAGCGCCGGGGTGCGGTGCTGCACGCCAAGTGCTTCGCGGTCGCCCTTGCTGCGCGGCAGGAACAGGGTGATGCCGACGCCGGCTTCGGCCTGGATGTGCTCCACCCGCAGGCGCGCCAGTTCATCACCGCGAAAGCCGCGCCAGAAGCCCAGCAACAGCAGGGCGGTGTCGCGACGAGCGCGACGCAGGCTCTGCAGGTCATGGCATTGCTGGGCCTGGGTGGCTTCTGCTTCGAAATGTTCGACGGCCGTTTGCAGGTGTTGCAGCAACAAGGGTGCGGCCTGCCTGGGAGGCGTCGGGTGCAGGGTGCGGATGCCGCGCAGCACCTGGCGCACCAGCGGCGCCTTGGTCGGGTCGGGGAAGCCCTGGCTGATGTGCCACTGGCTAAGTGCTGCCAGGCGCTGGCGCAAGGTGCTGACCGCGTGCTGTTCGGCGTGGTCGGCCAGGTAACGGGCGATGCTGTCGGCGGTGGCCGGCAGGAATCCGCCCCAATGGGTCTCGAAGTGTTCGATCGCGGCCTGGTAGCTGCGCCGGGTGTTGTCACGGGTGGCGGCGCGGACGTAGCGCTCGATGTCGGTCATGGTGGTGGTGCCAGTTGCTGATGCCGACACCATACCCCTAAGTGGCTTTGCCTGTCCCGGCCTCTTCGCGGCTGAAGCCGCTCCAACAGGGATGGACTGCCCCCAAGAAGTTGCACAGCAATCCAACCCTTGGGGGCAGTCCACGATGTGGGAGCCGCGCTTGCCGGCGATGGGCCGCGAAGCGGCCCCGGTATATAAGTGATCGCTATCGACCCATGTCAAACGCAAGAATGTTGGGGCCGCTTCGCGGCCCATCGCCGGCAAGCGCGGCTCCCACAAGTACGGCGCACGCCTGGAAGCTGGCGACAATCGTGTGCGGCTTCAGCCGCGAAGAGGCCGGGGCAGGATGCCCCGGGATAAGTTGGGCAATGAGGCATCCATCAATTGTGCGGCCAGGCGCTTCACAGCACGCATGGCTTTTCCTCGATACCGTTGAACGGCGGGTAGTCACGCAGCTGCGCCGATGACAGCGGCCGGCTGAAGTGATAGCCCTGGGCGATATCGCAGCCGGCGAGCTTCAGGCACACCACCTGCTCGCGGGTCTCGACGCCTTCGGCCACCACTTCCAGGCCCAGGCGCTTGGCCAGGATGATGGTCGAAGAGACAATCGGGCTGTCATCATGGCTGTTCGACAGCGGTGCGATCAACGAGCGGTCGATCTTCAGCTTGCTCAGCGGCAGTGACTGCAGGTGGGCGAAGCCTGCGTAGCCGCGGCCGAAGTCGTCCAGGCTGATGCCCAGGCCAGCTGCACGCAAGCACTGCAGGTGGTCGACGGCGGTGCCTTCCGGGTCGAGGATGGTGGTTTCGGTGATCTCCAGTTCCAGGCGCTGCGGGTTGATGCCGTACCGCTGCAGTTTGGCCAGCAGGCGGCTGCTGAAGTCGGCCTGGCGCAACTGCATGGCCGAAACGTTCACGGCCAGGCGTGCGTCACGGCCCTGAGCGCCCCAGCGGGCCAATTCTTCGCAGGCCAGGCGCAATACCTCCCAACCCAGCTCGATGATGAAACCGCTGCGTTCGGCCAGACCGATGAAACGGTCCGGGTACAGCAGACCGAATTCAGGGTGGGCCCACCGTACCAAGGCTTCATAGCCCATTACACGGTGGCTATCCAGGCGGATCTGCGGCTGGTAGTGCAGCACGAACTGGCGCTCGGTCAGGGCCGTGCCAAAGGCTTGTTCGAGGGTGAAGGCCTGGATATCAGAAAGGTTGAGCGAAGGGTCGAAGAAACGGTACTGGGCCCGACCGGCCTGCTTTGCCGAGTACATGGCGGCATCGGCGCAGCGGATCAGGCTGTCGATGTCCTGGCCATCGCGCGGGCAGATGCTGACCCCGACACTGGGGCTGGTGTTGACCTCCTGGCCGTCGAGGGCATAGGTGGCTGACAGTTTCTGTACCAGCATACGCACCCAGCTGTTGATCTGTTGTTCGCTGCGCTCGCCCGCCAGCAGCACGACGAACTCGTCGCCGCCAAAGCGCGAAGCCTCGTCGCCAGGTTCGAGCAGGCGCTGGATGCGCCCGGCCACTGCCTGCAGCAGCAGGTCGCCGATCTTGTGCCCGAGCGAGTCGTTGATCGATTTGAAACGGTCCATGTCGATGAACAGGATTGCCATCAAGCGGCGCTTGCCGCGCTGCCGGGTCAGCGCCTGCCCGGCGACTGCGACGAACTGGCGGCGGTTGTGCAGGCCGCTGAGGTGGTCGGTAGCCGCGGCGTGGCTGCTGCGCCGGTGTTCGTCTTCCAGGCGGCCGATCAATTGCTGGTTGACCTGTTGCGCTTGCTCCAGAGCGCTGAACGCTTCTTGGCGCTTGCGTAGCAGGCGCAAGGTCCAGGCCAGGCTGGCGAGGATCATCAGGGTCATGCTCAGGTTCAGCCAGAACTGGCGCGAATAGGCCAGCGCGGAAGGGGCGAGAATCTCGTCATAGCGCTGGCTGACCACCACGCTGAAGCCACGCTCGGGCACCCGCCGGTACAGGCTCTGGTAAGGCACGCCGGCAGCGTACTGGGTCAATTGCCCGGCCGCATCGTCGGCATCTGCCAGGTCCGGTTCGAAGCGCTCGCCTGTCGCCACCACGCCGCGGGTATCGATGCGCAGGCGCTCCTGGCCATCGTCCTGGACCAGGCGCATCACGCCGCTGTCACCCAGGTCGATGTGCTGGAACAGCACCGCCAGGTAGCCGATGTCGAGCTGCACCACGAGCATGTTGTCGATCTGCCGGCCCGGCAGGTCGGTCAACGGCAGCAGAAATGGCAGGCGCCAGTTGGGCAGGGTTGGCGTTGAGGTGTCTGGGGGGATCTGCGCCAGGAAGGGTTTGAAACCGTAGTGGGCGACATGCACCTGCAATTGCTTCAGCCAGTCGCTCGGCAGTGCCGCGGCTTCATCGCTGTGGCTGGCGGAAAGCAGCCGACCCTGGCGGTCGTAAAGGCTCATGCGTTTGAACACCGGGTCCTCGGCCAGCAGCCTGGCCAGGCTCAGGTTGCCCTGGCGCAGCGTCTTCATGTCGTCCTGGGTTACCCGGCCCACGGCCTGGGCGCGGTCGACCAGCTGGCGCAGGTTCTCGGCAACGATACTGGCCAGGTTCAGATGCTCGGCCGCCTTGGCTGCCAGTGCAGCCTGGCGCGCGGCGGACTTTTGGCTGAAGTGCAGCCCCCAGAGGAAGGTCAGGGTGGCTGCGCAGAGCATCAGGATCAACAAGCGCAGGAGGCTTGCGGAGGAGAGAGAGCGGCGGATCACTGCTGGTATTCCCGACCCTGGGTGATGGTCGAAAAATACGACAGAAAGATGACAGCCTCATGACCAATGGCTAAATGCCTTTATGGTTTCCCCCGATCAGCCAAGGGCGCCTGTATGCGCGTGGTCTCTTCCTGCAGGTAGGTGATCAGCGCGGTGATCTCGGTATCGCCCAGGCGCATGTTGGGCATGGCCAGGCGGTTGTACTGTTCGTAGAGCAGGGTGGCCAGCGGTTCCTTCTCGGCCAGCATCTGGTCCGGTTCCTTCAGCCAGCGTATCAGCCAGCTGGGGTCGCGTTGCTGGGTGACACCGAGCAGGTCGGGGCCGATACCGGGTTGGCCGGGTTCGGTGTTACCCACGGTGTGGCAGGAAGAGCAGCGGGTGCGGAAGATCTGTTCGCCGCTGCTGGGCGGGCGGATTTGCGGGGCATTGGCGTAGTCGTTGGTCATGGCGCTGGCCTGTTTCCAGTTGTGCAGGCTGTTGCCCAGGCGGTCGGCGAGGATGTACGGGCTTTCGAAGGGCGAGGCCTTCATCCAGCGGCCCGTGGCCTGGTTACCGATGATCAGGCTCAGGTTGTGGTCCTTGGAGCGGCCGTTTTCCAGGCCTTCGATATACAGGCCCAGGCGCCGGCGCAGTTGTTCGATATCGTCGGGTTCGCCGGTGAGCAGGGTCCAGCCGGGGCCGATGCCGAACTTTTCGGCGTAGCGCTTGAGGGTGGCCGGGGTGTCGTTGTAGGGGTCGATGCTGATGGAGTAGAGGAAGATGTCCTTGCCTACCCGGTCACCGAGGATTTTCTGCACTTGGCGCAGGCGCGCGGTTTCCACCGGGCAGGAGTCGGTGCAGCCGGTGAAGATGAAGTTGATTGCCACCACCTTGTCCTTTATCAGGTCGTCGAAGAAACGCACCTTCTTGCCGTCCTGGGTCACCAGCGGGGTATTGGGGAAGTAGCTGGCGCCCCACGGTGTAGCCGCCACGGCCGAGGGGGCGGATTGGGCTGGTTTGATTGGCCAGTAGTGGGTACCGGCGGCGAACAGGGTGAGGGCAAGCAGAACACGCCATGACATGGCCATGATGCGATCCTCTGTTTTCTTGTGTGGTGGTTGACCGCCTTATCGTCGCCAAGCCGGGCTCCCACAGGCATTTCACATCACTGTGCTCGGGGAACCGGCTTGCCGGCGATGGGCCGCGTAGCGGCCCCGCTGTCACTTGATGCTGATGGGCGCCGTTACGCTCTGGCCCAGTGCTGACTTCACGGTGATCGTCGCCGGCGTCGCCGGGCCGCTGCCGGTGGTGGTCGCCGACAACCGCCAGCGCGCCCCGGTGGATGCCGTCGTCAGCGTTGCCGTGCCCAGGTTCAGCGGCCCACTGGTGGTGGCTGCGGTTACCGTGATGCTGTTGCCGCTGGCCACCGAGGTGGTGCCGGAGATGTCCCAGGTGTAGCGGTTGTTGCTGCGCACCTGCACCACGGCGCTGCTGACCTCGATCTTGTCCGCCACCACAGCAGGGCCCACCGCAACATTGACCGTCGCCTGGGTCAGCGAATCGGCACCCTTGGCGTCGCGCGCGGTGTAGGCGAAGCTGGCGGTGAACGGGGTGTCGACCGTGGCCGGCGGCGTGTAGGTGACGCTGGTGCCGTCGGTGCTGACCGTACCCTTGCCGGAATCAGGCTGGTTGAGGTCCTTGACAGTCAGTGGCAGGTTGCCTTCGGGGTCGGTGTCGTTGGCCAGCACGTTGATCACGATCGGCTTGCCGGCCGTGGTCGCGGCGTTGTCGTTGACTGCCACCGGGGGTTTGTTGGCCGTGTCGGTGTTGTTGTTGCTGGCGGTGCGGAAGGTCGGCAGGCCCACCGAAGCCATGTACTGCACGCCATCCCAGCCTGGCAGCGGCGTCGGCATCACCTGGAATTGCCCAGGGTGCTCGATGTCCCAGCGCAGCAGCATCGAGTTGTCTTCGTGCTGGGTGTTGTGGCAGTGCTCCATGTAGGTACCGGCGAACTCACGGAAGTGAATGGCCATTTCCACTTCGCTCGAGGAGTCGGCGTCCGGGCCGATGCGGTAGACGTCTTTACGTGCCCATTTTTCCCATTCCGGTGGCGCCTTGCCGTCACGGCTGAGGATCACGCCTTCCTCGAAGTGCACATGCACCGGGTGGCTCCAGCCGCTGCCGCCGTTCTTGATCTTCCACACTTCCAGGGTGCCGTCGCCGCTGAAGCCGGCCTGGGTCGCTTCGCTGGCCAATTGCGGTGCGGCGGAGATGCGCCGTGGGTCCATGCTGTAGCCAAAGCCACCGTCGGTCTTGATGGTCCAGGGGGTGGTGTCGGTACCGTCGGAGCGACCGAAGGTGAACTCGCGGTGGCGCGCGGCCTTGATCTTGGCCTGGTCGGCGACGGCCGTGCGGTCGATGGTCAGCGGGATCATCTTCAGGCCTTCGGCCTTGCCCGGCTTGGCCGGTTCATAGGCGCTTGGGTCCATGCTGACGTCGGTGCCGCTGTAGGGTTGCACGACCAACTGCATGACCTTGCCGACTACTGGGTCGCCTCTGTCCCACTCGGGTCCATTATTGGTCTGCTTGATCACCGCCTTGTACTTCTCGGACAGTACGTCGGCCAGTGAAATGGCCTGTTTCGGGCCCTTGCCGGTTTCGTGCTCCATGATGTTGACGATGTACAGCTTGTCGCCAACCTTGATCCCGTTCTTGGCGAAGTTGATGATGATGTCGTAACGCTCGGCGATGCCTTGCAGCGGCAGGATGCCGTTGTTGTCGTCGGTCTTGCCGTCGCCATTGAGGTCCATGGTGCCGTCGAACGGCACAGCGTGTTCCATGATGTTGCCGTCGTTGGCGATCATGTGGAATGGCACCCGGGCGTACGACACGTTGGAGCCGGACGGCCCCTTGAACTCGCCACTGTTGCCGGCGATTTCACGCACCACGGCAAACTTGAAATAGCGCGACACCGAGCCGTTGAGGATACGGAAGCGGTAGCTGCGGGCGCGCACCTTGAGTTTGGGCTGGTACTGCCAGTTGACCAGCACCTGGTCGCCGAGGAAGCCGTCGGTGTTGAACGGGTTGAACCACAGCTGGCCGTTCTGATCCCAGGCCTTGTCGGCGATCACCAGGTTGACGTCATAGTCGCGGTTGCCCCACGGCATGGCCGAGCCGCTGGGGAAGCGCAGGTTGACGCCGTCCTGCAGCGCTTCGTTGCCGCGGTCGATGGCGCTGTAGTAGTTCATCATCACGGCGTTGCCTTTGTAGACGTTCTGCGCCGTGAAATCCATCATGTGGTCGTGGAACCAGTGGGTACTCATGGTTTCGTGCCAGTCGCCACGAATCTTGATGCTGCCGTTCTGGCAGGTCTTCAGCCCGGGGTTGGCGTCGTTGACGAACAGCGTTTCACCCGGCGAGCAGGGGAACGCGGCGCGCGGGTCTTCGGCACGGGTGTTGATGGTGTCGTAGCCGGCCAGCTGGATCGGCCAGCGGTAGTCATAGTACTGGCCAGGGAAGAAGTAGGCGTTGGCAAAGCCATCGCTCTCGGCTGGCGAGTGGCCGTTGTGCTCGTGGGTGGAAATGGTGTGCAAGCCAAAGCCTGCGTTGGCTGCCGGGTCGATCGGCAGCGCGTTGTAGTGGCGCATCAGCACCGGCTGGCCATAGCGAACCATCAGCAGCTTCGGCGGGAAGGTGCCGTCGAAGGTCCACAGCGATTTGTGGTTCTGCTGCGGGAAGTTCGGGTGGAAGCGGGGGTCGATACCCTTGGTGGTGCCGAGGGTGGTCGGGATGTCCGAGGTCTGGTAATACAGCCCGCCCGGCGCGAACTCGCCAACGGCATAGTTGTGCAACTGCTTGCGGTCACGCAGCCCCTGGTTGATGCGCGCACCCGCCTGTGCGGTCTTGAACGCTGCCTGGGGGTAGAACTCGTTCCAGCGCTGGTGCGACCAGCCTTTTCCTGGTGGCCGGCCTTCCGCCGGCGAGCCGACCGAGTTGCGGTTGAGGAACATCTCGATCTGCGCCTTCCACGGGTTGCGGTCGAGGGTGTTGGCGTACTGGGTGGGGAACGGGTACAGGCCCGGCTGCTTGAGGAAGGCTTCCAGGGCGTTGCCGTTGGGGCTGCTGCGGGCCACCACGTCAGGGTCCTGCGCAGGGGCGGCGCCCAGCGTGGGAACCGGGAAGGTCAGGGACGGTGGCGGCAGGTTAGGGTCGAGTTTCTCCGGGCCGAATTCCTCGAACAGCAGCAGTTGCTGGGTGAACGGCTGCGCCCCGAACAGCGGGCTCGGCTTGCCATTGGTAGGGTAATTGCGTGACGTCTGCAGGGCAGGCGGCAGTACGTTGTCGACGCGGTTGGAGGCACGATCGCCATATACCCCGTTTTGCAGTTCCAGCGAACCTTGATTGGCTTCGGGCAGGTTGAAGAGGTTGAGCAATGCCGGGGCCGGGTCGGCCGGCTGGTCATCGTAATGCGACGGGTCTGTCGGCGGTGGCTGGCTGACATCATCCATTGTGCTGGCCATGGCCGAGATCAGCCCAAGGCTGAACATCAGCGCGGTCACGGCGGACAATTTGAAGGCGTGGCTGTTGGGGTGGATCACGGCAGGGGTTTTCATTGCCTGGTGCCTCGCTCACGGCTAAATGGCTATGGGCCATCAATGGCGTATTGCCGGGTTTTTATGGCCTGAGCAACGGCTGTGCCAACACATCTTTTGGTAAAGCTTTGTTAAACAATTCCTTGTGGCGCCTGAGGCGCGCTAAATAACGGGGTGTCAAAGACCGGGTGTAGGCCCCCAAAACTGGGCAGGGCTGGGCCCAACTCCGGTGATGGGAGTGGTGACAATTGGTGATCGGCGCTGTATACCTGTTGCCCACCAAGGGGAGCCCGGCAACGGGCTGAGAAACCGCTGGCAGCTGCAGCGCGGTGACCCTTCGAACCTGATCCGGATAATGCCGGCGAAGGGATGGGACTGCCGACCTGCCTTTTTGCCGGCCTCACTGCGAGGCCACATCATGCCCAGCCGCAACGGTCTCGCTGTCATGCCCAAGGGGGACAGCACCATGACCGAACGCTTCAGCGAAACCCTGCAACGCCAGAACCAACCGACCTGGTCGGCTGCCGTCGGCCACCGTTTCGTCAGTGAACTCTGCGCGGGCAGCGTGGCCGACCCGATCATGGTCCGCTACCTGGTCCAGGACCACCGCTTTCTCGACAGCTTCCTGACCTTGCTCGGCGCCGCCATCGCCACCGCCGACACCTTCGAGGCCCGCCTGCGCTTCGGCCGCTTCGCGGGGATGATCTCCAGCGACGAGAACACCTATTTCCTGCGCGCGTTCGAGGCGCTGGACGTCAGCCCCGCGCAACGCACAGAGCCTGCAGACACTGCACCTACCGCCGGTTTCAAGGCCATCATGCGTGAGGCTGCTGCCACCCGTTCCTACGCCGCCGCGCTGGCAGTGCTGAACGTTGCCGAAGGCCTGTATCTGGACTGGGCCCTCAAGGCACCCAAGCCGTTGCCGGCCAACTTCGTCCATGCCGAATGGATCACTCTGCACGACAACCCGGCATTTTGCGATTTCGTCGCTTTCCTGAAGTCCGAGCTGGACCGAGTCGGCCCCCAGGAAGCCGCATTGGCCAGTGACTTCTACAAACGCACCGTTGAGCTGGAGCTTGCCTTCTTCGACGCCATTTACACCGAGGAGGCGTGAGCATGGATATTTTCGAGCGTTTGAAGGCTGCGACTGCCGGGCAGTGGAACAGCTATGTCGACCACGACTTCGTGCGGCAGATGGGCGAGGGCACCCTCCCGGAAGAAGCCTTCCGCACGTACCTGATCCAGGACTACCTGTTCCTCATCCAGTTCGCCCGTGCCTGGGCCCTGGCCGCCTACAAGAGCCGCCTGCCAGCGGATATCCGCGCCGCCCAGGCGGGCCTTGCGGCGATTCTTGACGAAACCGAGCTGCACCTGCGGTTGTGCGCGCGTTGGGGCTTGTCCCAGGCCGATATCCAGGCTGCGCCGGAGCACCAGGCGACCGTGGCTTATACCCGTTACGTGCTCGACTGCGGCGCAGCCGGTGACCTGCTCGAACTGCACGTGGCGTTGGCACCGTGCGTGATTGGCTACGCCGAGATCGGCCGCACGCTGGCGCAGCGCATTGGCGACTTGAGCGATCACCCGTACCGGGAGTGGATTGGCGAGTATGCCGGGGAGGCTTACCAGGGCGTGGCCGCGGCGGCGCGCAAGCACCTGGATGAACTGGCGGCGCGGTGCATGACCGAGCAGCGGTTTGTCGAGCTGGCACAGATCTTTGGCCAGGCTTCGCGGCTGGAGGCTGATTTCTGGCAGATGGGGTTGGATGGCGTGGCATGAGGCCGGGCTGAGTCTTCAATCACGCGTTGTGGGGGAGGTTTTGTGAATCGCCGTGCACATGAACCGCACGGCGATCCGGTCACGGGGCTGGTCCAGGTGCGATTCATCCCTCGTCTTCATCCTCGGCCTCGATAGCACCCTGGCTGATCAGCCCGAATGATTGCAGCCGATCAGTGATAATCAGCTTGTGCAGTTTTTCACTGTGCGCGAAGCGGTAGACGAAGCCTTCCCCAGCTGCCAAGCGAGTAATGAATTCCAGGTCCGTCTCACCGGCCTGCATGCAGAACTCGCGGACCTGATGGTCCATGCTGGCGGGTAGCTCATATTGGTTGATGCCCTGGCGCTGGAGCATCAGTTCAAGAATTTGCGGGACGGTCTTGTGCTGGAAGATGCGCCAGTTCGAGCGAAGATTGGCGCGGGCCAGTTGTGGCTCGACCAGCGCGTGATAGTAGGTACGGTGGAAGCCACTTTCAGCCTGGCTGAAACGGCTGACCAGACCGTGCACGTAGCGTACAGGGCGTTCGCCATCTCTAATGGTGAAGAGCACGGGCTTGTCGAGCAGGTGGCCGAAGTCGATATCGTGTTTGAAACTGATCAATTTCAGCTCCAACGCGAAGGGCATGCTGACGCCCTCGCGGAGTTCGAACGACACCACTTCGAATTCGGCTTTTCCAACTAAGGGCTGGAAGCTGTAACGCAAGTCAGATTAGCTATACATTACCGTCTCTTCTCACGTGCATGGAATGGTAGCAATGGCGGACCACAACGGCGTAGCGCTGCAATCCTCGAGTTGCCCGATTTCGAACCGCATGCAGGACGAAAAATGAGGGCTGTCAGGAGAATAAGCAGAGATGGTTTTTCCTTAAACAAACCATATGAGTAGTAACTGCGTCCAAGGAGTAGGGCGTTACTTGCAGTCAGACTAGCTTGAAACTTGTAGTGCCTGTGGAGTCCAGGTGTTGGGCCCCAGGGGAAACTAAACTTTACCCGGCCCAATTGGTCAGGAAATTGATCTCTCTCCCTTTGGTTGACGGGAGCTTCAGTTTGGCGAGTCACCAGAGGAGAGTCCGTCGCGAGCGTCAATACATTTTTGGGTGTTATGAGCGTGGGCTGTCGAGTCTTAATCGCGCAAGTCATCTCTATAGCCTGCGCGTAATAGACGAATCGACTCAATAAAGTTATCTATGTTGTCAAAGTTTATCCAGACCAGTAATTCAGGGAGGAACCAGCGAGCGACACCGAAGGTCTTGCTATCATTCCAATGATTTGCTTTTCGGTTGAGGCATTCCTCTAGAATAGACGGTGTATCATCAAATTTCAGGCCAAATGGGAGTGAGCCTCTCCACGGAGCGCATGTTCCCATGCGATCACGGCACATGTTTATACCTGCGAATGAAGGGAGCCCATCTGGTGCTCGTCGTACCTTGTCGAAATATAGGGAGAATCCGTATTCGTGCTTTCTTTCGACTACCTCGAATTCTGACTCCGCCATGAGCGCGAAAGGATCGAAGTCACGGAACACATCCTGAAACGCATGGTTAGCGGGAGATGACCCAAAGAGGTTGCATACCTGTTCCGGCGTGGGATAGCGGCGTGGCGGAAATGAATCAGCGGATGGAGGCATTGGAATACCCAGGCTGATGTCGAAGATACCAGGCTCCTCAGGTTGATAGATATTTCCAGGCTGATAAGTCAGACGGATATGGTAATCGGGTAGCCACCAAGCATCTCGTTTGTATGCATGCAATTGATTTCCCCAACCCGCCGCTACCAGCCTTTGGCGGGCCATGGCTCGATCATCGTCCCATTGCAGACCGAATGGCAGTTCACTGCCAGTATATCGACGCATGATATTAGGGACGCCCGCAGTGACAGCGACGTTGGTGAAGATAAGTGTGTCACTCTTGCCGTGCGATGCTGGCAGCAGGCCTTCCCAATAATTGCGCTCAGTGAAAGAAAATAGCATGCCTAATGCGTTAGCGCGCAAAATTGCTTCATAAGGGCTTTTAATGGGGTGCGCTAATTCTGGCCTGCGCTTAATGTTCAGCGACTGAAACATGGCCTCGACGCTTGGGTCTGTGGCGCTTTTTCCAAAAAGTCTAGTTATGTCTTGAATGTTCATCTGTTTTGAACGTTTCCTAAGCTTATTTGGCAGGTGCTAGATGCTGCTGGTTAATCAGTCTGGGGGAAGCCCAAGGCTAATGCAGCGTATTCCCTTTTCTCCATCGTAATCGATAGCCATCTCGATTGTTTCCAGTGCCCATACATCTACGTTGTCTGAGATCCCGTATACGCTAGGTTTCCCCAGCTTCTTGAGCAGCTTGGCTCTGATTGAATCACGATTTAATTGGAAGTTTAGTTCGTATGGTAGGGGGCCTGCGTAGTAGGAGTTTGTCTCTCTTTGCCAACCCCAAAAGATAACATCGGTTAGCACCCAAGGACCTTCATCAATATCATGATAGGGGATTTCACTCAGTATTCCGACGTCCTTGAATTCTAGTTGAAGACCCGCAGCATCGTCTGACCATAAACGCTGTCCTGGGACATCAAGTTTGTAATCGTGAAGGTTTTGGACTGTAATGCCGATCTTTGAAAATACAAGGTTGAGCTCGGCGGATTCCGAATTTTTATTTATTGCGCAAGCAAATTCTTCAAATGTGGGATGGTTCATTTTTTTTGCTCCTAAAGTATGCCTTTCCATGGGTTGGTTGTTCTTGAGCCTCTCGCTGAGTCTTTGATTAGTTTTTCAAGAAAATCATCATACTGCTTGTTCGTGATTTTGCCTATTTCACCAGTTGCTTTTTGGAGGGCGCCAAGGCAGCGATGATTTTTATCGCTTCGTCTCATGTTTTCTCGATGGTTTCTGCTCTCGTCATTCGCAATGCGTTGTAAATCCCCAGAGTATTTTTTATTTTCAGGATTGCTGTTCGTTATGCCTTCACGGTGGATCTCTACTGGTACGCTGACTGCTTGTGCGTGGTGTTCAATTTTTCCTTTTAATGCATCAATCTGACTTTTGGTCAGACGTTGGCGAGATTTTTTGGCTAGCTCCAACGCACGGGCAACTAAAGCTGCCTTCGGAGGAATGTGGTCTCGCTCCATTCTGACACCAGCAGCATCAAAGCTACTCAGTTGCCCATAGGTTCCCTTCTGACCGCAATCTAGGGGCTTTTTAGCCTTGCTTTGACCTCCAGGGGCTCTTTCTTTCTTACCTCCGCCGGCTACCTCAGCCTGGGACTTTCGCTCAGCTTTTTCCGAGACTTCTTTTCTAGCTCTCTTCTCTACGACTTCCTTGGTGGCTTTATCTGAGACTTCCGCTGTTGCCTTCGCTGCATGCCGCCCGACCTTACCTGCAGTCCCCACATACCCAGCAAAGGGCATAGCCGAAACCAAAGACAGCGCCGCGCCCGCATAATCCCCCCGAGCAAGGCTGATACCCGCGTTAGCGATGTCGGCGATTTCGCCCACCACCGGAATCAGGCCAACGATATCCAGTCCCAGCTGAACACCATCGAGTATCTCATCACCCGTAACGCCTTCCGCCGGTGTTTCGCTTGCAACCTCCGTGTTGGCGTCATTGGCGGCTTTACCAGAAGCAGGTGTTTCACCGCTCACCCGACCCAGCGTATTGCCATTGGGCGTGGTAGCAGCGCCACCGCTGCGCGACGAAGGATAGAGCTCAGTGTAGGTCGGAATGTTATCCAGGTCTGCCAGCTCCATACGGAAGGCTTCCTGGCGTACGGCTTCGTACTCGGCTTCGTTAAGCTCAAGGGCTTTGCCCCAAACGTTCACACCGTCAGCAAAGTCGACCAAGACTTTGCCGGTGCCATCGGTTTGCACGAACATCCTGTCCGGTCCGCCTCTAATCTTACGCAGTGGTATTTCGCGAACCCGAACGACAAGTGTGTCCAGTTGAATGGGCTGTTCACTCACGGCATCAGCTCCCATTCATCCAGAACAGGTCGCCGTGGCGAACAAGATGACGCCCCTCCGCTCGCACGGAACTGCTGTGCTCCAACGGGTGGCATTTGCCTTCGACGGTACCGCTCTTGACGCCTTTGGCTTGGCCGGCGGCGTCACCGATGGTCTTGGGTGTGAAACTGCGCTTGTATACGACTACCGGATGCCCATTGGCGCGAACGCTCTTTGCTACACCGGTGCTGGTATCCAGCTCGGCTGTGACGGGATAGGGCACCGGTGGAACGCTGCTGCCCATCGGTGTTTTGCATACGTCTGGCGCGATGCTGATGACCGTCCATTTCGTCTGTTGTCGAGCCATTACGTTATCGGCCATATCAGACGTGCTCCCTGCTGCGGTGTGGAGCGCGCCGAATGATGGGAGCGTCGGGATTGGTTTCGAAACGCGCTTCGAGCAGCAGGGGCAGTCATTGATCCGTAGCGACGTGCTCGAACAGCTGGCACTGGCAGATCACATCCGTGAAACCTTCTTCGATCAGCGTGGCAACCTGAGCGTGCAGTTCAGCATCGAGCCATTAGGGCTCAGTGCCAATCAACGCACCAGTGTCCTGAACCTGGATGGCCAGTTGATTTCCTACACCCATGGTCCGAGCCAGATCACCGGCATCGTCTGGCCCAATACCTTGGGGCCGCAGGTTCGCAGCAACCTGACCTTGCTCAGGCGCAATGGCAACAGCAGCAGCCTGGAGTACCGCGGCCCGTGGTCGATGTTCCGCCTGCTCAGCCGCGGCGCGCTGAATGGCCGCACGCCGACCAGCGTCGACCTGAGTTTTGCGACTGGCGATGGCTTGATGCGCTACCGGCTGAATGCCGAAAAAGCGTTCAACCCCATAACTCAGCAACCCTTCAAAGGCTTCAAGCTGCCGCGTGATCTGTTGCAGGACCCAGGTTGATGTCGCAATGCCAGCGCCTATGAGATCGAGCTCCGCCCGCGCTGCGCAAGGCGGCCTGTTTCGGGCAGAGGTCCGCACTGTGAAAGATAGGCTGCCCACCCTTCACCAAGCGCACAGCTACGCACGCCTGCCCGCCTAACCGCAGGCAGGCTGCGCGTACCATCGGTGAGCTTAAAGCACGGCTTTTCATCCTTCACATGCGATAAGCCGTGATTATTAAGCCTTAGATATCACTTGAAATTTTACCTGGCAAGGAACAAAATCCCTGCGTAATTACATAGTACGTATCATGTTACGAAATCGTAGGAGCAAACATGGCCCGGGGCGGTATCAACAAGGCGGTAGTGCAGCAGGCGCGGCAGGTGCTGATCGCCCGGGGCGAGTACCCCAGCATCGATGCAGTACGTATCGAGTTGGGCAACACCGGTTCAAAGACCACCATTCACCGTTACCTGAAAGAGCTTGAAGGGGCCAAACCTGTGGCGCTGCAAGGCCAGGCCGCGCTCAGCGATTCGCTGACCCGACTGGTATCGCAATTGGCCGCTCAGGTGCAGGAGGAGGGGGATGCCCGCGTCGAGCAAGCCGAAGCCGCGTTCAACGAGCAGCGTGAGCAGCTAGCGGCGCAGTTGCAGGTGGCGCAGCAGGCACTGGCGGCCGCGCACCAGCAACAGCAAATTCAGGCCGCTGCACTGGCTGCCGAGTCGGAACGCCTGGTGACCGCGCAGAACTCGCTTCAGGCCGAGCAGTTGCGCAGTGCCAGCCTCAATCAATCATTGGGCGAATTGCAGGTGCGCCTGGCCGATAAGGAAGAACAAGTCCGCTCGTTGGAAGACAAGCACCGCCATGCCCGTGAAGCGCTTGAGCATTACCGCAGCGCCAGCCGCGAACAACGCGAGCAGGAACAGCGCCGCCACGAAGCGCAAACCCAGCAGCTGCAAGTGGAGCTGCGCCAGTTGCAACAGAGCATGATCGTCAAGCAGGACGAGTTGACTCGTCTGCACCGTGACAATGAGCGGATGCTCGGCGAGCACCGTCAGGCCAGCGGCGAATGTAAGGCATTGAGCGAGCTGGTCGAGCAGCGCGACGCACAGATCCAGGGTTTGCGCACGATTCTCGCGCAAGCCCAGGGCGCCAGTGATGAGATGCGTCGGCAATTGCAGGCGCAAACGCAAAGCCTGGAAGACAAACGTGGCCTGTGTGCCGAGCAGGGCAGGCAGTTGCAGCACCTGCAGAGCGAACTGCTGAAACGCGACGAGGCACTTCAGGCATGTCGGGCACAGCTGGCGGCAAGCAATTGAATCAAACTTCCCGCGGTGTCTGCGTTCTTCCGTAGACATCCCAGGGAGCGCGCAACATGAAAAAGCCAGAGCAACATCGACAGGGGCCACATTCTTCAGAACAGGCAAACCGCAAGAATGACCTCGGTTTCGACCCTGACTCACCGGACCTTGACGATCCGCAAGTCGACCCGCAGGGGCCGGCGAAGCCGCCGAGGGACGATGAAAAAGCCAACACAAAGCACTGACGCGGGTAGCCCCATCGCCGGTGGAACGGCGATGGGGTGGTGCGCCTCAGCCCTCCAGCTGCTTGGCTGCCTCGACTCCCGCCGATGACAGTTTGATCGGGTAACTCACGCTGATCTGGTGGTCTTCATCGACCGCCACAGCGCCATCCTGGATCAGGCCATGCTCCTGCAGGGTCTGGAGCATGCCGGCCACGGCTTTCTCACCGCGATAATTGTCCAGCAGTTCCTTGCCCAACCCGTGCGGGTGGGCGTGCAGCAGGCGGGTCAGGATTTCGCTGCGCAATGCATCGTTAGTCATGTGTGGCCTCTTGTCGGGGTTCGCTCATTTGCCGTGGGTGGCCTGGAGTGCCTTGGCCTGCTCCAGGTGGTGCTCCAGGGTCGGCAGTGTTTCGCTGGCGAAGGCTTTCAGTTCAGGTTTGTCCGAGGACGTCGCTTCTTTCTTGAACAACTCCACGGCTTTTTCGTGGGCGTCGACCTGGTTGTTGACATACGATTTGTCGAACGACTCGTCGCGCCATTCAAGGATCATCTTCTTCACTTTATCGGTCAGCGCTGCTTCGTCCGGCACGCTGATATCGAGTTTGCGGGCGATGTCGCCGAGCTTCTGGTTGGCCTTGGTGTGGTCGGTGACCATCTGCTGGGCGAAGGTCTTGATCTCGGTGTTCTGGCTCTTTTCCATGGCCAGCTTGCCGGTGACCGTCTCGGCGATCCCTGCCTCAGTGGCAGCTTCGACGAAATCATCGGATGTGGCGGCCAGTGCCTGCAGCGATGCCATGCCCAGTACCAGCGACAAACCGGCGCGTTTGATGAACAGATTGCTCATGCCTGACTCCTTAACCGTTGGCGCGACCTCAGTGTCGCGTACGGTTGAGCCGGCCCGGGCGGCAAAGGTTTCGTTTTTCTCGACAGCGGGCGACCACCGCGAGGCACCTGGGCGCTGAACTATAGTCATAGGTGGCATACGCTTAAGGGCAAGGACTTCCATGGGTGCGGCCAGAAAGCAGGACGAGGAAGGGCTGTTCTCAGTGAGCAGCGACGGACGTGCCGTGGCGCTGTTTCGCCTGGTGTTGTCGTTCATGGCTGTGGCAATGCTGGTCTTCGTGCTGGTCGAAGGCTGGCGTACCTGGCGTGACTACCGGCTCGCTTTCAGCGCAGCGGAAAACACGGTCACCAACCTGGCCAGGGCCACCAGCCAGCATGCCGAAGATGCGATACGTCAGGTGGATGCGATCACCGCCGCACTGGCCGAGCGCCTGGAGGGTGATGGCCTCGACCACCTTGACCGCCCACGCTTGCATGCGTTGCTGGCCCAGCAGATGGCGATCATGCCGCAGCTGCATGGTTTGTTCGTGTACGCGCCGGACGGCAGCTGGATCGTGACCGATCGCGACGCTATACCACCCAATGCGAACAATTCGGATCGCGACTATTTCATCTATCACCGTAACCATGCCGATCGCAGCGTGCACATCGGCTCGGTTGTGCGCAGCCGTACCACCGGTGACCTGATCATTCCCATCTCGCGCCGGCTCGATAACCGCGATGGCAGCTTCGCCGGGGTGTTGCTCGGTACCATCAAGGTAGACTGGTTCGTGCGCTATTACGGCGATTTCAAGATCGATGAACGCGGTGCATTGGTACTGGCCAAGCGCGATGGCACCATCCTGGTCCGACGGCCGTTCGTGGAGCAGGTGGTGGGGCGCAGCCTTGCCAACAGTGAGGTGTTCCGCAATCACCTGCCCTATGCCAACGAGGGGCTGGTCGAAGCGGTGGCGGTGGTTGACGGCACCCCGCGCCTGTACGCCTACCGGGCATTGTCGAGCTACCCCCTGGTGGTAGAGGCGGGCTTGTCACGGGAGTCGATCATCGCGCCATGGCGGCACGATGTGATCAAGTCGGTCGCGGTACTGCTGCTGCTGCTGGTCGGCCTGGCGGCATTCGGGTGGGTGGTGCTGCGCCAGTTACGCGAGCGTATCGCCATCGAGCGGGCGCTGCACCAGGCACACCAGACCCTCAAGGCGCTGGCGCTGACCGACAGCTTGACCGGGCTCGGCAATCGCCGGCGCCTGGATGCGGTGTTCGAGGCCGAGTTCAAGCGGGCCCGGCGCCAGGCCTACCCGGTAGCGCTGGTGATGCTCGACCTGGATTACTTCAAGCTGTACAACGATCGCTACGGGCATCCCGCAGGGGATCAGTGCCTGCAGCACTTTGCCGAGTTGTTGAAAACGGCGCTGAAGCGGCCAGCAGACCTGGCCGTGCGTTATGGCGGCGAGGAGTTCACCTTGCTGCTGCCCGACACCGATGAGCCTGGCGCCGCGCTGGTTGTCGAGGAAATCATGCAAGTGCTGCGTCGGCAGGCAATCCTGCATGCCGGCAGCCCGTTAGGGCGTGTGTCGGCCAGTGCAGGAATCGCCGTTGGCCATCCGGCGCGTGATGCCAGCACGCCGGAAAGCCTGATGGCGGCGGCCGACGCTGCGTTGTACCAGGCCAAGCGGCAAGGGCGTGATGGTTACTCTGTGGCAGCCGCCAGAGTGGAACGTACCGAGTGACCGCTCAGGCCAGTGGCAAGCGCATTGCGCAGCGCCCAGACAAGCCATGGGCACGCTCAGTCGCCAGAATGCCCTGCAACCTGGCCCCGAGTTGCTGTTCATCGAGCACCTCGAAACCGTGCCTGGCATAGAAGGGGCCATTCCAGGCCACTTGCGCAAAGGTGGTCAAGGTGACCTCCTGGGCACCCCGATGCCGCGCCACGGCACACGCCTGGTCCAGCAGCTGCCTGCCGATTCCTTGCCCCTGTGACGGCAAGCGTACCGAAAGCTCGTGAATGTGCAGCGCTTGGCCTTCCAGGCGCAGGCACACAAAGCCCAGAGCCTGCCCCTGATCATCCTCGGCCAACCAGCTGCCAGCGTCGGCAATGAAGGCCTTGTGCGCCTTTTCATCCAGCCCCTCGGCACGTGCCAGCCAGGCCAGCTCAGGCAGCCGCAAGAACGCTTGGGCGGCCGATTGCTCGATGGCAATCAGCTGGGCGATGTCATCGAGTAGGGCGGGGCGTATGTGCATTGAACGTTCTCCATGGACTGGCAATAGTCTGCGGCGAGATGACCGGGGCTTGCAATGATTGAGTTATAACGTAACATTTATGGATTCCCAGCTACGCGAGACTGCCTTGATGACTGAAGAGGAACTGCTGCGCCAGGCGCCTGCAGCCTATATGAACGAGGTGCAACAGCAATTTTTCCGCACGTTGCTGCTTGGTCAGCGCTTCGACCTGCAAGCCCGCATCGACCTGGAGTTCCAGGCCCTGCGCGAGCAGGAAGTACTCAGCGACCCGGCCGACATCGGCAGCGCCGAAGAGGAACGGCAGTGGCGGCTGCGCTCGCTGGAGCGGGAAAAGAAGCTGCTGGACAAGATCGACCAGGCGCTGGAGCGCCTGGCGCGCGGTGAATATGGCTGGTGCGAGGAAACCGGTGAGCCGATTGGCCTGCGCCGTCTGCTGCTGCGCCCCACGGCAACGCTGTGCATCGAAGCCAAGGAGCGCCAGGAGCAGAAGGAGCGGCACCTGCGCGACGAGCGTTAGTCCGCCGCCAATGCCTGTGGCTGCAACTGCCAGCGCACCGAGCTGACGCCTTTTTCCAGGCTCACGCGACCGACCAGCCGCTCCAGCTGCGCCGGTGCCTGGGGGTTGCCGAGCAGTTCTGCGCGCACTTCCAGGCGGGCCGGGTTGGCCAGGTCTTCACTGTGCAGCGATTGCAGGCGCAGCTGCGGGTCGCCCAGGCTGTGCAGCATCAGGCTGCGCACCTGGATTTCATCCTCGGCGCGGCAGACGATGCGCACCTCGAACCGTTGCTCGACCTCGTTGGCGGGCAGCACCTCCTGGCGGTCGAGGCGCTGGGCGATATCGCGCAGCAGGATGTTGGCACACAGCACCATCAGGCTGCCAAGCGAGGCCTCGAGCAGCAGCCCGAGGCTGCACAGCACACCGACCGCTGCGGTGCACCAGAGCGTGGCGGCGGTGTTCAGGCCACGCACGTTGAAGCCATCGCGCATGATTACCCCGCCACCGAGAAACCCGATACCCGAGACCACGTAAGCGGCCACCCGCGAGGCGTCGTTGGGGGCCATGCCGGGCACCGCCTGGGTCATCAGCACAAACAGGCAGGCACCGGTGCTGACCAGGGCGTTGGTGCGCAGCCCGGTCAGGCGCTGACGCAGTTGGCGCTCGGCACCGATCAGGGCGCCAAGCAGCAGGGCAATGCCGACGCGCAGCAAAAAGACTTTCCAATCCATAGCAAACCTCTTCCGCGGGCACACGCCCGCACGGTTGAATAACCAGAAAATGCGCAGGACCACGAAAGGGAAAGAGGAGGACAGCCTTCAAAGGCTGGGGAATTCCACCGTCTGGCTAATGGCGAGACAGTGGCAGGTAGCTGCCGGACTAGCTCGCCGTGTGGGCCTGTCGCAAGCGACTGGGGCTACTGTCCAAAGCAGGACTCCTGTTCAGGGATGCGAAATTGCGTCGCGGACCTTACGCCGCCGCCCACGCAGGGTCAAGGGTAAAAACATGACAAGGGATTCATCCGGAAATGCCCTACAGCCGGTCACGCCTGCATGGAAATTAACCTGGGTAATCGGTACCCTTGCGCCATTCTCCGCCATACCCCGGACCGTTACATGCTGTTCAATCTCGCCGTGCTGCTCGGCACCCTGGTGGCCATGGAAGGTGTCGGCACGCTAGCTCACAAGTACATCATGCATGGCTGGGGCTGGTGGCTGCACCGTTCGCACCATGAGCCGCAGCTGGGCATGCTGGAAACCAACGACCTGTACCTGGTGGCGCTGGGCCTGATCGCCACGGCGCTGATCGCCCTGGGTAAGGCCGGCCATGCGCCATTGCAGTGGGTTGGCGCTGGCGTGGCCGGGTATGGGGTGCTGTACGTATTGGCCCACGACGGCTTCTTCCACCGGCACTGGCCGCGCAAGCCACGGCCGGTCAACCGCTACCTCAAGCGCCTGCACCGTGCCCACCAGCTGCACCACGCCGTGAAAGGCCGCACCGGCAGCGTGTCGTTCGGCTTTTTCTATGCGCCACCGCTGAAGGTGCTCAAGCGCCAGTTGCAGGCGCGGGTGCCACGCGACCGCGGCTGACCCACCAACCGAACGCGGCTGCGGTAAAGAACATGATCAGGCTGTACAGCGCGGCCGGCACGGCCATGGTGGCGTTGTTCAGCAGCGCTGGGCTCAACGCCAGGGCGATGGCCAGGGTGCCATTGTGGATACCGATTTCCATGCCGATGGCGATGGCCTGGGGCTTGGGAATGTTCAGCAGGCGCGGCACCCAGTAGCCGAGTGCCAGGCTGATCAGGTTGAACAGCAAGGCGGCCAGGCCCACCACCGGGGCATAGTCGACGACGGTCTGCCAGTCCTTGGCCAGCGCCAGGACGATGGTGAATGCCAGGAACAGCGCTGCCACCAGTTTCATCGGTTTTTCCATGCGCGCGGCAAAGCGCGGCGCCCAGTGGCGGATCAGCATGCCCACGGCCACCGGCAGCAGGACGATGGCGAACACCTGCATGACCTTGGCGAATTGCAAGGGAATGGCCTGGTCCGATTCCATGAACCAGGCCAGGGACAGGTTCACCAGCAGCGGCATGGTGAGGATCGCGATCAACGAATTGACTGCGGTCAGGGTGATATTCAACGCCACATCACCGTGGGCCAGGTGGCTGAACAGGTTGGCAGTGGTGCCGCCGGGGGACGCCGCCAGCAGCATCAGGCCGACTGCCAGAGCCGCTTCCAGGCCAAAGCCGTTGGCGATCAGGAAGCACACCAGTGGTAACAGCAAAATCTGGCAGCACAGGCCGATCACCACCGGTTTCGGGTATTTCACCACGCGGGCGAAGTCAGCCAGGGTCAGGGACAGGCCAAGCCCGAGCATGATGATGCCCAGCGCCAGGGGGAGGAACGCAGTCAGCAAGGGAGAGGCGGTCATGGGCAGGCACTCGAGCAAAGGATGCAAGCAGTCTAGGTGGGCCTTGTGGGCTGGCTAATTGCAATGCGCCAGTACTTGGTAACTGTTTGTTACCGGGCGCGCCTCACACCTTGCCACGTTGCGCCTGCATGCCGCGTTGCGGTAGGCGCCCCGGCGCAGTAGCATTCCCGCTTTTGCCGAGGATTAGCCCGTCATGCCGTTCCAGCAAGGTCTGCTTGCCACCCCCGTGCCGGCCCACGCCCGTCACCTGTTCTTCGCCCTGCAGTCGCCCGAGGCGTTGTCTGCCGTACTGGATGCACTGCTGCCGCAGGTGGATGGCCAGAACCTCATCCTCGGCATCGGCGCCCCCTTGGTGAAAGCCCTGGGCCGTGACATTCCTGGCCTGCGCGCATTCCCGCAACTCGATGCGGCAGTGGAAAACCCGAGCACCCAGCACGCACTGTGGCTCTGGCTGCGCGGCAATGAGCGCGGCGAGCTGTTGCTCCAGGCCCAGGCCCTGGAGCAAGCGCTGGCCCCGGCGCTGCGCCTGGCTGACAGTGTCGATGGTTTCCTGCACCGCGGTGGCCATGACCTGACCGGTTACGAAGACGGCACCGAGAACCCGGTGGACCAGGATGCGGTAGATGCCGCCATTGTCGCCGGCGAGCAGCCGGGGCTGGCCGGTTCCAGCTTCGCCGCCTTCCAGCTGTGGAAGCACGACCTGGAATACTTCAAGTCACTGCCCCAGGCCGACCAGGACAACATCATCGGCCGCCGCCTGAGCGACAACGAAGAGCTCGAAGACGCGCCAGCATCGGCCCACGTCAAGCGTACCGCCCAGGAAAGTTTCGAACCGGAAGCCTTCATGGTGCGCCGCTCGGTAGCCTGGGCCGATGGCCGTGGCGCAGGCCTGGCGTTCGTCGCCCTGGGCCACAGCTTCGATGCCTTCGAAGTGCAACTGCGGCGCATGAGCGGCCTGGAAGACGGCATCATCGACGGCCTGTACCGCTTCAGCCGGCCGCTGACCGGTGGCTACTACTGGTGCCCACCGATGGCCGAGGCAGGTCTGGATCTGAGCGCGCTGCTGCAGGCCTGATCTCTAACATCCAGATACAGAATCACCTGCCAGCGCAGGGTAGAGCGGCTAGCCTTGAAAGTTTCCGACTTATGACGGGAGCTTTGCCATGTACAAGCGTCGCGATGTCCTACGCGCTGGTGCGGCTTTGGGCCTTGTGGCCGCCAGCCCCTGGCTACATGCCGCCGGCTCTGCTGGGTTGCTGACGCGCAAGGTCCCCTCGACGGGTGAGGCCTTGCCGGTGATCGGCGCCGGCACCTCCGGCAGCTTCGAAGTCGAAGCCGGCTCCGCCGCATACCAGCAGCTCAAGGTGGTGCTCAAGGCATTCTTCGACGGTGGCGGCAAGGTCATCGACACCTCGCCCAACTATGGCGGCGCCGACCGCATTCTCGGGCAGTTGCTGGAGGAGGGCGGCTGGCACCGGCAATGTTTCATCGCCACCAAGATCGCCGCTGACAGCCGGGCCGAAGCCCAGGCGCAATGGGCCGGCACGCTCAAGAGCCTGCGCACCGACAAGGTCGACCTGCTGCAGATCCACAACCTGCGAGACTGGCAGACCCAACTGCCTTATGCCCGCGAGCTCAAGCAGCAGGGCAAGGCCCGCTACGTCGGTATCACCCATTACCTGAACAGCGGCCACGAAGACGTGGCGCGCATCGTGCGCAGCGAGCCGCTGGACTTCATCCAGATCAACTACTCGGTGAATGCCCCGCAAGCGGCACGCGAACTGCTGCCGTTGTGCCAGGACAAGGGCGTCGCCGTGCTGATCAACCGTGCCTTCGACGACGGCCGGCTGTTTACCAGGGTCAAGGACCAGGCCTTGCCGGCATGGGCCGCCGAGGCCGGTATCGGCAGCTGGGCGCAGCTGTTTCTCAAGTTCGCCATCAGTCATCCGGCCGTGACCACGGTCATTCCCGCGACCGGGCGCCCGGAGCGCCAGCTAGACCAGCTCAAGGCCGGGCATGAGCCCCTGCTCAGCCAGGTGCAACAGCAAGCGCTGATCAAGCAGTTCGCCTGACGCGATGAGCAACTGGCGCAGGCGCCTCGACCAGGCACTGAACATCCAGCCGGGTGAGGGGCCTGCGGTGATCGCCGGGCTGTTGCTGTTCTACCTGCTCTTTACTGGCTATTTCATGCTGCGCCCGGTGCGCGAAACCATGGGTGTGGCGGGTGGCGTCGACAACCTGCAATGGCTGTTCACTGGCACCTTCATCGCCACCCTGGCCTGCCTGCCTGTGTTCGGCTGGCTGGCCTCGAAGGTTCGTCGCCGGCATATCCTGCCCTGGACCTATGGTTTCTTCGCCAGCAACCTCTTGCTGTTCGCTGCGCTGTTTGCGGTTGATCCAGCGGATTTGTGGAATGCCCGGGCCTTCTACATCTGGCTGTCAGTGTTCAACCTGCTGACAATCTCGCTGGCCTGGAGCGTGCTGACCGACCTGTTTTCCACCGCGCAGGGCAAGCGCCTGTTCGGCCTGTTGGCCGCCGGTGCCAGCCTCGGCGGCCTGAGCGGGCCAATCCTGGGCACGTTGCTGGTTGCACCGCTGGGGCACGCCGGGCTGGTACTGCTTGCCGGGGTGTTTCTAGTGGGCAGTGTGCTCGCATGCACATACCTGCAAAGGTGGCGCGATCGCAACCCGTTGCCTGCTTCAAGTGAGCAGCCAGCCTCGCGGCCGTTGGGCGGCAACCCCTTGGCCGGCGCGACGGCCGTGCTGCGCTCACCCTATCTGCTGGCGGTCGCCTTGTTTGTCGTGCTGCTGGCCAGTGTCAGTACCTTCCTGTACTTCGAACAGGCGCGCATCGTCAGCGAAACCTTCACCGACCGCACGCGCCAGACCCAGGTATTCGGCCTGATCGATACGGTGGTGCAGGCGCTGGCGATCCTCACCCAGGTGTTTCTCACCGGTCGGCTGGCCAGGCGCATGGGTGTCGCCGTGCTGCTGGTCGCGGTGCCGCTGGTGATGGCTGCCGGGTTCGTGTGGCTGGCCCTGGCGCCGGTGTTTGCCGTGTTCGTGGTGGTGATGGTGGTGCGCCGGGCCGGTGAATATGCGCTGGTGCGCCCAGGGCGAGAGATGTTGTTCACGGTCTTGCCTGCCGAGGACAAGTACAAAGCGAAGAACTTCATCGACACTGTGGTGTACCGCGGTGGCGATGCCCTGAGCGGCTGGCTCAAGCGCGGGCTGGACCTGCTGGCCGAACATCCCCAACTGGCGATGCTCATCGGTGCCGCGCTGGCCCTGGGCTGGTCATTGACCGGCCTGTGGCTGGGCAGGCGCCAGCGCGAGGCCGAATCGGCTGTCGCACCAAATAAACCACCGCCGCTTATTTAACGCCACCGGTCCGAACCCGTCGCAATAAAACGAATCCCCCGATATCGCCGAACTCCGACCTTATGTACGGCGCAGCGCCGTGCACACTTCGAAAGCCACAAGAGGTTAGAGACCATGGCCAGTAAAGAAAACAGCCGTACCGGCAGCCAGGGTGGCAACAAGAACCCTGGCAACTTCGCCAATGATCGCGAGAAGGCCTCCGAGGCCGGTCGCAAAGGCGGCCAGCAATCCGGCAGCGGCCGCAGCAGCACTGAGTCGGGCCGCAAGGGCGGCCGTTCGTAAGTGAGGCACATGCAGTGCCGGGGCGACCTGGCACTGCAGTCAACCAGAACAGGAGGTTTTCCATGCGCCTGACGCCCCTGATCGCTTTGCTGGGCAGCTTGACCCTGCTTGGCGGCTGCTTCGACAGAGACAACAACCACCCGGGCAAGGACAGCGACCCGAGCAAGCCTTCGGTGCAGATGCAGCAGCACGATGAAAAACCCGCGCCACAACCTGCGCCAGACCCGGAACCCATGCCGCAGGACAATCAGCGCCAGTAAGTGGACAAGGAGCAAGGCATGACGGCAATGACCTCTGACACCCTGGCACCGATGCCAGCCCTGGCTGTCGATGACAGCCTCGCCAGGCGCTATCAGGCGCTTTTGGCAGGGGATGAGCACAATGGTCGGCAATGGCTGGCGGCCCGGTTGGCCGAGGCGAGCGTCATGGCCGATGACTTGCCCGATACGATCGGGCAACTCGATGATTGGAGTGCCCGGCATGCGGCGCAGGTTGCCCATGACCATGCGCACTACCTGGAGCAGCGCCGCCACGGGGCACCACGGCGCTACTTTGCCAACCGCTCGCAGGCCCTCTGGTTCCTGCAGCAAGTCGCACCGACCAAGGCCGTGGATGGTGCCTGGCTGCACGCTACCCTGCGCCACTGGCACGACCCGCGTTACCACGGCCTGATTCGCACCTACCTCGAAGAACTGGGCGACGGCGACCCACGCTGCAATCACGTGCTGATCTACCAGCGCCTGCTGAGCCGACTGGGTTGCCTGGACACGCTTGCGCTGGATGACGAACGCTATCTGCAGGGCGCCTTGCAGCTTGCCCTGGGCCAGTACGGCGATAGCTTCCTGCCCGAGGTGATCGGTTACAACCTGGGCTATGAACAGCCGCCACTGCACTTGCTGATCACCACCCATGAACTGGCAGAGCTTGGCATCGACGGCCATTACTTTCAGTTGCACGTGACCATCGACAATGCCGCCAGCGGCCATGCGCAAAAATCCATCCGCGCCGCACAACAGCTATGCCCGCAGCAGGCGCCAGAGGTGTTCTATCGCCGGGTGCGCCACGGCTATCGGCTCAATGATCTGGGCATCCCAGCGCCTGACCTGATCAGCCGCTTCGACCTTGAGGCCCAATTGCTGTCAGCCCTTGAGCGCAAACGCGCTTTCGGCCAGTTCATGCACGCCGACCGTTGCCGTCTTCAGCAGCGCACGGTCAATCAGTGGCTCGCCGAACCGGCGGCATTGCCGGCGTTCTTGCAGGCACTGCAGGCCCAAGGCTGGATCAAGCGCGGGCAGAACCCTGCCGAAAGCCGCTGGTGGTCGCTCATCGAAGGGCCGAGTGCACCCATGTTCGGTGTGTTCAATGCCTATGAAAAGCAGCTCTGGCACGACTGGATTGCCGCTGACTGGCAGGCACCTGTAAAACGCGTCCTGCCCGGCAGCTGGTTGCCAGCCTTGCAAGGCCCACCAGAGAGCGAGGGGCTGGATGAAAGCATCGATAGCCTGATCGCCCAGATGGCCGGCAATCGTCATGCCCAGCCTCAAGGGCTGCGCGCCACCCGTGCCTACCTGCGCGCCACCGGCCTGGCTCAGGAGGGCCCGCACTGATGATGCTCAACCCACAACAGGAACAGGCCGACTTGGCCTTGCTGCAGCTTGGCCGCCGCCTGCGCGCCGATGGCTACCGCTTCACTTGCGTGACACCGGCTACCCAGGCACGCAACAACGCCCGGCCTGGCGCCGAGCAGGCCAGCAACCTGCGCGATGTGTTCGGCTGGAGCCGGCCATTTTCGCCTTCGCTGATCTCGCTGGATGAACTGGAGCAGCTGCGCCACGCACAGGTGCTGAGCGAGGAGGGCGACCGGCTGCGCAGCCGCGTGCGCTGGTCGAGCCTGAACGACCTGTTGCTGGTGCATTCGGCCTATCCCACCGAGGCCAGCGATGCGGTGTTCTTCGGCCCCGACAGTTACCGCTTCGCCCAGGTCATTCACGATCACCTGCAGCGCAGCCCGACCCGCGTTCAGCACGCGGTCGATATCGGCTGTGGCAGCGGCGTCGGCGCCTTGGTGATCGCCCGCGCGGCGCCACATGCGCAAGTCAGCGCCGTCGACATCAACCCACTGGCCCTGCGCTACACGGCCATCAATGCGGCGCTGGCCGGAGTCAGCAATGTGTCGGTCGAACCGAGCGACCTGCTTGAAGGCATCAGCGGCACATTCGACCTGATCGTCGCCAACCCGCCCTATATGCTCGATGCCGGTGAGCGCACCTATCGCCACGGCGGTGGTGCGCTGGGCGCCGAACTGTCGCTGCGCATCGTCGAACAGGCCCGCGAGCGCTTGAGCCCAGGAGGCTCATTGCTGCTGTACACCGGGGTGGCCATCGTCGAAGGCCAGGATGCCTTGCTCGAAGCCATTCGCCTGCGCCTGGCCGGCCCGGAGTGGGCTTGGGTCTACCGCGAGATCGACCCGGATGTGTTCGGCGAGCAGTTGCAGGAGCCAGGCTATGAACGGGTCGAGCGCATCGCCGCGGTATCGCTGATCGTCAACCGTAGCGCCTGACGCCGTATGTACAGGCCTTGTACGTTCGGCACCGAAGAGGAGTATCTGCTGACGGATCTGGCCAGTGGCCGGGTGCTGATCACCCCGTCGCCAACCGTGGTCCGCCGTTGCCGCGACGTGGTTGGCGAGTACTTTGCCGAAGAGATGTTCTGCAGCCAGATCGAAATCGCCTCGCCGGTTTTCACCAACCTGTACCAGGCCCGCCAGTTCTTTCTCGACTACCGTCAGCGCCTCAGCGCAAGCCTGGCCGAGGAGGGCGTCGGCCTGTACTGCGCCGCCAGCCACCCCAATGCGCCCTGGTTGCGCCAGAAGGCCAGGCCGTCGCCGCACTATCGCCAGGTTTTCGACGATTACCAGCACGTAGCCCGGCGCAGCCTGCTCAATGGTCTGCACATTCATGCAGGTGTGCCGCCGGGCTGCGACCGCATGCAGTTGATCAACCGTCTGCTCTACTGGTTGCCGTTGCTGCTGGTGCTGAGTACCTCATCGCCCATGTGGGCCGGGCAGGCGACCGGCTACATGAGCTACCGGCGGGTAATCTGCGGCGAGTGGCCACACATGGGGTTGCCGGAGGCATTGCCCGACTGGGCTGCCTATGAACGCTACCGGGCGTTGCTGCAACGTACGGGCTCATTGGCAACGGAGGGGGATTTCTGGTGGGCGATCAGGCCGTCGCGGCGTTTCCCCACGGTGGAACTGCGCATCTGTGATGCCTGCCCGGTGCTCGAGGATGCGCTGTGCCTGGCCGGCCTGTTCCGCCACTTGGTGGAGCACAACCTGCAGCCCCATTACGACCCTGGCCCGCTGAACCGCGAACTGCGCTGGGTTACCCAGGAAAACTACTGGCGCGCCATGCGCCATGGCCGCTTCGCCGAATTCATCGGCCTGCATGACCAGCAGCCGGTCACGGCACTGGGCTGGCTCAGCCAGCTACAAGCGCGCTGGCCGACCGACACGGTGGATGCTGAGCGTTCGTACCGGCACGCGCAACACATACTGCAACAGGGGACCAGTGCCGATCACCAACTGGCGGTGCTGGAGCAGGCACTGGCCAATGGCGCCACTACCGCTCAAGCGCTGCACGCGGTGACCGCTCAGGTGCTGGCGCAAACCCGCGATGGTGCGGCAACGCCGGTCACGGCGGCGGGGCTTGCAATCAGGTAGCGAATGCCGAAAATGGCAGCGCCACCGCAAGCCATTCGGACCACCTGCGCCATGATGCTTACCAAGCAATTCCCCGATATCTCCCTCGCCGATACGCTGTTCGTCTTCGCCCTGGAGGCAGAAGCGGGTGATGTGTTCGCCCATGTGAACACCGTGTTCACTGGCATTGGCAAGGTCAACGCCGCCATCGCCCTGACCAAGGCTATCCAGCAGCGGCGCCCCAAGCTGATCGTCAACCTCGGTTCGGCCGGCAGCCAGCGCCATGGCAAGGGCGAGGTGGTGTGCTGTACACGCTTCGTGCAGCGCGACATGGACGTCACCCCGCTGGGCTTCGCCCGTTACCAGACGCCACTGTCGGACATCCCGGTGCTGCTGGAGCATGGCCAGGCAATCCCCGGCCTGCCAGTAGAAACCTGTGGCAGTGGCGACAGCTTCGAGATCAACCATGGCGACGCGCCTTATGACGTGGTCGACATGGAAGCCTACGTGTTCGCGCTGATCGCCCGCGATGAAGGCATACCGTTCGTGTGCCTGAAGTACATCTCGGATGACGCCGGCAGCGACGCGGCCGATGACTGGGCGGTGCAGGTGCATCTGGCGGCCGAGGCCTTCAAGCGGGTGTTGTTCGCCGAGGCGGGTTGACCATCTGTCGGGCCGGCGCCTTCCCGAGCAAACCTTCTGATGTGCGGCTATCTCGAAATCCTAGAGGCCCGCTCTTCGGGCTAGGGAGGTGCCAGTCATGGCCAGGGCTATCTGGAAAGGCGCGATCAGTTTCGGTCTGGTCCATATCCCGGTGTCGCTGAACACCGCCGTGCGCACCGAGCGGGTCGACTTCGACTGGCTCGACAAGCGCAGCATGGAGCCGGTGGGCTACAAGCGGATCAACAAGGTCACCGGCAAGGACATCGACAAGGACAACATCGTCAAGGGTGTGGAGTACGAGAAGGGCCGTTACGTGGTGATCAGCGAAGAGGAGATTCGCAAGGCCCGCCCCGAAGCTACCCAGACCATCGATATCTTCTCGTTCGTCGAAGCCTCGGACATTCCCCTGCAGCATTTCGACACGCCGTACTACCTGAGCCCCGACAAGCGCGGCGGCAAGGTCTACGCGTTGCTGCGCGAAACCCTGGCCAGCACCGGCAAGGTGGCGCTGGCCACGGTGGTGCTGCATACCCGTCAGCACCTGGCGCTGTTGCGCCCGCTGGAGGATGCACTGGTGATGATCACCCTGCGCTGGCCGGAGGAAGTGCGCGGGCTGGACAGCCTGGAGCTGGACAAGAGCGTGACCGAGAGCAAGCCCGACAAGCGCGAGCTGGACATGGCCAAGCGGCTGGTCGAGGACATGAGTGGGCCGTGGGCGCCGGATGAGTACCACGATGCCTTCCGCCAGACCATCATGGACCTGGTGGAAGAAAAGGCCAGCAAGGGCAAGATCGCCGTGGTGGATAAAGCCGAGGCTGGGGCTACCGAGAAGGGGGCCGATATCATCGACCTTACCGAGCTGCTCAAGCGCAGCCTGGGTGGCAAGGCATCCAGCAAAGCCACCCCCGAGAAGAAAGTGACCAAGCGCCCCCGCAAGGCTTCTTGAGTCCGTAGCGGCCTCTTCGCGGGCAAGTCGGGGCGCCGAACCGCCGCTCCCACAGGTGTGGCCTATCGAAGTTTTCGCGAAACATGTGGGGCTTGTGCTGCTTGTGCCGGCCTCTTCGCGGGTGAACCCGCTCCCACAGGTTCAATGCTATCTCAAGGCATGCGCAATCCCTGTGGGAGCGGGCTTGCCCGCGAAGGCGTCGGAACCGACCACTACAGGCTCGCCAGATAATCCCCGAATCCTTCCCGGGCCCGGCTGTCGATGCGGCTACTGGTCGCCACGCTGTGCCTGGCCGTCCACACAATCTGCGCGCCATCAGCCTCAAGATCGCGCACCAGCTGCACATCTTCATTCGCCGCCAGCGGCTGAAACCCGCCGACTCGCTCGTAGGCCCGGGCACATATGCCAAGATTGGCTCCATGCACATGCCGATGGCCTTCCCGCGCCTCGTAGCGGCTGAGGTACAGCTTGCGCAGTGCCGCCCGTTGCCAAGGCTGCCAGTGATCGATATGCACCGTGCCGCACACCACATCAGCCGTGCAGGCCAGTTGCGACAGCAGCCAGTGCGCTGGCACCTGACTGTCGGCGTCGGTGCAGGCCAGCCAGCTGGCGCCACGCTCCAGCATCCATTCGGCCCCCAGGCGGCGCGCCATGCCGACGCTGCCGGCCGCCACCGCAAGCACATCGACATCGTAGCGCGCGGCCACTCTGGCGCTGCCATCGACACAGCGATCGAGCACCACCAGCACGTTGACGGCGTGGCCTGCCTGCCTTGCCACGGCCACTGCTGCTGCCATGGCTTTCAGGCAGCGCCCGAGGCGGCGTGCTTCATTGTGCGCAGGAATCACCACGCCGATCATGGGCAGGTCTCGTCCAGGTCGACCACGCTGGGCTGGCACGACCAGTACTCAAGCAGGAAGTCGGCCTCCTCGTGCCGATAGACGAGGAAAAGCGGCAAATGCTTGGCCAGTAACTGGTGTACTTCGCGGCCATCCTGCGGGCAGCCGGCGATCGGGTGCTTCCAGTGGCAGGCCAGCAAGCCGCCGTCGTAGGTCAGGCTGGCCAGCGATTGTTCGATGACCTGCAGCCAATCGGTGGGGTCGAGGTAATAGCCGATTTCGCTGAGCACGATCAGGTCGAAGCGCCCACCCGGCCAGTCGCCCGGCAACCGGGCAAGCTCGACCGAAGCGTTGGGCACGTCCTCCAGGCGCTCACGGGCCAGCCCCACGGCCGTGGGGTCGAGGTCCTGGCACAACAGCTCGGCGCAGCGCCCGGCCAGCAGGGCGCTGAGTTCGCCATTGGCGCAGGCGGGCTCGAACACCCGTTGATAACACTGGCGCGGCAGACTGGCCATGACCAGCTCGCGTTTGCGCTTTTCATACCAGCGCGTTCGGAAGGCCCAGGGGTCTTCATTGGTGGCATACAGGTCGGCGAAATACTGCGCATCGAGGCTCATGACAACTCCGTTTACAGGAACACCAGTTCAAAAGGTTGCAGCAGGCAATCCAACAAGCGCGGCGGCAGCACGGGCGAACGCGGACCATCCGCTTCCAGTTGGCTGGCGTGGGCGGCCAGGGCCTTGCGCTTGCACGCCAAGGTGGCCTCGTTGAGCTCGATGCGATGGGCACGTGGCCAGGGCAGGCGCGGGTCATCCGGTTGCGCCCAATGCCAGGCCCACACCGGCACTTCCACCAACTGTGCCTTGCGCGCCAGCGCCGCCTGCGCAGCCGCTCTTCCGACGGCCTCGTGGTCAGCGTGGCCATCCCCACGCCAGGTGGCCATCAGCAGGTCATCCGGGCGCAGTACCTGGGACAGGTGATTGACCAGGAAGGCTTCCTCACGGGGCAAGGCGCCGTCCTTGAGGTTCAACCTGCGCCAGTCCAGGCGGTTGAGGTCCAGCTCAAGCTGCTGCAGGGCCTGGCGGCTTTCCAGCGGGCGCTGGCGCCGCAGGCGGTGCTCGCTCCACTGTTCGGAACCGGGGTGGCTACCCTCGCCATCGGTCGCTGAAATCAGCACCAGGTCGTCTTCGCGACCGCGAAAATGCCTCAGCAAGCCGCCGGCCATGAGGATCTCGTCGTCCGGGTGCGGCGCAATCAGTACCAGACGCCGCCCGGGCGGGCACAGCTGCTGCGGGCTTATCCAGGTGGCGCGCGCCAGGTGCGCCGCGTGCTGCCACTCGGCCCACGGGGTACCGCTGCTGGATTGAATCAGGTTTTCGCTCATAGCTTCCAGGCTCCTGCCGGCACCTGCGTCAATTGCGCGCCCAGTGCTGCCAGGTCGCGTTCGGCATGGCTCTGGCGCAAGTAGACCGGGAGGTCCGCGCTGAGCCTGGCGAAGTGGCTGTTGCGGCAGAACGGCGTAGCGCCCAGCGCCCGGCCCACATGGTGGATCACCTGGTCGACCGCCTGTTCGACCTGGGCGCGGGTGCGGCGCACCTCGAAGCTGGCGTCGGCGTCGGGTTGCCGGTCGATCCACGCGGCGCATTCGCGCAGGGCCGCGCGGGCGCCGAACAGGGCGGCGTCCACCGCTCCAAGGTGGGCATCGGCATGGGCGTCGGGGCGGGGTTTGCGACAATGCGCCCGCAAATAATCGGCCAAGGCTTCCGCGGCGCCGTACCAACAGGCGGCAATGCCTGCGCCACCGTGCCAGAAGCCAGGGCGCGACAGGTATTGCCCAGGCCTGCCGATGGCGATGCCGGGGGTGTTGTCGAATGTCACTTCGATGCTCGCCGTGGTCGCCATGCCCACGGCCTGCCAGCGGTCGATGCTCAAGCCCTGGCTTGGCTGCGCCAGCTCGATCGCCACCAGTTGCGGCTGGTCGCCATCGGCCCAGGCAGTAATCAGGGCCCGGTCGATCTGCAATGCACCTGAGCACCAGGCCTTGCGCCCGCTCAGTCGTACCTGGTCGCCCTCACGCGCAACGATGCGCGTTCGGGCATCGGGCGGCTCCGCTGCCCAGACGCCCCAGGTGCCTTCACCCACCCGGTGCGCCGCGCCACACTCGGCCAGGATCGCCAGCGCGTCGGTATGGCCTTCGTAGAGTTTGGCCAGCGCCAGGTCACAGCCGGCCACCCGTGCCAGGGTCTGCCAGCGGCGCAAGGTGTTGCCTTGCCCTGGCAGTGGCAGCAGGTCCAGATGGTCGGCCTTCAGTGCCTGGATCAGTTGCGGTAGCTGGGTGTCGAGGTTCAGGGGTTGCGGCCGCTCACCAAAAGCGCGCAACAGCCGGTCGAGGTTGTTGAGGTCGAAATCCTGGATGATGCTCATGCCATTCCCATCTGCTTGCGCATGCGCGCGGTGATCGATTGGCGGGCCTTGGCCATGTCGGCCCAGGGGTCGTCGACCTCGGCCAGGCGTTCCCGCAGGTTGCCGATATGCCACTGGTTGGCGCCCTTGAGCTGGGGCAGCTCCTCGCGCCAGATCGGTACCGACACCGGCAAGCCCTCACGGGCGCGCAGGGAGTAGGCGCACACGGTAGTGGCGCCTTTGCCGTTGCGCAGGTAGTCGATGAAGATCTTGCCGACCCGGTTCTTTGGCCCGGACACCGCGCTGAGGCGATCGGGGAACAGCCTGGCCAGGTAGTCGACGATGGCGTGGCTGAAGTCCTTGACTTCATCCCAGCCGGCCCGTCGGGTCAGGGGGACGACCAAATGCATACCCTTGCCGCCGCTGGTCTTGAGGAACACCTTGAGGCCCAGCTCGTCGAGCAGGGTAAGCGCCAGTTGGGTGGCCTCGAGCATGGCTTTCCACGGCAGCGCCGGGTCCGGGTCGAGGTCGAGCACGAAGCGGTCAGGTTTGTCGAAATCCTTGTCGGTCGCGTTCCAAGTGTGCATTTCCAGCATGTTCATCTGCACCGCGCCCAACAGGGTGTCGGGGCGGTTGATGACCATCGCCGCCTGGCCGGCTTCGGCTTTGTCGTAGGTGAGCACATGGGGGATGTGCAACTGGCCGGCGTTCTTCTGGAAAAACAGTTCGCCAGCCAGGCCGTCCGGCGCCCGCACCAAGGCTACGGGGCGGTCCTTGAGCTGCGGCAGCAGCCATTGGCTGACTGCGGCGTAGTACTCGGCGACTTGCCGCTTGGTGGCGCCGATACTGGCATCGATCACCCGCTCGGGGTGGGTCAGACGCAGTTCGCCGAGGACGTCCGGTTGTTCAACTTGCTTGCGCTTGGGCACAGTCTTGCCGGGCATGGCGCGCTCCAGGTCGATGGCGGTGGCGGGTTTGTCATCGCGCAGCCCATGGAATACCGAGTGGCGCACCACGCCGTCGCGGGTCATCTGGGCATAGGCGACTTCGGCCAGCAATTGTGGCTTGAGCCAGTGCACGCCACGGGCCTCGGCGCCGGTCGGCGGCCTGGGCAGTGCGGGCTTGGCGATTACCAGCGGTTTGAGCCGGGCATGGATGCTGTCCAGTGTGGTGGCGCTGAAGCCGGTGCCGACCTTGCCGGCGTAACGCAACTCACCGCTGTCGTTGTCGTGCAAGGCCAGCAGCAGGGCGCCGAAGCCGTTGCGGCTGCCTTTGGGGTCGGTAAAACCGACGATCACGAACTCCTGGCGTTGCTTGCACTTGAGCTTCACCCAATCGGTGCTGCGCCGGCCGACATAGGGGCTGTCGGCGCGCTTGCCGATCAGGCCTTCCAGCTCCAGGCGACAGGCGCTGTCCAACAGCGAGTCGACCGGTTGGTCAAAGTCTTCGGAGAACTTGAGCTTCTGCGACTCACTCTGCTCAAGCAGCTGGCGCAAGGCAGCTCGGCGCTCTTGCAGCGGCAGTTGGCGCAGATCGCGCCCGCCCAGATACAGCAGGTCGAAGAGGTAGTAGCTGATCCGCTCGTCGTGATCGGCGTCGAAGGCGTTCTGCAGGGCCTGGAAATCGGCCTTGCCACTTTCGTCGTTGACCACCATCTCGCCATCCAGCCACGCCGAATCGACACCCAGCCCCCGCAATGCCGCCACCTGGCCGGGCATTTTGGCGCTCCAGTCGTGGCCATTGCGGGTGAACAGGCGAATATCGTCGCCTTCGATACGTGCGAGGATGCGGTAGCCATCGAACTTCACTTCGTAACGCCAGTCACCGCTGGGAGGCGAGTCCACCAGTGTGGCCAGCTGCGGCTGCAGGTGTTCAGGCAGCGCGGCTTTCACCGCGCGGTTACGGGCAGCCGGGCGTTTCGTTTCAGGCGCCCCTCGAGGCAGCAATGTGCGGTCACTGAGCACGCTGTCCGGCTGGGCCTCGACGATGCTGTACTCGGGTTCACTGCGAGCCTCGCCATCGTGGGACTTGACCAGCATCCATTGCTCTTTCTTGCCGGCCAGGTGGGTGCGGAACAGGTTCCACACGCCATTGAGTTTTTCGCCCTGCAGACGAAAGCGCAATTTGCCCTTGGCATAGGCCTGGCGGGCATCACCTTCCGGCTCCCAGATACCCCGGTCCCAGACGATCACATCACCGGCACCGTAGTGCCCCTCGGGGATATTCCCCTCGAAGTCGGCATAGTCCAGCGGGTGGTCTTCGACATGAACCGCCAGGCGCCGCACTTTGGGGTCGAGCGAGGGGCCTTTGGGGATCGCCCAGCTTTTCAGTGTGCCGTCCAGTTCCAGGCGGAAATCGTAGTGCAGGTGACTGGCATCATGTTTCTGGACGCAGAACTGCAACGCGTGGGCGTGTCTGCCCCGAGTGCGCTGGCCACTGGGTTCGGGCGTGGCGTTGAAATCGCGCTTGCGCTCATATTCGGCAAGGGGCTTGGCCATGGCAGGCTCCCGGGTAATTCGGTGTCTGTAGTTTGGGAGGCGGCCGAGTGCATGCGAGTTCAAAAAAACTCTGAATCATCCGCAGCTTGCCGGAGTCGACCGTGTGTACCGATCTGATGGAGAGCCGCAATGAGCCGCAAAGATGAGCCCAAACCCTACACGCCGACTGAGATCGACGACACCGAAGACCGCATGGGCAGCGTCCATGAACTGGACTTCAGCGACCGCCAAGACGACCGAGAAGGCCGGGTCGGCGATGAAAGGCCAGCTGCTGAAGTGGCCCAGGAGTTCCCGGCACGCCGCGTTGCCGAAAGCGGCATGACCGGCGGCGAAGCCCTGAGCGACAGCCTGCATGAAGACAACGTGACCTACGATGACCTCAGCCCCGACACCCTGCTTGACGAAACCGGCGCCCGCGACCCCCATGAACCCGGTGGCAGCGGTGGGCCGGCGGACCAGACCCTGCGCCGGGTGGATGCCGACGAGATTGGTGGCGGCTTCGGTCTGGACGAGGCGGAGTTGGCGCGTTCCGCACCGCTGGACGGCAAACCGTGGACCGATGACGTGATCGAGGACGACTAGGCGTAGCACCCTGTGTGACCAACTGCCTTGCTCAATTTTTAAAGTTGGCGCGATCCCTGTGGGGGCAACTGGCTTGTAGAACTTCTAAACGCTTGCGCGATCACTATGGGAGCGGGCTTGCCCGCGAACACGGGCCAAGCCCGTGCCATCCACCGCAGTGCCTTCTTCGCGGGCAAGCCCGCTGCCACAAGGATTGCGCCACATTCTGGAAATTGAGCAAGCCAGTGCTCCGACAAGGGTTGCATCAGCACTCAGACGATGCTCAAGGCAAACACCCGCGTCCGCTTCGCAGGCCTATACCGGTCTGTGGCGCTGGCGCATGGCCTTGGCGCGCTTTTCCAGGATCAGGTAAGTGACGACGGCAACCATCAGCGGCACCAGGTAGTACAACGTCCGGTAACCCAGCAGCGCGGCTACCAGCGAGCCTTGGCCGAGCTGCCCATGGAGCAGGGCGAGAAACACCGTTTCGAGCACGCCGAGGCCGGCGGGTATATGCGCGACCACCCCCGCCACACAGCTGATCAGCAGGATGCCGAGAATCGATGGGTAGAACACCTCGCCTGGCAGCAGCCAGAAGATCAGCAAGGCCATCGTCGCCCAGTTGCTGGCACCTAACGCCACCTGGCACAGCGCCAGACGCAGCGAGGGCAGGGTGACTTCATGCTCACGCCAGCGCCAGGTGCGTTTTTTCGCCAGGCCGCACGCCAGCAGATAACCCACGGCGATGGCCAGCAATAGCACGCCGATCAGTCGCAGGCCGGTGGCCCCGACCTTCCAGTTCGCCGGCAGCTCCACCAGGCCCAGAGCGAACACGCTACCGGCCAGCAGCATGTAGCCCATCCAATTGGTCAGCAGGCCCAGGGTGAGAATGCGGGTGATGGTCGGCGTATCCAGGCCCAGGCGGCCGTACAGGCGGTAACGCAAGGCCACGCCGCCTACCCAGGTGGTGAAGTTGAGGTTGAAGGCATAGCACACGAACGCCACCGGCAGCACCTGCCGGGCGGGCAGACCGTGGCCGGTGTAGGCCCGGGCCAGCAGATCATAGCTGGCGAAGATCAGGTAGCTGAGCAATGCCAGCGCCAAGCCGATGGCCAGCGTGCCCGGTTTGTAGGCCAGCAGCGACTGACGCACCTCGTTCCAGTCCAAGTTGCGCGCCAGCAAGTACAGCAACACCGGTATCAGGATCAGAAATGCTACGGTGAACAACCGCTTGCCCCAGACTTTCCATGGTTTTTGCACCATCAGCCATTACCCTCGTGCAGGTCGCCCTGGGCCGCGACCTCTGGCTGCACCGAACGCAGACGTTGACGGTGCGCGGGGAACCAGCCGGCGATTCGCGGGAAATGCCGGATGACGTGAAAGCAGACGAAGATCAACGGTGCCCGCCACCAGTAGCCGCGGATCATGCGCGCCAGGGTGACCGGTTTGCATTGCTCGCTGGCCAGGGTGTGCAGGTGCTCGTACAACTGCTGGTTGAATGCCGGGTCACGGATGAACAGGTTGGCTTCAAGGTTGAACGACAGGCTCAAAGGGTCCAGATTGCTCGATCCGACCGTGGCCCATTGCTCGTCAACCAACGCCACCTTGCCATGCAACGGCCGCTGGCAATACTCACGAATACGCACACCGTCGCGCAGCAAATAGTTGTAGAGCAGGCGCGACAGCGCCCGGACCCAGCGCATGTCCGGCTGGCCCTGGAGGATCAGCGTGACCTCGACGCCGCGCCGTGCTGCGTTGCGCAGTTCGCGCAGCAGCCGGTAACCCGGGAAGAAGTAGGCATTGGCCACCACCACGCGCCGCCGCGCTGCGCGCAGGGCCTGCAGGTAGTGGGTTTCGATGTCGGTGCTGCGCAGCCGGTTGTCACGCTCGATCAGTACCGCTGTACTCTGGCCTGTAGGCTGCGTCACGGGGCGTACCTCGCTGGGCGGCTCCAGCACCGGGGCCATCAGCCTGCGGCTGGCGGCATGCACCTGCGCCACCACTGGCCCTGTCACCTCGACGGCGTAGTCCTGCTTGGCCATGGGGCCGAAATCACCCAGGTGGTCGGCGCTGTAGTTGATCCCGCCGATAAAGGCCCGTGTGCCATCGATCACCACGATCTTGCGGTGCAGGCGCCGGAACAGGTTGGTGCGCATGCCGGCCAGCCTGGGTTGCGGGTCGAAGGCGTGGAAGCTGACCCCAGCATCGGTCAGCGCGGCCACGAAGCTGTCTGGCAGGTCGGCAGTGCCATAGCCATCCACCGCAACCTCCACACGTACCCCACGCTTGGCGGCACCGATCAGTACCTTCTGCAATTGCTGGCCGACCTTATCGTCAAAGATGATGAAGGTTTCCAGCAGGATCTCTTCCCGCGCCTGGGCGATGGCCTCGAAGACGCGGGGATAGTACTGCTCGCCATTGATCAGCAGTTCGACATGGTTACCGTCAACCCAGGGTCTGTTCACAGGTGGATCTCCGCAGCCAGTGGGGCATGGTCGGACAGATGCGACCAGGGATACATGGACAGCACCTGAGCCTTGGCCGGCATGGCATTGCGCAGGTAGATACGGTCCAGGCGCAGCAGCGGCAGGCGGGCAGGAAAGCTGCGCGCCGGGCTGCCGAAGTGTTCGCCGAAGGCCTCGACCAAGCGCTCGGAGAGCACCGCATCGGCCTTCAGCCGCCAGTCATTGAAGTCGCCGGCGATGATCACCGGTGCCTGCGCCGGCAGGCTGTCGAGCCGCTTGAGCAGCAGCTGTATCTGGCTTTGCCGGTGCGCCTCGCGCAGCCCCAGGTGCACGCAGATGGCATGGACCTGCTCATGGCCCGGCACCTCCAGGCGGCAATGCAGCAGGCCGCGCTGTTCGTTGCCGTGGATCGACACGTCGAGGTTCTCGTGGTGAGCGATCGGGAATTTCGACAGCAGGGCGTTGCCGTGGTCGCCGTGGGGATAGACGGCATTACGCCCATAGGCGAACTGCGGCCACATGCTGTCGGCGAGGAATTCGTACTGTGGCGTTTCTGGCCACGCCGGGTGGCGCTCGGCGTGCTGCTGGTGGCTGCCGTGCACTTCCTGAAGGAACACCAGGTCGGCGTTGGTGGCGCGCACCGCTTCGCGCAACTCCGGCAGAATGAAGCGCCGGTTGAACAGGGTAAAGCCCTTGTGCACGTTGATCGTGAGCACGTTGAGGCGGTGCACCGTAGTGACCTTGTCGATGATGCAACGCGGCGTGGGCAAGGTCTTGTTCACAGCGCCACCTCCGGAGTCACGCCCGGTTCGGTGAGCAGGTGATAATCGAGCTTGAGCTTTTCCAGCAGGCGACGCGCATCGTAGGGCGCATGCACTTTCTGATCGTTGTCGAAGTAGCAGTAGATATCGCGTGAGGCTCGCCTGGGCGGCGCTCCAGGCACGATCAGTCGGGCATCGTCGGCCTGGCTGCCCTCGGCCCAGGCTTGAATGCGCTGTTTCCAGCGGCGCAGGGCGCGCGCGGTGTAGCCACTGCTGTAGAGTTCGACGTCACCGTGCAGGCGCAGGTAGACGAAGTCGGCCGTCACATCCTCGACATACGGCCACTTGCCCGCGCTGTCCGCCACCACCAGTGCCACGCGGTGCCTGCGCAGCAACTTGACGAACGTTTCGCAAAGGAAGCTCTCGTGGCGGATTTCCACGGCATGGCGCAGCCGCACATTGCCCTTGATCGCGGTACCACCGTTATCCTTGAGGCGTTCAGCGCAGCCCTTGGCACAGGCACGTGCAGCCTTGCGGTCCTTGGGCAGCATCTGCAAGAAGCGGCTGAAGCGCGCTTCGTCGAACTTCATGTTCGGCGGAAACTGCCACAGGAACGGCCCCAGCTTGTCGCCCAACAGCAAGGGCCCAGAGGCAAAGAAGTTGGCAATGGGCTCTTCGATGTCCTTGAGCCGGCGCACATGAGTGATGTAGCGCGGGCCTTTGACGGCGAAGATGAAGTCGCCCGGCGCCTCGTCACGCCAGTGCTGGTAGCGTTCGGGCGTTTGCAGGCTGTAGAACGAGCCATTGATCTCGATGCTGTTCACCGCCCGCGAGGCAAACGCCAGTTCACTGTCCTGGCGCAGGCCCTTGGGATAGAAGTCCTTGCGCCAGGGGCCATAGCGCCAGCCGGAAATACCGATGCGGATATCGCTCACGCTGCTGTCCTCATAGCCTGCTCCATAGCACGTCACTGTGAAGTTGCGACCGGAGCAGAGCGGTAAGGGTTCAGCGCATGTGATCGAAGGCAGCGTTGCGGGGTCGAGTTGAACTTTGCCGCCGTCAGCGATTCCACCGGATAGCGGATAGGCAGCACAGGAGAGCGTTGGCATGAAATTCGATCGTTTCTGTCAGGGCCTGGCCAACTGGACCGGGCGGCCTTGGGCGTTCGGCGTGGCCTTCCTGTTGATTCTGGTGTGGGGTATCACCGGGCCGCTGTTCGACTTCAACGACACCTGGCAATTGGTGATCAACACCTCGACCACCATCATCACCTTCCTGATGGTGTTCCTGATCCAGAACACCCAGAACCGCGACAACGACGAACTGCATATCAAGGTCGACGAGTTGCTGCGCACCACCCGCCAGGCGCACAAGGCACTGCTCGACCTCGAGGACATGGACCCGGCCGAGCTGCACGCCTTGCGCAAGCAGTACCAGCAACTGGCCAAGCGCAGCGACGACGGGCAAACACCGAAGGAATGACCTGCCAAGACCGGAGGCAAGCATGGCCAGACATATCGTTCACTTTACCGGGCCGATCAATTCATCTACCTGCGGCAATCTGATCAACACCTGCTCGCGCGCCATGCAGCAAGGCGCTGACCTGCTGCAGCTGAACATCGCCACCATGGGCGGGGAGTGCAGCTACGGCTTCACCCTGTACAACTTCCTGCGCAGCCTGCCGATCAGTGTGCATACCCATAACCTGGGGACCGTCGAGTCGATGGGCAACATCATCTTCCTGGCGGGCGAACACCGCACGGCGTGCAGCTACAGCAAGTTCCTGTTCCACCCGTTTCACTGGACGTTGCACGGTTCGGTGGACCATGCGCGCATGGCCGAATACGCCATGAGCCTGGATTACGACTTGCGTCTGTATGCACAGATCGTCGCCGAACGTACCAAAGGCAGCAGCGAAGTGCTGGATGTGCCGCGTTACCTCATGGCCTATCCGCGGATCCTCGGGCCCAAGGAGGCGCTGGACTGCGGGATGATCCATGCCATCGATGAAATGCCGATAGAGGCCGAGGTCAATCAGTGGAGCGTGCATGCCTGAATCAGGGCATGCTCAGCGCACCGAGGCGGCAAGGGTGCGGTCGCAAGCCAGCAGCGACTGGATCAACGCCTTGATCTCACCATTGAGCGCCGACATCTGGTCCAGGTGCTGGAAGCGGCAGTCGGCAATCTCATGGTCGGCAGACGGCTTCGGGGCATGGGTGAACTCGGCCTCGAACACATAGTGCATGCGCTCGCCGGCCTCGAAGCGCATCAGGAAGGTCAGTGCATCAGCCTGCAGCCCGGTCTCTTCGCGCAATTCCCTCTCTGCCGCCTGCAGCGGTGTCTCGCCTGGCTCGATCTTGCCACCGGGCAAGGTCCACGGCGCCTTGGATTTGCGGACCCACAGCCACTTCTGAGACTGCTTGCCATGCCGGCAGATGATGGTGACGCGGTGTTTGACTGGCTTCATGCAGGCTCCTGCGGCGTTTCCCTGTTTCATAAGGGTTTGTCCGCAAGCATGCAAAGAACGTTCTGTTTAACCTGCAAATTGACCTGCAAGCGGCTCAGCAGGGCACCGAGCCGCTGAGGGCCTCGATGGCGTCGACCAGCTCGTCATAGCCTACCGGCTTGTTCAGATGGCGATCGAAGCCAGACTGACGCGACTTGTGCTGGTCGGCGCTGGCACCGTAGCCGGTGAGGGCAATTGCCGGCGTGTGACGCAGGTGGGCGAGGCCGCGCAGGGCCCTGATCAGCGCGTGGCCGTCCATCACCGGCATGCCGATGTCCGAGATGATCACGTCATAGTGGCCGCTGGCTGCGGCCTGCAGCGCCTTCAGCGGGTCGCTGTAGGCCGAGACTTCGGCGCTTTCCATCTCCAACAACTGTTGCATGACCTCCAGTACATCGGTCGAGTCGTCGACCAGCAATACCGTCGTGCCTTGCAGCCGCCCCTCGCTGAAAGGTTCGGGGGCATCGGACTGCAGTTGCAGACCGGTGTCGCACAACGGCAGGCGCACGGTAAAGGTGCAGCCCTTGCCAAGCCCCGCCGAGCTGGCTTCGACACTGCCGCCATGGGCTTCGGCGAGCTGGCGTACCAGTGACAGGCCGATGCCGAGGCCTTCACGGCCATGGCTGGCGGACTGCGGCGCCTGGCTGAACAGGTCGAAGATATGCTCCAGGTTGTCGTGGCTCAGGCCCACACCCTGGTCTATTACCTGCAGACGTGCCTGGGTTTCGTCGTGGCTCAGCACCAGGCGAATGTCGCCGCCTGGCGGGCTGAACTTAAGTGCATTGTTCAACAGGTTCCAGACGATCTGCTCCAGGCGCGTCACGTCACCCTCGATCATCAGCGGCAAGTCATCGGCGGGTTGCTCAAGGCGCACCGGGCACGGATGCTGCTCGTTGAGCACCACCGCGTGGATGCCCCGAACGATGGCACCGAGGTCCACCGGCTCGGTCTTGAGCTTGAGCTTGCCGGTGCGAATACGCGCCACGTCGAGCAAGTCATCGATGATCCGAGCCTGGCTGGACACGGCTTCGCAGATGGTGGCAACGGCCTTGCTGGCAGCGCCGATGTTCTTGATCGAGGGGAGCCGGCGGAGGATTTCGGCATTGAGCTGGATCAGGTTGAGCGGGTGCTTGAGTTCGTGGGACATCACCGCGAAGAACTCATCCTTCATGTGGCTGGTGCTCTGCGATTCGGCCAGTTGCTTGCTCAGGCGCTCTTCACCCAGGCGCACGCGCTCTTCCGCGGCGTGGTTCTTGCTGATGTCGATGAAGGTCAGCACGGTGCCGTCGATCTTCTGCTCGCTTGACCGATAGGGCAGCAGGCGCGCCAGGTACCAGTGATCGTCCTGGGCACCGATCTCGCGTTCGATGATGGTTTCACCCTTGGCCACGGCACGGGCGTCATCGGCCAGGGACGGGTAATCCAGGCGGTGGGTGATATCCAGCAACGAGCGGCCGGTATCCACCGGCAGCATGTTGAACAGATCGGTGGCGCGCGGGGTGAACCAGCGAATGTGCAGGTTGCGGTCGACGAACACCGTGGCGATGTCGGTCGAGGCGATCAGGTTGCTCAGGTAGTCGTTGACCTTGTCGGTTTCCTCGACCTTGGTCTTGAGCTCGTAGTTGACGGTGAGCAGCTCCTCGTTGATCGACTGCAGTTCTTCCTTGCTGGTTTCCAGCTCTTCGCTGGCCGAGCGCAGTTCTTCGTTGATGGCCTGCATTTCTTCGTTGGAGGCGGTCAGCGCTTCGCTGGAAATCTCCGACTGCTCGATGGTTTCCTGCAATTGCAGGCGGGTACGCTGTAATTCGCGCTCCAGGTTGTGCAGGACCATGCTGTCGGTCTGGCGGATGACCCCGGGCAGCGGCAGCGTTGGGTCGGGCGCTCGCGCCTCGAACACCACCAGCAGGCATTCGCCGGTGTTGTGCTCGTCCTTGAAGGGTTGCACGGTGATCTCCACCTGCTGCCGGTTTTCGTCATCGCCAAGGTCGACCGGCCGCGAGGTGACGGCCTCGGTGCCCTGACGGGCCTGGAACAGCGAGCTGCGCAAGGCCAGGCGCAAGCTCGGCAGTACCAGGTTGAGCAGGTTGCGGCTCGGCTCGCCTCCTGTCAGTTGCAGGTAAAGCCCGACGCCGTCGCTCATGTGCAGGATATTGCCGTCGCCATCGATGATCAGGCTTGGTGGCGTGCGCCGGGCCAGGGCCCGATGGTGCATTTCGGCATAGGACGGCTTGCGCCCGGGCTTGGCCTTGGCCTGCAGCACCTGGGCCAGAGTGGCCATGTTCGCACCGGGCAACTGCCGGCCGGAGCTGCGGCCGGCCGGGCTGACGTCACGGGCGCGGAAGATACGGTTGCGCTTGTCCACCGGGACGAACAGTTCGCCGGCCACATCGGCCGATTCGGACGTGCCCAGAAACAGGTAGCCACCGCTGCGCAGGGCATAGTGGAACATCTGCAGGATGTCGTGCTGGATTTCGCGGTCCAGGTAGATCAGCAGGTTGCGGCAGACGATCAGGTCGATCTGCGAGAACGGCGGGTCCGACAACAGGTTGTGGCGGGCGAACAGCACCTTCTCCCGGACCTCCTTGCGCACCCGGTAGTGCTGGTCTTCCTTGACGAAGAACTGGCGCAGCCGGGTAGGCGGCACGTCGGTGACGATCGCTTCGGGGTAGGAAGCCGCGCGGGCGATGCCGATGGCGCGTTCATCAAGGTCGGTGGCGAATACCTGGACCTTGCTTGCACGTTGCTCCAGGGCCAGCTGCTCAGTTACCAGCATGGCCAGGCTGTAGGACTCTTCGCCGGTGGAGCAGCCGGCCGACCAGATGCGGATCTCGCGATTGTCTTCGCCTTCGCTGACCAGTTGCGGCAGCACATGGCGCTCCAGCGACTCGAACGCCTCGCGGTCGCGGAAGAAATTGGTCACGCCGATCAACATGTCGCCCAGCAACGCTCGGGCTTCGCCAGTGTGCTGTTCCAGGTAGCGCAGGTAACCGCCAAGATCAGTCTGGCCGGTCACGTGCAGGCGGCGCTCGATCCGCCGCAGGACGGTGGCGCGCTTGTAATGCTGGAAGTCATGGCCGGTGGCACTGCGCAGTTGCAGCAGGATCTCGTCGAGCAAGGGCTCTGCGGCCTGGGCATCGCCGGCGCGGGTGCCCAGGGCTGGGGGCAGGGTATCGTCTTCGATTTCCGGCAGTTTCACCTGGCGCGCAGTGCGCCACAGCTCCATCAGCTTCTGTGGCATCTCGGCAGCCGGCAGCACCACGTCGACCATGCCGGTTTCGATGGCCGCGCGCGGCATACTGTCGTACTGGGCGTCGTCCGGGGTCTGCGCCAGGGTCACTCCGCCTTGTTCCTTGATCCGCGACAGGCCGACCGCGCCGTCGGCACCGGTGCCTGACAACACCACGCAGAAGGCGTGGTCCTTGTGCACGTCGGCCAGGTCACGGAAGAACAGGTCGATCGCCACGTGGTCGCCGCGTCGGCGGTTGGCAGGGGTGACGCGCAGGTAGCCATCGTTGGTGGACAGGCGGTTGGCCGGGGATATCACGTAGACATGGTTGCGCTCGATCGGCACGGGCTCGGTGACCTGGCGCACAGGCATCGGCGTTGCTTCCTGGATAATCCGGTCGGCCACGCTCTGGTGGTCGGGCGACAGGTGCAACACCACCACGAAGGCCATGCCGCAATCGCCGGGCATCTGCTGGAACAAGGTACGGATGGCTTCCAGCCCGCCAGCCGAGGCGCCGATGCCGACTACCGGGAAGTCCAGGTGGCTGGGGCTCAGCGCGGGGTTTTGCGGCGATGCGGGTTGCTCAGTCATGGAAAAGCCTTATGCAGACCTGGGGTGCCCTACGAAGCGTCGCCGGGCAGCTGGGCGAGCATTATAGGCCGCTCGCCGGCTCAGCCGCGAGGCAATGCAGTGTGAGGCCGCTTGCAGTTGTGACAATTGGCATTCAGGAAAATTGCCGGATGCAAAACCCCCTTGCGCAAGCATTTCTTCCGATGGCCTTTGGCGCCGCCCGTCAGGGGCACGCAATCGGATTGAGCAGACCTCGCCATCGCTTGTTCGGAACTAAGGCATGGCACCGTTTCATGCGCCCAATCCATCCGCATCGCAAGGAGAAACGACATGGCTGGTGATCAACAACGGACCGGACAACGCGGCGGCACCAAGGAGACCAATCCTGGCAACTTCGCCAATGACCGCGAGCGGGCTTCCCGTGCCGGCCACAAGGGTGGCCAGGCCTCAGGTGGCAACTTCGCCAACGACCGGCAACGGGCATCGGAAGCTGGCCGCAAGGGCGGGCAGAACAGCCACGGCGGAGGCCGCCAGCAGCAACCGTAACCACGTTCGCCGGGGCCCGTCGGCGCGGCTGGCGGGCCGCCTGCCTGCTCGTATGGGCGTTCGCCGACCAACAGGCGCGTTGTCGCAAGGTCATCGAGGTACCTGACCCCGCCATTTGAATTGTTGGACAATCTTTTTGAATCTTTCCCAGGCAGCGTCACTCCATGACAGTGTCATCCATGGAGAAGAGGAGGGCCGCGCGATGCCTAGTCCCCAGCTGTACATTATCGATTACCTGCTGCATGGCCAGCCACACAGCTTCATTATCCGGCTCGAGAAGATCGATAACGCCGAAGCCTGGCACTGGGCAAGTTGTGATGCAGGGATCGGTATCATCCCGAAATTCGGGCGAGAGAAGATCAGGAAAGTCAGCCGGCCGATGGCCGAGCGCTACGGGATAACCGCAGTGAGTTGGCGGCTGTCCGGAAGTCGGCCCAGCCAGGCAGTCAGTGATTCCAGTGTGACCAACTGATCTTCATGCACCGGATTCGGGGTCGCTGGCAGGCACCCCGGGACGGTTCTGCTGGTCATCTGTGAGGTCAGGATCGGTATCCGGGTCGTCTGCCCGGTCATTGCCGTTGGCCGGCTCCAGTTCCGGCCAGTCGTCCTGGGCGCTGCCGCCGCCCATGTGCAGTATCAGATTCATGATGGCACCCTCGCTCGTTGAAAAAAGGCCCACCCAACGGTGGGCCAGGCACAGGAGTGAGGGGCAATGCCATTGACCACCCCTCATGGATTGAGAGTGCCGGGCACCCCGGCATGATCAGTCGCAACCCCATTGGCACCGACCGACGGTATCAGGTGCCGCTGTACTTCACTGCTGCCGCCGTGCGCGAGGTGACATTGAGGGCCTTGAGCAAAGACGACACGTGAATGCGTACGGTGAACGGCGAGATGTCCAGGGCGCGGGCGATTTCCTTGTTGGTCTTGCCTTGGGCGATCAGGCGCAGCACCTCGTGCTGGCGGTGGGTGAGCTGTTCCAGCTCGCTGGCATTGCCCAGGCTCGGCAACAACCCCGAAGGGCTATACCTGACCAGCACTTCGCCGTCACGGATGGCCAGAATCGCCTCCCCGAGCTCGTCGGGGGCAACGCTCTTGCCGATGAAGCCATCCACGCCACTGGCCATGACCTGTTCGATCAGCGCCGGGTCATCGACCATCGACACGATGATCAGGGTGGTACGGCGCAACAGCTGGCGCAGTTCGGCCAGCCGTTCGAGGCAATCGAGCCCCGGGAAGCGCAGATCGAGAATGAGCGTGTCCGGCACCTCGCCCTGGCGGGCCAGCGACAGCACCTGCTGCAGGTCGCCGGCTTCTTCGAGCTGCGCCTGTGGCAGTACCCGCTGCACGGTACGGACCATGGCTTCCCTGAACAGCGGATGGTCGTCCGCCACGATGATGCGGCACGTCACGTCCTGACACTCCCTGTGAACGACGGTTTTCCCGACCATGCTAACTTAGCAGGCGACCACGGCGAATGCTGCGCCAAGAGGGCGTTTATGCGACCCCGTGCACAAGGACGTCGACCATGGACTACAACAAGAACACCGAACTCGACCAGGCTAACCTGCGCGTCATCGTCTCCAGTTGCGCACTGGTCTACATCACCGTGCTGGGTTTTCTGCCGGGTGAATCGATCGACAGCTACCTGCCGGTGATCTACTACATCATCAGCTTTATCGCGCTGTCGATCGGCCTGCGCCAGGCCATCGCCCGCTGGCCTGGGCACTACCCGTGGCGGCGGGTGCTGGGCATCGTGCACGACTACACCGGCACCTGCTTCGGCCTGGTGCTTGGCGGCGAAGCGGCGCTGCCACTGTATGCGGTGATGGTCTGGGTCAACCTCGGCAACGGCATGCGTTTCGGTACCCGTTACCTGGCCGTCGCCACGGTACTGGCGCTGACCGCACTGGTCGCGGTGTACCAGCTCAACCCTTACTGGCAGGCCAACCCGTTCATGGTACTGATGCTGCTCACCACCAGTACGGTGATCCCGCTGTACGCCCATATCCTGCTGGAGCGCACGCGCAAGGCCTCGGAGCTGGCGATGGCGGCCAACCGGGAGAAATCGCGCTTTCTGGCCCAGGCCAGCCATGACCTGCGCCAACCGATCCACTCCATCGGCCTGTTCACCGCGTGCCTGCGTGAAGCGCCGCTGGCCGAGCAGGAGCGGCGCCTGGTGGATAGCATCGACCGCTCGCTGCTCAACGTATCGCAGCTGTTCCGCTCGATCCTCGACCTGTACACCCTGGACAATGGCCGCGTGCAGCCGAAGTACGAGGTCTTTGCCTTGCATGAGTTTTTGGCCGAACTGCTGCGCCAGAACGCCGAGGCGGCGCGCTGGGCTGGCGTGGAAATGCGCCTGCGCCCCAGCCGTTACTGGACCCGTGCCGACCGCGGCATGCTCGCGACCATGGTGCAGAACGTGCTGTCCAACAGCTTCAAGTACGCCGCCGGGCGGCCGTTGCTGATTGGCGTGCGACGTCAGGGTCAGGCCCTGGCCATCGTGGTCCATGATCAGGGGCGCGGGATCGATGAGGCGCATCAGGGCCTGGTCTTCGAAGAGTTCTACCGGGTACGCCAGGTACGGGACAAGGATGTCGAGGGGGTTGGCCTGGGCCTTTCGATCGTCAAGCGCCTGGGGCAGTTGATGGGGTTGCAGGTGCAGCTGCGTTCGCACGTGGGGCGTGGCACGGCGGTGAGCCTGCAGGGCTTGCCGCGCCTGGCGGCACAACCGGTGGCCCGCAGCAGCGACCAGCAGGTGTTGCAAAGCGCGATGTTCAGTGGCCTGAAGGTGTGCCTGGTGGAGGATGATCACAACGTCCTGCGTGCGACTTCGGCGCTGCCGCAGCGCTGGGGCTGCGAAGTTGAAGCGCATGCTTCCCCCCAGGGGCTGGTCAGCGCGTGTGACGTGATTGTCGCCGACTACGACCTGGGCCAGGAGGCCACCGGGGTCGATTGCATCGACAACCTGCGCGCACAGCGCGGCTGGGAGGTGCCGGCATTGATCATGACCGGGCATGACCTGGAGAAGATCCAGGCGATCGTGCAGGGGCGCAATATCGAGCTCTTGGCCAAGCCTGTGCGCCCGGCGCAATTGCGCGCGGCCCTCTGGGCCTTGCGCGAGGTGCCGGCGGCGCCGGAGCGGGAGCGCGGCGCCGAGGGCAGAGGCGGCATCACTGCAGGATGATCGCCTGGCCTTCCTTCAGGCAGGACGGGGTCGGTTCATAGAGGCCCATGCTGCCCACCGCGACGATGGCACCGCTGGGCATCTGGCAGTTGTACTCGCCCTTGGCGGTGGTAGCCGTGTAGTAGGTGATGGTGCTGTCACTGCGCACATTGGCGACCTTGCTGACCGGGGTGTTGAGTGCGAACTCGGCACGCTCCTTGAGGGTCTGGTCGGAAGGTTTGATGGTCTGGCAGCCGGCGACGGTGAACAGGACAGCGGCGCTGAGCAGGAGTTTGGCGGGTTTCATGGTGGATGGCTTCCTTGGCGTAGGGTGTGGCGGGTGGCCGGACTATAGCGCCGAGGAGCGGGCAGGGCATTAGGGCAGATGTACGAGGTGGCTATGTGCCTTTACGTGCTGCCTGTGCCGGCCTCTTCGCGGCTAAAGCCGCTCCCACAGGGACCGCACATGGCTTGAGGTTTGCGCTGTACTTGTAGGAGCGGCTTCAGCCGCGAAGAGGCCGGCACAGGCTATATGCCTCTGGCGAACAGATCTCAGATTGAGGTTTTCACAAAACCGGCAGATCACTGTTTCAGAGCAGGTCAGGTTTTTTTCAGAACCAGGGTCAGAATGTCATAACTGGCCACCAGCTCACCGAGCTGGTTGGTCACCTCCACATCCCAGGCCACCACACCTTGCGGCTGCCCCAGCGGGCTGGTCTTGCCCTGGTCGATCTTGCGCTTGCAGGTCAGCCGCGCCTGGATGGTGTCGCCGATCCCGACCGGGTTGATGAAGCGCAGGGTGTCCAGCCCGTAGTTGGCCAGCACCGGCCCGGCACCTGGCGAGACGAACAGCCCGGCGGCGGCGGAAAGCACGAAGTAGCCATGGGCGATGCGCTTGCCGAATTGCGACTCCTTCGCCGCGATCTCGTCGAAGTGCATGTAGAAATGGTCACCCGACAGGCAGCCAAAGTTGACCAGGTCGGCTTCGGTCACGGTGCGCCGGTGGGTCAGCAGCGATTCACCGATGCGCAGGTCGTCGAAGTAGCGGCGGAACGGGTGTACCTCGGTCTCGATCACTTCGGCGCCGCGCACGTATTCGCCGGTCACGGCCGTCAGCATGCTTGGCGAGCCTTGCACCGCGGCGCGCTGCAGGTAGTGCTTGACCGCACGCAGGCCTCCCAGCTCCTCGCCACCCCCGGCGCGGCCAGGGCCGCCGTGCTTGAGTTGCGGCAGCGGCGAGCCGTGTCCGGTGGACTCCTTGGCCGCTTCACTGTCGAGCACCAGCAGGCGCCCGTGCCAGGCGGCGGCCGCAGGAATGGCCTTGGCGGCCACGGCGCGGTCGGCGGTAACCAGGGTCGCCACCAGGCTGCCTTTGCCGCGGGCGGCCAGGGCCAGGGCTTCGTCCAGGTCGTCGTAGGCCATCAGCGTGCTGACCGGGCCGAACGCCTCGATGTCATGGGCACCGCCCTCGGCATGCGGGTCGCGCGCTTGCAACAGGGTGGGGGCGAAGAACGCGCCTTCGGCAACGCCTTCGCCACGCGGGGCAAAGCCGTCGTTGGCGCCAAACAGCTGGTCGCAGCTCTGCAGCAGGCTGCGCACGCGCTCGCCGACGTCGCGTTGCTGGTCGTGGGAGGCCAGGGCACCCATGCGCACGCCTTCCACCGACGGATCACCGACCACCACCTTGCTCAGGCGCTCGCGCAGGCGGGTAGCCACCGCATCGATATGCCTGGCCGGGACGATGGCACGGCGGATGGCGGTGCACTTCTGCCCGGCCTTGGTGGTCATTTCCCGCGCCACTTCCTTGATGTACAGCTCGAACTCTTCGCTGTCCGGGCTTACATCCGGGCCGAGGATGGCACAGTTGAGCGAGTCGGCCTCGGCAGTGAACGGCACCGAGTTGCGAATCAGGTTGGGGGTGACGCGCAGTTTCGCGGCCGTGTCGGCAGAGCCGGTGAAGGTCACCACGTCCTGGCCCTGCAGGCGGTCGAGCAGGTCGCCGGTGCTGCCGATCACCAGTTGCAGGCTACCCGCTGGCAGCAGCCCGGAGTCGTTCATCAGGCGCACCACGGCTTCGGTCAGGTAGCTGGTGGAGGTAGCGGGCTTGACGATGCACGGCATGCCGGCCAGGAAGGTCGGCGCGAACTTTTCCAGCATGCCCCAGATCGGGAAGTTGAAGGCGTTGATGTGCACGGCCACGCCGGCACGCGGCACCAGGATGTGGCTACCGGCAAAGTGGCCCTGCTTGCCCAGCGGGATCGCCGGGCCTTCGTGCACCAGGTTGCCCGATGGCAGCTCACGGCTGCCGATGCCGGCATAGCTGAACAGCGTGGCGTTGCCGCCTTCGATGTCAATCCAGCTGTCGGCGCGGGTGGCACCGCTATGGTGCGACAGCGCGTAGAGCTGTTCCTTGCGCGCGGCCAGGTACAGGGCCATGGCCTTGAGGCGCTGGGCGCGTTGCTGGAAGTCCATGGCCATCAGCTCGGCCAGGCCGCGCGCGCGGGCAAATGCCACAGCCTCGGCGAAATCCGGGCGTTCTTCGTGGCTGTAGGCCAGCACATGGCCGTCCAGGGCGCTGCGCAGGGCCTGGGCGCCGTGCTGGCCGATCCAGCGGCCGGCGATGAAGCTCTGCAGGGTTGGGGCGTCAGACATGCTGTTTTCCTCGTGTGGGCGCTATTACCACAGCGCCAGGGTGTAGCCGATGATCAGGCGGTTTTCGTCCACGGCGTTGGTCAGGCCATTGCCGGAACGGAAGGTGACGTTGCGCCAGCGCAGGCTGACGTCCTTGAACGGGCCGCTCTGGATGACATAGGTGAGGTCGCTGTCGCGTTCGCGCTCGCGGCCATTGCTGAGCGTGGCGGTTTCGGCGTGGCGGCCATCGGTGTAGCGGGTCATGAAGCTCAGGCCGGGGATGCCCAGGGCGACGAAGTCGTAGTCGTAGCGCAGCTGCCACGAGTCCAGCCCGGCGCGGGTGAAGGTGTTGTAGGTCACCAGGTTGACGGTGAACGGGTCGCCGCCGTTGACGAACGGGAAGGCGCTGTCGCCGGACATCTGTTGCCAGGTGGCGGTGAACTTGTGGGCCCGCACACCGAGGGTGAACATGGCGTTGAAGTTGCGGTTGTCGATCTTGCCGGCGCGCTGGGCGCCATCGTCTCGGCTGTCAAAGTAGCGCAGGTCGCTACGCAGGCTCAGGCCCTCGCCCAGCGGGCGGGTATCGATCAGGCCGACAAACTGCTGGCGGTAGATGTCCTGCAGCTTGGCGTAGTAATAGCTGACGCTGGTCTGCGGGGTGAGCGCGTAGCTGCCGCCGCCAAAGTCGAGGTGGTCACTGGTAGCGGCGCCATAGCCCATGTCGTCGCGGCCGGAGGAATCGCGCAGGTTGACCTTGCTCAGTCGCCCGGCGTTGAGGGTCAGGCCGTCGATGTCCTGGCTGGTCAGCTGGCCACCCTGGAAGGTCGAGGCCAGCAGGCGGGTGTCGTTGTACACCACCACCGGCAATATCGGCTGCAGGGTGCCCAGGCGCAGGGTGCTCTTGGCCACCCGCACCTTGCCGGTCAGCCCCAGTTCGCTGTAGTCGTCGACCGGTTCATGGCTGCTTGCGCCGAACGGCAACAGGCCGGTGTTGCGCCGGTCAGGGCTGGAATCGAGCTTGACGCCCAGCTGGCCCATGGCATCGAGGCCAACACCGACCAGCCCCTCGGTGAAGCCCGATTCCACTTTCGCGGTAAAGCCCTGGGCCCATTCCTCGGCCTTGGCCTGGGGCGCGGTGCTCTGGCGGAAGTCGCGGTTGATGTAGTGGTTGCGCAGTTCCAGCCGAGCGTGGCTGTCGTCGATGAAGTCCGCCAGCGCCGGCAAGGGCAGGGCGAGGGTGGCCAGCCAGGCGGCCGATTTGAGGTGCATGCGGTTCATTGTTGTTATACCCGACATTGTCAAAGATCAGTGCTTGCTGGCGCCGGCGGCGCCGATACCGGTCATGGAGCGGATGAACTGCGCCAGGTAACGGCCGCGCTCTTGCTTGGCCCGCTCCGAGCTGTCGCTGACCGAGAACGCCCAGGCGCCGAGGAACGCCAGGCTCATCGAGAACAGCGCCGGGTTGCTGTAGGGGAACAGTGCCGTCTGGTTGTGCAACACGTTGACCCACACCGCAGGGCCGAGCACCACCAGCACCACCGCCGAAACCAGCCCGGCCATGCTGCCGCACACCGCGCCACGGGTGGTCAGGCCCTTCCAGAACATCGAAAGCAGCAGCACCGGGAAGTTGACCGAAGCGGCAACTGCCAGCACCAGGCCGGACAGGAAGGCGATGTTCTGCGACTCGAACACCAGGCCCAGCACCACGGCGAGCATGCCGATGACAAGGGTGGCGATCCGCGACACGCGCATTTCCTCCTGTTCGCTGGCCTGGCCCTTGCGCACCACGCAGGCATACAGGTCGTGGGACACCGCCGAGGCACCGGACAACGCCAGCCCGGCCACCACGGCCAGGATGGTGGCGAAGGCCACGGCAGAAATGAAGCCGAGGAACAGGTTGCCACCCACGGCCTGGGCCAGGTGCACGGCGACCATGTTGCCGCCACCGATGATGGCGCCCGCCGCGTCGCGATACGCAGGCTCGGTACCGACCATGACGATGGCGCCGAACCCGATGACGATCAGCAACAGGTAGAAGTAGCCGATGAAACCGGTGGCATAGAACACGCTCTTGCGCGCTTCCTTGGCGTCGCTGACGGTGAAGAAGCGCATCAGGATATGCGGCAGGCCGGCGGTGCCGAACATCATGCCCAGGCCCAGCGAAATCGCATCCACCGGGTTCGACAGCAGGCCGCCCGGGGCCATGATCGCCTGGCCCTTGGCGTGCACCGCCACGGCGCTGGCGAACATCGCTTCAGTGCTGAAACCAAAGTGCTTGAGCACCATGAAGGCCATGAAGCTGGTACCGGACAGCAGCATCACCGCCTTGATGATCTGCACCCAGGTAGTGGCCAGCATGCCGCCGAAGGTGACGTAGGCGACCATCAGCACACCGACCAGCATCACCGCGTACAGGTAGCTGATGCCGAACAGCAGCTCGATCAGCTTGCCGGCACCGACCATCTGCGCCACCAGGTACATCAGCGCCACCACCAGGGTGCCGAACGCCGAACTCAGACGCACCGGGGTCTGTGCCAGGCGATACGACACCACATCGGCGAAGGTGTACTTGCCCAGATTGCGCAGGCGCTCGGCGATCAGGAACAGGATGATCGGCCAGCCGGCCAGCACCCCCAGGGCATACAGCAGGCCGTCGTAGCCATTGAGGAACATCATCGCGGATATGCCGAGGAACGACGCCGCGCTGATCATGTCCCCGGCGATCGCCAGGCCGTTCTGCATGCCGGTCAGGCCGCCGCCGGCGGTGTAGAAGTCACTGGCCGAACGAGTACGCAGGGCTGCCCAGCGGGTCACCAGCAAGGTGAAGCAGACAAACACCATGAACATCGAGATGGCAGTCCAGTTCATTGTGCGCACTCCTGCTTGACCTTGTCGTTGAGCGGGTCGAGCACGTTGTTGGCGCAGTGCACGTAGATGCCGGTAAGGGCGAACGACAGCAGCACCATCAGCACGCCAACCAGCATGCCGACGGTGGTCACGCCGCCGCTCAGGGACTGGCCGAGGGTGCTCGGCGAGAACGCCACCAGCAGGACGAAGCCGTAGTAGATGACCAGCATCGCCAGGGTCAGGCCGCCGTTGAGGCGGCGTTTGCGCTGGACCAGGTGCTGGAAGTCGGGGTGGTTGGCGATGCTTTCGATGTGTTCCGGGGTCATGGCAAGCGATCTCTTTGGTTTTGTAATTGTTGTAATCAGGTCACTTTGGGGTGTTGCTGATGGCCTCTCGCGGATAAATCCGCTCCTACAGGCCGGCGCTGTACCTGTAGGAGCGGATTTATCCGCGATGCAGGCGACGCGGTATCAGAGCTGGTCGAAGTCGAGCACCACCTTGTCGCTCACCGGGTAGGTCTGGCACGACAGCACATACCCGGCCGCCACTTCGTAGTCCTCCAGGGCATGGTTGCTGTCCATCTCCACCTCACCCTCGATCACCCGGCACTTGCAGGTCGAGCACACCCCGGCCTTGCACGAGTAGGGCAGTTCGGCGCCGATGGCATTGCCGGCATCCAGCACGTTCTGGGTGTTGCGCGGCAGGTCGAAGCTCAGCGCGCGGCCGTCGCTGATCACGGTGATATGGCTGAGCGCCGAATCCACCTGGCGTGCGGCCTCACGGGCTTCGCGACGGGCTTCATTGCCGGCGGCGGCGAACAGTTCGAAGTGGATGCGCTCCTTGGCCATGCCGTTGGCCTGCAGGCTGTCGCGCACGGTCTCGGTCATCGCCTGCGGGCCGCAGATGAACGCGGCGTCAAGGCCAGACACGTCCATCCAGCGCGAGAACAGCTGGCCGCACTTTTCGGCGTCGATGCGGCCGTTGTACAGGTCGACATCCTGCTGCTCGCGGCTGAACACGAAAATCAGGTTGAGGCGGTCGAGGTAGCGGTTTTTCAGGTCTTCGAGCTTGTCGCGGAACAGCGCGCCGGAACTGGAGCGGTTGCCGTACAGCAGGGTGAAGCGGCTGTGCGGCTCGCGGGCCAGGGTGGTGGCGATGATCGACAGGATCGGCGTAATGCCGCTGCCGGCGGCCACGCCCAGGTAATTGCCCTGGCGCGCCGGGTCCAGCGGCACGAAGAAGCTGCCCGAGGGCGGCATCACGTCCAGCTGCTGGCCGGCCTTGAGCACTTCGTTGGCAAACGCGGAGAAGCGCCCACCGGGCACGCGCTTGACGGCCACCCGCAGCTCGCCATCCTGCACGGCGCTGCAAATGGAGTAGGAACGGCGGACTTCTTCGTTGCCCAGCTGGGTGCGCATCACCAGGTACTGGCCCTGGGTGAAGCGGAAGGCCTCCTGCAGGTGCGCCGGCACGTCGAAAGCGATCGACACGGCGTCACGGGTCTCGTTGCGCACTTGCTTGATGGTCAGGCTGTGAAACTGGCTCATGGTGGTCTCCACGGCTCAAATGCATTTGAAATAGTCGAACGGCTCCAGGCAATCGCGGCAGCGATACAGCGCCTTGCAGGCCGTGGAGCCGAACTGGCTGAGCAATTCGGTATGGCGGCTGCCGCATTGCGGGCAGCACACGTCTGGGGTTTCGCCGAGCAGGCTGCGCTTGCTGGCGCTGCCTTGCGGCGGGGCGATGCCATAGGCGCGCAGGCGTTCGCGGCCCAGTTCGCTGATCCAGTCGGTGCTCCAGGCCGGGGTCAGCCGGCGCTCCAGGTCCGGCGCGGTGAAGCCGGCCTGCTCCAGCGCCTGGCGAATATCACCCTCGATCACCTCGGTGGCCGGGCAACCGGAATAGGTCGGCGTAACCACCAGGTGCAGGTGGCCGGCTCGCCAGCCCAGATCGCGCACGATCCCCAGGTCGACCACGCTGACCACGGGCACTTCCGGGTCCATGACCTGGCCCAGTACCTCCCAGGCCTTTGCCAGGTCGCCGCTTTGCTGGGCGCGGGCGCCGCGGTCGCCGGCAATCAGCTCACCAGGTTGCATCGGGGTAGGCCCTTGGCAGGAACTGCATTTCTGCCAGCAGCAAGCCCAGGTGCTCGGTGTGCAGGCCCTGGCGGCCGTTGAGGTAGAAGTGGCTGGCGGCCTTGGGCAGCGGCAGCTCGACCGATTCGAAGATCGCGCTCACCTGTTTCAGCCAGGCCGCAGCGACCGCCGCCGGGTCGGCGGCAATGCCCGCCTGTGCCAGTTGCACCTCGTTGTCGCTGCCGGCGCTGAGCTCTACGGTGAAGCGCCACAGCGCCGGGATCGCGTCGAGCATGCGCCGGCGGCTTTCTTCGGTGCCGCCACCCAGGCGCTGCACCCATTCGGCAGAGCGGCGCAGGTGATAGGTGACTTCTTTCAAGGCCTTGGCGGCAATGCCAGCGATACGTTCGTCGTTCGATTCGACCAGGCCCTGCAGCACGGCATGGTGCCAGGCGTCGTAAAGGAACTGTTTGGTCATGGTCACGGCGAAGTCGCCATTGGGTTGCTCGACCAGCAGCAGGTTGCGGAATGCGCGCTCGTCGCGGCGGAACGCCAGGGCATCGGCGTCGCGGCCGTCGTCCAGCAGCTCGGCGGCGTACTCCAGCCAGTTGCGCGCCTGGCCCACCAGGTCGAGGCCGACGTTCATCAACGCCAGTTCTTCTTCCAGTGCCGGCGCGTGGCCGCACCATTCGCACAGGCGCTGGCCCTGGATCAGGGCGCTGTCGCCGAGCAGCAGCAAATACGGGATCAGATCGTGCTTGTGCATGGCCAACCTCACATGTGCCCGACTTCGTCGGGCAGTTCGTAGAAGCTGGCGTGGCGGTAGACCTTGTCGTCCGAGGGGGCGAACAGCGGGTCTTTCTCGTCGGGCGAGGAGGCGGTGATCAGCGCCGACGGCACCACCCACAGGCTCACGCCTTCGCTGCGGCGGGTGTACAGCTCGCGGGCGTTCTCGATGGCCATGGCGGCGTCGGCGGCATGCACGCTGCCGACATGCTTGTGGTTAAGGCCGTGCTTGCTGCGCACGAACACTTCGTAGAGGGTCCAGACAGACATTTTCGATCTCCGCATCAATCGCCGCTCAGGCGGCGTTCTTGTTCTGTTGCTTGCGTGCATAGGCCACGGCCGCTTCGCGCACCCAGGCACCATCCTCGATGGCCTTGCGCCGGGTGGCGACGCGTTCCTGGTTGCAGGGGCCGTTGCCCTTGATGACTTCGTAGAACTCGTCCCACTGGATCTCGCCGAAGTCGTAGTGGCCGCGCTCGGCGTTCCACTTCAGATCCGGGTCGGGGGCGGTGCAACCGAGCAGTTCGAGCTGGGGCACGGTCTGGTCGACGAAGCGCTGGCGCAGCTCGTCGTTGGTCTGGCGCTTGATCTTCCAGGCCATCGACTGGGCGCTGTTGGGGGAATGCTCGTCGCTTGGGCCGAACATCATCAGCGCTGGCCACCAGAGGCGGTTGATGGCGTCCTGGACCATGTCCTTCTGCGCCTGGGTGCCCTCGCGCATCATGGTCAGCAGCAGTTCGTAGCCTTGACGCTGGTGGAAGCTCTCTTCCTTGCAGATACGGATCATGGCGCGGGAGTAGGGGCCGTAGGAAGTGCGCTGCAACACCACCTGGTTGACGATGGCAGCGCCATCGACCAGCCAGCCCACGGCGCCCATGTCGGCCCAGCTCAGGGTCGGGTAGTTGAAGATGCTCGAATACTTGGCCTTGCCGCTGTGCAGCTTGGCGATCTCTTCGTCGCGGTCGGCACCGAGGGTTTCCATGGCGCTGTACAGGTACAGGCCGTGGCCGGCTTCGTCCTGGATCTTGGCCATCAGCTGCAGCTTGCGCTTGAGGCTGGGGGCACGGGTGACCCAGTTGCCTTCGGGCAGCATGCCGACGATTTCCGAGTGGGCGTGCTGGGAGATCTGCCGGATCAGGGTCTGGCGGTAGGCCTCGGGCATCCAGTTCTTGGCTTCGATCTTGATTTCGGCATCGATCTTTTCCTGGAAGTTGCGCTCTTCGGGTGACATCTCTTCCAGCGACTTGACGCGCTTGACTCCGGTTTCCACTAGCTGTGCGTACATGTTCCGACTCCTGCTAAGGCATGAGCCATTTGTAAGCGATACAAAACATAACGTCAAACTGTTTTGTGTGTATCAGATGAGATTTGTGTGTCGCTTTGGTGTTTGGCTGGGTGTTTGGCTCGGGGTCAGGGGTGGGGCTGAAATCGAGCGCCGCCCGCGCGGCGCATGGTCTCACAGGCGCAGAAACCCTCGCGCCGGACAAAAAAAAGCCCCGGACGATGCCGAGGCCGAAAAGGCAGCCGAATACTCAGCTGGCCAACCGTTTGTCAAACACATGGCAAGCCTTGCCCTCGGAGCGCTTGAGCGTACCGCAAGGCTGCAAAATCACCTGGGTGCTGATGCCGATATAGGTCTTGATCTGCTTACCCAGCTCACCAACAACCAGCTTGCGCTGCGGCTCATCCAGGTGCTGGCATTCCGCACGCAACTCCACGTGCACCTCGACGCTGTCCAGGTTGCCATTACGATACAGATGAATCTCATAAAGCTCTGAAAGCTGTTTTATTTTAAGCACCTGCTCCTCGATCTGTGTCGGGAACACGTTCACCCCGCGAATGATCAGCATGTCGTCACTGCGCCCGGTGATCTTGCCAATGCGCCGCATCGGCCGCGCCGTGCCCGGCAGCAGGCGGGTCAGGTCACGGGTGCGGTAGCGCACCATCGGCAGCGCTTCCTTGCTCAGCGAGGTGAACACCAGCTCGCCCAGTTGCCCGTCCGGCAGCACCGCGCCGGTCACCGGGTCGATGATCTCGGGGTAGAAGTGGTCCTCCCAGATGGTCGGGCCATCCTTGGTCTCGATGCATTCCATGGCCACACCCGGGCCCATGATCTCCGACAGGCCATAAATATCCAGGGCATCGATGCCCAGGCGCTGCTCGATGGAGCGGCGCAGCTCGTCGGTCCATGGCTCGGCGCCAAAGATGCCCAGGCGCAGCTTCAGGTCATTGGGGTCGATGCCCTGGCGCTCGATCTCGTCGGCGAGGTTGAGCATGTAGGACGGCGTGACCATGATGATGTCGGGCTGGAAGTCGCGGATCAGCTGCACCTGCTTCTCGGTCTGGCCGCCAGACATCGGGATCACCGTGCAGCCCAGGCGTTCGGCACCGTAATGAGCACCCAGGCCGCCGGTGAACAGGCCATAGCCGTAGGACACATGCACCTTGTCGCCTTTGCGCCCGCCGGCGGCACGGATCGAGCGGGCGACCACGTTGGCCCAGGTGTCGATGTCGTTCTGCGTGTAACCGACCACGGTCGGCTTGCCGGTGGTGCCGCTGGAGGCGTGCAGGCGCACCACCTCTTCCTGGGGCACCGCGAACATGCCATAGGGGTAGTTGTCGCGCAGGTCGTTCTTGCCGGTGAAGGGGAACTTCGCCAGGTCGTCGAGGGAATTCAGGTCATCAGGGTGGGCGCCGCATTCGTCGAAACGCTTGCGGTACAGCGGCACCTTGTCGTAGGCGTGTTTCAGGCTCCAGCGCAGCCGCTCCAGCTGGTGCTGGCGCAGGGCGTCGATACTGGCGGTTTCCATCGGGTCCAGCAGGGCACGATCGGCATCATGGTACATGTTCATGGCTTCACTCGAATTGTTCTTGTACGTCGGCCGCTGGCACTGGCCAGGCAGCTTATCGTGAGTGTCATGGACGCAGCATAACGGGCGGCGTCGCGTTCGGTAACAAGCCGATGGTCTGAACCGCTCAGAGGCGCTCGATGACCATGGCAATGCCTTGGCCAACGCCAATGCACATGGTGCACAACGCGTAGCGGCCGGCGGTTTGTTCCAGCTGGTGCAGGGCGGTGGTGACCAGCCGCGCACCGCTCATGCCCAGCGGGTGGCCCAGGGCGATGGCGCCACCGTTGGGGTTGACCCGTGGATCATCGTCGGCCAGGCCCAGCTCGCGCAGTACCGCAAGGCCCTGGGCGGCGAAGGCTTCGTTGAGTTCGATGACATCCATGTCGGCCAGTGACAGGCCGGTCAGTTGCAGCACCTTGCGGGTTGCCGGCACAGGGCCGATGCCCATGATGCGTGGCTCGACCCCGGCGACCGCCATGCCGACGATACGGCCGCGGGCCTTGAGGCCATGGCGGCGAGCGGCCTCGCTGCTGGCCAGCAGCAGGGCGCAGGCGCCGTCATTGACGCCCGAGGCATTGCCAGCGGTGACGCTGCCGCCCTGGCGGAACGGCGTGCCGAGTTTGGCCAGCTGTTCCAGGGTGGTTTCGGCACGCGGGTGCTCGTCCTGCTCGACACGCAGGGCCGGGCCTTTGCGCTGGGCGATTTCCACCGGCACGATTTCCCGTGCCAGGCGGCCATTGGCCTGGGCCGCTGCGGCCTTGTGCTGGCTGCGCAAGGCAAAGGCGTCCTGGTCGGCACGGGAAATACCGAATTGCTCGGCGACGTTTTCTGCCGTTTCCGGCATCGAGTCGATACCGTAGGCGTCTTTCATCCGTTGGTTGACGAAGCGCCAGCCAATGGTGGTATCGAACAGCTCGGCGCTGCGGCCGAACGCCTGCTCCGACTTGCCCATGACGAACGGCGCCCGTGACATCGACTCGACGCCACCGGCCAGCATCAGCCCGGCTTCGCCACAATGCAGGGCGCGGGCGGCACTGCCGATGGCGTCCAGGCCCGAGCCACACAGGCGGTTGAGGGTGGTGCCCGGCACACTGATCGGCAACCCGGCCAGCAGGCCAGCCATGCGGGCGACGTTGCGGTTGTCTTCACCGGCCTGGTTGGCGCAGCCGAGGATCACGTCGTCGATGGCCTGCCAGTCCAGTTCCGGGTGGCGGGCCATCAGGGCCTTGATCGGCACGGCGGCCAGGTCGTCGGCACGCACGCTGCTCAACGCACCACCGTATCGGCCGATGGGGGTGCGCACGGCATCGATGATCAGGGCATCGAGGGGCTTGGCTTCAGTCATCTTGGGTCTCCTGCGCGAGCACGGTGCCGCGCACTTGGTAGGATTTGCCGCGGAACAGGGCGATCAGCTCGCCGCGCTGGTTGTGGATGCGCACGTCGTACAGGCCGGTGCGGCCTTTACGGCTGAGTTCGATCGCTGCAGCGCTGAGCACGTCGCCTGCCAGCGCCGGGGCGACATAGTCGATGCTGCAGCCCTGGGCCACCGTGGCCTTGTCGTGGCTGTTGCAGGCAAAGGCAAACGCCGAGTCGGCCAGGGCGAACAGGAAGCCGCCATGGCAGGTGCCGTGGCCTTGCAGCATGTCGGCGCGCACCGGCATGCTCAGGCGTGCCCGGCCGGGGCCGATGTCGAGCAGGGTGATGCCCAGGCCCTGGGTGGCCGGGTCGCGGGCATACATTGCCGCGGCACAGGCCTGGGCCAGCTCATCAGGATGACGCTGCAGGTCAGTCATGCAGGTTTGCTCCTTGTTCGCGGCTGCGCCGCAGCAGCAGGGAAGGCCGGTAGCGGCTTTCGCCGTAACTGGCTTGCAGGTGTTCCAGCACGCGCAGGGTGTAATCGACGCCAAGCTGCTCGGCCCAGGCCAGCGGGCCACGCGGGTAATTGACCCCGGCGCACATGGCCAGGTCGATGTCGGCGGCGCTGCCAACACCCTGCAGCACCGCGTCGGCCGCTTCGTTGGCGAGCATGGCCACGGTGCGCAGCACCACCAGGCCGGGCAGGTCGGCAATGCCGGTCACCTTCAAGCCGGCGCGCTGCAGCAGCGCCACCGCCTGGTCACGCGCCGCGGCAGTGGTGTCGGCTGACCAGCTGATGGCGATGCGTGTGGCGGCCTGGTAGTCCAGTGCGAGGTCGACCAGCACCAGGTTACGCAGGCCATCTTCACGGGCCCGCTGGCTGGCCAGGCGGCCGTCGGACAGGGCCAGGGTGGCGTCACCGGTGCGCAGCAGGCCGTTGCCTGCCCGCTCGGTGATGACCAGGCCGTTGTCACGCAAGCGCGCCAGCAGCGGCTGCATGGCCCCCAGGTTGCCTTCGACCACGCAGCATTCGGCGTTTGCCGAACTGTGCAGTTCGGCCACCGCTGCGCGTTCGGCGCCATCGGCGTAGCTGTAGAAGCCTTGGCCGCTCTTGCGCCCCAGGCGCCCGGCATCCACCAGCTCCTTCTGCACCAGCGAGGGCTGGAAGCGGAAGTCACCATAGAACGCGTCGAAGACCGAGCAGGTAACGGCGTAGTTGACGTCATGGCCGATCAGGTCGGTCAGTTCGAATGCGCCCATGCGAAAGCCGCCGGCGTCGCGCAGCAGGGCATCCAGCGTTGCGCAATCGGCGGCACCTTCCTGCAGCAGGCGCAGGCTTTCGGCATAGAACGGCCGGGCCACGCGGTTGACGATGAAGCCAGGGGTAGAACGCGTGTGCACAGGCTTTTTGCCCCAGGCTTTGGCGGTGTCATACAGCGTGCTGGCGATAGCAGGCTCGGTTGCCAGGCCAGAAACGATCTCCACCAGCGCCATCAGTGGTGCCGGGTTGAAGAAGTGCATGCCGACCACCTGCTGTGGCCGTTGCAGGCCTGCCGCAAGGCTGGTGATCGACAGCGACGAGGTATTGCTGGCGAGGATGCAGTCCTGCTGGCACAGACCCTCCAGTTGCCGCAGCAGCTGTTGCTTGACCTGCAGGTTCTCGACGATGGCCTCGATCACCAGCTTGGCGTCGGCCAGGGTTTCGATAGCGTCTACCGGCTGCAGCCGCGCGCTGATTGCTTCACGAGCGTCTGGCTGCAGTTTGCCTTTTTCCACCAGGCGCCCGAGTTGGCAATCGATGCCGGCTACCGCTTCGGCGGCGGCGCCAGGGCGGTTGTCATAGAGTTTCACCGGGTGACCGGCCTGGGCCGCGATCTGGGCAATACCGGCCCCCATGGCACCGGCACCGATCACCGCCACCAGGGCGTTGCTGTCGAGTGGCTTCATGTTCAACGGCCTTTGAATGCAGGGGTGCGCTTGTTCATGAAGGCGCTGACGCCTTCGCGGTAGTCCTCGCTGCGCCCGGCCAGCCGTTGCAGGTCACGTTCAAGCTCGAGCTGCTGGTCAAAGCCGTTGTCGAAGCTGGCGTTGAGGCTGCGCTTGATCAGGGCCAGGCCGTAGGTTGGCTGACTGGCCAGGTGGCGGGCGAGGGCAAGGGCCTCGTCACGCAACTCGGCATCGTCGACCACTCGGTGGATCAGGCCCCAGCGCTCGGCCTGCTCCGCGCTCAGGCGCTCGCCGAGCATGGCCAATGCCTTGGCCCGGGCCATGCCGACCAGCCGTGGCAGCAGCCAGGTACCGCCGGAATCGGGCACCAGGCCGATCTTGCAGAACGCCTGGATGAAGCTTGCCGAGCGGGCGGCCAGCACCAGGTCGCAGGCCAGCGGAATGTTGGCGCCGGCACCGGCGGCCACGCCATTGACGGCGCAGATCACCGGCAGTGGCAGGTCGCGCAGGGTGCGCACCAGCGGGTTGTAGAACCGCTCGATGGACTCGCCCAGGTCGGGCATGGCCGCACCGGGTGCGACGTTACGGTCGGACAGGTCCTGGCCGGCGCAGAAGCCGCGGCCTTCACCGGTCAGCAACAGGACCCGGGCCTCGCTGCTCTGGCGTACCTGCTTGAGGGCTTCGCGCACTTCCAGGTGCATCTGCGTGTTGAAACTGTTCAGCTGCTCGGGGCGGTTCAGCGCGAGGAAGGCCACGCCGTCCTCGATGGAAAACACAATGTGCTCGAAAGTCATGACGGACTCGCTCGATCAGTCGATGGGAAGAGGGCGGTTCAGCAGCCTTTGAACCGGGCTGGGCGTTTTTCCTGAAAGGCGCGAATGCCTTCGTCACGGTCGGCGGTACCGGCCAGCAAGGTGAAGGCATGGCGCTCGAAGCGCAGGCCACTGGCCAGGTCGGTGTCGCCGGCCTTGAGCAGGGCTTCCTTGGCCAGGCGCACCGCCAGCGGGGCCTTGGCGGCGATGCTGCGGGCGACCTGCAGCGCACGTTCGACGGCCAGTTCAGGTTGGCTGATTTCGCTGATCAGGCCGGCCTGCAGGGCGTGGCGGGCAGTGATGGGCTCACCGGTCAGGACCATCTGCATGGCCAGCGGCTTGCCCACGGCACGCAACAACCGCTGGGTGCCACCGGCGCCGGGGATGATCCCGAGGTTGATTTCTGGCTGGCCGAAGCGGGCGTCGTCAGCGGCGATCACGATGTCGGCGCACATCACCAGCTCGCAGCCGCCACCCAGGGCGTAACCGTTGACGGCAGCGATCAGGGGCTTGGTAAAGGCGGCGATACGTTGCCAGTGGGCGACGCGCGGGTCATTGAGGATGCCGACCAGATCGCGCTCGGCCATCTCGCGGATGTCGGCGCCGGCGGCAAAGGCCTTGCGGCTGCCGGTAATGACCACCGCGCAGGTCAGTGGGTCGGCATCCGCATCGGCCAGGGCTGCGGCAAGCTCTGCCAGTAATTCGGTGCACAGGGCGTTGAGCGCTTCCGGGCGTTGCAGGGTGAGCAGGCGAACGCCGTGTTCAGGGGCCTGCACATCGATGAAACGAGGCATGTCGGGGTCCTCAGGCTGCTCGCACGGCACTTCAGGGTGGCCGGCATTTATTGGAATTGTCTGCAGGGGCGGCGCGGGCGCCTGCCAAGGTGCAATCAGTATAAGCACCATGTGATACACCAATGCAATAGCAATTGTGTTTTTACGTATCTCGTTTTATGTTGAGGGTTACCAGGATATGGCTGCAAAGCAGAACAAGAGCGGCTTTGGCTCGGTTCGGCAGTTCATCTGATTGCGATACACAAAAATGTATCAACATAGAAATTATTGGAGTAAAGACATGCCTTGCTATCGACTCGACGGCCTGACCCCGGTGGTCGACCCCACTGCATATGTGCACCCCAGTGCCGTGCTGATCGGTGATGTCATCGTCGGCCCGCGCTGCTACGTTGGCCCGCTGGCGTCCCTGCGCGGCGATTTCGGGCGCATCGTGCTGGAAGAAGGGGCGAACCTGCAGGACACCTGCGTCATGCATGGCTTCCCGGGTGGTGACACGGTGATCGAGCGCAATGGCCATGTCGGCCACGGCGCGGTGCTGCATGGTTGCCGCGTGGGCGAAGACGCGCTGATCGGCATGAATGCCGTGGTCATGGACGCCGCGTACATCGCGCCACGCTGCATCGTCGGCGCCACGGCCTTCGTCAAAGCAGGCTTCGAGTGCCCCGAGCAGAGCCTGGTGATGGGTGCGCCAGCCCAGGTCAAGCGCCCGCTGACCGAGCAGGAAGTGAGCTGGAAGCAGCGCGGCACCGCCGAGTACCAGCGCCTGAGCCAGCGCTGCATGGCGACGATGGTAGAATGCCCACCGCTGAGTGCAGCCGAAGGGCAGCGCCCGCGCATGGGTGACGGTGGCTTCAGGCCCAAAGGCGAGGCGGGCGCATGAACCTGCCGGCGTCGCGCCATGGTCAGGCGACCCGTCGCACAGGTATAGTCGGTGCTTTCAATGCGCGCAGTTCGTCCATGAGCAACCTCGTTCCGCTGAACAACCTGATCACCCGCTTCCAGGAGCAGACCCCGATCCGCGCCAGTTCGCTGATCATCACCCTCTACGGTGATGCCATCGAACCCCATGGCGGCACGGTCTGGCTGGGCAGCCTGATCAACCTGCTGGAGCCGATCGGGATCAACGAACGGTTGATCCGCACCTCGATCTTCCGCCTGACCAAGGAAGGCTGGCTGACCGCCGAAAAGGTAGGGCGGCGCAGTTACTACAGCCTGACCGGCACCGGGCGGCGGCGTTTTGAAAAGGCCTTCAAGCGCGTCTACAGCCCGAGCCAGCCGGCTTGGGACGGCGCCTGGACACTGGTGTTGCTGTCCCAGCTGGATGCCGGCAAGCGCAAGACCGTGCGCGAAGAGCTGGAATGGCAGGGCTTCGGGGCCATGGCGCCGAACCTGCTGGGCTGCCCCAGGGCCGATCGCGCTGACCTGGCCGCCACCTTGCGGGAGCTGGAAGCCAGCGACGACAGCATCGTCTTCGAAACCCACACCCAGGAAGTGCTGGCCTCCAAGGCCATGCGCGCGCAGGTACGGGAAAGCTGGCGCATCGACGAACTCGGCCAGCAGTACAGCGACTTCATCCAGCTGTTCCGGCCACTGTGGCAGAGCCTGAAAGAGCAGGACGAGCTGGAGGCCCAGGATTGCTTCCTGGCGCGCACCTTGCTGATCCACGAGTACCGCCGCTTGCTGCTGCGCGACCCGCAACTGCCGGACGAACTGCTGCCCGGTGACTGGGAAGGCCGCGCAGCCCGCCAGCTGTGTCGCAACCTGTATCGGCTGGTATGTGCCAAGGCGGAAACCTGGCTCGCCAGCGCCCTGGAAACCGCCGACGGGCCATTGCCAGACGTCAACGAAAGTTTCTACCGGCGCTTTGGCGGCCTGGCCTGACGTTGGCCGCTCAACGGCGCGTGGCCAGCTTATGGGCCATGAACTGGTGAGCGGGTGAAAACAGCCGGTTGAACGTCAGCAGCACGGCGCACACCGTGCCCAGCGCCGACGCTGCGGCTATCAGGAACATGATCACGATCTGGTAGCGCACGGCGTCCCCCGGTGCCTGCCCAGCCAGTATCTGCCCGGTCATCATGCCTGGCAGGCTGACGATGCCTACCACCGACATCTGGTTCAGCGTCGGCATCATGCCGGCCTTCAGCGCCTGGCTCGCCGCCGCGCGAGCCGCCTCCCAGCGCGTGCCGCCGAGCGACAGGATCATGTCCACGACCGGGCGCTGGGCGCTCAGTTCACGGGTCATGCGGTCGATGCCCAAGGCAACGGCGGTCAAGGTATTGCCGAGGATCATGCCCAGAATGGGAATGGCGTATTGCGGCTCGTACCAGGGGCGCACCCGCAGCACCACGAACAGGCCGATGGCCGTGACCAGCCAGGCACTCAGCCCCACCGACAGCACGCTGTCGGCCAGCAGGCCCCGATGGCGATGCTGGCCCCTGCCTGCCGCTGAATAGCCGGCGATCAGGGTCATGCTGAGCATCAGCGGTAGCACGATGTACCACTGGGCATGCTGGAACACCCAGCCGAGGATATAGCCGATGGCCAGCAGTTGGGTGATGGTGCGCAGCGACGCCCACAGCAACTGGCGCTCCAGTTGCAGTTTCAGCAACAGCGAAAGCAGGCCGTTGACCAGGATCAGCGCAGCGGCAATCGCCACGTCGGTGTAGGCAAGGTTGTGATAGTTCATGTCGACAGGGCGCCTTGGTGCATGGTCAATGTACGCGTGCTGATGCGCCGGGCTTGCTCAGGGTCGTGGGTAATCCACAGGAACGCGCGAGCGTTGGGCGATTCGCCCAGCCAGTTCATGACCAGCGCTTCAACGGCGGCGACCGATTGCGGGTCGAGGGCCGAGGTCGGCTCATCGAGCAACAGTACCTGGGGTGCCAGCAGCAGCGCCCGCACCAGGGCGACCAGCTGCGCCTCGCCACCGGACAAGTCGATACCGGCCTTGTCGAGAAAACCGCGTGGTTTGCCGGCCAGGTCCAGGCAGCGCGCCGCCGTGGCTGCATCGAAGCGGTACTGGCGGTTGTGCTTGAGCGTGAAGGGTAGGCGCAGGTTATCCAGGACACTGCCCTCCACCAGCGCGGCACGTTGGGTCAGGTAGCAGGCCCTGGAGCGAAAGTGCGGTATCAGGGGCGGGGTTACCGGTTCGCCGAGCCACAGCACTTCACCAGAGCTGGGCGCATCCAGCAGGGTAAGGGCGCGCAGCAAGACACTCTTGCCCGAACCTGACGCGCCGGTGAGTGCAATACGTTCGCCGGCGTGCAGGGACAAGTCGGTTGGCTTCAGCAGCGTGGCCTGGCGCTGCAGATCGACCCGGCCCAATTGCCTGGCTTCGAGCAAGACAGCCTCGGCGCGAGCGTTCTGCGGGCCTTTCACTAGAAGGGTTCCTTGGCATCGAATGGGAAAAATGACATTTTAAGCGGCGCAGGCTTCAGGTCAGGTTTTTTTGACAGAACTTTCATGTTGGATGGCTTAAATCCACGGTAACGCAAGGCGTTTACTTGAACAGGGTTTCCGAGCATGCACACTTCGATGTTTGGCCATCATTTGTTGTTCTTGGCGTTGTTCATTGCATCCGTGGTCAGCTGGCTTTACCTATGGCTGGTGGGGTTCCTGCACCCCTCAGTGGCGAGCAGCGACTGCCCGGTGCTAAAGCCGGATGCGTTGATCATCCTGGGGCTACTGGCGACCCTGGGTTGCGCTGTGCTGGAGTTCTTCAGCCCGTTCGAAGGGTTCACGCTGTTGCTCGTGCTGCTGGTGATCGGCCTGATCATGCCGTGGGGAGGCGCATTGGGCGGCCGTTATCACGAGCGCTTGCGCACGCGCAAGTCATGGCCAGACCCCCACTGATCGTCACTGCCCAAGGTACATCAGCACATAGTCGTTGTTATCGAAGCGCCCGCGCAGGCGTGGCTGTAGCGCTTGCAGCGGTGTCCCTTGCAAGGCCTGGAAGTCGCGCTGATCCATCATCAGCCAGGCAGGCCGCTGCAAGGCCTGGAGTTGCGCGGGTGTTTCGGTGAACAGTGGTTGCATGTCCTGGTCGAGGTTGACCATGAACTTGATGGCCTTGGCATCCTGGCCCAACCGGTGAAGTACCAGTGGAGCCGGTTGCTGCGAAACCTGTTCGAGCACTGCCTGGGTGAAGCTGCGGGTGTCGTACAGGCGACGCTCAACAGGTTCGAATACCGCGACATACACCAGCCACAACGCCATGACCGCGCAGCCAGCCATGACCTCGGCACGCCAGCGTGGCTGCACCAGGCGCGACAATGCCCACAGCTGCAAGGCCGCCAGCACTACCATCAGCACCGTGATGCCGCCAATGTCCCCGGGGAAGCGGCGCTGAGCCACCAGCAAGGCGACCATCATCAACCCCGGCGTCAGCAGCCAGAGGCCCTGGATTGCCCCCCGCAACCCGGCAAACAGCCGCCCCTGGGCCACCTGGAACGGGTACGCGGCGATGATCGCCACCATCGGCAGCATCGGCAGCAGGTAGCGGGCCTTCTTGGCCAAAGGGATCGACAGCCCGAGCATGACCAGCAGTGCGCCAGCCGAACAGTAACCGACCAGGCGCAGCGTTGGCCCCTGCAGACGCGCACGGCCCAGCCAGGTGGCCAGCAATGCCAGGATTGCCAGTGGGTAGGCCGGTGCGTAGTTGCCCAGCGAGCTGGTGAAGTAGTACAGCGCGCTGCTGGCGCCCTCGCTGCCGTCCATGCGCCCCATGAACTGCATGCGAATCACGTCATCGAGAAACGCCTGGCCACCGCTGACCTTCGCCATCCACAGCAACAGGCCGACACTGGCAACCAGCAGCAGGCTGGCCAGCGCCCCAAACAGCAGCAACCGTCGCCATTGGCCGGTGAGCAGGTAGTAGCTGCACAGGATGCCGGTCGGCACCACCAGGCCAATCGGCCCACGAATGCCGAAACCCAGCAGCAACAGGCCGAACACCAGCGGCCAGCGGCGCCCGGCGCCCCGCTGGTCGTGGGCATAACCCAGATAGAACACGCTGAAGGCGACGGCCGCCAGCATCAGGTCCTGCGACACCGCGCGGACTTCGCTGACGAAGGTGACGGTCAGCAGCAGCAAGGCAATGCTGCTCCACGCCCAACGCAGCGAGAATGGCGCCAGCAGCCGGTACATCAGGGTGACGATCAGCGCGCCGGCGATGGCGCTGGGCAGCCAAGCCGTCAGGCCGTTGACCGCGCCGAACGGCAGTGACAACAGCCAGATGAACAGCGTCGAGAGCGAGGTGTAGTCGGCGTAGGGTTGCCCATAGGTGGTGGGGAACACGGTTGGCCCATGGCGCAGCATCTCCTGGGCGAACAGCACGAAGCGCGAGTCGAAGCCGATCGGCGCTTGCCCATACACCCCGGCGCAGAACAGCAGCAGCGCCAGCAGCCCTGCAAGCAGTGACTGCCGGCGAACGGTCAGGGACAGTGCCATCACGCCGCTTTTGAACCCTGACGAGGCAGTTGCGGGGCGATCGGCAACTGGCAGGAATCGCCGCGGCCGATCGGGAAGTACTTGAACCCTTTGCGCGACAGGCGCTCGGCGTCGTACAGGTTGCGCCCGTCGAAGATCACCGGTGCCTTCAGACGTTGCTGAATCAGGTCGAAATCCGGCGCCTTGAACTGCTGCCATTCGGTGCAGATGATCAGCGCATCGGCGCCGGACAATACCGATTCCGGCGTGCCCATCAGCATCAACTTCTCTTCATCCGGGTACAGGTGCTGGGTTTCCTGCATGGCTTCAGGGTCGAAGGCGCGCACGTTGGCGTCGGCAGCAAACAGCGACTCAAGCAGCACGCGGCTGGGGGCATCGCGCATGTCGTCGGTGTTGGGCTTGAACGCCAGGCCCCACACAGCAAAGGTCTTGCCGGCCAGGTCGCCGTTGTAGAACGCATCGATACGGTCGAACAGCTTGTGCTTCTGCCGCTCGTTGATCGCCTCGACCGCCTGCAACAGGTCGCTGGAGCAATGCACCTGCTCGGCACTGTGGATCAGTGCGCGCATGTCCTTGGGGAAGCACGAGCCGCCATAGCCGCAGCCTGGGTAGATGAAGTGGTAACCAATGCGGGTGTCGGCACCGATGCCTTGGCGCACCGACTCGATATCGGCCCCCAGGTGTTCGGCCAGCTCGGCGATCTGGTTGATGAAGCTGATCTTGGTGGCGAGCATGCAGTTGGCGGCGTACTTGGTCAGCTCGGCGCTGCGCAGGTCCATGAACATGATGCGGTCGTGGTTGCGGTTGAATGGAGCGTAAAGGTCGCGCATGACGTCACGCACGTCTTCACCTTCGCAACCGATGACGATGCGGTCCGGCCGGCGGCAATCGGCCACGGCCGAGCCTTCCTTGAGGAACTCCGGGTTGGAGACGATATCGACTCGCAGTTCGCGGCCACCGAGCGCGCTATTGATGTGGGCGCGCAGGGTGTCACCGGTGCCGACCGGAACGGTCGACTTTTCCACCAGGATCAGCGGGTCGTGGCGGTGGCGGGCGACCGCGTCGCCGACCGACAGCACATACTTGAGGTCCGCCGAGCCATCTGCGCAGGAGGGCGTGCCGACGGCAATGAAGGCGACGCGACCGTGTTCGACGGCAACCTTTTCATCCGTGGTGAATTGCAGCCGACCACCGTCCAGGCCTTCGCGCACCAGGCTCGAAAGGCCTGGCTCGAAGATGCTGACATGGCCTTGGCGCAACAACTCGACCTTCTTCTCATCGATATCCATGCACACCACATCATGGCCGACCTCGGCCAACACTGCGGCTTGCACCAGGCCGACGTACCCGCTACCAAACACTGTAATTTTCATGGAGCACTCCTTAATGCGGGCGAACGGGCCGGACGCGTATTGATAGTAATGACCCCGAGCATGACCAGTGCCACGCCCAGTGTTTTGCTCAAGCTGAAGGATTCGTCGAACAGCGGCAGGCTGGCCGCCAGCAGGTAGACCAGGGCGTAGCTCAGGCTCAGCAGCGAGTAGGCCCGGCCCAACGGCAGGTCACGCAGGGCCAGCAACCAGCAGAGCATCGACAGACCATAGGCGGCGATCGCCGCCAGCACCACGGCCACGGCGAGGGTATCGACGCCCTGGCTGGTCAATGTCGACAACCACTGGCCGGGTTGCGGCAGGCGGGTCATGCTCCAGCGCATGGCCAGTTGGGCGGTGCTGACCAGCAGCACGCTGCCCAGGGCGAAGGCGATGCCAAGGCGCTGGTTCATGATTGCTGCCCCAGCAGGGCCACGCCGGCGATGACCAGGGCTACGCCCAGCCAGTGGCGGCGATCGACCGGTTCATGGAAGCCGAAGCGGGCGATCAGGGTGATCACCACGAAATTCAGGCTGAGCATCGGATAGGCGATACCCACTTCCATGCGCTGCAGGACCAGTAGCCAGACCAACAAACCGCTGCCGAGGGCGAGCAGGGCCAGCCACAGCCAGGGCGAGCGCAATTTGTCCGTCCACGGCCCCGTTTGCCCACGCCAGCTTTCCACGGCGAACTTCTGCGCCACCTGGCCCAGGCAGGTCAGCAGGCAAGCCGTCAACAGCAGCAGCCAGCTCATGGTGCGACTCTGGGCAGAATCAGGATCACCATCTTGCCCTGTTCGTAGCGGGTGCCATCGTCGGGCAGCAGGCCGAGTTCACGCTGCTCATCTGCACCCTTGACCCGCATCACCACGGCAACCGTGCCGCTGAGGCGGGCGTCGTCGACCCATTGGCGCACATGCTTGTCGTTCAACCGGCGCCCATGGCCTTCTGGGGTAGCCAGGCCGTACTTCAGCTCACCGACTGTGTTGTAGAACGCCACGTTCGGTTTTTGCAGGCGCCAGGCCAGCGCCGACGCTGCGCCGAGGTCGTTGCTCAGCAGGTGGGTGGCGCCGGACAGCTCGTCAAGGTGTTGCAGGATGAACTGGTCGGGCATCTTGTTGCCCTCCACCGACTTGGGCAGGGCCGCCGGCAGCAGGGCCATCAACAACAGGCTACCCAGCACCGGAGCCGCCCAGCAGCGCAGCGGCGACAGGGCCTGGGCCAGGCTGGCGACGGTCCAGCCTGCCAACGCCACGCACATCAGCAGCAGGCTGCTCAGTTCGTGTTCGTACACGGGCTTTTTCAGTTGCAGCCAGGCCAGGGCGATCAAGGCGACCACGCCCAGCGCCACGTTGATCCAGCCGTTGATGCCCAGTGCACGGCCTTGCTGCAGGCGCAGCCGGTCCTCCAGGGCATGGCCTATCAGCAGGGCCAATGGCAGCAGGCAGGGGAAAATGTAGGTCGGCAGCTTGCCCTTGCTCAGGCTGAAGAACAGCAGCGGCATCAGCAGCCACAGCAGCAGAAACACGATCCTGGGTTGGGTACGGCTCTGCCAGGCCTGTTTCAGGGACGTCGGCAGCATGCCGATCCAAGGCAGGCTGTAGGCCACCAGCAGCGGCAGGTAGTACCACCAGGGGGCGCTGTGCTGGGCGTCGTCACCGGCAAACCGGCGGATGTGCTCATGCCAGAAGAAGAACCGCCAGTAGTCCGGCTCCTGGGCATGCACGGCCAGCACCCAGGGCAGGCTGACAAGGATCGCCACCACGACGGCAACCGGCCCGTACACCAGCAGTTCACGCCAGCGCTTCTGCCAGAGCATCCACGGCAACGCGATCAGCACCGGCAGCAGCCAGGCGAGAAAGCCCTTGGTCATGAAACCCATGGCACAGGCCAGCCCCAGCACTGCCCAGGCGGCAAGGCGCTGGCCATTGCTGCGGCTGTCCAGGGCGAACCACAGGGCTACCAGGCTGAGGTTGACCCACAGGGTGAACTGCGGATCGAGGTTGGCATAGCCCGCCTGGCCCACCACCACGCACAAGCTCATGTAGAGCAGGGTGCACACCAGGCTCTTGCGCGGGTCGTTCCACAGGCGGCGTGCCACCAGGTAGCACAGGATCAGGCTCAGGCCGACGCTCAGCGCCGAGGCAAAACGCACGCCGAACAGGTTCTGGCCGAACAGCCCCTGGCTGAGGGCGATCATCCAGTAGCCGGCGGCGGGTTTTTCGAAGTAGCGCAGCCCCATGAAATGGGGCGAGATCCAGTTGCCGGTCAGCAGCATCTCCTGGCTGACCTGGGCATAGCGGGTTTCGTCGGGGATCCACAAGCCATGGCCGCCCAGTGGCAGCAGGTAGGCGAGCAGGAACAGCCCCAACAGCAGCGGTAGCGTCCATCGTCTGCTCATGAGCCTTGCACTCCCAGCCAGCCCTCACGGCCTTGCAGGGTGCCGCGCTGCACACTGGCAACGGGCAAGGTGTCGAGCGAGGCGGGGAGCAACTCGCCCAATGGTTTGAACGCAATCTGGCGCTGGCGTGCATCGGCCAGCAAGTGGCGAAAATCCTGGGCCATCAGAATCCCTTCTACCTCTGCATGGATGGTGTAGACGTTGAGTGCCTGCGGGCGGAAGCGCCCCAGGATGAAATCGTTGAAGTGCGCGGCAGCCACCTGCGGGCCGACGACCTCGTCGAAGGTCGGCAGGTCCACCGGAATCTGTGGCGCCCCTGGCGAGCCGTCGGCCAGGCGAGGGCGAAACAGGCCGGTACCTCGGCAATCGCTGTTGTAGCGAAAACCAAACGCCTGCTTGGCCTCGATCACCCGCTCGTCCGCGCGCCAACCGGCGACGGCCGAACACTCGACCGGTGCACCGAGGATGTCACTGAGGGTGTCGACGCCCTGACGGATCTGCTCGGTCAGTTGCGCCATGCTCCAGCGCCCGGCATTGGCCTGCCAGCCGTGGTGGTCCCAGGCGTGCAGGCCGACCTCGTGGCCGGCGGCACGGGCCTGACGCATCAGGTGCCCGAGGTCGCGGCCAATCGGCTTGCCGGGCCAGGCGGTGCCGGCCAGGAGAATGTCCCAGCCGTACAGCCCGGCGGCATTGGAGCGCAGCATCTTCCACAGGAACTGCGGGCGGATCAGGCGCCACAGGTGGCGCCCCATGTTGTCCGGTCCGACACTGAAGAAGAACGTCGCCTTGACCTGCGCCTCGTCGAGCAGCTCCAACAGGCGCGGCACACCTTCACGGGTGCCGCGGTAGGTATCGACATCGATGCGCAACCCTGCCTGCATCAGCGTGCTTCTTCTGCCGGACGGGCCTCGATTTCACGCATCGCTTCACGCAGGAAGAAGTCCAGCGTGTTGCCGATGGTCTCGCGCATCTCCACGGTCGGCTCCCAGTTCAGCAGGCGCTTGGCGTTGGCGATGCTCGGCTTGCGGTGGGACACGTCCTGGTAGCCGCCGCCGTAGAACGCCTTGCTCTCGACGTCGCGGAAACCGGCGAACGGCGGGAAGTTGCTGCGCAGCGGGTGGGCTTCGAACTGGCGTAGCAGCTCTTCGCCCAACTGGCGGATGCTGGCTTCGTTGTCCGGGTTGCCGATGTTGATGATCTGGCCGTTGCAGGCATCATTGTCGTTGTCGATGATCCGCGCCAAGGCCTCGACGCCGTCGGCGATGTCGGTGAAGCAGCGCTTCTGCTCGCCACCGTCGAACAGGCGGATCGGCGTGCCTTCCACCAGGTTGAGGATCAGCTGGGTAATGGCCCGCGAACTGCCGATGCGCGCGGAGTCCAGGCGGTCCAGGCGTGGGCCCATCCAGTTGAACGGGCGGAACAGGGTGAAGTTCAGGCCTTTCTGGCCATAGGCCCAGATGACCCGGTCGAGCAACTGCTTGGACACCGAGTAGATCCAGCGCTGCTTGTTGATCGGGCCGACCACCAGGTTGGAGGTGTCTTCATCGAAGTTCGGGTCCTGGCACATGCCGTAGACTTCCGAGGTCGACGGGAAGATCACGCGCTTGTTGTATTTGACGCAGTAGCGCACCAGGCGCAGGTTTTCTTCGAAGTCCAGCTCGAACACGCGCAGCGGGTTGCGGGTGTATTCGATCGGCGTGGCGATGGCCACCAGCGGCAGCACCACGTCGCACTTCTTGATGTGGTACTCGATCCACTCGGAGTGGATGCTGATATCGCCTTCGACGAAGTGGAAGCGTGGGTGGCTGCGCAGGCGCTCGATGGCATCGGAGCCGATGTCCAGGCCGTAAACCTCGTAGCGCTCGTCGCTGAGCAGGCGCTCGGACAGGTGGTTGCCGATGAAGCCGTTGACACCGAGTATCAATACCCGGGTGCGGCGGGTGCTCCGCCGGGCATCGGCACCGCGCAGCAGCGAGCCTTCGACCAGGCCCAGCTCGTTGGCCAGTTGCGGGCCGCTCAGGTACAAGCCGTTATCGTTGCGCTGGCCGGCGCTGATCACCAGCGAGTCCTGGCCACAGGCGATGCGCAGCGGGTCGGTGCTGATCACCCGGCCCGGGGCCAGGCCATCGTTGCCCTTGACCACGTCGGCGCTCCAGACGATCAGCTTGTGCTCACCGACCTGGCAGAAGGCGCCAGGGTAGGGCTGGGTCACCGCTCGTACCAGGTTGAACAGGGTTTCAGCCGGCTGCTGCCAGTCCAGGCGGCCATCGGCCGCGGTGCGACGGCCGAATACCGTGGCCTTGGCCTCATCCTGTGGCGTTTCGCTGAACTTGCCCTGGCGCAGGTTGGGCAAGGTGTCGCGCAGCAGGTCGGCGGCGGCAGCGCGCAGCTTGCCATGTAGGCTCAGCGCGGTGTCGCTGCGTTCGATGGCCACCCGCAGCTGGGCGACAATGGCACCGGCATCGGCGCGCTTGACCATGCGGTGCAGGGTAACGCCGGTTTCGGTCTCGCCGTTGACCAGCACCCAGTTCGCTGGCGCGCGGCCACGGTAGCGCGGCAGCAGCGAGCCATGCAGGTTGAAGGCGCCTTTGCGGCCGGTGGCCAGCAGCGGTTCGCTCAGCAGGTTGCGGTAGTAGAACGAGAACAGGAAGTCGGGGTCCAGCTGGCTGATGCGCTCGACCCACAGCGGGTGGTTGACGTCCTCCGGCGCATGCACCGGGATGCCTTTGCGCGCACACAGCTGTGCGACCGAGGCGTAGAAGGTGTTTTCCTTGGGATCGTCGGCATGAGTGAACACCGCTGCGATGTCATAGCCGCTGTCGAGCAGGGCTTCAATGCCGGCGCAGCCGATGTCGTGGTAAGCGAAGACAACTGTTTTTGCACTCATGAGTGAACCTGACCAGAAGTAGAGGAATTGAAACCATCAACGGTGACGTTCTGTGCCGGCACAGGCGGCGGGCCGCTGCGCAGCACTTTTTCGATGAAGAATCGCGGGCGGGCGCGCACGTCGCTGTACATGCGCCCCAGGTACTCGCCAAGCAGGCCCATGCCGATGAACTGGCCACCGGTGAACACGAACAGCACGGCGAACAGCACGAACAGGCCGTTACCGGCCCAGCCTGGGCCGAACGCCAGGCGCAGCACGATCAGCGCCAAGGCGAACAGCACGCCGAGCGCGGCCATGCTGAACCCGACAATGCTCAGCAGGCGCAATGGCGTGGTGGTCATGCAGGTGATCAGGTCGAACATCAGGCTGATCAGGCGCATCGGGCTGTATTTCGAATCGCCGTGTTCACGTTCGGCGTGGGTCACCAGGATTTCGGTGGTGTGGCGCGCGAAGCTGTTGGCCAGGATCGGGATGAAGGTGCTGCGCTCGCGGCAGGCGAGCATGGCGTCGATCACCGTGCGCCGGTAGGCGCGCAGCATGCAGCCATAGTCGCTCATGGCCACGCCGGTGGAGCGCTTGACGGCGTAGTTGATCACCTTCGACGGCCAGCGGCGCAGGGCCGAATCCTGGCGGTTGCTGCGTACCGTGCCGACCACGTCGAAGCCACGTTCGGCTTCGGCGACCAGGCGCGGGATTTCTTCCGGTGGGTTTTGCAGGTCGGCGTCGAGGGTGATCACCACATCGCCCTTGCACTGCTCGAAACCGGCCATGATCGCCGCGTGCTGGCCGTAGTTGCGGTTGAGGATGACTGCCACGAAGGGGCTGTTCTCGGCCTGCGCGGCCTCTTCGAGGATATGCGCCGAGTTGTCGCGGCTGCCGTCGTCGACCAGCACGATTTCATAAGGATGACGCAGTTGCTGGCAGGCAGCGCCCGTACGGCGCAGCAGTTCGGGTAGGCTTTCCTGCTCGTTGTAGACCGGGATGACGATGGATACGCAATGAATCGGGTAAGGTCTCACGAGCGATTTCCCACAAGCTGTTCAATGGCGTTGACGACCCGGTCGAGGTCCTGGTCGGTCATGTCGGGGAACAACGGAATGGAGCACAGCCGTGCCGAGTTCCATTCGGTGTTTGGCAGCGAGAGCTGCGGATCACGCTGGCGGTACCAGGTGTGCAGGTGGGTGGCGATGAAGTGGATACCGGTGCCGATGCCTTGCTCTTGCAGGCCTTTCATGAAGGCTTCGCGGTCCAGGCCACACCGTTCGCTGTCGATGCGCAGGATGTACAGGTGCCAGGCGTGCTGCTGCGGGTAGTCCGGCACGGCCAGAGGCTGCACCGGCAGGCCTGCCAGGCGTTGCTGGTAGTGGCCGGCCAGCTCGGTGCGGCGGGCGTTGATGGCGTCCAGGCGCTTGAGTTGCACCAGGGCAATGGCGGCATTGATGTCGGCGAGGTTGTACTTGAAACCGGGCTCGATGACCTGGGCCTGGGGTTTGCGGCCGTGGGTCATGCGGTCGTAGGCGTCGACACCCAGGCCGTGGAACTTGAGCATGCGCACGCGGCTGGCCAGGGCTTCGTCGTCGCTGACGAACATCGCGCCTTCGGCGCAGGTCATGTTCTTGATCGCATGGAACGAGAAGATCGCCGTGCCACGGGCACCGACATGGCGGCCCTTGTAACGGGTGCCGGCGGCATGGGCGGCGTCTTCGATGACGGCGATGCCATGCTTGTCGGCGAGTGCGTACAGTGGGTCGAGGTCGAAGGCCGCGCCGGCGTAGTGCACCGGGATGATGGCCTTGGTCCGTGGGGTGATGGCCGCCTCGATGCGCGACGCGTCGGTCATCAGGGTGTCGCGGTCGACATCGACGAACACCGGTGTGGCGCCGAGCAGGGAAATCATGTTGGCCGTGGACACCCAGGTCTGCGACGGGGTGATGACTTCGTCCCCAGGGCCTATGCCCAGTGCCAGCAAGGCGATGTGCATCCCGCCAGTGGCCGATGACAGGGCGACCGCATGGCGGCAACCGACGTACTGCGCGAACTGCTCTTCAAGTGCCTGGTTCTGGGGCCCGGTAGTGATCCAGCCCGAACGCAGGACCTTTTCGACAGCCGCAATTTCCTCGTCGCCCATACTAGGACGAGAGAAAGGGAGAAACGCCTCACTCATGAGCACCTCGGTAATACAGGAAAGTGACAGAACCCATTGATTTTATTGGTTCAATTGCCAGCGTAGACGCAAAGTGGATTTTTGCATCAAGTGCACGGGCTAAAAGCGGGTGTGTTGCGTCAAGTCAGGTTTTTCTGAGGGGTTCAGTCATCCATGCCGTAGTGATTGTCAGTGACTTATCCTGTTAAGGGTATGCCCGTTTTTGTGAAAGAAGTATAAAAAATAAGTCGCCTGCGCATGACATTGCAAGCACAGACAGCTCAGGTTCAGGTTTCTATCTAAGTGTATGCCTGAACATTAATTTAATATTCACAAAACACCCATTTGGGTGGGTTTAAACGGTGTGTTTAGTTGACCTGAAAGTCGACGTTACTTACAGGTTTACGGGCGAGCCGGGAGACTGACCTAGGCGTTGGGAATATAGGCCACGCTTTGCTCGTCGCGGGCGTGCAGCCACTGCTCGCCACGGCTGGGGTGGGTGGTGACGACCTGGTGATCGCTTTCCAGGTAGCCAAAGGGTGGTGCCTCGCCGTGGCGGTAATGCGCGACGATGATCGTGCGCTGCGGGTCCCAGTGCCTGCCGCTGGTGCGCTCCAGCCAGGCCATCAGGCTGGCGGTGTCGCCACTGCGTGGGTAATCCTCGGTCTGCGCCACATAATGGAAGGGGGCGCCGCCTGTCTGCAGGTACAGGGGCACCTTGTTGTCCACCTCGACCATGACCAGTTGCCACTGCGCCAGCGGCGCACGGCGGCTCGCCTGTTCACGTACAGCCTCACCGAAACGGATCACGCCACCGCCACCATTGCTCCAGGGCACCAGAATGCCCAGCACCGCCAGCAGCAACAGCGCAGTCACCGCGAAACCGGCGCGAAGGTTGCGCGCAGAGGCTTTGCCCACGGCCATTCGCTGGGTGATCCACCAGGCACCCAATAGCTGCGCGAACGGTACCAGCGGCAGCACATAGTAGCTGCGCCGGCTGCCACTGGCGGTGAAGAACAGCATGAGCAGGCCAAGCCCCTGGACCAGCCAGCGGGTATCCGGCTCGATGTGCCGCCAATGGCGCAGTGCGACCCACAAGGCAATGATCCAGCAAGGCGCCCAGGGCAGGGTGTAGACCGGTAGGTACACCAGGTAGGTGTAGATCGGCCCGAGGTTGTCGAAAGGCTGGAAAAACCGCACCACGTTCTCCCGTAGCACCAGCCCGAGGCCGCTCTCGCCGTAGTTTGGCGCGCCGTACAGGTGCGAAAGCAGAAACGGCAGCATATAAAGTGCTCCGGCCAGCAGCAGCGCCGCCAACAGGCGCAGGTTCAGATGGCGACGCCAGCGGCCTTGACCCAGCAGATGCGGCAGCAACACCAGGCCGGGCAGGATGAAGCCGATCAGGCCCTTGAACAGCGACGTCAGCGCCAGCAGCCCGAAGAACCCGACGTAGCGCCAGAAGCGGGTGTCGTCCGGCCCCCGGCAATACCACCAGACCGCCGCCAGCACCCCACACACCGTCAGGATGTCGGCGGTGGCGACCCTTGCCCAGAACACGAAGTAGAAGGTCGTGGCCAGCATCCAGCCGGCGACCAGGCCGGTACCTTTGCGAAACAGGCGCTCGCCGAGCAGGTAGGTCAACCACACGCTCAACCACGCCGCGACGACCGAGGACAGGCGCAGCGACCAAGGCCCCAGGCCGCCGGTCAGCCAGGCGCTGGCAGTGATCAGCCAGTAGGACAGCAGTGGCTTGTCGTAATAGGCGCCGCCCTTGAGGTACGGGTCAAAATAGTCTCCGCTTTGCAGCATCTGCAGGGAGATGTTGGCCCAACGGGTTTCCGCCCCCCACAATTCGCGGCTGCCCAGGCCGAGCATCAATAGCAGGGCGGTGACGGCCAGCAACAACAGCAACGCGCGTTGATCGGTACGCTTCAGATTCATGGTTGACTCTGCGGGCAGGCAAATTGTCGGCGAATCCTAGGCAGGGAAAAGTACGGGGACAGTGAAGAATTGGTGAAAAAGTTGCGGGGCAGTGAGCTGGGAGATGCTTATATGTATTTACGTCAAAACCGCCCGGCGTGGGCGCGGGTGATGCAGGTGGACGGCCCGACCCCGTTCTTTCGTTGGTTCTTCGCGGGCGGGCAGTGATTTATTCCAGAGGAGTCGATCGCATCATGGCATCCCGACGTGCAGCTGCTCGAAAGCACAAAGACGACAGTGTACCGAACCAGGTTTTCCGCGCCCGCGAGGAGCGTGTCGCCGACGGCAAGCGCTTGCGCGTCGCGGTGCCGCGAGAGAGCCATGGCAAATGGAAGCCTGCCCGCCAGCGCAACGTCATTGCCCTGCTGGAAAAGTCCAACCGCGACCGCCTGCAGGACCTGGTGCCGATCCGCTACGGGCGCATGTTGCACAGCCCGTTCACCTTCCTGCGCGGCTCGGCAGCGCTGATGGCCCATGACCTGGCCCAGGGGCCAAACATCGGGGTCAACGTGCAGGCCTGTGGCGACTGCCACCTGCTCAATTTTGGCCTCTTCGCCACTCCCGAACGCAACCTGGTGTTCGACCTCAACGAATTCGACGAAACCCTGCCGGCGCCGTGGGAATGGGATATCAAGCGGCTGGTCGCCAGCTTTGCCGTGGCGGCCCGCGACAATGGGGCGGTCGACGCGCAAGCGCACAAAGTCGCTGTTGCCTGCGCCCGGGCCTACCGTGAGCACCTGCGGCGTTTTTCGAAGATGAAACCGCTGGAGGTCTGGTACTCGCGGCTGGACGCGCAAACGTTGCTGGACACCGCACCGGACGCCAAGGCCCGCAAGTTCCGCCAGCAACTGTTCGCCCGCGCCCGTGAGCGCGTGATGGAAAGCGTATTTCCGAAGATCGCCGGGCAGGTCGGGGGGCAGCCGCGCATCGTCGACCAGCCACCGGTCATCCAGCATGTCGATGCGCCGGATTTCTTCGAGCGTGTGCGCAGCGGCCTGCATGCGTACCGGCTGAGCCTGTCGGACGAGCGCCGGGTATTGCTCGACCGCTATCGCCTGGTGGATGCCGCGCTCAAGGTCGTGGGCATCGGCAGCGTGGGCACCCGCTGCTATATCGCGCTGTTGTTTTCCGAGGAAAATCACCCATTGATCCTGCAGTTCAAGGAGTCCTGCCGCTCGGTGCTGGAACCCTATGCGGGCAAGAGCCAGTACGACAACCAGGGTCAGCGGGTGGTGATGGGGCAGCGCTTGATGCAATCGTCCAGCGACATCTTCCTGGGTTGGGTCAGGGGCCCGGAGGGGTACGACTTTTTTGTCCGGCAATTGCGCGACATGAAGATGTCGGTGCCGTTGGAACACATCAACACCACGCAACTTGAGCGCTATGCCGATTTCTGCGGCATGACCCTGGCACGCGCCCACGCCAAGTCCGGCGATGCCGCGACCATCACCGGTTACCTGGGCAAGAGCGACGTGTTCGACCAGGCCCTCGGCGATTTTGCGCTGCTGTATGCCGACCAGACCGAACGTGACCATGAAAAACTGCTCAAGGCAGCGCGTTCGGGGCGGGTGAAAGTGATCAACGAAGAGGAATGACGGTGCGATGACAGGCCTGCTCAAATGGCTGTTGCTTTCAGGGTGCCTGCTTGCCGGGGTGGCGAACGCCAGCGAAGCGGCGGGCAACGCAACCGACGGTGTTCCAGGCGTCCCGGCCGAACTGCGGGTGGCCAACCGCACGATCATCACCTTGCAGGCGACCCTGCTCGGCGAAACCCCGGCCAGCAGGGTTCAGCGGGCGGCCGCGGTGATCGATGAAACACTGCAGGGTACCGATGACTTGCAAGTGCGCATCGACCCGATCCTCAATAGCCAGCTGGTCATCCTGGCTGGCCGGCGTGCCTTCATCGTTGCGCCGCAGGACCTGGGGGTGGAGGGCGGCGATACCCGCGCGGCTGCCGAGCGGGCAGTGGCGAACCTGCAGCAGGTGATCGATGAGACCCGGCAGGCGCGCAGCCTGCACTTTCTGCTGACAGCGGCCGGTTTGTCGTTGCTGGCCACGCTGATCTACCTGGTATTGATCAAGGGTGCGAATTTCGCCCGTCTCAAGCTGCGTGCCTTGCTGCCCGCCTTGATGCGCAGCCGGGCAAGGGAGATCAAGGTCGGGCAACTGTCGCTGTTCGACATGCAGTACGTGTACTTCTTCATCGATCGTTTGTTGCGCTTGCTGTATTGGGGTGTGGTCCTGCTGCTGAGCTACGAATGGCTGAGCTACGTGCTGTCGCGCTTCCCGTATACCCGGCCGTGGGGCGAAAGCCTCAATCTTTATCTGTTCGACCTGTTCAGGTTGGTGATGGATGGCGTGGTCAATGCCATCCCGGGTATCGCCGTGGCCCTGATGATCTTTTTCATTGCGCGGGGCGTCAGCGCTTTCAGCCGCCGCCTGCTCGAACGCCTGGCGCGGCCCGGCACGCTCAAGTGGCTGACGGCGGAAACCCTGCAGCCGACCACGCGCCTGACCTCGCTGGCGATCTGGCTGTTCGCGCTGGTCATGGCCTATCCGTACCTGCCGGGCGCGGGTACGGATGCCTTCAAGGGGCTGTCGGTGCTGCTCGGCCTGATGATTTCCCTGGGTGCGTCCAGCGTGGTGGGGCAGGCGGCTGCCGGGTTGATCCTGACCTACTCGCACACGCTGAAGGTGGGCGAGTACGTGCGCGTGGGCGAGCATGAGGGCACGGTGACCGAGGTGGGCATGTTCAACACCACCATTCGCACCGGGCTGGGTGAGGTGCTGACGTTGCCGAACTCGATGATTACCGGGTCGGTAACCAAGAACTACTCAAGGGTTGGCCAGGGCAGTGGCTATGTTGTCGACACTGTGGTGACGATCGGCTACGACACCCCCTGGCGCCAGGTGGAGGCGATCCTGATCGAGGCGGCAGAGCGCACCGAGGGCATCCTGAGCACCCCCAGGCCCCAGGTGTTCCAGACCGGGCTGTCCGACTTCTACCCTGAATACCGCCTGGTAGCCCGGGCGACGCCAGAGCAGCCGAAACCCCGGGCAGAGCTGCTGAGCATGCTGCATGCGAACATCCAGGACGGGTTCAACGCCTACGGCATCCAGATCATGTCGCCGCACTATCAGGAAGACCCGTCCAAGGACAAATGGGTACCGCGGGAGAAATGGTATTCGGCCCCGGCCCGTCCGCCAGTGGATGGGCCGGATGACCGGACATCGAGCTAGGCCTATCGGTCTGCTGCCAGGAGGTTGTCCCGGGTCTGTTGCTCCACGGTGTGCTGGATTTCCCGGGCCAGCGTCTTCACGTCATGCTGTTCGATCTGCTTGGGCATGACCTCGAAACCGACCGAGTTGTACAAGCGCCCCCAGGCAGCCTGGGCATCGGAGTAGGCCGCCTCCCGCTGATACCGCGACAGCAGCAGGCGCCCTTCGGCGCGGATCAGTTCCAGTTCGCTACCCAATGCCGCGCTTCGCGACGATTGCGCGTAATCGAGCAGGCTGCGGTCGACGCGCAGGCTTTCGTCGGCAAACTCGACCTCCTGACGTGCCAGCTGATAGCGCAGCAGGCCCACACGCACCTGGGTGAGGATGGCCATGGACAAGGCGGTGCGGCGCATGTCATCGGTCTTTTCCTGGCTTTTTTCCGCTGCGGTGATGTCGGGGTATTGCAGCAGGCGCAGCAGGTTCATCGATACATTGATACCGGTCTGGTTCCAGTCGCTGTTGTACAGGTACTTGTTGGAGTCGTACTCGTAGCCGTAGTTGAAGCTCACGTTTGGCCACAACTGGGCCTTGGCGATCTTCAGGTCGTTCATGCTGACACGCTTGCGGTACCACTCTTCCATGATTTCCGGCCGGCGCTCCAGGGACAGTCGCTCCAGTTTTTCCACATTGCCATCGAGCAAGGGCAGCGGCGGCTCGCTGCTGTCGGCCAGGACCATGCGCGTATTGGGGGGCAGCGACATCAGCGCGGCGAGTTCGGCGCGGGCGAATTCCAGGTCCTGGCGGCGCACGGTCAGCATGTAGACCGAATCGAGCAGGGCGCGCTGGTAGGCGAGGATGTCCTGGCGTGGCAGCAGGCCTTTACCTTCGGCTTCACGTGCCGCGGTCAGGGCGCGGTGGGTGCGCATCAGCAAACCGTCCACTTCGGGCAGCAGGCGCTGGGCGCCCAGGGCGCGCCAGTAGGCATTGCGCACGTCCTGCAGCACGTTCTGCGCGACCTTTTCGCGGCGCTCCTCGGCCATCAGGATCTGGTCGTTCTTCTGCTGCGTGCGGAAGTAGGCGACGCCGAAGTCCAGCAGGCTCCATGACAAACCAAGGCTGTACAACGTGCGATAACGCTCCTCGGACGTGGACGGGCGCAAGCTGACCTGGCGATCCTGAATGCCGATGGAAGTGCCGCCAGAGTCGTTGTTACGCCCGGCGTAACCGGCCGAGGCCACCAGGCGCGGCAGCATCTCGTGGCTGGAGACATCGCGCAGGTCGGAAGCCAGCGCGCTTTCCAGCAGTTTCAGGCGGTAATCGAGGTTGTATTTCAGCGCACGGGCCGAAGCTTCGTAGAACGTGATCGGCCCGTTGACGGGCTCCTGCTCCTTGTACATGCGCGCCTGGTCTTCGATGACCCGCTGGCGCATTTCGTCTTCGGTGTAGGGTTTAGGCTCGAAGTTCGAGCAGGCGCTGAGCAGGACGCTGACGGCAGCGAAGCTGCCCAGGGCTTTCAAGGTCGATACTGACATAGGCTGTCCTTGGTCCATCCGTGAATGCTTAGGCTTCATTGGGCGTTGCTCCCGCGACGCAGGGCAGCTTCGCGCAATTGCGCCCGGAAACCGTGCGCGGCCTGTGGTTTCTTGTCCGTTTGCCCGACCATGTCGGTGTGTGCAGGGGCCCACAGCGAAGGGTCTGGCAGCAGGCCATCGGCCGTCAGGCTGATGACCCCGTGGCGGCCATCGACCCAGTTCTGGTCTTCGGCGCTGGCACGCCGGCTTTCACCCACTGCCCGGGCAACGAACTGGCCATTGACCTGGCCAAGCTGGCTGCCGATTGACTGGCTTTCGATCTCGGGCGTGGCGAACAGGCGCACATCACTGCCATCGGCGCCCCAGGCGGACAAGGTCAGGGTCTGGTCGACCCGTTCGACCACTGGCGCCACGAAGATCGCCGGAGTGACGTCGGGCAGCCGCAGGCTGGCCAGGCTGGCACGGCTGTCACGGTCGAAATAGGGGCCAGGCGGGATGTAGGGGCTGGAGATATCCAGGGTGATGGTCAGCTGGGCCTGGTCGGTGGCGCCGGCCAGGTCGCTGATGGTGTAAGTGAAGTAGTCCTTGAGCACTTGCCCAAGCCCTGCGGCGGCGAGGACCTCGGGATTGCTCAGGTCGATGGTGTAGGTGTAGCTGCCGTCGGCGTTGAGCACCAAGGTGCCGTACCGGCCGGCGATGGGCTGGCCGATCACCCCGGCGCTACCGCTTGCGCCTTCCTGGCCGGTGCGGATGGCGGTCACGCTGAGGCTGTCACCACCGTCCACGTCGCTGTCGTTGGGCAGTACGTTGCCACTGGTGTGCGGTGCTGGCACCTGGTCGCTGGCGCTGTTGCTGTCGTCACGGGCCACCGGGTTGTCGTTGTTGCCCTGGATGGTCACCGTCAGCCGCGCATCGGCGGTGGCGCCGGCAGTGTCGCGCATGCGGTAGGTGAACACTTCACGCAGCGATTCGCTGGCGCTGCGCATGGCCTGCACGGTGGGGTTGCTGTTGTCCACGGTGTAGGTGTAGCTGCCATCGGCATTGATCAGCAGGGTGCCATACAGGCCCTGCAGCAGTTGGCCGGCGCCGGCGCTCTGGCCGTTTTCAGCGGTGTACTGCAGCACCGTACTGGTCTCGCCATACTGCACGCCATCGACGTCGGTGTCGTTGTCGAGCACGTTGCCGCGCGGGTCGACGCCGCCACTGCCGTTGTTCACGCCTCCGGCTTCCACGGCGGTGGCGCTGTCGTCGTTGGCCACCGGGAAGTCGTTGCGGCCGTCGATGGTGATGGTCAACAGGCCGTTGGCGGTACCACCCCAGAGGTCGGTGAGCAGGTAGGTGAAGTTGTCGGTCAGGGTCTGGCCGCTGACCCGCAGCGCCTGCACTGCCGGCAGGCTGTTGTCCAGCACGTACTGCCAGCTGCCGTCGGCGTTCAGCGTCAGGTCGCCGTACTGGCCGCGCAGGGTCTGCCCAACGCCGGTCGGGTTGCCGGGCAATGGCCCATCGCCGCTCCAGAACGCCAGCACTTCGAGGGTTTCCGGGACGATGATGTTGATGGTGTCGGGGTCGGTGTCATTGTCCATCACATTGCCGGCCGGGTTGCTGCCGGGGATGGTGTTGCCCTGGCCGCCGGCTTCGATGGCCAGGCCCTGGTCCGGGTTGGCTACCGGTGGCTGGTTTTCACCGCGGATCAGCACATAGAGGGTGGCGGTATCGCTCAGGCCGCCGCCATCGGTGACCTGGTAGGTGAAACGCTGGATGACGAAGCCCAGCGGGCCCAGGGCGACGATGTCGGGGTTGCTGGAGTCGACCACGAAGCGGTAGCTGCCGTCGGCATTGAGCGTCAGCGTGCCGTACTGGCTGATGACCGTAGCGCTGCCGCTCAGGGGGGCGAGGATCGGGTTGCTGCTTTCGGCGCCCACGCCCACGGCGGTGACGGTCTTGCTGTCGTTGGCATCGACATCGGTGTCATTGTTCAACACGTTGCCCGTGGGGTTGCGCCCACCATTGCCATCGTCGTCGGTGGCCACGGCATAGGCCAGGTCATCATGCGCCACCGGGGTGTCGTAGCGCCCGTCAATGGTGATGATGATCTGTGCCTGCGAACTGGCACCGGCGCTGTCGTGCATGCGGTAGCTGAAAGTTTCCACCAGGCTTTCACCGGCCTTGAGTGCCTGCACGGCGGCCAGGCTGTCGTTGACGGTGTAGACGTAGTTGCCGTTGCCGTCGATGCTCAGCGTGCCGTAGTTGCCGGCCACCACCGTGGCGCCGGCGTTGACCTGCACGAAGGTGCCGCCAGTGGCCAGCGTGCCCAGGTAGATGCCATCCAGGGTCTTGCTGTCGCCGGCGTCGACGTCCTGGTCATTGGCCAGGGCATTGCCGCTGCCCGGCTGGCCCGGAGTGCCGTTGTTGACGCCACCGGCTTCGACGGCGATGGCCGAGTCGTTGGCGGCGATCGGTGTGTCGTTGCGGCCATGGATGACCACGCTGAAGGTGGCGGTGACGGTCTTGCCGTTGCCATCGCTGACGCTGTACTGGAACACCTCGGTGAGCCGGTCGGCGTCGGTGCGCAGGGCCTGCACAGCGCTGTTGCTGTTGTCCACCACGTAGCGGTAATTGCCCTGGGCGTCCAGGGTCAGGCTGCCATAGTTGCCGGCCAGCGGCTGACCGAGGATGCCGGTTACACCGGCCGGGCTGAGTACGCCGGTAATGCTCAGGGTATCGCCGTCCGGGTCACTGTAGGCGGCGCTGATGTTGCCGCTGGGGTCGATGCCGGGGATGGCGTTGTTCAGGCCGCCAGCCTCGACGGCGTCGATGCTGACCGCGTTGACCACGGGCGGGTCGTTGACCCCGGTGACGGTGATGACCAGCTGCGCCTGGTCGGTCAACCCGCCGCTGTCGTGGATCTGGTAGGTGAAGATCACGTCCAGGCTCTGCCCGGCTGCCAGGGCACGGATGGCTGGGTCGGCGCTGTTGACGACGAAGGTGTAGGTGCCGTCCTCGTTGAGCGTGAGCTGGCCGAAGTTGCCGTTGATCAGGCGGCTGTCGGCCAGCCGCGCGACGCTGCCGATGATCGAGCCCGGGGTGGCGCCAGTGACCGGGCTGAGCACACCACCGCTGCTTTCCAGGCCGCTGCGTACGCCATCGACCTTGAGCTGGGTGGCCGTCGGTTGATCGACACTGTCGACGTCGGTATCCGCGCCCACGCCAGCGTTGCCGGTGATCACGTTGCCGCTGGCATTGACAGGGGCGGGAATACCGTCGCTGGAGCCAGCCGTGGCGGTGCCATGGTCATCCACGGCTACCGGTGCATCGTTGGCACCCTGGATGGTAATGACCAGGACGCTGATCGATTTCAGGCCACCGGCATCGGCCATCTGGTAGCTGAACTGCTCGACCAGGGTCTCGCCAGGGGAGAGCGCCTGGATTGCAGCGTTGCTGTTGTCGACGACGTAGCGGTAGCTGCCGTCGGTGTTGATGGTCAGGGTGCCGAAATTGGCCAGCAGGGTCGTCGCACCACCACTGGGCAGCGGGATGATCCGCCCGCCGCCCGGGCCGTCGAAGCGAATGGTCGTGACTTGTTTGGTTTCGCCCAGAGCCACTGCGTCCACATCGGTGTCGTTGTCCAGCACATTACCGACGGCGTCCGCGCCGGGCGTGCCATTGTTGGTGCCGCCGGCTTCGATGGCGGTACCCACGTCGCCGTGGGCGACCGGTGTGTCGTTGGCGCCGTGGATGTTGATCTGCAGCACCGCGTTGCTTGTCAGGCCACCGGTATCGACGATGGTGTAGTCGAAGAATTCGCTGATGAACTGGCCAGCCGTGCGCAGCGCCTGTACTGCCGGGTTGCTGTTGTCGACGATGTACTGGAAGCCACCATTGGGCCTGATCACCAGCGTGCCGTAGAGCCCCTGCAGCACGGTGACGCCACTGCCACTCACTGCCACACCGTCGGGCCTTAGGTTGTTGGCGATGCGGGTGACGGTGAGCACGTCGCCGTTGGTCTGGATATCGACATCGGTGTCGTTGGCCAGCACGTTGCCGGTGGGGTTCACGCCGGGGTCGGTGTTGTTCAGGCCACCGGCTTCGACAGCGATCGCCAGGTCGGGGTTGGCGATGGGGTCGTCGTTGACCGGGGTGAGGACGATGTTCATCACGTCGGTGTCGGTCAGGGCATCGGCGGGATTCTGCCCGGGGATGCCGTCACCGTTGAGCGGGTGGTCACCGAAGTTGCCCTGGTCGTTGGTGACCATGGTCAGGGTTTCGGCGATCTGGGCAGTGTTGAAGTCCTGGTCACCCTTGTAGTACAGCTGGGCCAGCAGGGCATTCAGTTCACTCAGGGTGCCGGTCAGGACCAGGCTTCGGCCCGCGCCGGCCGGTGGCGTGGCGTTGGCAGCAGGCGGGGTTGCGGCTTGCCAGAGAACGCCGTGAAGCACCGACAGGGTAATGGTCATTACCCCGTCGGTGCTGTTGCCATTCACGTCCACGTCACTGATGGACAGGCCGACGAGGTGCAGCACGGTGTCTTCCAGCCCCTGCTGGTCGGCGACGCTGTTGACCGGGGCCTCGTTCAGGTGCACGTAGCCGGCATCGGCGGTGCCGATGATGCCTTCGCCCAGGCTCAGGTTGATGCTGCCGAGCCCGCCGGGGCTGGTGCCGGTATCGCTGTCGATACGCACGCGGAAGTGGTTGTTGGCACTGACCGTGTGGTCCTGTGCCACCACCACCAGGTAGCTGCCGGAGGGCAGCAGGGCGAACTGGTACTGGCCGCCATTGGCCGTCGTCGTGGTGAAGACACGGTCGTCGGCCGTACCGAACTGACCGTCGTCACCGGCCCAGGTCAGGGTCACGCCAATGCCGTCCAGGCCCGGCCCGTCGGGGGCGACGCTGTTGGTGGCGCTGCGGGTGTCGTCCCACAGCGTGCCCTGGATCACGCCCATGCCGGCGCCATCGCTGAGGATGTAGTTGTTCAGGCCGCTGGCGCCGTCCTGGCCAGTGCGTTCCCCCGTTGCACTGCCAGCGGTGGCGGGCAGCGAGCCACCCCAGCCGTTGGCCTCGAAATCGGTGGGCAGGCTGGTCCAGGTCAGTACCGCGGCGCTGGCGGCGTTGTCGGCGATGGCGCTGTTGCCGGGCAGGGTGACGGTGTAGATCACCTGCACGCTGTCACTGACCGCCAGGCGCGCGAAGTCCAGCGCGATCGCCGAGCCATCGCTGAAGCTGATGCCGGCCGGCAGGTTGGCCAGGTCCAGCGCCACACCGTTGAGCAGGATGCTTTGCACCTGATAGTTGCTGCCGCTGGGGAACTGGTCGGCGAGGTGGGTGTTGTAGGCCGGCACTTCGCCGTTCTGGGTGAAGCTCACCGACACCGTGGCATTGGTGGTGCCGTTGCCTGGCGTCACGTCGATGACGCGTTTGTCCAGGCTGGTGAAGCTCGGCTCGACCACACGCTCGAACACCGTGTCGCTCTTGCCGCGGTCGACGCCGCCATTGAGGCCGACGTGCTCATGCACGGAAACCCCCAGGTTGGCGCCGGCCTGGTTGCTGGCCACGTTGCTGACGCGCACGTTGAACTCCAGCACTACACCTTCGACGTCGGGGTCGTTCAGTTCGGTGTTGGTCAAGTTGCCCAGGCTGAAGGTGACGGTCTGGCTGCCATCGGCATTGGTGGTGATGACCAGGCGCCCATTGTTGATGTCGAACACCCCGGTGGGGGTTGCACCGGACAGATCGGCATGAATGCCCTGGGCCACGTCGCTGAGTTCGTTGCCTGGCATGCTCAAGGTGCCGCTGCTGATCAGGTTGCTGGCATCGGTGGTCAACCCGGCCGGGGTGTTGGAGAGAAACGCGATCAGGATGTTGTTGAGGCTGGCGGGAATGAACTCCAGGCCTGCGGCCAGCTCGATACGGATCTGGTAGTCGGGGTTGTCGCCGGTGGGCACCAGTACCGCCACGCGGTAGCGGACGATTTCGCCGACCACCACGTTCTCGGAGACACCACTGGTGTCGATGGCGCCGCTGCCGTTGGTGGCGGGCGCGGTGTCGGCTACACCACCGACCCGCGAGATGCGGATACCGTTGCTGACCGGGAAGGCCAGCAGCGAGACCAGCCGGTAGTCGTTCAAGGCGCCGCCGTTGAGCACGCCATCTTCGCCACTGCGCTCGCCTTGAGTGGTGTCGACCGTGTTGTCGCTGCCATCGAGGCTGGTCCAGCGCACGTCCACGGCGTTGCTGAAGGCCGCTTGCCCTGCGGCTGTGGCGTTCACGGTGCCGCTCAGTTGCAGGACGATGCGCCCGCCGTTGGCGATGTCGATGTTGGCCCCGCTGACGCTGATCAGCCGGCCCCCCTGGATGATGAAGTCGGCGCCGCCGTGGTTGCTGGCGCCGCCACTGTAGGTCACGCCGGTCAGGCTGATGCCGCTCAGTTCGGTGGGCAGGCCGTCCACCAGGCTGATGTCGAAGGCGTCGGTGCCCGAGGTGTTGCTGATGACGATCTGGAACTCGACCACGTCGCCGTCTTCGTAGCCGCCGAATATCGGCGTCGAGGTGATCTGCTGGGTGACCTTGAGCGTCGGCTCGACAATGGTCACGCTGGGCTGCTGCGCGCTGTTGACGCTACGCTCCACAGGTGCGCTGCCGTTCGGTGTGTCGCCGTCCGGGTCGCTGTACACCAGCTGCGCGCCGTTGTTCAGTGTAGTGCCCTGCTGGTTGCCGGTGACGTTGCTGGCCACCAGCACCAGGCGGATGACGAAGCTGTTGTTGCCGGTCAGGTTGTCGGCATTGGCGCGGGCGCTGACGAACACCAGTTGCAGGTCGGCGCCGTCGCTGCCGTCCGGGGTCATCGGGCTGACGCTGACGTTGCCGTTGAAATCAGTGGTCAGTGCCGCGCTGCCGGCCACCGTGGTGATGATCTGGTAGCCGAGGTTGTTGTTGAAACGAGGGTCCAGACGCAGGCCGGGCGGGATCAGGTCGTTGATGCGCAAGTTGCTGGTCACGCCTTCGGGCAGGGTGACGACGATGTCGTAAGTCATGCTCTCGCCGATCACCAGGTTGCTGCCGGTGGTGTGCGTGGCGCTGGAATCGTCGTTGCTGAGGCTGCCGTTCTGGTAGGTCTTGGTGATACCGGGTGCGGCCACCTGCTGGTTGGCGACTTCCACCAGGTCGGTGGGGGTGAAGTCCTGGCCACCTTCGACGCTGGCATAGTGGGTGAGCGCCGCACTGCTTTGCAGGGTGCTGGCCGCGAGGATGGCATCGTTGACGGTGACGTCGTAGGTGATCACCACCAGGTTGGCGCCGGAGAGGTCGGCGGCAGTGCCCGTGCGGCCGGCCAGCAGGGTGGCCTGGCCGTTGGCGTCGAGGAAGGTAATGGTGTTGCCGTTGACGCTGTAGTCGATGCCGGATACCAGCAAAGTGCCGTCGCCGCGGTGGATCTGCAGGTTGGCGGCGGCCAGGCTGCCGCCGACGAAAGCCAGGCCGGTGGGCAGGGTGATGCTGGTGCTGACATCGTAGGCGCCGCCACCACCGCTGTTCTTCAGGGCGGTGGCCAGGCGCAGGGTGTCGGCGCCGTCGATGCCGCTGACATTGCCGTCCACCGCCGCCAGGCTGGTGACGCTGCCACTGAACGGCACGCCACTGGTGCCAGGGGCGTTCCAGCTGCCGGTGGTGCCGGTAACCGTGCCGTTGCTGCTGGCAACCACGCCGTGCTTGATGTCCAGCACGGGCTCTGCCACCGATTCGATCACCGCCACGTCCGAGGAAGTGAGCACGGTCTTGTCCACCGTGGTGGTCTGGCTCGACTGCGCCAGCACGTCGAGCTCGCGCTGGTCGGCAAACGGCTGGTCACCGACCACCATGGTGAAGCGCACCTGCACCGTGCCGCCGTTGAGGCCGCCTGACACGTAGTTGCCAAAGTCGAAGATGATCGAGTTGCCAGGGCCGCTGGTGACGCTGTCCGGCACGTCGAGGATGGTGTTGCCGCTGCCGAAGCTCCACTGCCCGACGCCGTTGCCGAAGCTCCAGCTGATGCCGCTGGCGTTGAGCAGGGGCAGGGGCAGGTAGGCGGTGAGCTTGAAGTTTTCGTAGTCGGCCACCAGCAGGTCGTAGCTGATGGTGAAGGTCACCACATCGCCTGGGCGCAGTTCGCCGCTGCCGGGAGGGGCGCCGCCGTTGACCTGGGTCAGTTCGATGTCGACGGTAGAGGTGTCGATGGTACTGAGGGTGCTGGACCCATCTGTCTGGGTGCTACCGATGTTCAGCGCATCACGCAGCACGGTCGCGGCCACGGTGGCGTTGTTGCCGACGCTGTCGCCTTCGTTGAGCTGGTCATGGGGCGGGTGGTCGCTGGTGTAGGTGGTGTCGATCGTGGCGTCGTAGACGATGCGCAGGGTGGTGGCGCCGTCCTGCACGTCATCGCCGTACAGGTCACCGAACAGTGCCGCCACGCCGGGGCCGGCCACCGCCTGGCGGATGGACTCGGCGATGTCGAACACCAGGGTGGTGCTGCCATCGGCATTTACTGCCTGGGTATAGACAAGGGCAATGCTCAGCGATGAACCGTTGGCCTGCAACAGCAGGGTGGGCGGATTGGCAAGGCTGAAGGTCTGGCCGTCACTGAGCTGGTCGGTGACGGTGAACTGGCCCTGTTCGAGGATGTTCTCGCCGAACGCGAAGAAGTCGGAAATGGCCACATCCATGGTGTAGCGCAGGGTGTCGCCGGGTGTCAGGCCGGGGGTCCCGACATCGTTCTGCAGGTTGACCTGCTTGAGCAGAGTGATGGACTTGGCGACGAAGGTGACGCCCTGGCCGTTGCCGGTTTCGCTGAACGGGTAGCCATCCGGGTCAAGAGGGCGGTCGCGTGGATCGAGGGGGTTCCAGTCACCCGTCACGCTTGCGGTACCGAAGTTGATGGTGACAGGGTTGCCGGTGGTCGGGTCGAGTACCGGGCGGCCGTTGGCGTCGATTTCCGGCACGTAGAAGCTGACCTGGGTTTCGCTGGCCGCACTCAGGGTGTCGTAGTGGATGTCATAGCTGGCCACGAACGCATTGGGGTTGGCCAGCGCCGCGGCAATCAGTGCCGGGTCGGTCAGCACCGTGCCATCGTGCAGCGTGACCGAGGTCAGGGTGCCGCCCGGGCCCGGGGTGATGGCGCTGACATGGACCTGGTCGGGCACGGTCTGGGTCACCGTGACGTTGGTCAGTGTCTGGCCGGGGGCCGGGGTTACCGTCACCGTCTGGGTACGGGTGTAGTTGGGGCCGGTGACGGTTTCGCCTTCAGGCATGTTGACCGTTTGCGTGACCTTGAGCAGGGTAGGCGTGACGATGAAACTGTGCAGCGAGGCTTCCACCAGGCTTGGGTCCTGCACCGGGTTGTTCAACGAATCGTTGCCGTATTCGAAGCCGGCGCGGGCATTGATGGTCAGGTTGGGGGCGCCGTCGGAGTAATGGGTGTCGGCCAGGTTGCTGAGCAGCCCGGTGACCTGGATGTCGATGCTGGGCTGGCCATTGGTCACACTGGCATAGGGCAGTTGCAGCACCACCATCTGGTCGCCCGGCTTCATGCCGACGCTGGCGGCGTTGATCACCAGGGCATTGCCACTGGCATCCTTGGCCAGCGGGTGGCTGGCATTGCCGTTGGCATCGAAGGTGATCACGAAGCTGTTGACCGCCCGGCCCAGGTAGGTGGCGGAAACGAATGTGGCGCCATCGTTGCCGTCGCGGCCGGTGGCCGGCATGAACAGGTCGATGTAGGGGGCGTAGCCTTCCTGGGTGGAGGGGTTGCTGAAGCTGACGGTGAAACTGAACTGTTCGCCCAGTTGCACTGCGGCGCCACCGCTGCCGAGGCTGGCAGTGGGGCTGGCATCGGCCAGCAGGCCCTGGAAACTGTCGAGCGTGCTGGCAGCCAGCGCGATGTGCTTGTCTACTTCCCCGCGGCTGACCTCGAGTTGCCAGTCCCCGCCGGCCAGGCTGCTGCCCGTGGCATTGCTGGAGGCACCGACATCAGCGCCGGTCCAGCGGGCAAGTTGGTCGACCAGCGCCTGCCCGGCGCTGCCAGCCCCCACATCACAGCCATACAACTGGATGTCCGCCCCTGCGTTGAGTTCGCCGCGCCAGGCACTCAGGCGCTCGCCCAGCTGCTCGACGGTCTGGCTGGTAAACACCTGGTTGCCCAGGGTGAACTGGCCAGAGGCTCCGTGGGAAAACACCTGAATCGAATCGACCTTGCCCAGTTGTGCCAAGGCATTGCTGATGGCGGCGATGGCATCCTGGCCCGGGTCGACCAGCAGTGCCGTGCTACCGACCGGCAGATTTGCCGCCAGCTGGTCGCGGTTTTCCACCCGTGCATCGATGACCACCAGGTTGCGCGGGGCCGGGGCAGGCGCCGCTGTCTGGGCTTCGCTGGCGGTGGGCGCCGGATGGGCGCTGTCCTTGGCCTCTGGCGCACTTGGGTCACTGTGATGCTGCTGGTCCACTGCAGCTGCCGCGGCCCCGTCGAAAAGGATCCGCTGTTCAAGGGCGACCGCTTGTGACCATGGACGCAAGACAGCGTTGAAACCCGCTCTGCGATTGATGTCCATTTCTTTACCCTGCTTTCTTTAACCCTGCTCAGTAAATCGACGCCGGTTTGTCGCTAAAAGCCGCTTTCGCGCAAACCGACTCCTATCAACCATTTGCCCAGTTCGCCAAGCACGCTGCGTCTTTCCCCTTCGATCTTTAGCTTGCCGCGCGTTTCGCGCACGCTGGCCAAGGGTTCATCCAACTGAACCAGCACCTGGAACAAGGCCTTGCTGGGGACCAGAGGCTCACTGGTGGTCGGCACCGGCCCGCCAAAATGCGCAGAGAGCATGCGATGGGCCAGGTGCCCGGCACGGGTACTGGCGATGGCCAGCACGGTGCCACGCAGCGCGGTGGGCTGGCCTTCGGGGTAAAACGCCACGCTATTGCCCACGGCAAGGTGGTGCACCTGGTCCTGGGCGACGTAGGCATCGACCTGCCAACGCGCGGGGTCGATCAGCATGCCCAGGGGTTCCTGGCGATTGACCCACTGGCCTGGCCGCCAGTCGGGGGGCAAGTCCAGCCACACGCCCGCGAACGGTGCCTGCAGGTTCAGCCGTGCGATTTCGCTGCGCGCGGCACGGGCCTCTTCGTTCTGCACGTTCAAGCGTTGCAGGGTGGCGGCGTCCTCGGTCAGGCCGGCAGGGTCGGCCAGCAACCCCGACAAGCGTGCCTGATAGCTGCGGGCACTGGCCTCGCTACTGCGCCTGCGCGCATCCAGGTCAGGCTCGTCGAGCACTGCCAACACCTCGCCGGCCTTGACCTGGCCCGCCTGGCGCAGGTTTTTCAGGCGCGCAGGGTAGGGCGTGTAAACGCGCAATTGGTGCTCGGCACGGGCCACGCCCACGGCATCGACCTGGCTATGCCAAGGCAATGCCAAGGCCAGCACGCTCAACCCCGACAGCAAGTAGAACAGCCGTTTGCGCTGCCCCGGAATGCGTGTGCGCTGCTGCCACCAGTGATTGAGCTCGCGTTTGACCGGCAGGGCGATGAACCATGCCAGCTCGACCACGAACAGGACGATGCCCAGCAACTTGAAGAAGAACAGGTACACCGCCACGGCGATGCCGAGGAAAAGCACCAATCGGTACAGCCAGGTGGCGAAGGCGAACGCTGCCAACAGGCGCCGCTGCCCGGCCGGGAAGGGTTCGGGCCATGCCTCATCCAGCCCCAGCAGACTACGCCGCATGGCTACCCGCGCCACGGCGGATGCGCGCTCGTGCAGGTTGGGGAAGTCGAGCAGGTCACTAAGAATGAAATAGCCGTCAAAGCGCATGAACGGGCTGGCATTGAGGGCCAGGGACAACACCCAACTGGTGGTGGCCAGATACAGCAGGGCGTTGCGCAGGGCGCCGTCGTCGCACAGGGCCCAGCCCAGGGTAGCCAGGCCGGCCAGCGACAACTCGGTGATGATGCCGGCCGCAGCGATAGCAAGGCGCTGATGGGCCCGCTTGAGCTTCCAGCTTTCGCCGGTGTCGGTGTACAGCATCGGCCACAGCACCAGGAATGCGACGCCCATGTGCCCGACACGCAAGCCCAGGCGGGTGGCCACCAGCGCATGGCCGAGTTCGTGCAGGGTCTTTGCCGTGACCAGCGCCAGGGCGAAGCTCAACAGGCCTTCGCTGGAAAATGACTCCACGACGGCATGGGTGAAGGTGTCCCATTGCTGCATCACCAGGATGATGCCCAGCATTGTCATGCCGGCCACCAGCAGCCCTGTGACAGGGTGGAACAGCCAGCTCAGCGCAGCGGCCAGCCGTTGCAGTGCCACTTGTGGGCGCAGCAAGGGAATACGGAAGAACAGGTAGTGGTGAAGCCACCAGCGCCAGCTCGACCAGGTACGCGCTTCGCTTGCTGCCTGCAACCTGGCCACCTGCTCAGGGCCCGGGCGCAGCAGGTGGTGGTGCTCAAGGAAGGTGCGCAATGCCAGTACCTGCTCGACATCTGGCTTGAGCGCGCTGTCCTGGGCGATCTGTTCGCTGATCTGGCGCGGCGTCTGGCCCCAACGCAGCAGGCATTCGAACTCCAGCCAACCGATGCGGTAGAAGCGGTTGACCACGGCGTCGTGGATCATCCACGCCGGCTCGCCCTCGTGGTTGTCGGCGGCCTCGCACAAGCGCAGGTCTTCGCGCAAGGGCGGCAGTGGCAGGTCAGTAAGGTCGAGCATTACCAGCCACTCCAGGCACGCAGCGTTGCCAGCGGGCGACGCAGCAGGTAGTAGCCGAGCATCACCCGGCCACCGTAGAGCTTGGCGGTGCCATGCAGGCCGAGGCGGGCATGCTCTGCCTGCTGGTCGATACTGGCCAGCAGGCGATAGGCGACCACGCCGTCATCACCGGGCCTGGCCTGGTAACTGGTTTCCAGCACTCGCCCCTTGAGCGGATTGAGCGGGTAGGCGGTGAGGAACAGTGTCACCTCGGCACCGGCATCAAGCGCAATGGCATCGGCGACGGCAAGCTGGATCAACATCGCCGGTTGGGCCGGGTCAGCCACATGCATGATGCGTTCTCCGGTCGATACCGGCTTGCCCAGCCAGTCGTTGGGGTCGCTGAACACGGCCACGCCAGCCGCCGGCGCCAGTACCTGGGTGCGGCGCAGTTGCGCCTGGACCGCAGCCAACTCGGCACGCCGTTGCTGGGCGCGGCCCTGCAACAGGGTGAGTTCGCTTTTGCTTTGCGGGTTGTCGAATGCCCGTTGGCTGGCGGCCTGCAGTTCGGCATCGGCCACGGCTACCTCTTTGCCGAGCACTTCGGCGCGGCTGCGCAATGTGGTCTCATCGAGGGAGAACAACGGTGTGCCAGCTTCCACCGGCTGGTTGGGGCGCACCAGCACCTGGGCGATCACGCCGTCGATGGGCGAGCTCACGATCTGCGCCTGACGCGAAACGATCTGCGCGGGCGCCAAGGCGGTCTGGCGTACCGGTACCAGCAACAGCCCTGCGCCGATCAGCAAGGTCAGTAGCAGTTGCCGCCGCGAGGGACGCCAACGGCCACGCTGGCGTCGCCGGGTCAGCGCGGCCCAGCAATAGGCCCAGGTACGGACCAGACCATCCAGTTGCTGGAAGACTTGCGGCGCCGGCGGGTGTTCAAGCAGCAGCACAAGCACCCCGAGGCGCTTTGCATTGGCATGGAGGGGAAGGCACCACAGGCCAGTGGGCCACCATTCACTCCAGCCTTCGGCGATGTCTTCGGGCGGCTGGGCATTGGTCAGCGTCAGCCAGGCTGGGCCGGGCTCGGTAAGCCGCTCTGCCAGCCAGCGGCTGGCGCGCTTGAGCCAGACCAGGTAGGGCGAGTCTTCGCTGGGTTTGGCCAGGCCAGACACGCACAGCAACTCGAAGCCGACCTTGCCTTGCTCGAACACCAGGGCCTGATGAAACGGCAGCAGCGGGTAAAGGTCGTTGGCCATGCTGAACGCCAGTGCACCGAGCGTCTCGGCGGCCATGGCCTTGTCGCGCAGGGCATCAAGCTGCAGTAACAGCTGCGGGTCCGGTAGCGGTCTATTCACTGTCATGGTCGAACCGCGCGGTACCGCTCATGCCGGCCATCAACTCGGGGAAGCGCTGGTCGAAGCGCGCCTCCAGTTCCACCGTCTGCGCGACGGCATCGACCCGGGCATTGATGATGCTGACTTTTGCCGGATAGCGCTTGCCCGTTTCGTGCACGGTCACTTGCAACGGTTGGCCTGTTTTCAGCGTTGCCAGTTGGTCAGACGGCACATTCAGGCGCACCTTCAAGGCGCCGTCGCTGACCAGGTCGAACAACGGTGTACCGGCGCTGACGGTTTGGTAAGGCTTGACGTAAACCTTGGCCACGTGGCCGGAAAACGGTGCCAGCACCTGGCAATAGCTCATCTGAGCCTCACCCATTGCCCGGGCCCCGTCGGCTTTCTGGACTTCGGTGTTGGCGGCCGCAACTTCAATATCGCCCACAGCCTCGAGCTTGCGCAGTTGCTGCTTAGCCGCCAGATTCTGCCGGGCCATTGCCAGCTCAGCGGCCGCCACCTTGCCGCGGGCCTGGGCCTCGTTGCAGTTGAAGCGAGCCAGTGTGGCGCCCTTGGCCACATGTTCACCGAAACTGGTCTTGAGCTCACCCAAGGTACCGCTCATCTGGCTGGACAAGGTGGTTTCAAGATCGGCGGCCAGCAGCACCCGGATCATCTGCGGGTCTTCGCCGGCTGTATCTTGCTCGGCGTGGGCGACAGCGCAGGATAACCCTGCCAACAACAGCAGTACGCGATGGGCGACTTCGGACATGAGCATTATCAGACCCTTCTAGCGAGCCAACACCAACCTGGATTTTCTAACCCAGTGCTTGTATGTCGGCGGGATGCGCGCGATTGATCCCTTCATTAAAGAGCAGCAGACAAAGTGCGGGATTCTCATTTGGCGACAGCTTGCGAATCACCATCAATGCTGATGATGAAAGGGTCGCCAAATGCCTGGCGATGCGCCCGTGGTGTCATGTCGAACCAGCGCTGATGCGCTCTGCAGAAGGAAGTAGGGCGCTTGTAACCCAACTCGCTGGCTATCTGATTGATGCTCAGGCTGGTCTTGCGCAACATGTGCTCGGCCTGCTTGCGGCGAATGCCATCCAGATACGCCTCGAATTCGACGCCGCCCTGGGCAAGGTGACGCTGCAGTGTTCTGGGGTGCAGATTCAATGATTCAGCCACGAGTTCCAGTGTCGCGCGATGCAAGGGCAGGAGCATCTGGATCTTGCGTTTGACTTGCGCGTGCAAATCGTCTGAGTGGTCACTTTGGGCTTCAAGATAAAAGCGCAGCATTGCGTGCAGTTCATCATCTTGACCGACACTGGGCTCCGATAGCACGTCGGGCGAGAAAACCAGGCTGTCGTGCTCCTGCTCGAACAATACAGGGCATTTGAAATAATTATGATATAGCGTGGCTTCGCAAAGGGGGGCGTGCCTCAATGTGACTGCTCTGGGGCGAAAAGCGCAGCCGCGAACTTCCGCAATGAGCAGAGTGGCCGCCAATATCGCCCGCTCGACGATAACCGGATTGTCTTGTTCAGGGTGTATCAGGCCATAGAGCATCAGTACTGACTGACCCGGCCTGTTTTCCAGGCGGTAGTGAACAGTTGGCGAGCAACTGTAGATATAACGCATGATCGCAACGAGCGCCTGCCCGACAGTTGGTGCAGATGTTGCGAGGCGGCGCAGCGCGCCCTTGAACAAAGCGTCCGGGTGGCGGCTCTGCTCCAGGCCATAACCGGGTAGTACCCATTTTTGCGACTGCAGCGCCAAGGCGTTCACTAACTCTTTATAGGAATAGCCTTCGCCAGGTTCGTGCCCGCCATGTGAGTGAACAAGATGATCAAACAGCCCACCTGCCGTGGTTTGCGTCATGCCGCGGATACCTTCCATAGAATCCAGAGCCTCCTTGTTGCCGCCATGAGTGGGTGAGGGGATCACTTAGTCAATATTCAGAACCGCCAGGTCGCGCCACCACCGAGGATATGCAAGGCGCTGTTCTTGTAAGTGCCGGATAATGTATTGCCCGAACGGGACTTGGTCTGATCGACGTCCATGTTACCCAGCCACACCAAGGTGTAGGCCAGATGGAGGTCCAGACCTTCCTCTACCTGGTAGTTCACACCGGTGGCCAGGCGCCAGGTTTCGCCCATGGGGTTGTCGACAGTCCGGTCCTTGTCGTCGACGGCAGAGCTGTCATAACCCAACCCGACATTCCAGCGAACTTGCCGCGTGGCTTGATACATCGCACCCACCGACGCGTGCCAGGTGTCCTTGTACTTGCGGTCCACCGTGCGGCTGACGCCCCCACCATTGGCATCGACGTCAACCCCGACATCGCCGAAGTCACTCCAGTCTTGCCAGCCCAGGCTGCCGAGCAGCTTCCACTGTTCGTCCAGGTCGTGGGCAATGCTTGCAGTGACGGTTTGCGGCACATTCAGGTCCAGTTCAAGCGAATCGACATCGAGGCGATTGAGCCCTACATTGATGAAGGGGTTGGTGATATTGCGAAGGTGCGGGCTGTCTTCGAACTGCAGTTTGACCTTGCTAGTGTAGGCAAGGCCGACCGCAGTGCGCGCAGACAGCTGGTAGAGGAGGCCTAGATTGACGCCGGTGCCTACGTCCGTGTCCTTGTATTCCAGTTGCCCGTCCGGCCGATCGAGCACGCCGAGCAGGTTGTTGTTGACCGCCATCTCGGTGCGGTAATAGCCCAGCATGATGCGCGGGCCAATACCGATCGACAGGTCATCGGTGAACTTGTAAGCCAGCGTTGGCTGGAAGGACACCCCGATGATCGCGGCCTCTTGCGTGAAGTAGCGGCCGGCCCAGTCATCGTCATAATCCAGGGCCAGCCCGAAGTTGCCATACATGCCAAAGCCGATGGCCGAGCGGTCGTCTATCTGATGACTGATGAACAAACTGGCACCGGGCAGGTACTGCAGCGCGTTACCGCCTTCATTGCCGTCAAACTGGTTGTTGGCATCCCGTGAGAATTTGATATCACCGAGAATAACCTGGGCGTTGGCGCTGATCTGAGTGCCTTTCAACTGGGTAAGGCCCGCGGGATTGCTCATCAGTACACTAGGGTCTTTGGCCAATGCAGCAGAACCTGCGTTGGCCAGGCCATTGCCTTCCTGGCCGGCTTCGTAGATGAAAATGCCGCCGGCTGCAGCCTGGGAACTGGCCAGCAGTAGCGAGCAAGCCGTTGCCGGGAGTGACCAGCGAGGGGCACAGCGCGGGTAAGCATTCATGTCGCTACTCTCCATTGATTGACCAGGTAACTTGCCTGCGAGAAAAAGGAGGCAGGGCACCAGCAAATTCATTTTGTGCTCACACCGGAATGCTTATGAACTTTAGGCGACATTGCATCTTCGGCAACCGGAGAATGGCAAGGACGGGGGAGATAGCGCGCTGCTTATATATAACTACACTAAATGGTTATTTAGTGTAGTTATAAAATCAGAGCATATAAATCAGCGATGGCGGCGGGCGACCCAGATTGTCTGGCCACCGCACTCCGGGTCTTCGACAATGTGGTCCAAGACCTCAAAGCCGTGGTCATGCAGTTGCACAGTATATTCCTGTGCATCCAGGCTGGCGTGATACAAGGTTTCGCCCTGAAACTCACCCAAAGCTTCACCGAGCGACGGGCCACTGGTGAACATCAACAGCGCAGCGGGCGCTGCATGCCGCTGGAAAACGGCGAACATCCTGCGCTGATCATCCGGCTTGAGATGAAAGTAGCTGTTCCAGGCCAGGATGCCGGCGTACTGACGATCAAGCGACAGCGTACGCATGTCTGCGTGAATCCAGGTTTGCTCTGGGAAACGGCTGCGGCATAAAGCAAGCATCTGTGCAGAGGAATCCACGCCGGTAACGGCCAAGCCGGCCTCGATCAGATAGCGTGCCACGGGCTGGCCGGAACCACAGCCCAGATCAAGAACCGTCGCAGTTGGCGACAGCAAGGCATGAAAGCGTTCGATCCATTTACGTTCGGTTAATCGATTGCCACGCAATTCATTCCAGGTGCGAGCGTGTCGGTCATAGAGATCGATGATCTGGTCGGCAGAGGGATGGTGTGGCATGGCACGTCCTTGAATCGGGAGATGGATCGTCGTGGAAGGTGCCGCTTGGATATCGGCCTGAAGATAGCGTGTGAAACCAGGAATGAACAAGGATTGAGGCAATGGGGCTTGGGCTGATTTGAAATCTGCCCAACCCACGTCACGGTGGCTATGTGTGGATGTGCGCATAATGCATATTATGTTAAATAGTGTATTACAGCAGCGTCACCCCATCCGCTACATCTGTCTCCAACAGAGACTGCCGCCAACTCGCTGGCATCATCTCAAGCATCAACGACATGACATCGATGCGAATAACCATCAGGACACCCGCAGTCGGTAACGTCACGTGATTGGTAGCGATAACGTAGCAGCCAGCCCACCGGTTGCTCGATTCTCCAGACGAACCTGCCCGCCCAAGCGGTTGATGATGGTCGCGACGATGGAAAGCCCAAGCCCGGCGCCATTAGGGCTATTACGGCTATAAAAGCGTTCGAACACACGTGAAAGACTCGCTTCATCAATACCCGGTCCATCATCCTCGACCACCAGCTCGAAGACGTTCTCCAGGCGCCTGAGTGATACCTTTATACGGCCCTCAGGCAGTGAATGTTCTACCGCGTTGGTCACCAGGTTCTGCAACGCAATGCCCAAGGCGCCGGCGTCGATGGTCAGATAATGATCCGCCTCGTCGATATCCAGCGAAGGTTCCAGGCCGCGGTCCAGTATCCACGGTGTAAGGTCAGCCATGGTCTCAGTGACCACTTCGGCCAGATCGACCCGGGTACCGGCGCGTTGCCCTGGTCGAGGTTCGACACGGGCCAGTGTCAGCAGCTGATTAACCACTCGACTCAGCCGGGTTGGCGTGACGCCCACGGATCACATTGGCCATGTTCTGCAATGGCCGCAGCCCCCAGCCGATTGCGGCCCAGACCAGCAATGCCAACACCAGGCTGCCGAGCAGGAATGGGAACAGTGTGTGGCGAACAATGCGGTCAATCAGGTCGTAGCGCACATCGTCGCGTTCGCCCACCCAAATGACCCAGTGCTTTTCCGGCACGGGCAGCACAAAAGCACGCCATTGCTGGCCTGCGCTAGTGAAGTTGTAGAAACCTGGAGCTGTTGGCTGAGCGTCCAATTTCGGCGCACTGGGCGTGTGCACCAGCAGTCCACCACCCTCCTCCCACACTTGAAACGCCAATTTGCTCTCGTAGGGGTGGCCTACCCGATGACGCCCGGCCTGGCCCAGGGCTTCATTGAATGCGTGATACATCGCGTCACGGGCATCATCCTGCACAGGCAAGCTCATGACACCACCCTCTATGGCCAGGGCACCGCCGCGCTCACGGCCATGCGCGAGCAACAGGTCCTTGAACTGCTGAAGTTCATGCTGCATTGCCGGTCTCCTGGTTCAGCGAGGGTAGCCCCAGGCGGCGGAATACCCCTGCCGACTCCAGGCGCTCGAAACCATGGCGGATATCGCCGACGAACACTTGCGGATGCTGGGCGTAAAGGTCGACGCCCCGGTAAATGCCACCCAGCGCAGCCGACGTGTGGCGAGCAGCCAGGTGACGGCGATGATCATGATTCGGGCGCTACCGGCACTGAGCGAGGCCAGGTTGCCGACCTCGACCATGCATTCACGTCCCAGTGCTGCGCCCGCCACCCGTGAAACTGCGCTTTCCAGCGGCTCGTCCAGGTAATTTTCCAGAAACAACGGGCCGCTGCTGGCCGGGCGCATCCCCGCCGCAGCGATCAGCCGCCCATGGCTGTCTCGCAGGGCCAGCAACTCCGGCAGGTAGTGGTGGACATCGGCATGGTGGACATCGGCAAAACACTGGTGGATGAAGTGTTCCAGCCCGTCACGACCAGGTTCGTCGTGCAGGTGCAGGGACAAGTGAGCGTGATGGTCAGCGTGGGTGCCGATGGACAATGGCAGCAGGCTGCTCCACAGGATTGGGTTCATGAAGCTCCCCCCGACTGGGTTGGTCAGGGGGAGTATCCATGGCGAATCTGAAGGGAATCTGAAGTGCCCTGAAGTTGAACCGCATCTAACGGCCTGTCGTCAAACCCTGCCCTGACGGCTGCTGCGAATCACTTCCACGGCATTGAACACCCCCATGCCGGCGAGCATCGCGGCCACGAACAGCCAGGCTTGCCAATACCCGTCGGCGAGCAACACCAGCGATGGGCCCGGGCACACGCCGGCAAGCCCCCAGCCAATGCCGAAGACCAGGCTCCCGCCGACCAGTCGAGCGTCGATGTCACGCCTGGCAGGCAGCTGCATCTTACCCCCCAGCAAGGCCGTGGCGCGTCGCCGTGCCCAGGTCATAGGCAACAGTGCGGCCCCTATGGCGCCCACCATGACCAGTGCCAGCGACGGGTCCCACTGCCCGGCAACGTCGAGAAACCCCAGCACCTTGGCGGGGTTTGCCATGCCCGACAGCAATAGCCCCGTGCCAAACAGCACCCCTGCGATGAAGCTACTGAGCCGTTTCACTTCAGGCGCCTGACAGCAAGTGCCGAACCACGAAGACCGTGGCAAAACCGGCCGCCATGAAACACAGCGTCGCCACTGCCGAACGGGGCGACAGGCGTGACAGGCCACACACGCCATGGCCACTGGTGCAGCCACCGCCATAGCGGGTACCCAGGCCTACCAGTAGCCCCGCGACCATCAGCAACCAGGGTGCGATACTGAACTGAACCGTGGGCATTGCCCAGAACACTTGCCATGAAAGCGGCGCGGCAATGAGCCCCAGCAGAAAGCACACTTTCTCGCCGCGCCCTTCTGCGCCGCGTTGCAGCAGCGAACCGAGCAAACCGCTGATGCCCGCGATTCGCCCGTTCGCCACGACGAACAGCCCAGCAGCCAAACCGATCAGTGCCCCGCCAGCCAACGACGACCACGGCGTGAAGGCAGCCATATCAACAAGCATCTCAGCGCTCCATTGTTGGGCTACAGAAAAGGCCCGCGCCCATCTTAACGCTGGAGGCCAACTTCATGGCACTCCCCGGCGCGGCTGTTGAGCTGCGTGCGCATGTGATTATCGAAGCAGGTGCGTTGACGTTCTTGATAAAGATCAAGGCCCCCAGGCGCGACGGCGTCACCCTATGCCTGAACCGTTTGCAGGACTTCAGCGCAGCGATCGAGCGCCAGGTGGTGGCGTACCACGAGATCAACCACCCATCATGGCAGGGGTAGCAGCGATGCTCATGGTCACGCTGATCAACATGCTGGTGGTGATCCTGGTGGTGATCATCCACTACGAGTGCCTGCTGCGCCTGAATGACTGGCTACCCCGCCTCAAACTCTGGAGCCGGTTTCGCATCGTGGCGGGCGTTTTCGGTGCACTGTTGGCCCATGCCCTGGAGGTCTGGTGCTTCGCCCTGGCGTATTACCTGATGGCCCATGCCAAAGGATGGGGCACGCTCAGCGGCAATTTCGACGGCAGTTTCCTGGACTGCGTGTATTTTTCCTTCACCACCTACACCACCATCGGCTTCGGCGACATCGCCCCTGTTGGGCACCTCAAGTACCTCACTGGCCTGCAGGCATTGACCGGTTTGGTGCTGATCACCTGGACGGCTTCATTCCTGTTCCTGGAAATGCAGAAGTACTGGAAAGCCAAATAGCGCTGGTTCATTCATGCCCCCGTGGGGGACGCCTTGGACTTGAGCCCGCAGGCAACCCAGCCTTGACCTTTCTCAGCCGGTGTAAAGCAACCACCGCCCGCCTCTTTGATTCTGATCAACATCCATGCGACCCGCATCACCCGCCTTGCAATTGACAACTATCAAGTCGATGCAAGGCCCAGCTACGAAACTGTATGTCCACTGTTTATTCCACACGCATGAGGGTACTGCCATGACTCCTGTCAAACCGCCCCGCCAATCTGCCGTCACGTCCTTTGCTGAGCCCGCTGGCGAGCATTGGATCGAAGCCCTGGACAATGGCACCCATGTGCTGATCAGGCCATTGCAAGCCAAGGACCGGCAGCGTGAAAGGGCCTTCATCGAACGGTTGTCACCTCAATCACGGCACTTTCGCTTCCTGTGCCAGATCAAGGAGCCCGGTGAGGCCATGCTCGACCAGCTGATGGCGGTCGATCAGGACCGCCAAACCGCCTTCGTCGCCCTCGCGCATGTGGACGGCGAACTGCAGGAAGTGGGTATTTCCCGGTACGCCGCCTGTGCCGGCAGGGATGAATGCGAATGCGCAGTCACGGTGCTCGACCGCTGGCAACACCACGGCCTCGGCCGTTTACTGCTCAAGCACCTGATCGAGCATGCACGGGCCAAAGGTTTTCGGCAGATGTATTCGATCGATTCAGCCGCCAACCAGGCAATGCGTGACATGGCAAAGGCCGCAGGGTTCTCCACCACCATCGACCCCGACGATCCGAGCCAGGTCATCCACCGCCTGCCACTGAGCTGAACAAAACCTGCGTGCTTCAAGGCGTGATGACCTGAGCCGCCTCCGGCAGCAGGTCGAACCGCTCGAGGCAGCGCTGCTCGTCATCACGCGTGAGCGCCTTCAAGCCGCTCATGTCATGCATGGGCGTGTCGAACAAGGCCATGCGCATTACCCCGTTGCGCGCCACGAAGGTTTGCGCCAGGCACGTGCACACGGGCCTGCCGACCAACGCGGTAAGTTTTTCATCTTCGGGCACATTCACTTGCGCCTGCAGGTTGGCCTCGCAGGTCGCCACGATCTGCGCCACCGAGTGCCCCGCCATCCACAAAATGCCTGTGCCCAGCAGGGCCAGGCTCAACAGCGTCACCAGCAGGATGTTCGACTCCCGCGCCACTGAGCGAAGGAACGCCAGCCTGGCCTGCCAGCCGGTCTCCTGGCCGTTGAAAATGGCCTTGCCGACGGTGCGTTTCACGCCCCGCTGCACCACCCATCCGAGCGCCACGGCCAAGGCCAGCAGGGCCAGCAGTACGGCCGGATCGTGCATCGGCATGCGCCAGTTCGGGCTCAGCCCGTGGTAGGCCGAGGCGGCGAGGAGCAAGGCAACGATCGCCACGATCCACCCCAGGCTGCCCTTGGGGCGATGCATCCACGCCCTGAGTTTTGCCCTTGCTTGCGTGTTCATGAGTACCTCCCGCGCCAGGTTAGCGCACAGGGTCGATTGCAACGGTTTCCTGATAGTCAGGCACGCACACCTGCCAGCCGAGTTCCAGGCTGATCCGCCGGCGCAACGTGTCGGCAGCGTGTGGCTCGCCATGAATCACGTAGGTCTGCCGTGGCGGCCGGGTGAAGCCGCGCAACCATTCCATGATTTCATCGGCATCGGCGTGTGCGGAAAGGTTCTCCATCGCATGCACCTGTGCACGGATGGGCACATCCTCGCCGTGAAGGCGCACGCTGTGGGCACCGGCAACGATATCGGCGCCCCGTGTCCCCCCGGCCTGAAAGCCCGAGAACAGGATGCTGTTGCGTGGATTGGGGGCCAGCGCCTTGAGATGGTGCAGCACCCGCCCACCGGTCGCCATGCCACTGGCGGCGATGATCACCGCAGGCTCGCGCAGCTGGTCGAGGTACCTGGACTCATCGACCGTCCGGACGATGTGCGTGCCCTTGCACATGGCGGCGCACTCGGCCGCTGTCAGCCGATGCTCGCTGCGGTACTGCTGGTACAGCTCGGTGGCATCGGTGGCCATCGGGCTGTTCAGGTAGACCGGAATATCAGGGATCAATCGATCGCGCTTGAGCGTATACAGGTAATACATGAGCAGTTGGGCACGCCCGACGGCGAACGATGGCACGAGGGTGATGCCATGGCGCAGGAGCGTTTCATTGATGACCTTGGCCAGGTATTGCTCGGTCGATTCAGCCGGGTGCTGGCGATCCCCATAGGTTGATTCGATCAACAGCACGTCTGCCGTCCTGACCAGCTCAGGCGCACGCATGATCGGGTCCTGAGGGCGCCCCAAGTCACCGGAAAACAGCACGGTCTGCCCTTCGGCGCTGATTTGCACCGTGGCCGCCCCCAGGATATGCCCGGCGGTACGCAGCAGCAGCTCCATGCCCTCGGCGATCGGCGTCGCCTGGTACATTGCCACGGGGCGAAACAGTGCCAGTGCCCGTTTGGCATCCTCCTCGGTATACAGCGGTCGCGCCGGCGTATGCTTTGAGTAGCCGTGGCGATTGGCATGTTCGGCCTGCTCTTCTTGCAGGCGGGCACTGTCGAGCAAGAGGATTTGCGCAAGGGCGCAGGTCGCGGGCGTGGCATAGATCGGCCCGCTGTAGCCCTCCCGAGCCAGCACCGGCAGATAACCACTGTGGTCCAGGTGGGCGTGGGTCAGCACCAGCGCATCGAGCGCCCGCAACGCCGGGGGCAGTGGCTCCCAGTTGCGCAGGCGCAGTTGCTTGAAACCCTGGTAAAGCCCGCAGTCGACCAGTATCCGCGTGCGGTCACGGGTCAAGAGGAACTTGCTGCCGGTCACCGTCCCGGTGCCGCCAAGAAAGGTCAGTTGCATGGCCAAGGCTCCCAGGTTTCTGCGATTCGGGGATGAACCGCGATCACGCTGCACGGTGGGCGGCCGACGATACGTTCGGTGGTGTCGCCCAACAGTTTGTCCAGCCCTTTGGGCTGGACCACACCCATCACCACCGCGTCGATGTCCAGAGCCGCGACCTGTTCCCGGATCACCTGTACCGGACCGCCTTCAATGAAATGCCGGCGCTCCGGCGCGACACCTTCGCCATCGGCCAGCGCTTCGAACGGCGCCTGCAGTGCCTCGCGCATCTCGTCGAGCCATGCCTGGGTGACATTCATGTCACCGGTGAAGACCCCGGCGAGGGTGTAGGCCGACAGCAAATGCAATTGCGCGTCACACTGCAGTGCCAGCGCCCGGGCGGCGCGGATCAGTCCGCGGTTGAAGCACTCCTGAACGGCAGGCGTCTCGCTGAACGCCGTATCCACGGCGACCAGGATACGCCGTGGCAATGAGAGGGCCGCCGCCGGCACGAACTGGCTAACGCCTTGGAAACCCCGCATCAAGGCACAATCCAGTGGGGTGCCGAACATCCGCACCAGGCTCGACGCGACTTCGCTGTCCTTGATGACCATGTCGGGCTGCAGTTCGCTGATGTAGTCGATCGCCTGGCTGCGGATATCGTCAGCATTGAGGCTGTCGACCGTGAGCACAATGCCGCTGGCACGATGGCGCTCGACCAGCCCCGTCAACTGCACGCGATAGTGCTCGTACTGGCGCTCGATATCGGCCTCGTTCAGCCGCTCTTCGCGCAACAGGTGCTCCTCGCTCGGCTCGAACAGGCCCAGCACATGCACGCTGGCGCCGCTGACATGCGCCAGGGCAAGGGCTCTGCGCAAAGCGGCGGAATGCGGATCGACCTCGGTAAGCAGCACCAGCAGTTGTCGATATTGACCCATGGGAACCTCCGCGCTTGCGCGAATGGGGTGTGATGCTGACGATGTTCCGCGCCCAGGGTCGATGCTGTTTGATGCAGATCAGAAAACCGCTACCCGGCCTGAACTTGATGATTGTCAGAACCGAACCGGCCCGCCACGTTAAAACTGCGGCATCAGGCATTGATCAGTTAACCAGGAGGCGTCATGAACGGGCAGCAGACAGCACAGCCGCTGGCAGGTGAGCACTGGGTCGAAAACCTTGAGAACGGCTCGGCGGTGCTTATCCGCCCGCTGCGCGAAGAGGACCGCGAGAGGGACAAACGCTTTTTGAGCACAATCGCTTATGAGTCCCGGCGTTTTCGGTTCATCGCCGCACTCAGTGGTGGCTTGCCTGGCTTGGACACTCAATGCATGCCCGTTGATTATCACCGGTGCATGGCTTATGTCGCCTTGGTGCATGCAGACGGTAAATTGCAGCAGATCGGCGTCAGCCGTTATGCCGGCATAGCCGGCAGTGAACGTTGCGAATGTGCGGTGGCGGTCAGCGAAGACTGGCAGCGCAAGGGGCTGGGCAGGCGCTTGATGCAACACCTGATTGCAGCAGCACGACGCAATGGCTTTCAGTGCATGGTCTCCAGGGATCTGGCAAGCAACTATGCCATGCACCGGCTGGTCAAGACGCTGGGCTTCACCTCACGCTACCTGGGCGGGGATGTGAGCGAGATCCTCCACGAACTTGAGCTGCAGCCCTGAAAAGACAAGGCCCTTGCGGGCCTTGTGTTTCAGCCTTGGGAATGCTCCGGCGAAATCACCAGCACGCTGCTGGACAACCGATGCAAAACCCGCTCGGCAGTACTGCCGATGAACCAGCCGATGCCGTGGTGGTGATAGCTGCCCATGACCAGCACGTCGATATCATTGTTATCCATGAACATCGCCAGGGCCTTCGCCGGGTCGCCTATGCGCATGTGGCGGTGTTCGACGGCGATCCCGTTGCGCTCGGCAAGCGCCTGGAAGGCAACGCTCTGTGCTTCGTGAAGGGTCTGGGCGAGGTTCGAATCGAACAGGAACGAATGTTCCCGGCTGCCGCCAGCGTCCAGGTACAGCGAGCCCAGGTCGTAGGCGTACAGCAGTTCGATCTGGGCATTGCACTGCAATGTCAGCTTCAGCGCCTCGCTGATGATCTGGTCGTTGAAGCCTTCATATTGATCCTCAGGCCTGGACAGATCCACCGCCGCAAGAATCCTGCGGGGCAATGCATGGCTCGCCTTGTTGACCAGGTGCAAGGGGATGCGCGTTTCGCGCAGCAACTGGATATCCAGCGAAGTGAACATGGCACGTATCCACCAGGGTTCATGCTCGAACGCCTTGATCAGCATGGCGAACGGCTGCTCACGCAAATGCACCAGAATCTCGTTCAAGGGTTGTTGCACCCACACCACTTCGGTCGTGACGGTGACACCATTGCGCCGCATCGGCAGTGCCTGGCTCTCCAGCCATTCACGGTGCTGTTGCACATAGCCCTCGCGCATGACTGCCAGCGCCTGCTCATTCACCAGGCCCGCCGTGGCAAGCCCTTCCACATAGTCGAAAGCCATGATGTGCAGCGCCATCCCCTTGGCCTTGGCCAACGCCGCAGCCCGGTCATAGACTGGGGTCCGGCGCATCAGGGGGGATGCGAGCAGCAGCAGTCTTTGCGGCGTTTCCATGGCACACCTCTGGGGTTGTGATATGTGGCTAAAGCATCTGCCAGCTGCGCCTTGCTAACTTGATGTTTATCAACTGCAGCCCCCAGCAGACAGATGACCTTGCCAATCACGCGGGAAGTTGACGCCGATCAATGCATCAAGCCATCGCTGGCGCACGCTAACCCCAGATCAACAACCATTTCACACGCCGTGATGAAAGTGACCATCACGCCCTGAGCTTCACCTGCGTTGCCGGCAGGGACGCCTTCATTGAGCATTGTTTATCCATAGATGCGTTGGAGGCCGTGATGAATGTCTACGTAGAGAAGACCACCGAACAGCAACGCTGGTGGGTGCGCATGGATCATTGGCGGGTAAGTTTCAGTACGGCGGCCGACGCGGAGCAGTTCGTCGAGCGGCTTACCAGCCGCCTCAATGCCCCCCACTCATTTGACCTGCTGGCGGGCGGAGCGTCCAATGCCCGCATTGACGCAAGGGCCCAGAGCGATCGTCGACGCGCGAAGGAGGCCTGAAGATGTCCGGCCAGCTGAAGGTCACGCTGCTTGACCCGCCCAACTCGTCATGCACGGCCAACCCTATTCACCTGAAACCGTTGACCTCCCTGTGCAGGGATTGCCGGGTCAGCGGCCTGTGCCTGCCCACCGGCCTGCCCGTTCACGACAACAGCTGCCTGGGCGCGTTGATAGGGCCACGCATGCGTATCCGCAAGGGCGCCGCACTGTTCAATGCCAACGATCCGCTGACCACGCTCTATGCCGTGCGCTGCGGCAGCTTCAAGACCAGCCTGACCACCGCCGAGGGCCAAGGCGTGGTCATCAACTTCTGGATGCCGGGTGACGTGCTCGGCCTCGATGCCATTGCCACGGAGCACCATGTCTGCGACGCCGTTGCCCTGGAAGACAGCGAAGTCTGCCCCGTCCCCTACCGCCGCTTGCAAACCCTGGCGCGCGACTTTCCTGTCCTTCAGCAAAGCCTGAATCGCTTGATGAGCCGGGAGATCGTGCGTGAACACGAGCGCGTGCTGATGCTGTGCAACCTCACGGCGGAGCAGCGGCTGGCCAGCTTCCTGGTGGGGCTCTCCCGGCGCTTTGTCAGCCGCGGTTACTCTGCCCATGGCTTCATGTTGCGCATGTCCCGAGAAGACATGGCCTCGTACCTGGGTTTACGCCTGGAAACCGTGTGCCGATCCGTCGCCCGCCTGCGCGCCCTGGGTATCGTCGAGCTGCATGGCAGGCTGGTGGAGATTCTCGACATGCCCGCGTTGATGGCGCTGGAACAGGGCGGCGCTGAATGTGAGGTCAAGCCACCCCTGAAGGCACCCTGCTCGACGCCGTGAATGTTGGCCGCGGCGCCGTGGCGCTGGTCATCCTCGGGGCAATGTGGCTGGGGTTGCTCATGTAAAACTCAGCAGCTACCTGCTGGTTAACGGGCAGCGGATTGACGGCCTGCTCCCAGCGTTAACCCCGTTGCAGCCAAGAGCATCACTGCGCTGGCAGTGAATGTCGCCTGGTATCCAGTGTTGTCAAACAGTAATCCGCCCACCGTTGCCCCAGCGGTGATGGCCAATTGGATTACCGCGACCATCAACCCGCCGCCGGCCTCTGCATTGTGCGGCAGGGCCTTGGCCAACCAGGTGAACCACCCCACGGGCGCACATGTGGCGACCAGTCCCCAGAGGCCGAGCATCACAGCGACTGGAACGATCCAGCCTCCCACCGCGATAACGGCGAATGCGATGGCACTCATGACCAACGGTATTGCCACCAACACCCTGTTCAAATGTCGGCTGACAAGAGAGCCGACCAACATCGTGCCGAGCAATCCTGCGGCACCGATGATCAACAACAGGAGCGAGAGCGTGGGCACATCGACATGGGTGACCGTTTCCAGGAACGGCCGCAGATAGGTGAACAGCGTGAACTGCCCCATGAACAGCAACGCTACAGCGGCCATGCCCAAGGCTACCTGGCTGTCTCCCAGCAAACGCAGCGAACCGGTGGCCGAAAAGTCAGTCCGCTCACTCGGCATGGCCGGCAGCGTGAAGGTTTGCCAGATCAACGCCAGTCCAGCCAAAGGCACCACGCAAAAGAATGCCCCTCTCCAGCCAATGATGCCGCCCAGGTAGCTCCCGACCGGCGCTGCGATTGCCGTAGCTAACGCGGTACCGCCCTGCATCACGGCAATAGCCTTCGGAACGAGCGCCTCGGGCGCAATGCGCATCATCACAGCAGTGGACATCGACCAGTATCCGCCAATGGCAATTCCAAGTACGGCGCGCCCTACCATCAACGTCAGGTAATTCGGAGCAAACGCCACCATCCCACCGGATACCAGCATGAGCGCCGTTGTGGCCAGCAGCACAGGCTTGCGGTCGATCCCCTGGGTCACGCTGGCCAGCCACAGGCTGGTGATGACAGCAAAGAAACCCGAGATGGAAATGGCCTGCCCGGCTTGGCCTTCAGTCAATGACAACTCCGATGCAATCGGCGTGAGCAAACTCACCGGCAAAAATTCTGAGGCCACCAAAGCGAAGGCGCAGAGCGACATCGCCAGGACAGCGCCCCAGACCTGACGGCTAGCGTGTTGAAGGGGTATTGCTGGAGTGCTCATTACGGTTCTCGTTGTACCCATAGAAAAAGACACGGGTATACCGCCCCAACGTGCAGGTGCTGGGGCTGTACACAGCAGGTGTTACTTGAGGTTTTCGCGGAAGAACGTCGTCAGCGTGCTGAACGGGATCAATTCAACTCGGTCGTAGAGATCCACATGGCCAGCACCGGGTACGATCACCAACGCCTTGGGCTCACCGGCCAGGCGATAGGCCTCTTCGCTGAACTCACGGGAGTGAGCGTTCTCCCCCGCAATGAACAGCATCGGGCGTGGCGAGATCGTCTCGATGTCATTGAACGGATAGAAGTTCATGAACCTGACGTTGCTGGTCAGCGTGGGATGCGTCGTCAGTAGCGGCGACAGCCCTTTGGGAGTGAACTCACCCCGTGGTGTGCGGTAGAAGTCGTAGAATTCCCGCTCGATCGCGTTGGAGTGCTCAGTCAGCTGGTTCACCGTGCCGCCGGTGTATTGGGTGTCCCCACCGGCAAACTCGACATCACGCTGTGCAGCCGCCTCGGCTATGGCCTGCTTGCGTTGCTCGACCGTGACACCCTGCTTGAGCCCATTGCGATTGGCCGCGCCCATGTCGTACATGCTGACCGTGGCAATGGCTTTCATGCGTGGGTCGATCTTCGCTGCACTGATGGCAAAGCTGCCGCTGCCGCAGATGCCCAGCACGCCAATACGGTCACGGTCCACGAAGCCCTGGGCGCCGAGATAGTCGACCGCCGCACTGAAATCTTCGGCATAGATGTCCGGCGATACCAGGTTACGCGGACGCCCCTCGCTTTCGCCCCAGAACGATAGGTCAATGGCGAGGGTGACGAAGCCCTGCTCTGCCAGTTTCTGGGCGTAAAGGTTCGAGCTCTGCTCCTTCACTGCCCCCATCGGGTGACCGATGATGATGGCGGGATATCGGGTATTGCGGCTCAGGTTTTTGGGAACAAACAGGTTACCAACCGTGTTCATCTGAAACTGGTTTTTGAAGGAAACCCGTTCGAGTGAAACCTGCTCACTCTTGTAGAAATTGTTGGCCCCATGGGACATGTCGGCGGCTCCTGCAGTGAGTGAACTGGCCATCAAGGCAAACGCAACGAACAAAGACTTCATGCATATCTACCTGTCTGCTCGAAATGGAAGTGGCACCAGAAGCCATCGCTGCTAAACAGCCTGGCCCCCTCGCCTGCCGCCCATCTTCCTCGCGTAAACCGGTCAATCAGTAGAGCAAACGGGTAGTTTTCTTGCCTGAATGTCCAGCCCCTGCGCACCGGGCATGGACAGCTGAAGTGACCTGGAAGTAGTGTTTCGCCATACGATGATCGGAACTCTAGCCATGGCCATTAGCGCACCACTACCTGCAAGCACGAACCCACTGGCCACCCTGTGCCGGGTCATCGGCGCCCTCGCGCCCACTGCTGGCGATTTCGCGACGAGCATTGCAGACCTGAGCGTCTACCGGCGTAACGCCCCCGCCCCACCCATCACCTGCATCATCGAGCCGAGCATCGTGCTGGTCGTGCAGGGCGCCAAGGAAATGGTCATCGGCGGCGACGTTTTCCCCTACGATACGACTCGCTTCCTGGTCACTTCGCTGAACATCCCTGCCCACTCAGCGGTGACCATGGCCAGCGATGCAGCGCCCTGTCTCGGCTTGGTGTTCAAGCTCGACCTGCGCACACTGGCGGAGCTGATCGCCCAGGATGGCCGCCTTCCTGTGGCTGGCCAGTCCTTCGACAGCAGCGCTGGCGTGGGCACACTGAGCCCGAAATTGCTTGAGAGCTTCGCCCGTCTCGCTCAGCTGCTTGAGGAGCCGAATGCGATACCCGTGCTCTGGCCCCTTATTCAACGAGAGATCCACTATCGGTTGCTGTCGAGCGACCAGGCCCCCCTGCTGCGCCATATCGCCTCTGTGGGTAGCAAAGGTCATCGAATTGCCAAGGCCATCGACTGGATGAAGCTGAACTATGCCGCGCCTCTGCGAGTGGACGAACTGGCCTCCCAGGTACAGATGGGGCTCTCGACCTTCCATCAGCATTTTCGTCAGCTCACCGCCATGAGCCCGCTGCAGTACCAGAAATGGCTAAGGTTGAACGAGGCGAAACGGTTGATGCTCAACGAGCATCTGGATGCTGCCACCGCTGCGTTCAAGGTCGGTTATGAAAGCCCCTCGCAGTTCAGCCGCGAATATGGGCGCCAGTTCGGTACGCCGCCAAAACGCGACATTGCGGAACTACGCCAGGGCGCGCAAAGATCAGGCACGTCAACGCCGAGCGTGCGCTGAGCGCTGAGCGACCGGGAACCCGCCCGCTCGCCTCCTGCTGGCCGGTGATAACCAGGGGCGATTCCAACCGGTAGCTCCAAGTTTGCACACAAACGTATTCAGGCCAGTTGGATGTACACCGAGTAGCTACCCAGCAGCCCCCAGAACACCAGAAAGATCCACGGCGTCCGTAGCGAGAACAGCAGTGACTTCCGATGCCCTGTACGCGAGGTTTCAGCCTCACAGAACAGCGGCGACTCGTCGTAAGCCAGCCCCATCAACGGCTCGCTACGCAGCAGGTGGCTCTGCTTGAGCTGCCAGTGGTCGATGATGTTGTACGCCGCTCGGATGCCAGGCCAGGCATTGAGTGAGCTCAATACCCCAAGCAAGGCGAGGAACGCTGGCACCATCAATGTGAACATCTCTCCCCACCCTGGGTTGAGGTTGCCCATCGAAGAGACGAATGCAATGACCAGGAACGATTGGGCCGCCAGGTAGGCATCCGTGCGATTGGCAAGGATGCTGGTTTCGTACTGGATCTCACGCCGGTAGAAATCAAGACGCTCCTTGGGCGAGCCGAACATCCTGGCATTGTGCTCGCTGATCTCGTGCTCAGGGGTCGTTGGGGTAATGATTCGAGGCACTCGCCGCTCCGGATTTCGGGCTCCGCCACAAGAAGCGTGGGGAGCTGAGTTCGGTAGAACAGGTGAGGAGCCCGGAATTCAATTGAATTGATATCTCGCACCACTGGTCGTGGCAAAAACAGCTGCCTGGCAGTTTGAACGCTTGTACTGAGCGTGATCACAGATTCACGCCCTTCGATCGCCAGTCGACAGGTTCGATGAACCAAATACGTCAGGATCGCGTCCACCGCAAAACAAGCGAGTGAGCTCTGAATGGCAACCGACCCTGTACTGGCCGCCCTTGGCTATCTCAAAGACAACCAGTTGATTCTAACCACAGCGGAATCGTGCACGGCGGGGTCCATGGTGGCCTTGTTGGCGGCGATACCCGGTACCGGGGAAGTGCTGGAAAGCGGTTATGTCGTCTACTCGCCCAGCGCCAAGAAACGCTTGCTGGGGGTCAGCGCCGAAACCATCGAACGATACGGCCTGACCAGCGAGGCAGTTGCTTGGGAAATGGCATTGGGCGCCTTGAGAGACAGCGATGCCAATGTGGTGATAGCCACCACCGGGGTGGCTGGGCCGGGGCCCGAATCAGGCATACCACCGGGCACAATGTGCTTTGCGTGGGCTTTTGCCGGCGAGCCACCTGCCGTTTTCACGCGCACGCAACGTTTCTTCGGTGAACGGTCTGAAGTCATGCGCCAAGGGGCCCTGTTCGGCTTGACCCGGCTTTCCCACTATCACCAGCGCTGGCTGCGCGGCGAACACGCCTGAGCGAGGCGCGGGCTGCCACGCCTGAAGCCACGCCTAGGGTGCCAATATCGCCTGGCTAGCGTCGATGGTGGGAATAGGCATCAGTTGGCGCCTGGACACCAACCAAGCCCGCATCCGCTCGGTATCAAAAATCTGACCTTCCTCCATCATCTCCAGGATGAGCGACTGTGACATTCGGTACCAACCGCATACAGAGCAGCGTCGTTCTTCCCAGCCGCTGGCGCACTCGACAGACTCAGCTTGTCCGGCGCAAATCAGACAACTCATGTAAGCCCCCTTTTGTTCTTGTTCCGTACAGGGTTGATGCGAAGGCACGAAGCGCCCTTGTCTCTCGCTTTATATGAGATTTCCATGCCAATGCTAAATTCCTTCCAGGTGGAGATCAGCAGCATTTTCACCACGCAGCCCTCAATGTAGCGGTGGCCATCGGTGGCTGGCATGGCGAACGGTGACGCCAGACATCGCTTGCATTGAACCGTGCCACTTGCCAAGCACTCAACTACCGGCAAGTTCATCAATCTTATCCGTGATGAGGTAACGCCATGAACGCTATCGACTTACTGATTCAAGACCACAAGCGGGTGAAGAAGCTGCTCGAAGAATTGTCGACCACCACCGAGCGAGCGGTGAAGAAACGGGCCGAGTTACTCCACAGAATCGAGCAGGAGCTGCAAATTCACACTGCGCTCGAAGAAGAAATTCTGTACCCAGCCATCAAGGAAGCGGGTGGCAAGGAAGAAGCGAAGATGTATTACGAGGCCAAGGAAGAACACCGCACGGTCGACTCCCTCGTGCTCCCCGACCTGCTGCATACCGAAACCGACACCATCGAGTTCGCCGGGCGAGTCAAAGTCATGAAAGAGCTGCTGGAGCATCACATCGAAGAGGAAGAAAGCGAGCTCTTCCCCACGGCGAAGAAGTTGCTCGGCAAGGACACCCTCGAGGAACTTGGGCAAACCATGGAAATGCAGAAGAAGATGCTCAAGGGCGAGCAGCGAGCCGCCTGATGAGGCGATACCCTGCCGGTGCCCAGGACGCTGGCAGGGTTCCACCTTCCATCGAACAAAAGACTGGGAACGATTTCATGGAGCATTGGATCGGGTTTCTTGAATGGCCAGCCATGGTAATGACCGTGCTGGCCGCGTGGTGCATCGGCTCCCGACGCCCAGGCAGAAGAAAAGCAGGGTTCTGCTGTTTCATCGCAAGCAACATGCTCTGGGCTGTATGGGGCTGGCAAGCAGAAGCCTGGGCCTTGATCATCCTGCAGGTGTGCCTCTGCGTCATGAACCTGCGAGGCTGGCGAAAGAACACGCAATTGCAAATGAGCAGTTGAGCCAGCTGACCGTCTCGCCAGGCTTCCATCCCTGGAAGCCGCGAGCGTGGATCAGGCTGCAGGCTTGAGCACCACTTTGGTCCAGCCATCATCCCGCGCGTCGAAGTGCTTGTAGGCATCGGGGCCGTCAGCCAGTGTCAAGCGATGCGAAATGATCTGCGAGGGCTTGGCGCGCCCATGATGGATAAGCGCCGCAAGGCGTCGATTATACGCCTTCACGTTCGCCTGGCCGGTGCGGATCTGCTGGCCTTTGAACCAGAACGCGCCAAAATCAAAGGCCATCTTGCCCTCTTTCGCCAGATCGTTCCTGGCCCCCGGATCTTCTGGCACGAACACCCCCACCACGCCTATGCCACCGGTAGCCTTGGTAGAAGCGACCAGGTTGTTCATGGTGAGGTGATTGGCTTCATGGCCATGTTTGTCACAGCACTGATAACCCACGCACTCGCACCCCCGATCGGTGCCTTTGCCATGGGTCAGGTTCATGATCTCTTCCACGGCTTTCTGCTCAACCGCATTGATGGGGGTTGCCCCAAGCTGCGCTGCCAGATGCAGCCGATCCGGCTGGTTGTCGATCACGAACACCTCAGAGGCACCTTTGATGATTGCCGCATGGGCCGCCATGAGCCCCACAGGCCCGGCACCGTAGATGGCGATGCTCTCGCCTGGCTGCAACCCGGCCAACTCCGTGGCATGCCAACCGGTGGGGAAAATATCCGAGAGCATGACGTAGTCGTCTTCACGCTCCTGGGCGTCCTCCGGTAGCACCAGGCAGTTGAAATCCGCATAGGGAACGCGCAACAGCTCTGCCTGGCCCCCCTGATACGGGCCCATATCGGCAAAACCGTATGCCGCACCAGCAGTGCCAGGGTTGGCTGTGAGGCAGAAACCAGTAAGGCCTTTTTCGCAGTTCTCGCAGAACCCGCAGCCGATATTGAACGGCAGGCATACCCGATCCCCCACCTTCACCCGATCGACCCCAGCGCCAACCTCTATCACCTCTCCAAGGTTTTCGTGGCCAAACACTCGCCCTGTTTCGAACGAGGTGCGGCCCTCATACATGTGCAGGTCGGAACCGCAGATGTTGGTGGTGGTGATGCGCACCAGCACGTCCGTAGGCTTTTCTATTCTTGCGTCCGGTACATCCTTGACCGTGACGTCACGTGGGCCGTTGTACACGATTGCTTTCATGCCGAACTCCCGATAGTGAGGGACGACAGATATGCCGCCCTACTCTGTTCAGGTAAGTGCAGGATCGGTACGTTCAGCGTGTGACGACAGGGTCAGACCGGCGGCGCTAAATGCTGTCGCTCCCTTGCTGCGGGCGTTACCACCCAGGGCTTTGTCGACGACGTTGGCCCGCTGGCACAGGCCGGTTCTTCGAAGGAGCAATTGCTGCATACCACGATCTGGCTTGCCGATATGGCAGATTTCGAGGCGATGAATGCGTGGGCTGCCAAGTGATAGCAAGACAGCCCAGCCGGTATCAACAGGTGGGCACGGCGCCTCGTATCCACGTTCAGTGCCCAACGAACTATCGCGCGCTGCCCGGCTGCTTCATCACAACGCTCAGGCCGGAGCGCCCTGGTTGGCTTGCCTAGCCGGGTAACTTGGCCGCAAGGACGTCAACCTTCTCGATTGACGGCGGTTTGGCGAACAGCTCGGCCGCCTTTGCCATAAGCGCTGCTGCCACCTTGCCCGACAGATGCGCCTGCCGGCCTGCTTCGTCGGGGAAGGCGTCGAAGATGCCGAAGGTGGACGGCCCCAAGCGGATTGCGAACCAGGCCGTAGTGGCTGGCTCTTCTTCCACTATTGAAAGGCCACCCAGGAGAAAGCGCTCTACCTCTGTCTCTTTCCCGGGTTTTGCTTCCAGACGAACGAACAACGCTACTGTGACCATGACGTGCCTCCTGTTGTTACGACTTCATCATCAAGCGCCACGCTTTCCAGTGGGCAATAGCGAACCGGTGGCAAGCGCATCGTGCTTCTTACGGTGTTCACTGAGGGTCCTGCGTTTCATGGTTCGGCGGATCGATATGCTCGATGTTCCCCAGTACCAACGCGCGCCCGGCAAACAGGCCGCCCGATGTCTCCAGGGCAAAACGTTCGGCATCGCGTTTGCGTACCTCTTCGGTCAGCGCCTCGGCTTCACGCGCCGAGGCACCTAACGTCAGCACGGCCTGACGGCCCAGCAGCAAGGCTGATTCAAAGGTTTCCCGGACTATGTAGTCGGCATCATGCTCGACCAGCTCCAGCGCATGTTCGCGGTCAAAAGCGCGCACCAGCAACTTCACCTGGGGGCAGTAGTGCCGCGTACTTTCAACGATGCGTGTCGCGGCTTTCCTGTCATTCACGCACACGACGATGCTACGAGCCTGATGGGCCCCGGCAGCATGCAATATTTCAGAACGGGCCCCGTCGCCGTAATAGACCTTGAAACCATAGGGCTCTACAGCGCGGATCACTTCCGGGCTGATATCGATAATTGAAATTTTGGCGCCCTGAGCGAGCGGTGCCTGACAGGCAATCTGACCTACGCGGCCAAAACCTATGATGAGCACGTGAGATTGGAGATTCTGTGCGGTCTCCACACCGTCCATCGAAACGGCCGGCGCCCGCGCGAACCGCTTGTACAACCATAAGGTTACCGGCGTGAGCGCCATGGAGAGCACCACGATAGCCGTCATGTTGGCGGCGATTTCGGCACTGACCACTCTGAGTTTCAGCGCTTCGGCGAACAGCACAAAAGCAAATTCACCGCCTTGCGCCATCAGCATTGCACGATCCAGCGCGTCGCCATGGGGGCTTTTCGCGAGGCGTGCGACGCCATAGATACACAGCGCCTTGGCCGCCATCAATGCCACCACCCCAGAGCTGATGAGCATCCAGTTCGCAGCCACCACGTGCAGATCCAGGGCCATGCCGACGCCGAGGAAGAACAGCCCCAGCAGCAGGCCGCGAAAAGGCTCTATGTCAGCCTCCAACTGGTGGCGGAATGTGGATTCCGACAGCAGCACACCGGCAACGAACGCCCCCATCGCCATCGAGAGGCCGCCGATTTCCATCAGTAGCGCAGCGCCCAATACCACCAGCAGCGCCGCAGCGGTCATCACCTCGCGCGCCTTGGCTTGAGCCAGCACACGAAACATGGGGTTGAGCAGCCACAACCCGATGACCACCAATGCGCCCAGGGACAGGGCCGCGGTACCGATACGCAGCCAAAGGGGCGACGTGGGCTCATGGATCGAACCCGTAGGTGCCAGAAAGGCCACCACCGCCAGCAAAGGCACAATCAACAGGTCTTCGAACAGCAGAATGGAGACTATGCGCTGCCCTCTCGGTTCGGTTGTGTCACCGCGCTCGGCAAGGACTTGCATGACGATGGCCGTGGATGTGAGCACGAAACCTGCCGCGCATACGAACGAGACCTGCCAAGGGAAGCCGAAGGCCATGCCGACAAACGTGAGCAAAAATGCACAGATCACCACCTGCAGGCTGCCAAGGCCAAAGATCTGCCCACGCAGCGCCCATAGGTGCGAAGGCTTAAGTTCCAGTCCGATCACGAAAAGAAACATCACCACACCCAACTCGCCCACATCGATGATGGTGCCGGGGTCGTTGATCAGTTGCAGTCCGAACGGGCCAATGATCATCCCTGCCACCAGGTAACCCAGCACAGAGCCGAACCCGATGCGTCTGAGCAGGGGCACTGCGACCACCGCGGCGCCAAGCAGCGTAATGACCCCCAACAAAAGCCCTGCGTTGCCTCCAGTGGTCATAGCTTTGTTCCTCATCCCATGACAGGACCGGTTCCTGCTAAACATCCCGAGCGCATTTTTACGCTCGCAACGTCACTGCCGGGGGTGCTGACCTAAACCACGCGGTCATCACGTTCACGCATGAGCCAATAGGTCAGCCCCAGGGCCAGGGTGGCGCCGGCCAGCGCAGCGACTTTTGCCGGGCTCACATCGGGATCGAGGATCACGAGCTTGCGGGACAATGCGATCAACCCGATAAGAAGCACCGTCTTGACCTGAATGATGCTGTCGCGGCGCAACACCACGCGCACGATCGAATGCTTGAACTCCATCGCGATCAGCAGCGTCATGATCATGCCGAACACATTCTGGAAGATCGCATGGTCAAGCGGATTGAATGCATCGATGATCATCAGGCTGAAGACGATCTGGATCAGCTGTACCAACGACACCACGATAATCACCGCGATCACGACTGAAAGGATATGGGCGATGGCCTGCTCGAAACGTTCGTAAAACGTCATCACCGCCCACTCGCGACGGAGCCGTTCGAGAGGCTTCCCGGCCTGATTGCTGTTCTTCATGCACCACTCCTTCAGAGCAGGTCGTTGCAGGTCTTCCCGTCGCGGATGTTCACGAGCAGGTCAGCGCAGGCTTCATCCAGGTCAGCTGTGGACGTCTGCTTGCGCGCCCTCCTTGTTCGACGCCTTGGTCGCATCCGGCAGTTGCAGTGTTTCGACGGGTACCGTGTCAGCCCGCGTGGATTGCTGGTGGTTGAACTCGACCCGCTCAGCGTCGTCATTCCAACGTGCACAGGCGTGGTCGCCCTTGCCGATGCCGCCGCCAAGCATCTCGCGCGCCAGTGCCGTTTCCAGCTCGCTGCGGATCAGTCGCTTGAGCTCGCGGGCACCGAATTCAGGCTTGTACCCAACTTCCGCGAAGTGGTCGACCAGCGTCTCATCGAAGGTCAGCGTCACACCCTGGCTCGCGGCACTGCGGGCCAGGCGATCGAGCTGCAGGCCGACAATGTGGCGGATCTCTTTCTTGCCCAGCGCATGGAAGACGATGATCTCGTCGATGCGGTTGAGAAACTCAGGGCGGAAGTGCCCGCGCAGCACGTCCATCACCTCTGCCTTGGTTTTGTCGTATTCCTCGTCGGTTGCTCCGCGTGCCTTGAGCTGGCGCTGAATGATGTCCGACCCCAGGTTGGACGTGGCAATGATGATGGTATTGGTGAAGTCCACCACCCGCCCCTTGCCGTCGGTGAGCCGTCCGTCGTCGAAGACCTGCAGCAGGATGTTGTAGACATCGGGGTGGGCCTTCTCGATCTCGTCGAGCAACAGCACGCTGTAAGGCTTGCGACGAACCTTTTCCGTCAGCTGGCCACCTTCGTCATAGCCGACGTAGCCCGGGGGAGCGCCCACCAGCCGTGCCACGGTATGGCGCTCGCCGTACTCCGACATGTCGATACGCAACAGGGCGCCCTCGTCGCCATAGATGGTCTCGGCCAAAGCCTTGGCGAGCTCGGTCTTGCCGACCCCGGTAGACCCCAGGAACAGGAACGTAGCCACCGGTTTGTTACCGTCCCGCAGACCTGCTCGCGAAAGTCGCACCGCATCGGCCACGGCCCGCACCGCCTCATCCTGCCCAACCAGGCGCTCTTGCAGCCGCTGCTCCAGGTGCAACAGCTTCTCGCGCTCCTCCACCGTCAGCTCACTGACAGGAATGCCTGTCAGCCGCGAGACGATCTGCGCCACGTGCTCCGCCTTGACTTCGGCGCTGCCTGAACCGCGCTCACGCTCCCAGTCCTCGGTCAGATATTTGAGTTCGGCCGCCTTGGTTTCAATGCGCTTGCTGATCTGCGCCGCATTGTCATATTGCTTGCGCGAAGCCGCATAGTCCTGTTCGCGGCGCAACTGGTGCAGTTCGGCCTCCAACTCCTGCACCGCCACAGGCCGGGCCGTCGCCGATAGTTTGACGCGCGCGGCAGCCTGGTCAAGCAGATCAATAGCCTTGTCCGGCAGAAAGCGAGCGGTCACGTAGCGGTCGGCCAGTTCGGCGGCCGCAATGATCGCGTCCTCGGTGATGCTGACCTTGTGGTGCGCTTCGAAGGTGTCGCGCAGGCCGCGCAGGATCATCATGGTCTGCGCCACCGTTGGTTCGGGCACCATGACCGGCTGGAAACGCCGCTCCAGCGCTGCATCCTTCTCGATGTACTTCTGGTACTCATTGAGCGTGGTCGCGCCGATCAAGTTCAACTCACCGCGTGCCATCATCGGCTTGAACACGTTGGCCACGTCCAGGCCGCCTTCCCCACCGCCCTGGCCGGCACCCACAATGGTGTGCACCTCGTCGATGAAGAGAATCAGCTCGCCTTGATGCTCGGAGATCTCCTTGAGCACCTTTTGCACGCGTTCCTCGAATTCGCCACGGTATTTCGCGCCGGCCACCATGGCACTGATGTTCAGCTCCACCAGGCGCTTGTCACGCAGCGTCTCGGGCACCTCGCCGGCCACCATGCGCTGGGCCAACCCCTCGACGATGGCGGTCTTGCCCACACCAGGCTCGCCGATCAATACCGGGTTGTTCTTCTTGCGCCGCGCCAGTACCTCAATGGTTGTTTCGATTTCCTGAGCGCGCCCGATGACCGGGTCAAGCTTGCCATCTCGGGCCATTTTGGTCAGATCACGCGAATATTTGTCGAGCTCCGGCGTATGGGTTGGTGTCTCGGCCTGGCCGTCCTCCGCACCTTTGCCGACCACCTTGTTCACGCGCTGGCGCAGGGCCTGCGGCGTGAGGCCATAGCGGCGCAGCAAGTTGGCGGCCAGCCCTTCGCCCTCTTCCGCCAGACCGATCAGCAAGTGCTCGGGCCCGACGTAAGCGTGTCCCAGCTCATTCGAGGCGACGAAGGCGCGACTAAGCGCATCCTTGACGCGTGGCGAAACGCCGATCTCGCCTTCAAACGGCTGCTCGCCGCGCTTGGCATCGGCTTCGATCTGCCGTTTCAGGTCATCGACCTTGATCTTGAACTGGCTCAGGATGGTCTTGACCACATCGCTGTCGGCCAACGCCAGTAGCAGGTGTTCCGTGTCGACTTCCGAGCGCCCGAATTGCGCGGCGCACCTTGCAGCTTCCTGCAACAGTGCTTCGGAGTGTTCACTGATTCGGCTGGCAAGCCCACTGCCACGACGGCGCGGCGAACCGCCCGCTGCCGACGCCGGTTCGCCGATCGACGCATCGACCGCTTCATCGACATCACCTGCAATGGGCGCGGAGCCTTCTACGCTGCGCAGGAAATCGCTGCCCAGAAAGTCCTCGAACAACCCGCTACGCGAGCCGAACAGGGCCTCCAGGGGAGAAACGCTGCGTTTTTGCTGACGCGCCAATTGGCGATAGTGATCGTCACACAGCAGCATGATGCTATGGCGACCATTCAGATTGGCTTCCACCCGTGTCGTGGCGGGTTGGCCGCAGACCTGGCACTGTTTTCTGGCCATGGGGGCGCTCCTTGAGTCATTGAGATGACAAGGCGCGGCATGCTGTTGCACCGCGTCTGCTGATGGGTCCTCGTGGCGACCGCAACGGGTATTCAGCGTTTCAGACAGGATCGATGGAAGCTGTAAACAGCTGCAGGAGCGTTCGACACGATGAAAGCCGCCGTTCTGCTGATAGCGCTTTTAACCTCGCACCATCGGCACATCGTAGTCGGGCGTATGTAGGTGTTCTTTTCCTCGAAACCAGGCACTTCGAAGAAAAACGGTACTGCTTGGCGGTGTCCCTGGAACTCAGCGCCAGCTCAAGCATGCCTGGTCGTTCGAATGGCGAGCGCGAGGTCAATAGCACCGGAAAAACAGATCCGGCGCGGACCAGCGTTTGCTGCGACACTGGATGAAGTCTGCGCCCGGTACCCCAGAAGTCAAGACATATCGCGGCGTTGCAAGAAAAGGCGCCGAACGGTGTTAAAGCCGTCATGCCCTGTGTTAATCGCCTCCTAGAGCTTGAAGCGCACGTGGATACAACTCTTACTGTCCTGGCGATCAACCATGACTGCCGCGCTGCCGTAGCCGGAATAGCTTTTGACCAATCGCATGCCAAGCCCCGTACCTGTGGGCTTAGGGTAGTTATCAGGAAAGCCATCGCCCTCATCCCGCACGGTCAGTTGGGCATGGTCGCCGGCATGCTTGACGATCACATCAATGCAACCCTTGCCATACTTGAGGGCGTTGGTGATCAACTCGGAGATTACCAACCCCAAAGGTGCCATTCTTTCTGGCGGCAAGACGAAGTCATCAGCCTCCAACAGAATTTTCCGGTCGGCCAATGCCTTGCCCAGATCGCCCAACAGCGCTTTCAGGTAATCGCGAGCGCGAACCTCCTGGTCTTCTGCAGCCTGGTACAGCCGCTCGTGAACCGTGGCGATGGTCACCACACGGCCTGCGGCCGTTTCAAGCTGCAACTTCACCGCTGCATCAGGGGTGAGATTGGCCTGCAGCAACAGCAGCGTGTTTACCAGGTGGAGGCTGTTCTTGACACGATGATGGATCTCTTCGAGATAGAGGTCGCTTCGGTTCTGCCTGGAATTCTGGGCCTCGATCAGTGACAGCAACTGAGCTTCATACTGATGACGCTCCGTGATATCGCGCGATACCGCAATGATCCGCTCGACCTCTCCACCTGTACCGAGGATCGGCGCCACCGTCACGTCCCACCATTTCGGGTCATCCGCAGAGATGGGGCAATAGGCCTCGAATCGAGTGCTTTCGCCGGCGCTCACTTTCCCGACTGCTTCCCGAACCAGTGAACGAGACTCCTCGGGCCACAAGTCATGCCACCGCTGACCTCTCACGTCCGCCAACTGGGTAGCCAGGAAGCTGAGCCCGGCTTCGTTCATGAATTCGATCTCGCCACTTGGCGTCAGGATCTCTACCCAATCAGGGCTCGCGTTCAGAAGGGTCTCCGAATACGGATCAGCAAGCGGTACATCCGCCCCTGCGGATATGCGCTCAAGGGCCATGGAAATGACGTTGGAGATACCTTCCAAAAACACCAGATCGCTCTCGACGAAATCGTCTCCGTCAGTGCTATCGGCTTCCAGGACACCAAACGGGGTAAGCACGCCCCGGATCGGGACATTGATTGCACGCTCGATTCCATATTTTTTCAGCAACGCCGGTGTCCGGAAACGGCTCTCCCTGCTCAGGTGATTGGAGAGTACCGGCCTGTAGGTAGCCAAGGCGTACCCAGCCGGGCTGGCCACATCGCCACCCACCGTCGCCCGCCCGATGTCATGGGCATCCCAACCAACACCGTGGGACAGGACAAAGCTTTCCCCGTCCTCCGCTGGCTGGAGCACCTTGGAAAATCGAGTGTTCATGCCCTCAGCGACTACTTCACATGCATGGGTGAGCAAGTGATCCAAGTCAGTAGCCTTCAAAGACATCACGCCAAACTCTACAACCAGTTCATGTTGGCGGTGCAGGCGCGCATGGGTCTTCTTCAAGGCCGCTCGAATTGTTTCGTCCGCTGGTAGCTGCTGCATAGTCTTCCCTTCCGATTTAACGGGAAACGCCCTGAATCCCTTCTGGTCGTGAAGGCGGTTCGCTTACCGCTGTCCAACGATAGCCGCTAATCCATGGCGGCGCATAGCGCACCACTCATCGCCTCAGGGCAACGGCGTAAAGCCCCCACGCCCTAACGCATATGAGAAGCGAGCAGACCCTTCATGCCGAAAACCATTCTGATTGTGGAAGATGACGACCTCCTCAGAGACCTTACCGCCGAGAGTCTCTCGTCACTCTACGCCGTAACCATCATGTCCTGCGCAAATGCTGACGAGGCGCTGCATCGTCTTTGCTGCGAAAAAATACCCTCGTTGGTAATGACCGATATCCATATGCCAGGCCCCATGAACGGCTTGGGCCTGGCGCAGGAAATCTGGCGCAGGTGGCCTACCTTGCCGGTGATTCTGACCTCGGGCGACGCAGTCATCGACACCGGGCTACTGCCTGCTCGCACAGCATTTCTCCCCAAACCCTGGCAAATGTCCGATCTCGCCTCGTTGATCAATACGCTAGTCACACTGCCGCCTCAGTCAGAGCGCTGAAGCAAAGGCCTGGCCGAGTTTTTCAGGCTGGCATAGCCATAGGGGCGCCAACGGCAGCGGGCCAGGCCTTCATGGCAACACCTCCAAAGAGGTGGGTCGGCTGCAGGTCTTCAGAAACCTTCGCCACCCCCTGAGAACTTGCCGACATCAATAGGTTGCGCAACAAACTCGGGGCCCTCGCCCGCCAGCCGCCACGTCACCTTGGCGATGCCGTCGCGCTCGGCCATCGGGCGACTGACCATTTTGATCTTCTGCTGACTGAATCTCGGGATGATGCCAACGCCGGCATCGCAACTGGCCCAGTGCCAGGCGATGGCATTGTCCATTTTCTCCAGGCGAATAATGAATGACCGAGGCTTACCGTGAAGCTCGTACTCAATGACATAGAGTTGCTGTCCCACCACCACACTTCCCTCGCTGATAGATGCGCTATTGAGCAAGCCAGGGAAGAAATAATTCCATCGAAACGGCAGCTGGTACGGCATTCTTCGAATACAGCCAGGTGTCGGGGCTGCTTGTCCTGAGAGCAAGCACCTCCAGCGCCCGTTTTTGCGAACACTTGCAACGATCATCGCTGTTTGATCGAGTCTGGCCATTCAATGGCTCGCTGCGCAGCAGATGCCCCTGCTTGAGCGGCCAATGCGAGCGCCCCAACGTATTGACGCTGCGACAACCGGGGGGTTGCGAGCGCTCGCAGAATTGCCTAACCCGCCAGCTTGGCCACGAATTTCGCGACGTATTCGCCTTGATGCTCAGCGATACCCAGTTCGCGGGCATCTGGTTGGCGGGAGCCGTCCCCCCCTGCAATGGTCGAGGCGCCGTACGGGGTGCCGCCCCCCACCTGCGAGATGTCGAACAGGGCCGGCGTGCTGTAGCCAATCGGCACGATGATCATGCCGTGGTGAGCCAGCGTCGTCCAAGTGGAGGTGATGGTCATCTCCTGGCCACCGCCCGTGCCGGTGGAGGTGAATACGCTGGCAACCTTTCCAACCAGCGCGCCGCTTGCCCAAAGGCTGCCGGTCTGATCAAGGAAGTTGCGCATCTGGCCGGACATGTTGCCGAAGCGGGTCGGAGTGCCGAAGATGATGGCATCGTAGTCACCCAGCTCCGAAGGGCTGGCAACGGGCGCCTGCTGGTCGACCTTGCCATGCGCGGCTTTGAAGGCCTCGGGATCCATGGTTTCCGGTACCCGCTTGACTGTCACTTCGACGCCAGGAACCTTGCGAGCGCCTTCGGCCACCTTATGCGCCATGGTCTCGATATGGCCATACATCGAATGGTACAGCACCAGTACTTTTGCCATTTTTACGTCCTCTTCGCGTGGAGTGTTGTTGGCATCGCCACTCAAGAAACGGGCGATGCTGCTGAACCAACCCATGTTGCAACCTCCGTTTCAAACGCAGGGCCGCAACATCGCCTGTGCTCTCGGAGCCAGGCGCAATGTCGTATTTGGCTTCACGACCCTCATCCAGCGTAGCCGCTATCAGGCCTACCTTCGCAGGCCATTCAGGGATTGCCAGCATGCGTTCATCAGGGCGATGCGCAACGAACGCAACGCCATGAAACAGGGCACCCACTACACTTAGTCGACACAGGTCTGCACAGAGGCTGCCGCCATGACGACGCAAACTGCAATCGTGTTCGCGGGTGGTGGCAGCCTGGGCGCGGTTCAAGTTGGCATGCTGAGGGCGCTGGTCGAGGCCAATGTTCAGTTCGACCGGGTCATTGGTGCTTCGGTGGGCGCAATCAATGGTGCCTACTTTGCCGCCCGGCCCAACGCTCAGGGGGTCGAGACGCTCGCCAGTTTCTGGCGGGGGCTGAACAGAACGGACATCTTCCCCCTGTCCTGGCTCGATACCTTTAGAGGGTTGATCAAACGGCGCGGTTATCTGCTCCAGCCGGCAGCGCTACACCGGTTGCTTGGCCAGGCACTGCCGATTCACCGTATCGAGGATGCGCAGTTGCCTTTGCATATTGTCACCACCGACTTGCTCAGTGGTGCCGAAACCGTCCTGGCCAGTGGTGAGCTTGAGCAAGCGTTGCTGGCCAGCGCCGCCATCCCGCTGGTGTTCCCCAGCGTGCAAATCGGCGAGCAGTTCCTGGTGGACGGCGGCGTGGCCAGCAACACGCCGATTTCGACAGCCGTAGCCCTGGGCGCTGACAAGGTTGTGGTCATCCCCACGGGATACAGTTGTGCCTTGACCCAGCCACCCAAGGGGCTGGTGGCCCTGGCCCTGCACACCGTCAACCTGATGAGCATGCGCCAGCTGGTGAGCGACATCGAACACTTCCGTGCGCTGACCAGCCTGCACATCGTTCCACCGCTGTGTCCTGTCGATGTCTCGGTGTTCAATTTCGACCAGACCGAGTCTCTGCTGGCGCGTGCCTATGAGCAAACGGTTCGATGGCTGGAGCGCGGCGGGCTGGAGCGAACCAAGGTACCGGGTGCACTGACCATTCACTCGCACGCACACGAGCACTGACGGGGCCTCAGGCTTTACCGCCGGTTCCGCCTGTTCCGCCGTTGCCATCAAGCCAAGTGGCCGAGGCTGTCAATTGACCCGATATAGGGTGGCGCAGACCCGAACATGGGCGAACGCTCAGGTACGTGACGATGGCCACTGTATCCACGGCTAGCACGGCTACGGCGACCAGGAACATGAAGCAGTGGTCTTCAAAGAGCATTGCCGTATTACCCACGTTGAGGAGTCTTGCAGTCTCTCAGCAATTCCTGTTCCAAGGCGCAGGCAGCACCGGGACGGATGCCTCAGGCAGAAAGCATGATGCCGTGCGTCTGGAAATATCGGCTCAATGCAGATGAGTCCCCCTCAGGGTCAGCCAGCGCAACATAGCTATCAGGCCTCAACAGATAAGCCGCATTTCTGGCAACGCCAGCTTGCTCGTACGCAGGTTCCCAAGCGAAAACACTCAGTGCAATGCCGTGCTGTGCGCACCATTGGGCCAGGCCTGGCTTGGCTTCGCCGTACACATGCACTTGCCACTCAGTGCCTGCCAGTGAGGCGTAGTTGTCCGCAACATCCCCAGGCAACCACGGCAGGCGATCACCGCCCTGGACCCCACCGGCCTTGCCTTGGCTCAGCGGGCTGTCGCGGTAATCAAGGGTGGTTTGCGACACCACGCGGAACAGGTACTCACGCACGCTTTCACGCTTGTACGCAACGCTTGCGATCGCCGGCGCGATGCGCGTACGCACAAAATCGGCGAAACCGCCTTGAGCGGTCACCAAGGTGAACAGTTTGTCCGTTGTCTCCACCAGCTTGCGGGCGAACGCCTGGCGTTCGGCCTGGTAGCTGTCGAGCAGCGCATCGGGGGCTTTGCCTTTGACCACCGCGGCCAACTTCCAGGCCAGGTTGTTCGCGTCGAGAATGCCGGTGTTCATGCCCTGCCCGCCTGCCGGGCTATGGACATGCGCAGCATCGCCAAGCAGAAACGCCCTGCCACGGCGGAAATGATCGGTGACACGGTGGTGAACGCGGTAGCTGGAAAACCAGTTCACCTCGGTGACCCGGAGGTTCAAGCCGTTGATGGCATCATGGCCGACGTCGGCGAACGTCAGATGCTCAGGGTGCTCGGCACGCTCGTCTCGCACGGTGCCAATCAGCCGGTATTGGTCCTTTTCGCCGTAGCACAAGAGCAGTACAAAGTCGGATTTATCAAACGCGACGTGTGCCTCACCCGCAGGTTCGACGCCCGTTATCCTGACATCCGCTACGTAGAAAAGCTGCTTGTAGGTACCCCCCTCGAAACCGCTGCCGAGCGCATGCCGAACCCGCGAGTGAGCGCCATCGCATCCCGCCAGGTAAGCGGCAGTGCAGGCCCCTTCCCGCCCATCGGCCTGCTTCAGAATGGCCGTGACCTGGCTTTGCCCCTGTTCGAACGACAGCAGTTCGGTCCGCCATTCCACGTCCACGCCGAGTGCATGCAGCCGCTGCCCCAGCAAGCGCTCATGGCGATCCTGGGGATAGATCAACACGAAGGGATACGCCGAAATGGCTGCGCCTGCATCCTGCAAGGGGATGCGCGCCCGGCGGCGGCCTCGGGCCCACAGGTTCATGGCAGGGGTTTTATAGCCGGCTTCGATCACCGCCTCGGCCAGGCCGAGCTGGCGATAAAGTTCCAGCGTGCGGGCCTGAACCGCCATGGCGCGGGACGCTTCGCCAGGGCCGCTGCTCTTGTCGACGATCCTTACCGCGACGCCCTGCCGGGTGAGCCAAAGCGCAAGCGCCAGCCCGGTAGGGCCGGCGCCAACAATGAGCACGTCGGTGTGCGCCATGATCTCATCTCGCACATGAATGACTACACCGCCATTAATGTGCCTGAGCCCAGGCAAAGTCAACGATACCCGGGCCGTTCAGCGAGCGTAGATCTGTTTGCCCGCGAACCAGGTCTGTTCCACCTGGGTGTCGCGCAGCGCTGCCGGTGCAACGGTCAGCACATCGCGATCGAGGACGATCATGTCGGCCTGCTTGCCGACCCTGAGCGACCCCACTTGCTGGTCCAGGCGCATGGCCTTGGCGGCGTTGAGGGTGTAGGCCTGGAACATCTGTTCGCGGTCGATGGCTTCGGCCGCGTTGAGCACACCCTTCGGCCCTTTACGGGTCACCGCCTGGTAAATGGCTTTCCACGGCTCCGGAGTGGTGATCGGCCAGTCGCTCGCGCCCGAAAGGGTCGCGCCATGCTTGAGCAGCGAGCGCGCCGGGAAGGTATGCATGAAGGCCATGGCGTCGACATAGGGCTTTACCAGCGCCATGTTCGACTCATCGGCAGCCGCCCAGTACAGCTGCATCGCGGCAATCACGTTCAACGCCTTGAAGCGTGGGTAATCCTGAGGGCTGACCATCTGCAGGTGGGTGATCGAGTGCGCAATACCGCTGGCGCGATCATGGCGGGCCTGGGCAATACCGTTGAGTGCCTCGCGCACCGCGCGGTCACCGATGGCATGCACGTGCACCAGCCAGCCACGCGCGTCTGCCGCGCTGACCAGTTCGCCAAAGGTTGCCGGGTCCAGCAGCAACTCGCCCCGCATCCCTGTGTTCTTGTAAGGTTCAAGCATCGCTGCAGTCTGCGCCGGGGCTTCGGCCACACCGTCAGCAAAAACCTTGATCCCTGGCAAGGTGAGGTTGTGCACGCCCAGGAACTGCTGACGCACCTTGTCCAGCTCATCCAGGTCGGCTGGGCGCGCCTTGGAACTGGCCATCAGCAGCGCCGCGACGTGAACGGTAAGCTCGCCGCGCTCGGACAGGTCCTTGTACACCGGCAACAAGCCGAGGGAGTCGTTCTTCACGTCAGCCCCAGGCAACTCGTTGGCCAGCGGGTCCATCCAGCCGGTGATGCCCAGTTGCTTGTAGTAGTTCAAGGCCATGCGCCCTGCGGTCATCAGCACTTCATGGCTCAGTGGCGGCAACAGCTCGGTAACCGGGTAGTAGCTGGCATCGGCGAGAAAGCCGTTGGGTGAGCCATCGGGGTGCTGGCCTATCGTATTACGCGCATCAGCGGGCAACGCGGCAAGGGTCTTGGCGTCGATCCCGGCGCGCTTGAGCATGGCCTGGTTGGCCCAGCCGGTGTGCATGTCGTTGGCAGCGAAGAGAATCGGCTGCTCGGCCCATTCGCCATGGTTGAAACGTCGCTCGAGGGCGGCGATATCATCCCAGTAGGTGCCTGGCACGCCACCGACCGAGAGGTACTCGCCACGACGGGCTTTACCGTTGTCGCGCCACTCGCGCAGGCGCTGCTCCAGCTCATCGAGCGGAATCTGCTCGCCCGCCAGGTTGGCCAACTCCAGCTGCAGCCCACCCTTGATGGCGTGGGAGTGGGAATCGAGCATGCCCGGCATCAACACCTTGCCGCCAAGGTCGAAGACCTGGGTAGCGTTGCTCTTCAGGCGCAGCACGTCCCGGTCGGTGCCCACGGCAACGATCTTTTCGCCTTCGACAGCAACGGCCTGCTGCAAAGGCTGGCCTGGCTCGGCGGTATAGACCTTGGCGTTATGCAGGATCACATCCACGGCGGCCAGTCCTGGTAGAGAGGTGCAGGCCAGTCCCGCCGCAATCGCCATGTTCAGGAGCTGCTTGTTCATTCGAGGCCTCGTTCTTGTCTTGATCGAGGCGCAGCCTAGCCGAGCCGCCAGGGCGGTTAAATGCGAAGGCAGGCACAACTTTTTTTGCAAAAAGGAAAGAATCCTCAAGCCAAGGTAAAGCAGCTCAAGGACGCGGTACGTGGAGCACGCGCTGGATCTCGGCAACCACCTGGTCCGTCGCCTGCGCGATCGTGCCTTCATTGCGGCACAGCACCCAACCTTGCTCCGCCACCGCCCGTTCGAAGGCTTCGGTGCAGGCGATCTGTTCATCCAGCTTGTGGATTACCGTACTGCCCAGCCCGCGCGTGCGGGCCGCCGCCCTTGCCCACGACGTATCAGGCGCTGTCACCACCCCGACATGCAGGTCCGGCACTTGCACGTTGCGCTCGCGGTTCATGCGCAGAATCTCGGCAAACGGGACCGTTCGGCGAAACGCGGCGTCGGAGGGGTACCAGCGATCGATCAGGATGATGCTGTCCGCAGGTTGCCTGGGCAGCACATTGCGGGAAATCCAGGCGCGGCTATCGGCCAGGCGCGCGCAGACCTTCAACTCCAGGTCCCGGCAGGGGTTTCTCACCAGCGTGTTGACCAGCGCCATGGTTTCCCCCCTGAAGGGGTCGCTTTTCTTCTCGCAAAGCCGGATCACCTTCCTGTCATCAGCCCTCAGCGCCTGGGTGATGGCCTCCAGCAGCGTGGTCTTGCCGGTGCCCTTCGGGCCATCCAGCGCAATAAACAGCGGACGTTTCATGTTCAATACTGCGTGGAAGCAGACCTGGATACAGAGATGAGCATGATGCACGCAAAGCAGGCCACAGTCTCGCTTGTCAGCCTGATGGCGGTTTACCGACTGGAGTACATTTGTACTCCAGCCGGTAAACCGCCATCCTGAGGGTCAGATTTGCGCCTGGCCACCGTCCACGAACAGCTCGGCACCGTTGACGAAGCTGGCATCATCGCTGGCCAGGAACACAGCAGCGTTGGCGATTTCGACAGGCTCCCCGACTCGCCCCAGCGGCACCTGAGCCGCCAGGTAATCCAGCAGGCCCTGCTGTTGCCCGGCATCCGGCCCGGCGAGGTCGACCAACCCTGGGGTACGCGTTGCGCCTGGGCTCAGGGTGTTGACCCGCACGGCGCGATCCTTCAGGTCCAGAATCCAGCTACGGGCAAAGGCCCGAACGGCGGCCTTGGATGCCGAATACACGCTGAACGCCGCTGTGCCGGAGCTACCGGCCGTGGAACCGGTCAGAATGATCGAGGCGTTCTGCGCCAGCAGCGGCAGCGCCTTTTGCACGGTGAACAGCACACCTTTCACGTTACGGTCGAAGGTGTCGTCATAGTGGGCTTCGGTAATGTCGCCCAATGGCAGCATGGAGCCGCCGCCAGCGTTGGCGAACAGCACATCCAGGCGGCCCTTTTCCTGAGCGATGCGGGCATAGAGTGCATCCAGTTGCTCCAGCCGGGTGGAGTCCACCGCAATACCGGTGGCGTTGCCCACCAGCGCCACCGCCTTGTCCAGCTCAGCCTGGCGGCGCCCGGTGATGTAGACATGGGCACCCTCCTCTGCAAAACGTTTTGCCGTGGCCAGGCCAATGCCGGTGGTGCCGCCAGTGACCAGTGCGATCTTGCCTTCAAGTTTCTTGCTCATGGTGTTTCTCCCGTTGAGGTGGTGAGTTGCTGTGGGGAGAAGCGTATCGACCGGCAGATCATTTCAAAATAGAATCATTTGAAAGCCATCATTGCAGAAATGAAATGCCAAGAATTCCAGATTTCGAAGGCCTGGCGATGTTCGCCAAAGTGGCCGAAGAAGGCTCTTACGCCGCCGCCTCACGGGCCCTGGGCGTTTCGGTGCCCACCGTATCGCGCGCAGTTGCGCGCCTGGAAGAACGCCTGGGCGCACGCCTGTTCAACCGCACGTCGCGCCAGCTCTCGCTGACGGAGTTCGGCCAGGGGATGGTCGAGCAAGCCAGCGCGCTGTATCGCCAGGCCGAGGCAATGGAAAGCGAGGCCCAGGAGCTGTCGCTGCAGCCGCGCGGGTTGGTGCGCCTGGCAGTGCCGATGGCCTTTGGCTTGCGTTGGGTCGCGCCGCTGCTGCCCGAACTATTGGCGCTATACCCGGAGCTTGAGCTTGACCTGCATCTGTCGGACTCGACCGTCGACCTGGTCGCCGATGGCTTCGATGCGGCCTTGCGCATCGCCGCCCTGCCCGACTCATCGCTGGTGGCACGGCGCATCTGTTCGGTCAGCCAGTACCTGGTGGCCGCACCGTCCTACCTTGCCCGCCATGGCCAGCCCACGCACCCGCGCGAGCTGGCTGGCCACGCCTGCATGAGTTACGCCTATCGTGCCCGCAGCCAGGTGTGGCGCTTCAGCCACAGCGACGGCAGCAGCCACGACGTGGTGCCCCGCGGGCCGCTGCGGGTGACCAATTCGGATGCCCTGGTCGCGCCCTTGCTGGCGGGCCTGGCCATTGCCGAGTTACCGGAATTCATGGCCGCCGAGTACCTGGCCGACGGACGCCTTGTGCACCTGCTGCCCGAATGGCGGATGACCCAGGGCGGGCTGTACTTCGTGACCCCGTCGGCGCGTACACGGCCACGCAAGGTCCAGGCACTGGCCGAGTTTTTCGTCGAGCGGTTGGCGAACCCGCTGTGGCAAGTGCAGGTGTCAGGCTAGCGTCGAGGCCTGCCCCGATTCTGCCGGTTGATGCTGTACTGTAAGTCAGGTATTTGTCTCTCTTTTTCAGGCGCGGGCCCAATGACCTTCGACCCCCAGGTAAACCTGACCAACTGCGATCGCGAGCCGATCCAGGTTCCCGGCAGCATTCAACCCCACGGCTGCATGCTTGCCTGCGATGCGTCAGCGACGGTCGTGCTGCGCCATTCGCTGAATCTGCCACAGATGCTTGGTGTGACAGGTGCAGTCAATGGCCAGAGGCTGAGCGCCTTATTCGGTGATGAAGTGGCTCACACCCTGCGCAACTCGCTGGCCCGCACCCGCGAAGGCACACGGCCATCGCAGACGTTCAGCATGCAGCTGCCTTCAGGTCAGGCGTTCGATGTTGCGGCCCACGTGTTCAAGGGCACCGCGATCATCGAGTTCGAGCCCGCCGGCGCCAGCATTGCCGAACCCATCGAACTGGCACGCACGCTGATCGCCCAGTTGCGCGAAGTCGACCAGACCCACAAGCTGTTCCGCGACGCCGCCCGTTTCGTGCGTGCGGTGCTCGGTTATGACCGCGTGATGATCTACCAGCTGGGTGCCGACGGCGCCGGCAAAGTCGTGGCAGAGGCCAAGCGTGGCGACCTGGAAAGCTTCCTTGGCCAGTACTTCCCGGCGTCCGACATCCCCCAGCAGGCCCGCGCCCTGTACCTGCGCAACCCGATCCGGATCATCTCCGACGTCAAGTTCAAAGCGGTTGCCATCGACCCGGTACTGGACCCGTCCGGCGAGCCCCTGGACCTCTCCTACGCGCACTTGCGCAGCGTTTCGCCGATCCATTGCGAATACCTGAGCAACATGGGTGTGGGGGCCTCGATGTCGATCTCGGTCATCGTCGGTGGCGAGCTATGGGGGCTGATCGCCTGCCACCATTACGCACCGCGCACCCTGGCCATGGGGCAACGGGTGGCGGCGGAAATGTTCGGCGAGTTCTTTTCGCTGCACATCGAGACCCTGCGAACCCGCCAGCACCTCGAAGCGGCCGTCAACGTCCACAAGGCGCTGGATGCGCTGCTGCGCGACGCCAACCATGCGCCCGACATCGAGGCATTCTTCCATTCGCGCCTGGGCGAATTTCAGTCGCTGATCCCGTGTGACGGCATCGGCATGTCGATGCAGGGGCGCTGGACGTCGACCGGCCTGACGCCACCCAAGGCGGCCATGGCCGACCTGCTGGGGCTGGCGCAGGAGGTCAGCGAAGGCCAGACCTGGGCATCCAACCGGCTTTCGATGGCGCTCCCTGCGGCCCAGGACTACTGCACGGAAGTCTCCGGCGTGCTGATCATCCCGATGTCGCAGCAGCCAAGGGACTACCTGATGCTGTTCCGCAAGGAGGTGGTCGAGACCTTGGACTGGGCCGGTGACCCGAACAAGACCTACGAGAGTGGCGCGCTGGGCGACCGCCTGACACCGCGCAAGAGCTTCGCGATCTGGAAAGAGACGGTGCACCGGCAATCACTGCCCTGGAGCGAGCAGGACCGGCAGTTCGGCGAGGCCATTCGCCGGGCCATCGTCGAAGTGGCATTGCACAACAGCGAGCTGCTGGCCAACGAGCGCTCGAAGGCTGAAATCCGCCAGCGCATGCTCAACGAAGAGCTCAATCACCGGGTCAAGAACATCCTTTCCTTGATCGGCGCACTGGTTGCCCACCCAACGTCCGAGGGCCAGACGCTCAAGGACTATGTGGCGACGCTCAAGGGCCGCATCCACGCGCTGTCCCTGGCCCACGACCAGGTGGTGCGCGGCGACGGTGGCGGGCGCCTGGCCACCTTGCTCGAGGCCGAGCTGTCGCCCTATCGCACCTCGACCGAGGCCATCGAGATGACCGGGCCCAATGTGATTCTCGACGCACGTGCCTATTCGGTGATGGCCCTGGTGTTGCACGAGCTGGCGACCAACGCGGCCAAGTACGGTGCGCTGTCGAGGGCCGGCGGCAGGCTCTGTGTCAGTTGGGCACTCGATGCAGGCAATGCCTGCGATATCACCTGGCGCGAGCGCAACGGGCCAACGGTTCGCCCGCCGAGCCGCCGTGGCTTTGGTACGGTGCTGATCGATCGCAGCATACCGTTCGACCTGGGTGGCACCAGCAACGTCGAATACCTGCCCGAAGGCCTTCAGGGCTTTTTCAGAATCCCGGCCAGGCACCTCTCGGTGGCCGCAGCGCCTGAAGCGCTACACCCCGCTACGCCGATGGCGCAACCGAACGCTGTGCTCGCTGCGCGCGCAGATGCCTGTGTGCTGATTCTGGAAGACCAGCTGGTCATTGCCGTGGGGCTTGAGCAAATACTCAACGATGCTCTGATCACCAACGTCATCACCGCTGGCTCCGAGCATGAGGCGATGAAGCTGTTGGGCCAGCGCACGCCTGACGCCGCGATACTGGATATCAACCTGGGCACCGGCACATCGATCTGCGTGGCCGATGAGCTGGTGCGGCGCCGCGTTCCGTTCCTGTTTGCCACGGGCTATGGCGATGGCGTCAGCATTCCGCAGCATTTGCAGGAGGTTGCGGTGATACGCAAGCCCTACGATGCCAATGCCATTCTGGCCAGCCTGCAGGCACTGCTTGCGCCGTGATCACTGGGCGCTGGCATCCGCCTCGTGGTCGTCGGCAAAGGCCATGAACATTGGCAGGTCGAGTACATCCAGCCTGATCTGGGCGATGAAAGCCGAAAACGCAAGATTGGCGGCGAGCCTGCGCATGTCGCAGGCCCAGGCCGGAATGTAGCTCGGCGCCTGGAGCCAACCGGACTCGAACAGCGGTGCCAGGCGCACGGTATCGGCCAGGGTCAGGCGCCCGGCAAACAGGTGGCCGACCAGTTCCGGTCGGTTGTCACGGATCGCCACGCGCAGCAGGGTATGCACACCCAGCAAGCCGGTCAGGTAGGCAGCATCCTTGGTAAAGGCCGAGCCACCGCGCAGGTCGGCACCGCGGAAAATCCGTTGGGTCGAGCGGAACGACTCTTGCGGCGACTGCCCGGCGTTCACAAAGCCTTCGAAGACTTCAATGAAGTCGGCGCCATCCAGTGCCTGCTGCACCGCCAGCGCACGCAGGGCGACACGGCGCAGGCGGTTGATGTCCATGCTGCCAGTGAACAGTTCGGCCAACGTGGCGATGCCCTCCTGGGTCTGGGTGGTCCGTGGCGCGCCCAGGCCAAGGCTCTTGAGGTTGGGCTGGTTGGCACCGTTCTGGGCGGTGGCAACATGCACGAAGGCCTCGTGCTGCAACAGTTGCTGCTTGTCCAGCTCGCTGAACAGGGCGCCAGCACGCAGGCGAATACGGCGGCTCCCGGCGATGGCCTTGGCGGCGAGGTTGGCATCCAGCACGATGCTGATCCGGTCCGGCCCAAAAAAACGGTCCACTTCCGGTTGCATCCAGGCAGCGAAGTCCTCGGCAGGAATGTCAGCCTCGGTTGGCGGAATCTGCTCGCTGCCCAGCAGGGCATCGGTGGTCTTGAGGAAGAAACCGGCCGCATCGAGCATGGTCAGTTGCTGCCTGGGGTAGAGAAAGTCCGGGCGCCGGTACAGCGCCGAGGAATAACGCGTGAAGTCAGGGGTGCCAATGGCCCCCAGCATGCGACCGGCGGTGGCATAGCTGCGTGCGGTCATCGCCAGGAAGCGCCCGGCTGGATGCCCTTGATCGCATTGCCCGACAAAGGCCTCCAGCGCGGCGATATCGCTGCTGTGCTCGCGCGGCTGCAACTGCACCTGGGGCAACTGCGCATTGCCGGCGCGCCACTGGCTGAGGAATACCTGCTCGATGCCATCCGGCCAGGCCAGGGCATCGAGCACGCGGATCTTGCGGGCAAGTCCTGGCAGCGCGGCATCGAGCTCGGACAGGGAGGCAGTACCCATGGCAGTTTCCTTGAGTCACCCAGCGTCATCTCGACAGCTTAGCCCGTGCCGGTTCTGTGCGTAGCCGCAGGGCCAGCAGCTGCCCTCAGCCCATCGGTGTGCCGCTGCGCCGTATCATTTGCGGCGTCTGACCGATCGTACGCAAGAACGCCCGCCTCATCCTTTCCCGGTCGGCGAAGCCTGCCTCCCGGGCAACGACTTCGATGGAATGCCCGCTGTCTTCGAGCAGCATTCGCGCCGCCTCGACCCGAAGGTGCTCCACCGCCTTGGCCGGCGATTGACCGGTTTCGGCAGTGAACGCGCGGCTGAACTGCCGGGGGCTCAGGTGCGAAACCCCAGCCAGTTCTTCCACGCTCAAGGTGTTTCTCAGGTTGCGCCGGGCGTAATCGAGGGCTTTCTGGATGCGATCGGACTTGGGTTCGAGGTCCAACAGCACCGAAAACTGCGACTGCCCACCGGCCCGGCGGTGATAGACCACCAATTTGCGCGCAACGATCCGGGCGGTTTCCAGGCCATGGTCCTGCTCGATCATGGCCAGCGCCAGGTCGATGCTTGCGGTCATGCCTGCCGAGGTCCACACAGGGCCATCGACGATGTAGATCCGGTCCGGTTCGACCTTGACCTTGGGGTAGCGCTCCTCCAGTTGCTTGGCAAACAGCCAGTGGGTCGTTGCCCGCCGGCCATCGAGCACGCCACTTTCGGCCAGGACGAAGGCGCCAACACACGGCGCGGCAACTCGACGAGCAGTGTCCATCGACGCGCGCACAAAGCTGGCAAGGCCGGTGGTGACCGGCATCACCGACGTGCCGGAGCCGAACATCACGGTATCGAATACCTGCCCACCGCCAAACGCGCGGGTCTCGATGCGAATACCCGCCGAAGACGTGATCAGCCCCCCGTCCTCCGACAGCAGTGTGACTTCGTAGGCGGGCTTGCCCAGGGTCAGGTTGGCGATCTCGAACGCCGTGATCGCCGTCAGCCCCATCAACTGAAAGCCTGGAAGGACGACAAAACCGAGGGTGTGCATACGGATACCCGATGTCCTAAAAGGTGTCTTATATGACATTTAAGGCATGACCACAAGGCAATAGGATGTCATCCAGACGCGGCGCACATCCCTTGCCGTAATCGCCGACATCCGGGGCGGCCGATAGCAGGTGGCACCCCCTTCATTAGCCAAGCTCAGACAGAGGACTGACCGTCATGAACGCTCAGGTCGACATCGAACCCGGCGCGGTCCTGGACAGCGACACCGCGCCTGTCAAAACCTTTGCCCGAGTAGCTGCCCTGCGCTTGGGCGCCCTGACGCTGGCAATCATTGCCGGCGTGGCCTGCGCGAGCCACTGGTGGGTCAGCGGCCGGTTCATCGAAGACACCGACGATGCCTACGTGGGCGCCGAGGTGACCGTGATCAGCGCCAAGGTCCCCGGCTACATCAGTGAAGTCGCGGTGGTCGACAACCAGTTCGTCAAGGCGGGTGACCTGTTGGCGCGGATCGACGTGCGCGACTACAACGCCGCCTTGACCAAAGCTGAAGGAGCCGTGGCGGCGCAGCATGCGCGCCTGGCCAATCTGGACGCGGTCGAACTGCTGCAACAGGCGGTCATCAGCCAGGCCAAAGCACAGATCGACGCGCGTAGCGCCGAAGCCCAGCGGGCCATGGATGACAGAACGCGTTATCAAAACCTGGTGCAAAGCCAGGCGGTCTCGGTGCAGAGCGCCCAGCGCGTCGACACGGCCTGGAAAACCGCGCAAGCCGATCGCGTCCACGCGCAAGCCGGCCTGCTGGCCGCACGCCAGCAGCTGGCCGTGATCGACACCCAACGCCAACAGGCACGCGCCGCACTGGCCCAGGCCGAAGCGGACCGCGAGCAAGCCCGGCTCAATGTCGAATACACCGAGCTGCGTGCGCCGGTCGATGGTTACGTCGGCAATCGCCGAGCCAAGGTCGGCGCCTATGCCGCAGCTGGTAGCCAACTGATTTCGGTGGTACCGGCCCACGGCTTGTGGGTCGACGCCAACTTCAAGGAAGACCAGCTGGCACGCATGCAAGTGGGCCAGGCCGTCAGCATCACGGCCGATATCCTGCCAGGGCGCACCTTCCACGGCCGTGTCGAGAGCATTGCGCCGGCCACCGGCGCGCAGTTCAGTGTGTTGCCGCCCGAGAATGCCACCGGCAACTTCACCAAGATCGTGCAGCGCGTGCCGGTGCGTGTCCGCCTGGCAGATGGCGATGCCGACTTCGGCGCCCTGCGCCCTGGTCTTTCGGTGCTTGCCGAAATCGATACCAAGGCCCCGCGCGAGACGCCTGCGGGCCTCGCCACGGCTAGCCAGCCATGAACAGCGAACTGCCGGTGCTCAGCCCCCGCCAGAAGGTGGCAGCGTTTGCCTCCATGTGTGTGGGAATGTTCATTGCCTTGATCGATATCCAGATTGTCTCGGCATCACTCAAGGACATCGGGGGTGGGCTGTCTGCCGGTGCGGATGACACCGCCTGGGTGCAGACGGCCTACCTGATAGCCGAGATCATCGTGATCCCACTCTCAGGCTGGCTGTCGCGGGTGATGAGCACGCGCTGGCTATTTGCCGCCTCGGCCGCGGGCTTTACCTTGACCAGCCTGCTCTGCGCAGTGGCCTGGAACATCCAGAGCATGATCGCATTCCGCGCGCTGCAAGGCTTTTTGGGTGGGTCGATGATCCCCCTGGTGTTCACCACGGCGTTTATCTACTTCAGCGGCCCGCAACGGGTGATTGCCGCCTCGGTGATTGGCGCCATCGCCTCGCTCGCGCCAACCCTGGGGCCAGCGGTTGGCGGCTGGATCACCGATGTCTCGTCCTGGCACTGGTTGTTCTACATCAACCTGGTGCCCGGTATCTTCGTCACCGTCGCTGTCCCCCTGCTGGTCAAGGTCGACCAGCCCAACCTGGCTTTGCTCAAGGGCGCCGACTACCTGGGGATGGGCCTGATGGCAGTGTTTCTGGGTTGCCTGGAGTACACCCTGGAAGAAGGGCCACGTTGGAACTGGTTCAGCGACAGCACAATTGCCACCACGGCCTGGCTGGCAGGCCTGTGTGGCGTTCTGTTCGTCTGGCGCAGCCTGAGGGTGGCGCAGCCCATCGTCGACCTGCATGCCCTGGGCGATCGCAACTTTGCCCTGGGTTGCCTGTTTTCGTTCATCACCGGCATCGGGATCTTCGCCACGATCTACCTGACACCGTTGTTCCTGGGCCGTGTGCGCGGTTACGGTGCCCTCGATATCGGCCTGGCGGTGTTCTCCACCGGGGTATTCCAGCTATTGGCGATCCCGGTGTACGCCTTTCTCGCCAACCGTGTGGACTTGCGCTGGATACTGATGTTGGGCCTGGCGCTGTTTGGCCTGTCGATGTGGGACTTTACGCCCATTACCCATGACTGGGGTGCCAGGGAGCTGTTGTTGCCCCAGGCCATTCGAGGGTTCGCACAACAAATGGCGGTGCCGCCGACGGTCACGCTGACCTTGGGGGCGCTGTCGCCGGCACGTCTGAAGCTCGCCTCGGGCTTGTTCAACCTGATGCGCAACCTGGGCGGCGCGCTGGGCATCGCGGCTTGCGCCACGATTCTCAATGACCGTACCAACCTGCACTTCTTGCGCCTGGCCGAGCACCTGAACATTCGCAACGAGACCATGAACACCTGGCTCGAACAATGGCATGACGGCGCCCAGGCACTTGGCCAGAACAGCTCGCAAGCTAGCCAGACTGCACTGCATCAGCTCTGGGCATTGACCTGGCGCGAAGCGCAGACAATGACGTACGCCGACGCCTTCCTGGTCATCATGCTGTGCTTCGCGATCGCCACGCTACTGGTCCCGTTGATGCGCAAGGTCCAGCCACCACGGCAACCGTCGGCGGATGCCCATTGACCCGGCCCAGGCAGCCGCCAGGGCCGGCCAGGTCATCGCCGCCGCGTCATGCCTTGACCACGGCCAGCATGCTCGCTGCGTCGCTGACCTCGAACTTGCCAGGCGCCTCCACCGCAACGTGCTTGACCACGCCATTGTCGACCAGCATGGCGTAGCGTTGCGAACGCCGGCCCAGGCCACGGGCCGAAAGGTCCTGGATCAGCCCCAACGCCTCGCTGAACTCGCCGTTGCCATCGCCGATCATCCTCACCGCCTCGCCCACCTGCAGGCTATTGCCCCAGGCGTTCATGACGAAGGCATCGTTCACCGAAACACAGAGAATTTCGTCAACGCCGGCCGCGAACAGCGCCTGGGCTGCGGCCACATAACCTGGCACGTGACGCTCCGAACAGGTCGGCGTGAACGCACCGGGCAATCCGAAAATCAGCACTTTCTTTTGCTTGCAGCGCTCAGCCACGGAAAACGCATTCGGGCCGATCGGGCAGGCGCCCTCACTGCTGTTGTACTCGTAGAGCGTCACATCGGGCAGTTGCTCGCCGGGCTTGATCATCGCTGTCTCCTGGGTAGGCAAGGGGCTGAGGCTGGTATGATGCAGCATTCCACCACACCGGGTACATGATGCTCGCTCCAGGCCCCCTCACCCACCGCGAAGTCAGCCAGTTGCTGCGCGAAATCGCCCTCGGCGTGCGCAGCATGCAGCGCCAGGGCGATGCCAGCTGGGCGCAGATCGGCTGTGGCCCGATGACACTGGCATGTGACGGCTGGCAAATCACGCTGTTCAACGACAACAACGCGCTGGCTTATTGCGTCAGCTGCCTCAGCCCATGTGGCCGGGCTTACGTGTTCGAAGCCGCGCAGGGCTTTGGCAGCAACCCGGTGGAGTGGTTGAGCACCTGGGAGCACCGCCAGCTCGGGATGCTCCTGGGCAATCTGTAATCAGCCGCGCAACTGGTACCAGGTGGTCTTCAACTGCGAGTACTTGTCGAACGAGTGCAACGACAGGTCGCGGCCGAACCCGGACTGCTTGCCACCGCCAAACGGCACGGTCACATCCAGCGCATCGACCGTGTTGACCGACACCGTACCCGCCTTGAGCGCACGCGCAACCCGGTGCGCACGGTTCAGGTCATCGCTCCACACCGACGCCGCCAGCCCGTAGATGCTGTCGTTGGCCAGGCGGATGGCCTGTTCCTCGGTATCGAACGCACTGACTGCCAGCACCGGGCCGAAGACCTCGTCCCGGGCAAGGCTCATGCCGTTGTCGACGCCAGCAAAGATGGTCGGTTCGATGAAATTGTCCGAGGCCCCGATGGTCAGGCGCCGCCCGCCACAGACCAGGCGCGCGCCCTGCTCCGAGGCCAGGCCGATGGCCCGGGCGATGCGCGTGGTCTGTTCGCCATCGACGATGGCGCCTGCACGGCTGTCCGGGTCCAGCGGGTTGCCTGGCAGCCACTGGCGGGCCTTGGCCTGCAGGCGTTCGATGAATTCGTCATGGATCGCGCGCTGCACATACAGCCGCGAGTTGGCCGAACACACTTCGCCCTGGTTGAAGAAGATGCCAAAGGCGGCCTTCTCGGCGGCCAGGTCCAGGTCCTGGCAGTCAGCGAACACCAGGTTCGGGCTCTTGCCGCCACACTCCAGCCACACCTGCTTGAGGTTGGACTGTGCCGAGTACTGCATGAAGTACTTGCCGACCTGGGTGGAGCCAGTGAACACCAGGCAGTCGACGTCCGGGTGCAGGCCCAGCGCGCGACCCGCCGTTTCGCCAAGGCCCGGGACCACGTTGAGCACGCCCTCCGGCAGGCCGGCTTCCAGTGCCAGTTCGGCCAGGCGCAAGGCCGAGAACGGCGATTGCTCGGCGGGCTTGAGGACCACGCTGTTGCCCGCCGCCAGCGCCGGGGCGAGCTTCCAGGCGGCCATGTCGAGGGGGAAGTTCCACGGTACCACGGCCGCGACCACCCCCAGCGCTTCGCGGGTGATGGTGGCCAAGGCGTTGGCCGCGGTCGGTGCGATCTGGTCGTAGAGCTTGTCGAGTGCCTCGCCATACCAGGCGAAGACGTGGGCCGAACCCGGTACATCGATGTTGTAGGCGTCCATGACCGGCTTGCCCATGTTCAACGAGTCCAGCAGCGCCAGCTCTTCGCGGTGGGCCATGATCAGCTCGGCCAGGCGCAGCAGCACCTTCTTGCGCTCGCCGGGCGCCATGCGTGGCCATGGCCCCTGCTCGAACGCCCTGCGCGCTGCGCTGACGGCAAGGTCGACGTCGGCCTGGTCACAGGCAGCGACACGGGCAAGGACCTGTTGGGTGGCGGGGTTGATGCTGTCGAACGTTGCCCCGCTGGCTGCCCCGACCTGGCGGCCGCCGATCAAGGCCTTGTCTCGCAAGCTCAGGCCTGCAGCGCGCTGTTGCCAGTATCCAAGATCGTACATACACACTCCTGACGACCGTCCGTGCGGTCCGCTTGTTATGGGTCTGGCGAACATTCTTGGCCCAGCCGCAGGCCTGGCGAAACCAGCTTTTTGCTGCCCCTTGCAGAGGAAAATGCTCGCCAGCGCCGGGCGCCAGGGTTTACGCGACTGGCGCAGGATGCTCCCCCCAAAGGGTGATTTCGAGGGTTCCCCGAGTGTGGGAGCATTCGAGCCGCCCCACCCCAGCCACGCCTCTGATCAAACGCCCTTACCAGTAGCGAGCCCGCTCGCCTACTGCAGCTTCCTGCATCCCATTTCAGGAGTCAGCCATGCATACAACAACAAATACAGCCCATCCCCATCAGCCAGCATCACCCAGCAACGCTTCAGGTCGTTTCAGAAAGTCCATGGGCATGACCGCGCTGGTGCTGTTCGGCCTCGCCTACATGGTCCCGCTCGCCGTGTTCACCACCTACGGGCTGGTCACCCAGATGACCAAGGGCCACCTGCCCATCGCCTACCTCCTCACCCTCGCCGCCATGCTGCTCACCGCCTACAGCTACGGGCGCATGGTCCAGGCCCACCCCTACTCCGGTTCGGTCTATACCTATACGCGCAAGGCGTTCGGCAGCCACTTCGGCTTCATCGCCGGCTGGACCTTGCTGCTGGATTACATTTTCCTGCCGCTGCTCAGCTACCTGCTGATCGGCATCTACATGTCCGAGTACTTCCCGGCCATCCATGCCTGGGTGTGGGTCGCCGGGTCGATTGCCTTGGTGACGTTCCTCAACCTGATCGGTATCGAGTCGATCACAAGGGTCAACTGGATCCTGGTGGTGGCGCAGTTGGTGTTCATCGTGGTGTTCGTCGCCCTCTCCATACGCCACGTGGGTAGCCAGGCTGCGCCGGTATCGCTGCTGGCACCGTTCCACCATGAAGGCTTCAGCGTGCCGCTGATCATGACCGGGGCGGCGGTGCTGTGCTTGTCGTTCCTGGGCTTTGATGCGGTGTCGACCATGGCCGAGGAAACCAGCAACCCGACCCGGCGCATACCGCAGGCGATCATGGCGGTGTCGCTGATCGGCGGCCTGCTGTTCCTGGTGGTGTCGTACTTTGCGCAGATGGTGTTCCCCGACTGGGCCAGCTTTGCCGACCCGGATTCGGCTTCGGTGGACGTGATGCGCCGTGTGGGGGGCGAGTACCTGGTGACGGCCTTCACCGCGACCTACGTGGCGGGTTGCTTCGCTTCGGCGATGGTGTCCCAGGCCAGCGTGTCGCGGGTGTTGTTCGCCATGGGCCGCGATGGCGCGTTGCCGCGGGTGTTCGGCCAGCTGGTGACGAAGAAACGCGTGCCGGCGGCAGCGATCATGCTGGTCAGCCTGCTGTCGCTGGTGGCGCTGTTCATTACCCTGGATACCGTGGCCAACATGATCAGCTTCGGCGCGCTGTTCGCCTTCTCGGCGGTGAACCTGGCGGTGGTCAAGCACTACCTGGTGGACCAGCAGTTGCGAGGGATGCGCAACTGCCTGCTGTACGGCGCCATTCCAGCGCTTGGGTTCCTCAGCACGATCTGGTTGTGGACCAGCCTGTCGAGCATGTCCTTTACCATTGGGTTGTGCTGGATGGGCGCGGGGTTTGTTTGCTTGCTCGGGCTGACCAAGGCGTTTCGGGTGAAGTTGCCGGAGTTGCAGATGGCTGAATGAACGGGGAGTTTTGAGCGGCTGGCAAGTGCCTGCCGATGGATTTTTTGCGCCTGTGAGATCGAGCGCCGCCCGCGCGGCGCTCGATTTCACAGGCGCTGCACCTCTTGAGGCATACACCCTGAGCCCCACCCCACCCCTGAATGGTATGATCCCCCGTTAAACGTTTCAGTATGTTTCACAAGGGACCCCAATGTCTGTTCAGGAATCACCGCCACTCGCCGTTTCCAAGGGCGATGTCGGCAAGATGGAAGCTGCCATGGCGCTCGGCAGCTTCGCCATCGGCACCGGCGAATTCGCCATCATGGGCCTGATGCCCGATATCGCCAGCAACCTGCAATTGAGCGAGCCACAAGTCGGCCACGCCATCAGCGCCTACGCGCTAGGTGTGGTAGTCGGCGCCCCGGCCCTGGCCATCCTCGGTGCCAAGCTGCTGCGCAAGCACCTGTTGCTGTTGCTCATGGCACTGTATGCCCTCGGCAACCTGGCCACCGCCTTCGCCCCGTCATTTACCAGCATGGTTGCCTTCCGCTTCATCAGCGGCCTGCCCCATGGCGCCTACTTCGGCATCGCCGCCGTGGTGGCGTCGAGCATGGTGCCCAGCAACCAGCGCGCGGGCGCCGTGGCGCGGGTGATGATGGGCCTGACCCTGGCGATGCTGCTGGGCAACCCGGTGGCAACCTTCCTCGGCCAGTTCTTCGGCTGGCGTTCAGCGTTCATCCTGGTGGGTGCCATCGCCCTGTGCACCATCGCGCTGGTCTGGCGTTACGTGCCGCAGCGCCACGATGAACCGCGCAGCGACCCGCGCAAGGAGCTGCAAGCCTTTACCCTGCCGCAGGTGTGGATGGCGCTGGGCATTGCCGCGATCGGCTTTGCCGGCATGTTCTGCGTGTTCAGCTACCTGGCGCCGACCATGCTGCAAGTGACCCAGGTGGCGCCGGAGTGGATCCCCTTCGGCCTGGCCGCGTTCGGCGCTGGCGGCATCATCGGCAACATTGCCGGCGGCAAGCTGTTCGACCGCCTGCAGTTCCGCGCCGTGGGCCTTGTGCTGGTGTGGTCGGCGGCCGTGCTGCTGTTCTTCAGCTTCGCCGCCCACGCGCTGTGGTCGGTGCTGTTGGGGATCGGCCTGGTCGGCACCATGATCGCCCTGGCCGCGCCGCTGCAGATCCGCCTGATGGACATCGCCCATGAAGCGCCGAGCCTGGCGGCCGCTTCCAACCATGCTGCCTTCAACCTGGCCAACGCCCTGGGTCCCTGGTTTGGCGGCATGGCCATCAGCGCCGGGCTGGGCTGGACCAGCACCGGGTATATCGGTGCGGCAACGGCAATGGCGGGGTTGCTGATCTATCTGGTGGCACGCCGGATGAAGGGCGGGCACTGAGCTTTCTGCCAGGTGCCTGTCTTGAGTTTTCAGGGGGGGCATGAATCGAGCGCCGCCCGCGCGGCGCATCGCGGATAAATCCGCTCCTACATTTGTTGCAACGTGCCGAACCTGTTACGCCATGGTTGCCAGCCTTGG
>NZ_JBIVHT010000010.1:0-30400 GCF_044749325.1 Pseudomonas sp. NPDC089428
TGGCCCGAAACAGACTGTGGGAGCGGGCTTGCCCCGCGAAGCGCCGCGCGGGCGGCGCTCGATCTCACAGGCGCTGAAACCCTCAAGGCATGCACATCTCACAAGCATCGAAAACCTCAAGACATGTACATCCCACAACCCCCGAAAACCTCAAGACATGTACATCCCACACCTTCCGAAAACCTCAAGCCAGGCACCTCCCACCCCAAACACCCTCTCACGCCCGCAATTCCACCCCCCAGCCCACTGGCAAAACCCTCCCGGTCAGTTACCATGCCTGTTTCAACTCTGAGACAAGGCAGTCCTGTGTTCCCTGGCCCGCCCCCCTACCCTCGCCTGTTACTCCTGACCGCCCTGCTCGGCGGCTCGGCCATGGCCGACGACTTGTTCATCGACAACACCGACCTGCCGCAGGTTCTGACCGCCACGCGCCTGAAACAATCCCCGGCGGCGGTGCCCGGCAGCATGACCGTGCTCGACAACGAACTGATTCGCGCCAGCGGCGCGCGCGATATTCCCGAACTGCTGCGCCTGGTACCGGGGATGATGATCGGCTATGGCGCCGGCAACCAGCCGACCGTCAACTACCATGGCAGCAACGTCAACGAAGCACGGCGCATGCAGGTGCTGATCGACGGCCGCTCGGTGTACCGCGCCGGCCTCGCCACAGTGGACTGGAGCGACATTCCGGTATCCATCGAGGACATCGAGCGCATCGAGGTGTTCCGCGGCCCCAACACCGTCAGCTACGGCGCCAACGCGCTGATGGCGGTGGTCAACATCCTCACCCGCAACCCGGCCGACAGCCACGGCACACGGATGAAACTGACCCGCGGCCAGGACGGCATCAACGACTACTACCTCAGCCACGGCTTCGGCTGGGACGGTGGCGACCTGCGCCTGTCGGTGTCGGGCCAGCAGGACGACGGCTTCGATGAGAACCAGTTCGGCCAGGACTACCGCGACAGCCGCCGCCTGAACCGCTTCAACCTCAGCGTCAGCCACGTGCTGGCACCGGACCAGACCCTGGAATGGCAACTGGCGGCCAAGGAAGGCAGCAATCAGCGGCCGTATACCTATCAGCCGGTGTTCCCCTACGTCACCCAGACCGGTGACAACGCCGATGTCAACGCCAAGGACTATGCCGGCTCGGTACGCTGGAACATAGACTTCAACCCCGAGCACAGCCTGTATGTGCAGGGTTCGGCCCAGCATTTCGACCGCCAGCAGGTCTGGCGCGCCTGCGACGCGGCGCTGTCGTTCAGCCCCGAGCTGACCCGCTTGTGGCAGATGAACCCCGACTTCGCCGAAAAGGTCGCCCGCGGGGCAAACAACCCGCCGAGCAGCAGCAACCCTGAAGAACAAGCGCTGGTCGATGCGATCAAGGACCAGTGGAACAACCAGGGCGGCAAGAACGTGGTTTGCGGCGATGTCGACCAGAGCACCCGCGAGACCCGCTATGACCTGGAAGTCCAGGACACCCTGAGCCTGACCGATAGCCTGCGCCTGCTCAGTGGCATGAACTACCGCTATGATCGCGCCGATTCGCAGACCTACTTCAACGGCAGCATCGACGACCAGACCTGGCGCCTGTTCGGCCAGCTGGAATGGCGCGCCGACGAGCACTGGATTGTCCAGGGCGGTGCGATGCTCGAGGATTCGCGGCTGTCCGGCAGTTCCCTGACCCCGCGCATGGCGGTCAACTACCTGATCACCCCGCGCCACGGCCTGCGCGCGGTGTACTCCGAGGCGGTGCGCTCGCCGGACATGTTCGAGAACAACGTCAACTGGAGCTACACGGTCAAGAACCTGAACCCCGCAGCGTTCGGCCAGCGCAATGCCGAATACTTCGTCAAGACCCGCGGCCCTGGCGACCTCGAACAGGAACGCATGCGCTCACGCGAGCTGGGTTACAACGGCTACTTCAGCGACATCGACCTGACCATGGATGTGAAGCTGTTCTACGACGAGATCACCGGAATGATCAGCGAGCCCCTGAAGAACAATCAGTACATCGCCAGCAACGCCAACAAGGCTCGCTTCACCGGCAGCGAGGCGCAGTTCGACTGGCGCCTGGCGCCCCGCGATCGCCTGCGCCTGACCTATGCCTATGTCGATGCCTGGGCCAGCAATCCCGCCGACAGCGCCAACACGGCCCGCAACAGTGGTTCGGCCGGGTGGATGCGTGAATGGGGTGAAGGTTGGTCAAGCGCGCTGTTCTACTACGGTGACGATGCGCTCAACCAGTACCGCTACGAGCGCCTCGACCTGCGCGTGGCCAAGCGTTTTCGCATCCAGGGCAGCAACCTGGAATTGGCCGCGCTGTGGCAACAACGCCTGGACGACGAGCCGACCACGTTGATTCAGAACCGTTATGACAGCCGCCATCGCCTCAGCGTCAGTGCGGAGCTGGAGTTCTGATGGGCCGGCTGCTGCGCCTGCTGCTGATCTGCCTGTGGCCACTGGGTTCGCTGTCCGCCAGCGAAATCCTGCTGGTTGGCGGTGAAGACCAGCCTGGCGTGCGCAGCTTCGTCGAAGCCCTGCAAGGCCGCCGTAGCCATGACCAGGTGCACTTTCGCAGCGTCGCCGAGCTGAACCGCCCCGGTCAGCTCAAGGCTGACGTGCGCCTGGTGCTGCTCGACAGTGCCGCGCTGGAGTGGCGCCTGGCTGAAAGCAGCGGGCCACCTGCCCTGGCCATGCGCATCAGCCGGGTACAGGCTGAACAACGCCTGGGAAAGTCGCGCCCCGCGTACCTGACGCTGCTGTGGAGCGACCCGCCCATGGCCCGGCAGTTACGCCTGGCCCGTTACCTGTTGCCGCAGGCCCAGCGCATCGGTGTGCTCTACGGTGAGCACAGCCACTTCCTGCTCGACGAGCTGCGCCAGGCGGCACGCCCGCTGGGCCTGGAAATCGTCGCCCAGGACTGGCCGGACCAGCGCGACAGCCGCCCCTTGCAGCACCTGCTGGCCAGTAGCGACGTGCTGCTCGGCCTCGATGACCCCGAGCTGTACAACTCGAAGACGGCGAAGAACCTGCTGCTCAGCAGCTATGGCCGGCAGATGGCGCTGATCGGCCCGAACGCCGGTTTCGTCCGCGCCGGCGCCTTGGCCAGCACCTACAGCGACCAGGATGACTGGCTGGCCGTACTCGACCAGTTGCTCGACCAATCCCCGGCGCGCTGGCCGCGCAGCCTGTACCCGACACGCTATGGCGTCAGCGGCAACCAGCAGGTGGCGCGCGCCCTGGGCCTTGAACCGATCGATCCGAAAGCCACCGCCAAGGCCCTGGCCGAAGGAGAACCCACCCCATGAGCAAACGCCTGAGCTGGGACATCCACACCCGCACCCAGATCATCAGCCTGGGCCCGGCACTGTTGCTGACCTTGCTGTTGATCAGCTTCTTCACCTTCGTGCGGATCCAGGATTTGCGCCAGGAGCTGAACCACACCGGGCAGCTGATTGCCAACCAGCTGGCGCCTGCATCCGAATACGGCGTCATATCCGGTAACAATGAAGTGCTCGAAGGCCTGATGCGCGCCACCCTGAGCATCCCGCACGTGCGTTTCCTCGAGGTACAGGACAGCCGCAACCACATCCTGGTCTACGTCGAGCAGCAGGACGAAAGCAATAACCGGGCGCAGCAGGTGGAAGTGTTCCAGGCGCCGATCCGCCTGCAGCAGATCCGCCTGGACAGCGACTTCCTGCAGCAGGGCAAGGCGCCGGCGCCGGCCATCGGCGACGACTACCTGGGCCGGGTGATCGTCGGCATGTCCGACGATGCCTTCAGCCAGCGCCAGCAGGAGATCGTGATCAAGGCCGGCATCCTCGCGCTGTTCGCCCTGCTGTTCACCTTCCTCCTTGCCCGCCGCCTGGCCCTGAGCCTGGCCAAGCCGATCAGCGACATGGGCCACGCGGTCAAGGCCATCCAGCAAGGGGAATACAACGCACCGCTGCCGGTGGTCGACGACAGCGAGCTCGGCCACCTGGCGCGCCACATCAACAACCTGGCCAACGCCCTGGACCAGGCCAGCGCCGAACAGAAGCGGGCCATCGCCCAGTTGATCCAGGCACGCGAGGAAGCCGAACAGGCCAACGGCGCCAAGTCGGAGTTCCTGGCGATGATGAGCCACGAACTGCGCACCCCCATGAACGGTGTGCTGGGCATGCTGCAATTACTGGAAACCACCCAGCTGACCAGCGAACAGGCCGAATACACGGCGGTGGCCAGCGAGTCCACCGGGCACTTGCTGAAAGTCATCAATGACATCCTCGACTTCTCGCGGATCGAACGCACCTCGCTGGAGCTGGAGCACATCGACTTCAACCTGGGTGAGCTGATCACCAGCAGCGTCCAGTCATTCCAGCACAGCGCCCAACAGCGAGGCCTGGAGCTGCACCTGCAATTACCGGCGGAGGGCGCACAGCCGCAGGTGGTTGGCGACCCGACACGCATCCGCCAGATTCTGCTCAACCTGATCGGCAACGCCCTGAAGTTCACCGAGCGCGGCCAGGTTCAGGTCGAGGCGCGCTGGCAACTGCTCGACCGGCAATTGCTGTGGTTCACCTGCAGCGTGCGTGACACCGGCATCGGCATCGACAGCGAACGCCTGGAAATGATGTTCGTCGCCTTTCAGCAAGCCGACAGCTCGATTTCGCGGCGCTATGGCGGCACTGGCCTGGGCCTGTCGATTGCCCGCACCCTGGCCGAGCGCATGGGCGGCAAGCTGCGCGGCGAAAGCCGCGAAGGGCTGGGCTCGACCTTCACCCTGGAAATGCCGCTACCCCTGTCCAGCAGCACACCGGCAACGCTGCCCGGCGCCTCAGCGAACAGTGCGCCGCTCGAGGTGGGTAAACGCATCCTGCTGGTGGAAGACAATCCGGTCAACCAAAGCGTCATCGAAGCCATGCTACGTAGCCTGGGGATGGAGGTCAGCGTGGCCCACGACGGCTTGCAGGCAGTAGAACAGGTCAGCCAGCATCAGTTTGCCGCAGTGCTGATGGATTGCCGCCTGCCCCAGGTGGATGGCTACGAAGCCACCCGACGTATCCGCCAGTTGCCGGCCTGCGAGCAATTGCCGATCATCGCCCTGACCGCCAATGCCTTGCAGGGTGACCGCGAGCGCTGCATGGCCGCCGGCATGAATGATTACCTTAGCAAACCGTTCCGCCGCACCGAGTTGCAACGGGTATTGCAGCGCTGGTTGCCAGGACGGACAGCGGCGACTGGCGATAAATGCTAAAGTGCGGCAGTCTTAAGTACTGGACAGGACCTTACTCGGACCTGAAAATAGACGTTTCAGTGCACACCTGTACTTCTTTCACCAGGTGCGCTGTGACTTTCACCACAACGCAATAGTCTACCTGTAGGCTGCCGCCCCAGAAGCAAGAAGGGGCGGCCGGGAAGATTCATCCCCTGCCGCAGGGGGTTATTGAGGAGCTCGCATGACCAAACAACACGCCTTTACTCGGGAAGACCTGCTGCGCTGCAGTCGCGGTGAGCTGTTCGGCCCAGGTAATGCGCAACTGCCCGCGCCGAACATGCTGATGGTCGATCGCATCACCCATATCAGCGAAGAAGGCGGCAAGTACGGCAAAGGTGAATTGGTCGCCGAGCTGGATATCACCCCGGACCTGTGGTTCTTCGCCTGCCACTTCGAAGGCGACCCGGTGATGCCAGGCTGCCTGGGCCTCGATGCCATGTGGCAGCTGGTCGGTTTCTTCCTCGGCTGGCAAGGCCTGCCGGGCCGTGGCCGTGCGCTGGGTTCGGGCGAAGTGAAATTCTTCGGCCAGGTACTGCCTACCGCCAAGAAGGTCACCTACAACATTCACATCAAGCGCGTCCTGAAGGGTAAGCTGAACATGGCCATCGCCGATGGCTCGGTCAGCGTCGACGGTCGCGAGATCTACACCGCCGAAGCCCTGCGTGTCGGCGTGTTCACCTCCACTGACAATTTCTAAGGGTTATTCGCATGCGCCGCGTCGTTATCACTGGTCTGGGCATCGTATCGTGCCTGGGCAATGACAAAGCTACCGTCACCGAAAACCTGCGCAACAGCCGTCCGGGTATCCGTTACAACCCGGAATACAAGGAAATGGGGCTGCGTAGCCAGGTTTCCGGGTCCATCGACCTCAACCTCGAAGAACTGATCGACCGCAAGGTCTACCGCTTCGTCGGCCACGCGGCTGCCTACGCCTACCTGGCGATGCAGGATGCGATCAAGGATTCCGGCCTGACCGAAGAGCAGGTGTCCAACCCGCGTACCGGCCTGGTTGCCGGCTCCGGCGGCGCCTCGACCCTGAACCAGATGGAAGCGCTGGACACCCTGCGTGAAAAAGGCGTCAAGCGCGTCGGCCCGTACCGCGTCACCCGCACCATGGGCAGCACCGTTTCGGCGTGCCTGGCCACCCCGTTCAAGATCAAGGGCATCAACTACTCGATCTCGTCGGCTTGCGCCACTTCCGCACACTGCATCGGCACCGCCCTGGAGCAGATCCAGTGGGGTAAGCAGGACATCGTCTTTGCCGGTGGTGGTGAAGAAGAGCACTGGAGCCAGTCGTTCCTGTTCGATGCGATGGGCGCCCTGTCGACCAAGCGCAACGAAACCCCGGAACTGGCTTCGCGCGCCTACGACGCCGACCGTGATGGCTTCGTCATCGCTGGCGGCGGCGGCATGGTCGTGGTCGAGGAGCTTGAACACGCCCTGGCCCGTGGCGCCAAGATCTACGCCGAAATCGTCGGCTACGGTGCCACTTCCGACGGCTACGACATGGTCGCGCCAAGCGGCGAAGGTGCCATCCGCTGCATGCAGCAGGCCCTGTCCACCGTCGACACCCCGATCGACTACCTCAACACCCACGGCACCTCGACCCCGGTCGGTGACGTTGCCGAGATGAAGGGCGTTCGCGAAGTGTTTGGCGACAAGGCACCGAAGATCAGCTCGACCAAGAGCCTGTCGGGCCACTCGCTGGGCGCCGCTGGCGTGCACGAGGCGATCTACTGCCTGCTGATGATGGAAAACAACTTCATCGCCGGCTCCGCCAACATCGACGAGCTGGACCCGGAAGTCGCCGACCTGCCGGTACTGCGCAAGACTGAAGAAAACGCCAAGATCGACACGGTCATGAGCAACAGCTTCGGCTTCGGCGGCACCAACGCTACCCTGGTGCTCAAGCGCTGGACTGGCAAGTAAGACGCTACTGCGGCAAGTGAAACGCCCCGACTGGTTCGGGGCGTTTTCATTTGTGTTGCCTGCACTGGCCTCCTCGCGGGGCAAGCCCGCTCCCACAGGGACCGCACAAGCCTTGGGAGCTGCGCAATCCCTGTGGGAGCGGGCTTGCCCCGCGAAGAGGCCAGTTCAGGCGATAGACTATGGCTTGGGCAACACAGCCAGGAAGTTATCCCGAGCCACCTTGTTGGCCACCTCTTCGGGCAAGGCATCCAGGAACGGCCTGAAGCCATGCATCTGCTCCCCCAGGCTGCCAAACCGTCCCACCACATCCGACCCCAGCATGAATCGGTCCGGATGGCGCTCGACCAGCGCCACCCACTCCTTGCGCGGTACGCCCTGCTCGTCCAGCAGATAGGGCTCCAGCACACTCCACGACAAATCCACATACAAATTCGGATAGTCCGCCAGCAAGCGCGTCAACACTGGCAACAGAAAGTCCATCCGCGTCTGGTGCCGATGGATCTCCGCACTGCTTCCGGCATGCGCCCAGATGAACCGGGTATGCGGATGATTGCGCAAGGGCTCTTCGATTTCAGCCAGGTACAGCGGATTGCGCTCGCGCTTGGAGGTGATGTTCGAATGCAGCAACACCGGCATATCGCGCTCGGCCGCCAGGTGATAGATGCGAACCATCGCTTCGTTGTTGGCCCGTGGCGTATCGCCACTGGTCAGCGCAGTCAGGTCGTCATGCCGGGTGAACACTTCGCCGATTCCCTGCCACAGCCCGGGGTTGAGTTCGAGCATGCGCTCGATATGGCTGACGGCATTCTTGTCCACCGGGTTGAAGCCCGTCAGAAAAGGGTGAAAACGCTTTCGTTGCTCGGCCGGCAGCTTTTCCAGCGCAGCAGCCACATAGGTATCGGTGGCGCTGTACCAATAGGCATCGGCGTCGTCGCCGGCGTAATAGCGCGGGCGCTTGGGCTCGTCTTCATGCCATTTCTTGGCCACCGGGATGCCGGAAATCATCGAATGCTCGACTCCTGCCTGATCCATGGCCTTGATCAGCGCCGGCATGCCCTCGGTCTCCTGAAAGAAATCCACATAGTGCAGATGGGCATCGCTGTAGCGGTAGTCACGGGCCTGGGCCATCTGGCACAGCCAGCCAGACAACAGCATGCAGGCCAGCACTCTGGCAATCATGGGCTACATCCTTTTCCTGGCATGAACAGGGTAGACCGGGCAGGCAGCGCAACGGTTCAGCATTACCCGGCAAACCGTTATGCTTGGGGTATTTCCTCCCCGCCTGGAGCCCGCCATGAGCAGCCCCCTGATCATCCGCCCACGCGCCGAATCGGTCGAGGGCCAGCCGATCCTGCGCCCGCTGCCCTCGGCCCAGTGCCGCAGCGTCGGCCCGTTCGTGTTCTTCGACCATATGCTCGAGACCGACTATGCACCGGGCCATGGCATGGATATCCGCCAGCACCCGCATATTGGCCTGTCCACACTGACGTATCTGTTCGAAGGCGCGATCCTGCACAAGGACAGCCTCGGCTCGGAGCAGCGCGTACTGCCGGGTGATGTGAGCTGGATGACCGCCGGCAAAGGTGTGGCGCATGTCGAGCGCACGCCTGCGGACGCCCTGGCCCATGGCTCACGCTTGCATGGGCTGCAGGTATGGCTGGCGTCGCCACGCGAGCATGAGCAAGGCGAACCGAGCTACAGCCACCATCCGGCGGCGAGCCTGCCGGTCAGTGACAACCTGGGCGTGCGCATCTGCATGATTGCCGGCAGCGGGTTCTGCATGGAATCACCGGTACCGGTGCTCTCCCCTACCCTTTATGCGGACGTGCTGATGCAGCCGGCCACTACCCTGGTGGTACCCGACGAACATGAGCAGCGGGCGCTGTATCTGCTCGACGGGGAGCTGTACATGAACGGTGAACCGGTCGAGGCCTGCAGCCTGATGGTGTTGCCGGCAGGGGAAGCGGCCACACTGTATGCCGAGGAAGAATGCCAGCTGGTACTGATTGGCGGCGAACCGCTGGATGGGCCGAGGCGGATGAACTGGAACTTTGTGGCCAGTGATGCGGAACTGATCGAGCACGCTCGGGCCAAGTGGGCTGCGGGGGATTGGCCGGTGGTGCCTGGGGAAACTTCGAGAATCGAGTTGCCTCGCTGATTTTGGGGCTGCTTTGCAGCCCATCGCCGGCAAGCGCGGCTCCCACAGGTACTGCACAGGCCTTGATGACAGTGCTGCCCCGTGGGAGCCGCGCTTGCCGGCGATGGGCCGCAAAGCGGCCCCTGCGATGTCAGCGCTGGAACACTTCAGTAAGCAGGTTGTGCATCGAGCGGAACGCCCGCTCCGAGGTGCGACGGTCATACTGCATCTTGCCCGGCACATTGGCATTCGGGTCGGTGAACGAATGCACCGCACCACCGTAGCTCAGCAGTTGCCAATCCACCTTGGCCGCGTTCATCTCGGCCTCGAACGCCGGCAATTGCTCCTTCGGCACCAATGGGTCGGATGCACCGTGCAATACCAGCACCGAGCCCTTGATACGCTTGGCATCTTCAGGGTTCGGAGTGTCCAGCGTGCCGTGGAACGACACCGCCGCCTTCAGGTCGGCACCGGTACGCGCCAGCTCCAGAGCACAGCAACCACCGAAGCAGAAGCCGAAGGTTGCCACCTTGCCCGGCTCCAGCAGCGCCTTGGACTGCCCCAGCAGTTGGTCCAGGGCCTCTTTCATGCGCTTGCGCAACTCGCCACGGTCGTTCTTCAGCGGCATCATCGCCGCCCCGGCCTCATCAGCATTGGACGGGCGCACCGACTGCCCATACAGGTCGGCAATCAGCACCACATAGCCCTTCTCGGCCACTTCCTTGGCGATACGCTCGGCGCCTTCACCGATGCCCATCCAGTTCGGTGCCATCACCAGACCCGGGCGGCCCAGCGCTCCTGGCTCGTAGACCAGGCGGCTCTCATACGTCTTGCCGGACAGGTGATAGACCAGCGATTCGACGATTACCTTGCTCATCAAGCACTCCTTAGGCACTTTTTCATAAAACAACCCGCCATGAAAAAAGCCCGCCGAAGCGGGCTTTCCTGTACATCAACTCAAGCAGACAGCTCGACCAGCAGCTTGTTCAGGCGACGAACGTAGGCCGCCGGATCCTTCAGGCTGTCACCCGCCGCCAATGCGGCCTGATCGAAGAGGATGTGCGACAGCTCGGCGAAACGGTCTTCGCTCTGCTCGTTGTCCAGCTTCTCGATCAGTGGGTGAGACGGGTTGAACTCGAAAATCGGCTTCGAGTCCGGCACCTTCTGGCCGCTGGCTTCGAGGATCTGGCGCATCTGCAGGCCCAGGTCCTGTTCGCCGATGGCGAGAATCGCCGGCGAGTCGGTCAGGCGGTGCGACACGCGCACTTCGGCAACGCTATCACCCAACGCACCTTTCAGGCGCTCGACCAGGCCTTCCTTGTCCTTGGCCACTTGTTCCTGGGCTTTCTTGTCCTCTTCCGAGTCCAGCTTGCCCAGGTCCAGGTCGCCACGGGCGACGTCGACGAATGCCTTGCCGTCGAACTCGCTGAGGTAGCTCATCAGCCACTCGTCGATACGGTCGGTCAGCAGCAGCACTTCGATGCCTTTCTTGCGGAAGACTTCCAGGTGCGGGCTGTTCTTGACCTGGGCGTAGGACTCGCCGGTGAGGTAGTAGATCTTGTCCTGACCTTCCTTGGCGCGCGCCAGGTAGTCGGCCAGGGCAACGCTCTGCTCGCCGCTGTCGTCCTGGGTGGAGGCGAAGCGCAGCAGGCCGGCGATCTTTTCCTTGTTGGCGAAATCTTCAGCCGGGCCTTCCTTCAGCACCTGGCCGAAGTTCTTCCAGAAGCCCTTGTACTGCTCAGGCTCGTTCTTCGCCAGCTTCTCCAGCATGTCCAGCACGCGCTTGGTCAGCGCGGTCTTCATCGAATCGATGATCGGGTCTTTCTGCAGGATCTCGCGGGACACGTTCAGCGACAGGTCGTTGGAGTCGACCACACCCTTGATGAAGCGCAGGTACAGCGGCAGGAACGACTCGGCCTGGTCCATGATGAACACGCGCTGCACGTACAGCTTCAGGCCGCGTGGCGCTTCGCGCTGGTACAGGTCGAACGGTGCGCGGGCCGGCACGTACAGCAGCGAGTTGTACTCGAGCTTGCCTTCAACCTTGTTGTGGCTCCAGGCCAGCGGGTTCTCGAAGTCATGGCCGATGTGCTTGTAGAACTCCTGGTATTCCTCGTCCTTTACCTCGGAGCGCGAACGGGTCCACAGGGCGCTGGCGCGGTTGACGGTTTCCCATTCCTGCGCTGGCTGTTCTTCACCCTCGGCGGCTGCAGCCTGCTCCTTGGGCAGTTCGATCGGTAGGGCAATGTGGTCGGAGTACTTCTTGACCACGTTGCGCAGGCGCCAGCCATCGGCGAATTCCTGCTCGTCCTTTTTCAGGTGCAGGACGATGCGGGTACCGCGCTGAGGCTTGTCGATGGTAGCAACTTCGAACTCGCCCTCGCCCTTCGACGCCCAGTGCACGCCTTCGGCGGCCGGCAGGCCGGCACGGCGGCTGAACACGTCGACCTTGTCGGCGACGATGAACGCCGAATAGAAGCCCACACCGAACTGACCGATCAGGTGCGAATCCTTCTTCTGGTCACCGGTGAGGTTCTTCATGAAGTCGGCGGTGCCGGACTTGGCGATGGTGCCCAGGTGGGCGATGACATCTTCGCGGCTCATGCCGATGCCGTTGTCCTCGAGGGTCACGGTACCGGCGTCCTTGTCGAAGCTCAGGCGAATCTTCAGGTCGGCGTCGCCCTCGAGCAGCTCTGGCTTGGCCAAGGCCTCGAAGCGCAGCTTGTCGGCGGCGTCGGAGGCGTTGGAGATCAGCTCACGCAGGAAGATCTCCTTGTTCGAGTACAGCGAATGGATCATGAGGTGCAGCAGTTGCTTTACCTCGGTCTGGAAGCCCAGCGTTTCTTTTTGAGTCTCCACACTCATGGTCTTCAAAACTCCGATCTGATGGCAGTGACGCCTGGCGGCCGACATGGCCTGCTTTAACGGCGGATGTCATGCAGATGGGGGCTGCCCGGACGATTTCAAGGGCTTTTCCGGCTCGATCTTGAAATGCGCGCGAGCGGTGGCGATTGGCGAATGCCGGTCAGCCTGCCAGGCGGTGATCGCCACGTTGGTCACGCGCCGGCCCTGGCGCCATAGCTGGCACTGGGCGTAGGTGTCGCGATAATGCCCGGCGCGCAGGTAGTCGATGGAGAAATCGATGATCTTCGGAATGCTCGCGCTCTCGCTGTAGATCAGCAGGTAGAGGGCCGCAGACAGCTCCATGAAACCGGCGATGACACCGCCATGGATGGCCGGCAGCAAGGGGTTGCCGATATTGTCCTGGCTGGCCGGTAGACGAAACAGCAAGTCATCGCCGTCGCGCTGGCACTCGATACCGATCAGGCCGGCGTAAGGGATCAAGGCCAGCAAGGGGCCGTAGTCGCCGACCGCATGGGCCGCGTTCAACTGCTGGCGAACGTCTTCAGGGATCATGCTCCGCCCTCCTTCAGGCTGTTGCCGAAACGGATGCCACCCTTGATCTCCTGGCCCAGGCGCATGAAGGTCCCCACCACATGGCAGATCGGCTGGTCGGGGTCGTCCTGATAGGCCGTGCCACGGGTGAAGATCACCTCACGGGTCACTCGGTAGCACTGGGCATGGCCGTGAATCGGCTTGCCCGGTACTGCGGCGTGCATGTAGTCGATACGCAGGTCCAGCGTCGGACACACCTCGAAGCGTGGCAACACACACAAGGTGGCCATGCCACAGGTGGTATCCATCAAGGTGGTCAACGCCCCGCCGTGTACCGCGCCGGTCTGGGGGTTGCCGACGATCGCCGGCGACCAGGGCATGACCAGTGTCATGCCGTCACTGTCGGCATGGGCCACGCGCATCTGCAATAACTGGCAATGCTTCAATGCTGAAAGAAAACGTTCGGCCATGGCCTGCAAGCTTGAATCGTTCATACGCTGTTTCCGTGATCGCCGCCGTGACGGCATAAAACCAGTAAAAAGTCTATATAGAACGCGGCGTTATATATCTGTAACAGGCACGGAACTTATCCCGCATGGCTGAACTCGAAGGAACAACTCAGTTATTCACCAAGAGGAAACACCCCCATGCGTAAACCTTTTGCTTTTGCTCTGATGCTGGCTGCTGCCATGGGCCTGGCTGCTTGCGATAAAGCGAGCGAAGACAAAGCCCAAGACGCACAGCAACACGCCGAGCAAGCCCAGGAAAAGATGGGCGAAGCTCAGGATAAGATGAACGAGGCCGCCAAGGAAAACGCCGAAGCCGCCAAAGATCAGGCAGAAGCCGAGCAGAAGGCTGCCGAAGAGGCCGCTCCAGCGACTCCGGCACCGGAAACCGCGCCTGCCGAACCTGCCAAGCAGTAATCGACACAAACAAAAAAACCCGACATCGTCGGGTTTTTTTGTGCCTGGATTAATTAGATTTAACGTTTCAGTTAATACTACTGGAACTTTCCCTTGGCACTTCTGTCGGTGCACTTTCAGTGGGCGTGAACACCATGACGTCCAGTACATCTGAATGGAACTCTCGTCGATACAGAATCAGCACGACACCGACACTCACGACCATGAACAGCCACGGGCTGATGAACCAGGTAAGCATGGCCATGCCAAAGTAATAAGAGCGCAAGCCAAAGTTGAACTGGTTGGCGGCCAGCGACAGCACCCGCGCCGCACGTGAGGCAAAGGCCTTGCGCTCCAGTTCGTTGACCTGGCGCTCACCGATCATTGGCGCCGACCCCACCAGCACGGCGGCAAAGTTGTATTGGCGCATGCACCAGCTGAAGGTGAAGAAGGCGTAGACGAACACCATTGCCAGGCACAGCAGCTTGATCTCCGACATGCCCTGGGACGCCTGTTGCACCAGCGGCAGGTCTGCGAGCAGCGACAGCGCGCGATCCGAAGCGCCCAGTACGGTCAGAATGCCGGCGAGAATGATCAGGGTACTGGAGGCGAAGAACGAGGCATTGCGCTCCAGGTTGCCGATCACACTGGCATCGGCGATGCGGTTATCGCGCAGCAGCATGCGGCGCATCCAGTCTTCCCGGTACAGGTGCAGCACGCTGGCCAGGCACGCGGTGTCGCGGCCCTTCCAGATGGCATAGCGGGTGTAGCCGCCCCAGCACAGGGCGAACCAGCAGGCGGCCAGGAGGTTGTGGAGGTTGCTTTGAATAAAGTTCATGCAGAATTCCCGAGGGCCAGGTGCACAAAGAATAGTGACCGGGTTTCGACGCCTACAAGCGGTAAAAGGCACACACTGAAACGAAAAAGCCCCGCATCCTTTCAGATGCGGGGCTTTCGAGTATTCACCTTTGGCGTGCACCCTACGGCTTTTGGCCGGTGCCGCCCTCAGGCTTCAACCTGAACCATCAGGCCAACGCTTCGCGCGGCTTGCCGAGCATGCGGTCAAAGGCCACGGCGCCGATCAGCGTCACCACCGAAGGCACCAGCCAGGCCAGGCCTTGATCGCTCAGCGGCAGGTGTGCCAAGACGTCCGGCAGCACATGGGCAATATCGCTGCCCTTGATCGCATCGACGATACCGAACACCAGCGACACCAGCATCACCGGGGCCAGGATGCGGGTCGGCGAATGCCACAGGTCCTTCACGAAGCTCAAGCCCACCACCACGATGCACGGCGGATAGATGGCGGTCAGCACCGGGATCGAGAACATGATCAGCTTGGTCAGGCCCAGGTTGGAGATCAGCAGCGAGAAGCCTGCCAGGAGCACCACCAGCGCACGGTACGACAGCGGCAGGATCTGGCTGAAGTACTCGGCACAGGCGCAGGTCAGGCCAACGGCAGTCACCAGGCACGCCAGGGCGATCAGCACGGCAAGGAAGCCGCTGCCCAGCGAACCGAAAGTGTGCTGTACGTATGCGTGCAGAACAGCAGCACCGTTGGTGGCACCGGCGGCGATCTCGTGGCTGCCGGCCCCCAGTCGGAACAGGCTGATGTACACCAGGGCCAGGCCAACACCAGCAATCAGGCCGGCGATGATGGCATAACGGGTGATCAGCTTCGGCGACTCGACACCGCGCGAGCGGATGGCGTTGACGATGACGATACCGAATACCAAGGCACCGAGGGTGTCCATGGTCAGGTAACCATCAGAGAAGCCCTTGGAGAACGCGGCGGCGGCATAGGCCGGTTGAGCCTCACCAATGGTCCCGGCCGGCAGCGCGAACGCAGCAATACCCAGCACTGCCAAGGCGATGATCTTCAGCGGCGCGAGGAAGCGGCCGACGGTGTCGAGCAGCTTGCCCGGGTACATGGACACGGCCAGTACCACGGCGAAATACACCAGGCTGTAGATGAACAGCGCCGTCGGGCTTTCACCGGTCAGCGGTGCCACACCCACTTCGAACGAGACGGTCGCGGTGCGCGGTGTCGCGAACAGCGGGCCGACCGACAGGTAGCAAACGGCCGCCAGCAGGCCGCCGAAGAACTTGCCGATCGGGCTGCTCAGGGCGTCCATGCCGCCACCGACCTTGGCCAGGGCGACCACGGTGATGACGGGCAGGCCCACGGCAGTGACCAGAAAGCCGAGGGCAGCCATCCATACGTGCGGGCCAGATTGCAGACCGACGATAGGCGGGAAGATGATGTTGCCAGCGCCTACGAAAAGCGCAAACGTCATAAAGCCAAGCGCCAGGATATCCTGGCCTTTGAGAACTTTCATTTAAGGTAGTACCACACTGCTGAAATCGGGATTCGAGAGGGGATTTCCCTTTGGATGAGGGGAAATGCTGCCCGGCTTGATAGGCCAGACCCGTTTAGCGTGTCGTTCCCTTTTGGGGTACGGGCACAGAGTGAGCGCGTAGATTAACCGTTTTACCCGTTAAACGCACTGGCACAGTGCTGCTTGTCCGATGTGCGTACATGTTTGTCGTCTGTGTGACCGATAACAGTGGGCATTATCCTCTGATTGAAACATTCGTCTGCGCGAAAATTCCTATCGAAATGATCAAAAAGCCTGTTCCCCTGTGCCCTGCCAACGGCACAGGGGGAGTTGCGCATCAATCAACTGGGCTTGCGCTCGTCCATACGCGCCTGCCAAAAGCGCTTGATCTCATGAATATCGGCGAAATTGAACCGCAACTTGGGAACCAGCGTACTGCCACAGCCACCTGCCGCCCTGGCTGCACTGTGCGATGCGGCTTCGTTGCCTGCGTGATAAAGGCGAACCTCAGCCCAGATAGGATTGTTCATGTCTAAACCTCTTGCTTGAGTGAGTGCATCATCGACGATGCGTTTGCCACAAGGCCTCGATGCGCCGATAGGTATCAGCGTCATGATCATCGATGCCTGAATGGATGGGTTGCATATCCTGATCGAAGCTCCACGCACGCAGACCGGGTTGGCCACGTCGCGCATCAGCGATCATCAGAGCCAGCGAAATCGAGAACTCATCGGGCGGCATGACGTAGTGCATATCGTCGAACGCACGCAGGTGCAGCAGCGTGCCGGGGCTTAGCCGTCGCGCCTCGGCAGCCCCCACTATCGGCTTCGCGCCATCACTCAGTTGCGCGGCATTTTCGATAGGCTGCGTGACACTGAGATAGCCGCTGCCGTGGTAACCGACTGCATAGAGTTCGAAGTCGTGGGTATGGGGCAAACCGTAGATGAATGTCTGCTGCTCTACCTTCGCCTCAACAGGCATCCACAGGGTCATGCGCAATGACATTTCCAATGAATGAAACAATGAAAAGCTGTAGGCGTTGTAGGCTTGATCACCCCGAGTAAAGCCATGCTCACCCAGATGCGCCCGTACTCCCTCCCCCAGCAGCCCGCGGTTTTCAGCCAGTGCGCGCAGAACATCCTGTATTGGCTCCCGGCCAGGTTTGCGCAGCAGCGCTTGCAGGCGCTCGATACCTTTACGCAGATTCATGCCCACTCCTTCGCCAGGTAACCTGACACCAGCTCATCCAGCTGCTCATCCCCGCCTGCCCGCAACAAAGCACAGTACTCGTGCCGCCGTTCTGGCGAATGCTTCACGAGGATCTGGAATGCCTGCCAACGCAGCGCAGGGTGCGGGTGGTACACCAATGCTTGCGCCACTTCCTGCAGGCCTGGGTCGTCGACTGCTTGCAACGCCCGCAGCAGTACAATGAACCTGGACACCTCCCCGTCGGCTGGAAACCAGGCAATACAGGCCAGGCTCTCTCGCTCGTACACGGCGATGTCAACTCCCGCTAAAGGTACGCTGAGGCTGAATGCCAAGTGCTCGGCTACTCCTGGCTGGCTCAAGCCCACGACCTGGTGCTCGCCACGAATCAGCAAGGGTGCCTGCGGGTGAACCCGCACCCACTCGGGACATACCAGATGAGCGCCTACACGGCGATAGACACAGAGTGAATAGCTCACGCCTGAAGGAGCAAACCAGATGCAGTGGCCAGATGTGGAGTACAGATGCTCAGCGCCCCCTTGCACCCCGACGATGTCCAACACCATGCCTTTTTCAAGGTCGAAGCTCAGCCGATTACCAGCAGAGGTCGCGACACTGGCAAGCAAACGATCGCGCTCACCCTCGGGCGTACGGGCTTTTCGCCGATCGAAGCGCTGCCAAACCTGCTCGATCAGCAACCGCATGTCTAGCGAGCGAACATGCTCAAGCAAGGCTTCAGGGGAATTGGCGATGACAGATAGCGTTTTGAACATGGGCCTCGACACTCACACGATCACGTCGGGCGAATGATCGCGGCAGAGGTGCTCGACAACGCAGCCGGTAACGCTGCCACAGAAACGACAAAGGCCACCCGAAGGTGGCCTCTGTGCGCGTGGGGGGTGTTGCAGGTATTACTTCTTGGCTTCCCAGCCGGTCAGCTCGGCCAGGGCCTTGCCGATGTCAGCCAGGGAACGCACGGTTTTCACACCAGCGTCTTGCAGTGCGGCGAACTTCTCGTCCGCAGTGCCCTTGCCGCCGGAGATGATGGCGCCAGCGTGGCCCATGCGCTTGCCCGCAGGTGCGGTAACACCGGCGATGTAGGAAACGACTGGCTTGGTGACGTTGGCCTTGATGTAGGCCGCCGCTTCTTCTTCAGCCGAACCGCCGATCTCACCGATCATGACGATCGCTTCGGTCTTCGGGTCTTCCTGGAACAGCTTCAGGATGTCGATGAAGTTGGAGCCTGGGATCGGGTCACCGCCGATGCCCACGCAGGTCGACTGGCCGAAGCCGGCGTCGGTGGTCTGCTTGACCGCTTCGTAGGTCAGGGTGCCGGAGCGCGAAACGATACCGACCTTGCCTGGCAGGTGGATGTGGCCTGGCATGATGCCGATCTTGCACTCGCCCGGAGTGATGACGCCTGGGCAGTTAGGGCCGATCAGGGTCACGCCCAGCTCGTCGCACTTGACCTTGGCATCCAGCATGTCCAGGGTAGGAATGCCTTCGGTGATGCAGACGATCAGCTTGATGCCGCCGAAGGCTGCTTCCAGGATCGAGTCCTTGCAGAAAGGAGCCGGAACGTAGATGACCGAAGCGTCAGCGCCGGTGGCTTCCACGGCTTCTTTCACAGTGTTGAACACTGGCAGGCCCAGGTGGGTGGTGCCACCCTTGCCCGGAGTAACGCCGCCGACCATCTTGGTGCCGTAGGCGATGGCCTGTTCGGAGTGGAAAGTACCCTGCGAGCCGGTGAAGCCCTGGCAGATGACTTTGGTGTCTTTATTGATCAGGACGCTCATTACTTGCCCTCCGCAGCTTTGACAACTTGTTGAGCAGCGTCGGTCAGGCTGGTTGCCGCAATGATGTTCAAACCGCTTTCTGCCAGTACTTTAGCGCCCAGTTCGGCGTTGTTACCTTCAAGGCGAACAACAACCGGCACTTTTACGCCAACTTCTTTCACTGCACCGATGATGCCTTCGGCAATCATGTCGCAGCGAACGATGCCGCCGAAGATGTTGACCAGAACGGCCGCGACATTGCTGTCGGACAGAATGATCTTGAACGCTTCGGTAACGCGCTCTTTGGTAGCGCCGCCGCCCACGTCGAGGAAGTTGGCTGGCTTGCCGCCGTGCAGGTTGACGATGTCCATGGTACCCATGGCCAGGCCGGCACCGTTGACCATGCAGCCGATGTTGCCTTCGAGTGCAACGTAGTTCAGTTCGAACTTGGCAGCGTGGGCTTCACGGGCGTCGTCCTGCGACGGGTCGTGGAAGGTCTTCAGCTTGGGCTGACGGTACATGGCGTTGGCGTCGATGTTGATCTTGGCATCGAGGCAGTGCAGGTCGCCGTCGGCCTTGATCACCAGCGGGTTCACTTCCAGCAGGGCCAGATCGTGATCCTTGAACAGCTTGGCCAGGCCAACGAAGATCTTGGCGAACTGTTGAACTTGCTTGCCTTCCAGACCCAGCTGGAACGCCAGCTCACGACCCTGGAACGGCTGAGCGCCAACCAGTGGGTCGATGGTAGCCTTGAGGATCTTCTCAGGAGTTTCGTGAGCGACTTTCTCGATGTCCACGCCACCTTCGGTGGAAGCCATGAACACGATACGGCGGCTCGAACGGTCCACTACAGCGCCCAGGTACAGCTCTTTGGCGATGTCAGTGCAGGACTCGACCAGGATCTTGGAGACTGGTTGACCGTTGGCGTCAGTCTGGTAGGTCACCAGATTCTTGCCCAACCACTGCGCAGCGAACGCCTTGGCGTCTTCCTTGCTGCGAACCAGCTTGACGCCGCCCGCTTTACCGCGACCACCAGCGTGGACCTGAGCCTTTACGACCCACTCCGAACCGCCGATCTTGTCGCAGGCTTCAGCCGCTTGCTCAGGGGTATCGACAGCGAAACCCTTGGAAACTGGCAGGCCGTATTCAGCGAACAGCTGCTTACCCTGATACTCGTGAAGATTCATGCTTTTTACCGTCTTCGTTAGGTACTGCGCTTCGGCGCTGCGCCATTGCTGGCGCCGCACCACCTGTGACCATTGACCCCGGGTTTTCCCGTGTAGCCTGGTCCGGCGGACGTTCCGCGGTGAGTCATGCACGCAAGACTCACGACGGGCAGCCCGCCGTGGTTTCTTATAATTAACGCTTCTTACGGTTGGCCACGTGAATGGCGCCGCCATTCACTGCCAGCGCTGCTTCATGCAGCGCTTCGGACAGGGTTGGATGGCTGAAGACCATCATGCCCAGATCCTCGGCACTGGTGCCGAATTCCATTGCGATTGCGCCCTGCTGTACCAGTTCGGCAGCCGATGGGCCAATCACGTGAACACCCAGGACGCGGTCGGTCTTGGCGTCGGCGATGACCTTGACGAAACCACCGGTATCGTTGGCTGCCATCGCACGGCCGCTGGCCGCGAACGGGAAGGTGCCTACGTTAACCTCAACACCCTCGGCCTTCAAGGCTTGTTCGGTCTTGCCGACCCACGCGATTTCCGGGTGGGTGTAGATGACCGACGGGATCAGGTCGTAGTTCATCTGGGCCTTGTGGCCCTTGATGCGCTCGACGACCATGATGCCCTCTTCCGAGGCCTTGTGCGCCAGCATCATGCCACGCACCACGTCACCGATGGCGTATACGCCTGGAACGCTGGTAGCGCAGTAGTCATCGACGAAGATGTAGCCACGCTCGTCGATGGTCACGCCGCTGTCGGCAGCCAGCAGGTCGGTGGTCACCGGACGACGGCCGACCGCGACGATCAGCTTGTCGAAGGTGATCTTCTGCTCGCCTTCGGCGTTGGTGTAGGTCACTTCGACTTCGTTGCCGTTGACTTTCGAACCGGTGACGCGAGCGCCCAGCTTGATGTCCAGGCCTTGCTTGGTCAGGGTCTTCTGGGCTTCTTTCGACACGGCGGTGTCGGCAGCCATCAGGAAGGTGTCCAGGGCTTCCAGAACGGTGACTTCAGCACCCAGGCGAGCCCATACCGAGCCCAGCTCCAGGCCGATCACGCCAGCACCGATCACGCCCAGGCGCTTCGGTACCGCTTGGAATTCCAGGGCGCCGGTGGAGTCGACGATGACGTTCTGGTCTACCGGAGCCGGCGGAATGTCAATCGGGCGCGAGCCGGAAGCGAGGATGACGTTCTCGGCTTCGATGACTTCGGTGGTGCCGTCAGCCTTGGTGACTTCGACCTTCTTGCCAGCCAGCAGTTTGCCGTGGCCCTGGATCGAGGTAACGCCGTTGGCCTTGAACAGGGTGGCAACGCCACCGGTCAGGTTCTTGACGATGCCAGCCTTGCGGCCAACCATCGCGGCGACGTCCATCTTCACTTCGCCAGTGGAAATACCGTGGACGTTGAAGCTCTCTTTGGCTTCCTTGTACTTCCAGGAGCTGTCCAGCAGCGCCTTGGACGGAATGCAGCCTACGTTCAGGCAGGTGCCGCCCAGGGCCAGCTTGCCCTCGGCGTCGGTGTACTTCTCGATACAGGCAGTCTTCAGACCAAGTTGTGCGGCCTTGATGGCAGCAACATAGCCGCCAGGACCTGCACCGATTACCACTACGTCGAATTTCTGGGTCATAAAAGATTCCTTATCAGCTACAAGCTACAGGCCGCGGACCGCGCGGCATGGCTTCTGGCGAAGCCAGGGCCGGCACGGTACGCAGCCAGAGGGTTAGATGTCCAGCAGCAGGCGAGACGGATCTTCCAGCAGGTTCTTGATGGTGACCAGGAAGGTTACCGCTTCCTTGCCATCGATCAGGCGGTGATCGTAGGACAGTGCCAGGTACATCATCGGGCGGATAACCACTTGGCCGTTGATGGCCATCGGACGCTGGATGATGTTGTGCATGCCGAGAATCGCGGCCTGCGGCGGGTTGACGATCGGCGTCGACATCATCGAACCGAAGGTACCGCCGTTGGTGATGGTGAAGGTGCCACCGGTCATCTCTTCGATGGCCAGCTTGCCGTCACGGGCTTTCTTGCCGAAGGTGGCGATGCCGTTCTCGATTTCAGCCAGGCTCATCGACTCGGCGTTACGCAGTACCGGAACCACCAGGCCACGGTCGCTGGACACGGCAACGCCGACGTCGGCGAAGCCGTGGTAGACGATGTCGTTGCCGTCGATCGAGGCGTTGACAGCTGGGAAGCGCTTCAGCGCTTCGGTGGCGGCCTTGACGAAGAACGACATGAAGCCCAGGCGTACGCCGTTGTGGGTCTTCTCGAACAGGTCCTTGTACTTCGAACGCAGGGCCATGACTTCGGTCATGTCGACTTCGTTGAAGGTGGTCAGCATGGCCATGTTCGACTGGGCTTCGACCAGGCGCTCGGCGATCTTGGCACGCAGGCGGGTCATCGGCACGCGCTTCTCGGTGCGGTCGCCAGCGGCAACCACAACCGGAGCAGCAGCAGCGGCGGCAGCAGCTGGCTTGGCAGCCGGAGCCGACTTCTTGTTGGCGACGGCGGCAACGACGTCTTCCTTGGTGATGCGACCACCTTTGCCGGTGCCGGCAACGGTCGCCAGATCGATACCGCTCTCTTCAGCCAGCTTGCGCGCGGCAGGAGCTGCGATCGGGTCGTCTTCGCCAGCGTCGGCAGCAGCGGCAGCCGGAGCAGCAGCGGCCGGGGCGGCAGCTGGAGCGGCGGCGGCAGCACCACCTTCAACGATCGAACCCAGCACTTCGTCGGACAGGACGGTGTCGCCCTCGCCCTTGACGATGGCACCCAGCACGCCGTCGGCGGTGGCCAGCACTTCCAGGACGACCTTGTCGGTCTCGATGTCGACGATCAGCTCGTCACGCTTGACGGCGTCGCCCGGCTGCTTGTGCCAGGTGGCAACGGTGCCATCGGCAACCGATTCCGGGAAGGTTGGGGCTTTGATCTCGATAGCCATTATCTGTGTTTCCTTAAATTCGGTTTCAGGTGCGCGAAGGCATTAAACAGTGAAGGCGTCTTGCAGCAGCTTTTCCTGCTGTTCGGCGTGCTTCGATGCGTAACCACAGGCTGGAGCGGCAGAAGCGTCGCGACCGGCGTATTCCAGGACCAGTGCCTTGTTGTGGCGGCCCAGGATACGGCGCATGTGGTGCTGGCTGCTGTACCAGGCGCCCTGGTTCATCGGCTCTTCCTGACACCAGACCGCATGCTTGAGGTTGGTGTAAGGCGCGAGGATTTCGACCAGGTCGTCCTCAGGGAACGGATACAGCTGCTCGATACGCACGATGGCGATATCTTCGCGGCCTTCGGCACGGCGTTTTTCCAGCAGGTCGTAGTACACCTTGCCGCCGCACAGGATCAGGCGCTCGACCTTGGCCGGATCGAGGCTGTCGATTTCCGGGATCACGGTCTGGAACGAACCTTCTGCCAGGTCTTCCAGGGTCGAGACGGCCAGCTTGTGGCGCAGCAGCGACTTCGGCGTCAGGACGATCAGCGGCTTGCGCAGCGGACGGATGACCTGGCGACGCAGCAGGTGGTAGATCTGAGCCGGCGTGGTCGGTACGCAGACCTGGATGTTGTGCTCGGCGCACAACTGCAGGTAACGCTCCAGGCGCGCGGAGGAGTGCTCCGGGCCCTGCCCTTCATAACCGTGTGGCAGCAGCATGGTCAGACCGCACAGACGGCCCCACTTGTGCTCGCCGCTGGTGATGAACTGGTCGATCACCACTTGCGCACCGTTGGCAAAGTCACCGAACTGGGCTTCCCAGATCACCAGCGCGTTCGGCGTGGTGGTCGAGTAGCCGTATTCGAAGGCCAGTACCGCTTCTTCCGAGAGGAAGGAGTCGTACAGTTCGAACTGCGGCTGGCCCGGGAACAGGTTCTTCAGCGGTACGTAGGTGCTGGCGTCCTTCTGGTTGTGCAACACCGCGTGGCGGTGCGAGAAGGTGCCACGGCCGATGTCCTGGCCGGTCATGCGGATCGGGTGACCTTCGAACTGCAGGGTGGCGTAGGCCATGGTCTCTGCATAACCCCAGTTGATCGGCAAGCCACCGGCCTGCATCTTCTGGCGGTCTTCGTAGATCTTCGCGACCTGGCGCTGAACCACGAAACCTTCCGGGATCTCCAGCAGCTTGGCCGACAGGTCCTGCAGGGTCTTGAGGTCGAAGCGGGTGTCGTGACGCGCGGTCCAGGCATGGCCCAGGTACGGACGCCAATCGACGAACAGCTCGCGGTTCGGCTCCTTGACCAGGCTCTTCACCACGTGCAGGCCGTTGTCCAGGGCGTTGCGGTACTCGTCGATCTTGGCCTGAGCACGCTCGGCGTCGATACGACCGGCCTGGATCAGCGAATCGGCATACAGTTCACGCGTGGTGCGCTGCTTGCTGATCTGCTGGTACATCAGCGGCTGGGTGCCGTTCGGCTCATCGGCCTCGTTGTGACCGCGGCGACGGTAGCAGACCAGGTCGATGACCACGTCACGCTTGAACTGCATGCGGTAATCGATGGCCAACTGGGTCACGAACAGCACGGCTTCCGGATCGTCACCGTTGACGTGCAGGATTGGCGCCTGAATCATCTTGGCGACGTCGGTGGCGTACTCGGTGGAGCGAGCGTCCAGCGGGTTGCTGATGGTGAAACCGACCTGGTTGTTGATCACGATGTGCACGGTACCGCCGGTCTTGAAACCGCGGGTCTGCGACATCTGGAAGGTTTCCATGACCACGCCCTGGCCGGCGAACGCGGCGTCGCCGTGGATCGAGATCGGCAGCACCTTGTCACCCACGGTATCGTTGCGACGGTCCTGACGGGCGCGCACCGAACCTTCCACCACTGGCGAGACGATTTCCAGGTGGGACGGGTTGAACGCCATGGCCAGGTGAACTTCGCCACCGGGGGTCATCACGTTGGAGGAGAAGCCCTGGTGATACTTCACGTCACCGGAGCCCAGCTCGTTCATCTTCTTGCCTTCGAACTCGTCGAACAGCTCGCGCGGGTTCTTGCCGAAGGTATTGACCAGCACGTTCAGGCGGCCACGGTGGGCCATGCCGATCACGACTTCCTTGGTGCCATAGGAGCCGGAGCGCTGAATCATTTCGTCCAGCATCGGGATCAGGCTTTCGCCACCCTCGAGACCGAAACGCTTGGTGCCTGGGTACTTGGTGCCCAGGTATTTCTCGAGGCCTTCACCGGCGGTCACGCGCTCGAGCAGGTGCGCCTGCACGTCGGCCGAGAATTCCGGACGGCCGCGCACGCTTTCCAGGCGCTGCTGGAACCAGCTGCGCTGCTCGGAATCGACAATGTGGGTGAACTCGGCGCCAATGGTGCGACAATATGTCTTCTGGAGTGCCTCGAAGATCTCGCGTAGGCTCGCCTCCTCTTTGCCGATGAACAGGTCGCCGGCACGGAAGGTCGTATCAAGATCGGCATTGGTCAAGCCGTAGTGATTGATCGACAGGTCTACAGGCGCAGGTCGCTGCCACAACCCCAACGGGTCGAGCTTGGCAGCCTGATGGCCGCGCATACGATAGGCCTGGATCAGTCGCAGAACTTCAACCTGCTTCTTCTCGTGTTCTGTGCTCACGCTCCCGGCGGAAACCGGTTGGGCGCGGCGCTGGTTCTTTGCCAGCAGTACGAAATGGTCGCGGATCGTCGAGTGCGATACATCGGTAGCGGTGCTGCCGTCGGCTGGCAACTTCTGGAAGTAAGTGCGCCACTCTTCTGGCACAGCGTTAGGGTCGTGCAGGTAGAGCTCGTAGAGCTCTTCCACATATGCAGCGTTACCACCTGAAAGGTGGGCGCTATCCCACATGCGCTGCATCACGCTTTCTTGCATGCTTGGTCACCCTCGGTTAGGGGACTGATCGGCAAGTGCCACAGCAAACCTGGAAAAGTCCGAATGAAGCGACTGAACCACGCCACTTGGATCCTGCTGATTTTCCGGGTACCAGCCCGGAAAGCCCCTGCTGGTCTCATATCTTCATAGGTATCGAGCGCGGGCTTTGTGGGCCCTTGCTCAGGTTTTACCTCAGTGCGGGCTCAGCGCCCGCACCTCGGCTTACTGCAGTTACAACGCTTTGAATCAGGTGCCGCTTTGCAGCAGCATGTTACGCACGTGACCGATTGCCTTGGTCGGGTTCAGACCCTTCGGGCAAACGTTGACGCAGTTCATGATCCCGCGGCAGCGGAACACACTGAACGGGTCATCCAGGGACGCCAGGCGCTCCTGAGTCTTGGTGTCACGGCTGTCGGCCAGGAAGCGGTAGGCCTGCAGCAGAGCGGCCGGGCCCAGGAACTTGTCTGGGTTCCACCAGAACGACGGGCAGGAGGTCGAGCAGCAAGCGCACAGGATGCACTCGTACAGACCGTCCAGCTTGTCGCGGTCTTCCGGCGACTGCAGACGCTCGATGGCCGGAGCCGGCGTGTCGTTCTGCAGGAATGGCTTCACCTTCTCGTACTGCTTGTAGAAGATGCTCATGTCGACCACCAGGTCACGAATGACCGGCAGGCCTGGCAGCGGACGCAGAACCAGCTTGTTGCCCTTGACCACGCCCGACAGCGGGGTGATGCAGGCCAGGCCGTTCTTGCCGTTCATGTTCATGCCATCGGAACCGCAAACGCCTTCACGGCAGGAGCGACGGTACGAGAAACCCTCGTCCTTCTCCTTGATCAGCGCCAGCACGTCCAGCACCATCAGGTCCTTGCCGCCGGTATCGACGTCGAACGACTCCATCTTGGGCGCCGAATCGGTGTCCGGGTTGTAACGATAAACTTCGACTTTCAACATAGCAGCCACCCTTAGTAAGTCCGGACTTTTGGTTCGAAGGCTGGAACAGTCTTCGGCGCAAAGTTGACGCCACGCTTGGCGACGCGCTTCTCACCCGGATAGTACAGGGTGTGGCACAGCCAGTTTTCGTCGTCACGGTCTTCGAAGTCTTCACGGGCATGCGCACCGCGGGACTCTTTACGGGCTTCGGCCGCAATGGCGGTAGCTTCGGCGACTTCCAGCAGGTTCTGCAGCTCCAGCGCTTCGATACGCGCGGTGTTGAAGGCCTGGGACTTGTCGTTGATCTTGACGTTGGCGATGCGCTCACGCAGGCCGGCCAGCTGCTCGATACCCTTCAGCATGTATTCGCCAGTACGGAATACACCGAAGTAGTTCTGCATGCAGCTTTGCAGCTCGCGCTTGAGGCTGGCAACGTCTTCACCAGTGGTGCGCTCGTTGAGCTTGTTCAGGCGGCTCAGGGCAACATCGATGTCGGTGTCGCTGGCGTCGAGGTGCTCGATGCCATCGCTCAGTGCCTTCTCCAGGTGCAGGCCGGCAGCACGGCCGAACACCACCAGGTCGAGCAGCGAGTTGCCACCCAGGCGGTTAGCACCGTGAACCGATACGCACGCCACTTCACCTACGGCGAACAGGCCAGGGATGATGTGATCCTTGCCTTCTTCGTCCATGGTGATGGCCTGGCCATGAATGTTGGTGGCAACGCCGCCCATCATGTAGTGGCAGGTTGGAACAACCGGGACCGGCGCGACGACTGGGTCGACGTGGGCGAAGGTCTTGGACAGTTCGCAGATGCCTGGCAGGCGGCTGTGCAGCACCTCCTCGCCCAGGTGGTCCAGCTTCAGCAGTACGTGGTCCTTGTTCGGGCCCACGCCGTTGCCGGCGATGATTTCCTTGACCATGGAACGGGCAACCACGTCGCGGCCGGCCAGGTCCTTCGCGTTCGGCGCATAACGCTCCATGAAGCGCTCGCCGTGGGCGTTGATCAGGTAGCCACCCTCACCGCGGCAACCTTCGGTGACCAGTACACCGGCGCCGGCGATGCCGGTCGGGTGGAACTGCCACATTTCGATGTCCTGCACTGGCACGCCTGCACGCAGGGCCATGCCGATACCGTCACCGGTGTTGATCAGGGCATTGGTGGTGGAGGCGTAAATACGACCGGCACCGCCAGTGGCCAGAACGGTGGCCTTGGACTTGATGTACATGGTTTCGCCGGTTTCGATGCAGATCGCGATCACACCGACGAAAGCGCCTTCCTTGTTTTTCACCAGGTCAACGGCATAGTACTCGTTGAGGAAGGTGGTGCCTGCCTTCAGGTTGCCCTGGTACAGGGTGTGCAGCAGTGCGTGACCGGTACGGTCGGAGGCAGCGCAGGTACGGGCGGCCTGGCCACCTTTACCGAAGTCCTTGGACTGGCCACCGAACGGACGCTGATAGATACGGCCGGTTTCGGTACGCGAGAAAGGCAGACCCATGTGGTCCAGCTCGAAGACCGCAGCCGGGCCTTCCTGACACATGTATTCGATAGCGTCCTGGTCACCGATGTAGTCGGAACCCTTGACGGTATCGTACATGTGCCAGCGCCAGTCGTCGTTCGGGTCGGCCGAAGCGATGGCGCAGGTGATGCCGCCCTGGGCGGACACGGTGTGCGAACGGGTCGGGAAGACCTTGGTGACTACGGCAGTCTTGTGACCGCCCTGGGCCAGCTGCAGCGCTGCGCGCATGCCGGCGCCGCCGCCACCGATGATGATGGCGTCGAAGGAAATGGTTGGAATGCTAGCCATGGATCAGATACCCCAGAGAATCTGCACACCCCAGACGAAGTAAGCGAACATCGCAACGCCGCATACCGCCTGGAACAGGAAACGAATCGCAGTCGCCGACTTGCCGAACGACATCGGCGTCAGGTAGTCGGTGGCGATGGTCCACATGCCGACCCAGGCGTGAGCGCCCAGGGCAACGAGGGCCAGCAGACTGAAGATCCGCATCGCGTTGTTGGAGAACAGACCATGCCACTGGGTGTAGTCGATGCCTGGGTGGCAGACCACGTAGCCGATCAGGAAAATGAAGTAAGCCGCGAGAACGACCGCCGATACGCGCTGCGCCATCCAGTCATAGAGGCCCGAACGCGACAGGTTCGTGACATTGGTTACCATACCCAAACTCCCACCAGAACGATCAGCACCACGGAGATGACGATCACGATTTTCGAGCCCAGCTTGCCGCCTTCCAGCGTCTCACCGATGCCCATGTCCATGATCAGGTGGCGTACACCTGCCACGAGGTGATAAAGCAGGGCGGACAGCAGGCCCCAGGTCACAAACTTGGCCAGCGGGCTGGTCAGACACGCCTTCACCTCACCGAAGCCTTCCTCGGAACCCAGCGACTTGCCCAGTGCATAAAGCATGATGGCAAGGCCGAGGAACAGGATGACGCCGGAGATACGGTGAAGAATGGACGTGTACGCAGTGACAGGAAGCTTGATGGTCCTTAGGTCTAGGTTTACAGGTCGTTGGCTTTTCACGGCTTTTTTCACACTGAAGAGCCCCTAGCGAATCAGGGCAAAGTTGTTGGTAAGTGTACTGGTCAGGTACCCACCACCCAGGGAACGGCGACCCCCAGCAGTTCGGGCTTGCAAGCCCCTGGGAGTCGGGTGCCGAGTATAGACAGTTAGGCTGCTTATGACAACGTGACGGGGTAGCCCAAATAGCGGATTGCCTTTAGTGAGCAAAAGGCGTAAATGGGCGAGAAATTCTAGAAAAATCAGGCTTCAGAGGGGCTTTCAACCAGCCTTTAGGCAAATTGACATTCGAATTTACTTCTCTATAGTGGTGCGGGCCCTGCGTGGGGGGCTGTCTGATGATTTCAAGCATTAATAGGAGGCCACATGGCTGACAAAAAAGCGCAGTTGGTCATCGAGGGCGCTGCCCCCGTCGAGCTGCCCATTTTAACCGGCACCGTTGGTCCTGATGTAATCGACGTCCGCGGGTTGGGGGCCACTGGTCACTTCACCTTCGACCCTGGTTTCATGGCGACCGCCTCGTGCGAGTCGAAGATCACCTACATCGACGGCGACAAGGGCGTGCTGCTGCACCGCGGCTACCCGATCGAACAGCTCGCCGAGAAATCGGACTACCTGGAAACCTGCTACCTGCTGCTCAACGGCGAACTGCCGAATGCCGAGCAGAAGGCCCAGTTCGTCAGCACCGTGAAGAACCACACCATGGTTCACGAGCAGCTGAAGTCGTTCTTCAACGGTTTCCGCCGCGACGCTCACCCGATGGCGGTGATGTGCGGCGTGGTTGGCGCCCTCTCGGCGTTCTACCACGACTCCCTGGACATCAATAACCCGCAACACCGCGAAATCTCCGCGGTGCGCTTGGTCGCCAAGATGCCGACCCTGGCCGCGATGGTTTACAAGTACTCCATGGGCCAGCCGATGATGTATCCGCGCAACGACCTGTCGTACGCGGAAAACTTCCTGCACATGATGTTCAACACCCCGTGCGAGATCAAACCGATCA
>NZ_JBIVHT010000010.1:30410-193192 GCF_044749325.1 Pseudomonas sp. NPDC089428
CAAGGCAATGGACCGGATCTTCATCCTCCACGCCGACCACGAGCAGAACGCCTCCACCTCCACCGTGCGCCTGGCAGGCTCCTCGGGTGCCAACCCGTTCGCCTGTATCGCTGCCGGTATCGCCGCACTGTGGGGCCCGGCCCACGGCGGTGCGAACGAAGCCGTCCTGACCATGCTCGATGAAATTGGCGATGTCTCGAACATCGACAAGTACATCGCCAAGGCCAAGGACAAGAACGATCCGTTCAAACTCATGGGCTTCGGTCACCGCGTCTACAAGAACCGCGACCCGCGCGCCACCGTGATGAAGAAGACCTGCGACGAAGTCCTGGGCGAGCTGGGCATCAAGAACGATCCTCAGCTGGAACTGGCCATGCGCCTGGAAGAGATCGCCCTGACCGATCCGTACTTCATCGAGCGCTCGCTGTACCCGAACGTCGACTTCTACTCGGGCATCATCCTGAAAGCGATCGGCATTCCGACCAGCATGTTCACCGTGATCTTCGCCTTGGCACGTACTGTCGGCTGGATCTCGCACTGGAAAGAAATGCTCTCCAGCCCGTACAAGATCGGCCGCCCTCGCCAGCTGTACACCGGCGAGCTGCAGCGCGACATCGTCGAGCTGAAGGACCGCAAGTAAGCGCTGCGCGCCGAATGCAAAAAGGCTGCCCTCGGGCAGCCTTTTTTATTGCCGCTGAGCCGAACTCAGTTCTTCTCGGCCCGCTCACGCAACCCCTTGAGGGTATTGAACGGCGCCTCGACTACGAACTTGTTGGCCACCATGGCTGGCACGCTACCACCTGGCTCCGTGTGCACCTGGTAGGTCACCTCGGTGCTATCACCCTTGGGCACCAGCTTCCAGAAGCCCTGCACCTTTGCCACCCGCACAAAGCCCTTTTCTTCCGGAATGTAGGTCGGCTCTTCGACCAGATTGCGGGTCAAGCTGCCGTCAGCGCCCTTGACGGTAGTGACATGCAACACGGAATCACGCGGCGTCACCGGCCACGGCGTATTGAACTGGGTGTAGGTCCAGCTCTGTTCACCTTCGTGCTTGAGCAGCTTCTGCGATTTGCACTCGTGAATCCAGGCACAGGCTCCCACCACGTCTTCCTGCAGCGCCTGAACCTTGGCCAGCGGCGCCTTGATCAGGGTCACGCCTTGGTAGGCCTTGTACTTGGAGCCCGGCACCTCACTGAGCGAGACCTTGATCCCCTCTTCGTCCTTGGCCACCTGCCAGTTCTCGGCCCAGGCAGCCGGCGCCAACAGAACACCCATGCCACACAGCAGTGCAATACGCTTGAACGATCTCATCATGTTTATCCTTGTTGTCGAAGATCCAGCCTTTCACGCCGCCGTTATCTGCTCCCACCAGCCAAGAATCCTGATGGCCTCGTCGCGGTCATTGCCACACACCTCGATATCCGCCTTGAAACCGCCACACACCGCAGGCCTTTCGGGCTTGCCGAACAGGTCGCAGAGATTCTCCGCAGTCAGATGGAGGCAGCGCTCGCCCGCCGGCTTGCCCTGAGGCATGCGCGGCATCGCCGAGCTGATGGACGGGGCGATGCAGCAGGCACCACAACCCTCACGACACTTCATGGCTAAATCAGGACTCCCTGGAGCAAAACGGGACGAACGTCCCTGGATAGTAACCGCTCAAACATGCGTTTGAAATTGCTGGCCCGATGAAATCTGCCGTGACCCGGCAGTCAGTTGGAGCTGCTCAGTTGCGGAACTGGAAATCGATTGCCGCACCTTCAACATCGTGGCGGCTTTCGTTACGCAGCTGCAGCTGCATCTCGTTGCTGATCAGGCGACCATTGAGCTGGAACGGGCTGTCGCTGGTTTCCGGCTTTTCCGTGAACATCGCGGGCAGCAAAGGTTTGCGACGGGTCGATGAATCGCCGACCTCAGGCTCGAGATTCTTGACCATGTCGCTTGGCAGACTCAGGTCCAGCTTGGCTTTGGGCAATGGTTGCGTGACCGCCTTGCTGACCGGCCTGGGTTTGGCTTTGGTCTTGCTGGCGGCCGGCTTGGCCTTTGCTGCCGGTTTTGCGGGCGCCTTGCTTGCAGCCTTGTCATGCCCCGCCTGCACCTGGGTGGCAGCAGGCTGGGCAGCCTGAACCACACCATAAGGCAGGCAGAACGGGGCAATACAGATCATCAGGGCAGCGCTTCGCAACAAATTCATGGACATCGACGGACAGGCGGGATTGGAAAAGTGCGTATGCTCTCTGTTCCGCCCGCTGCTGGCAAGCCTACAAAAGTGAGGGCTGCGATTCTCGGCACAATTGCTGGGCCAACAGCCCGAGCGTGATGACCGCCCGTTCGGCCTCCTTGTTCCAGGGAATGCCGCAGTTAAGCCTGATGCAATGGTTGAACTGCTCGGTGTTACTGAAGATCAGACCGGGCGCGATACTGATACCCTGCTCCAGCGCACGCACATGCAGCTCCTGGGTATTGACCCGCCCTGGCAGGCTGACCCAGAGAATGAAGCCGCCGGTTGGCCGGGTCATCTGGGTACCCTCCGGGAAGTGCTGCTGCACCGCCAGCTGGTAGGCACTGAGGTTCTTGCGATACTCCTGGCGGATATAGCGCAGGTGCCGGTCGTAACCACCGTTCTCCAGGTACGCCGCCACGCCCATCTGCGTGACGCTGCACGCCGAGTGGGTGGTGAAGGTCTGCAGACGCTGGATTTCATCCTGGTAACGCCCCGCGACCATCCAGCCAACCCGCACCCCAGGCGAGAGCGTCTTGGAAAAGCTCGAACAGTAGATGACCCGGTCCAGCCGGTCGAAGGCCTTGAGCGCCTTGGTCTTGCCCTGCTCGAACATCAACTCGCCATAGATATCGTCTTCGACGATCTGGATATCAAAGTCCGACGCCAGGCGCAGCAACTGCTTTTGCCGCTCTTCCGGCACGGTGCCGCCCAGCGGGTTGCTCAAGCGCGTGGTCAGCACCAACGCCTTGATCGACCACTGATTGGCAGCCAGTTGCAGGGCCTCGAGGCTGATGCCAGTGGACGGATCGCTGGGGATCTCGATCACCTTCAACCCCAGCAGATCGGCCAACTGCAGGAGCCCATAATAGGTCGGGGACTCGGCCGCGATCAGGTCACCCGGGCGTGTCAGCACCCGCAGTGACATCTGCAAGGCATCGACACAGCCATGGGTGACGATTACCTCACGCGGGTCGACCAGCACGCCGGCATCGCGCATGCGGATCGCAATCTGCCGGCGCAGCGGCTCGAAACCGGGGCTGAACATGTAGCTGAAGGCACGCGGGCTGTGAAAGCGAGTGACCTTGGCGATCTGCTGGTGCAGCGCGCGCACGGGCAGGTAGTCGACATGCGGCACGGCGGCACCGAATGGGAACACGCCATCGCGGCGCGCCTCGGTCAACACCTGCTGGATGATGCTGGCACGGGTCACCAGGCCAGGGCGCTCGACCCGGGCGATATCCGGCGTCTGCGCGGTCAGGGCAGGCGTCTGGTGCACGTAGTAGCCCGACTGCGGCCGGGCACGGATCAGGCCCTGGTCCTCGAGATTGGCGTAGGCCTGCAACACCGTGGCATGGCTGACGTTGAGCTGGGCGCTCATCTTGCGCACGGACGGTACGCGCTCGCCTGGCTGGTAGACACCGCGACGGATGTCATCGGCCAGTTGCTGGGCGATACGCTGGTACAACAGCAGGTTGGTCATGGCGGTATCTCGACGCGCAGGCGGCTTGTAATTCTTGTACGACTCACTGACGGTAGAGCATACCGTAACAGTTGCAAAGTGTACTGGGACAGATGGCAAGGTAGTCAACATTACAGTTGTGTGACATCTGTCTAAACAATCAAGCCTGCGTTGCCCGCGAACGGGCCGCAAAGCGGCCCCGTACGGCAATTCTCAGCGAGGCGCCGCGAGCTTGCCTTTGTCGTCCGAGAAGACGATTTCCACCCGCCGGTTCTGCGCCCTGCCCCGCTCCGAAGCATTGGCCTCGATCGGATACTGATCGCCGTAGCCTTCGACCTGCAGGCGCTTCTCATCGATCCCCAGATCGACCAGCATGTCGGCCACTGACTGGGCACGATCGCGCGACAGCTTGAGGTTGTCCTCAGGCGTACCGGTGCTGTCGGTATAGCCTTCGATCCGCACCACGCGACGCGGATTGAGCTGGAGGAACTGCACCAGCTTGAGCACGGTGCGGCTGGCCGAGTTCTTCAGGTCGGCACTGCCGGTATCGAACAGCACATCACTCAGGGTCATCACCAGGCCTCGGTCAGCCTGCTCCGAAGCCAACGCGGCGATCTGGTTCTCCACCCATTTACCCTGCTGCTGCACACTGGCCAACTTGGCCTCTCGCAGGGCCAACTGCAGACGCTGGCGTTCGAGGTCGAGCTTGGCCCGACGCTCCTCGTTCAGCGCCAGCTTGGCGTGCTCGTTGGCAATCTCGCTGTAGCGCTGACTCAGGTAGGCATAATGGCGCACGTCGCTGCCCGTGCCGATGTAGCTGGACAGGCGCTCGGCGCGGGACAGCGACTCACCGGCACGGATCACATCACGCGGAGCACTGCGCAGCACATCGGCATCGTCCTTGACCTTCTGGAAGGCCACGGTCGCGTCATCCAGCGCCGCCGAACTGCGCTGGCTGGCACAACCCTGCAAGCCGGCCGTCAGCACCAGCAATGCCAGCGCGGTTTTCCCATTGAGGCGCATCATGGCTGCACCTCCAGTTGCTTGCGCAGGCGCTTGACCCGCGACTGCAGCAGTTGAAGCTGCTCTTCGCTCTTCTGGTTCAGCACCTGCGCCTCGGCCAGGCGCGCGTCCAGCTCGGCCTGTTCGGCGCGCATGCGCGCGTCACGGTAGTCCTCGGTCAGCATGTTGGTCTTGGCACGGGCGAACTTGTCTTCGGCCAGCTTCAGTGCCTCGACCTGGTCGGTGGCACCGACTGCCTTGGCCTGCTCCAGCGCCTGCTCGGAAATTCGCATCTGCTCATTGGGCGCCGGGTCGTTGGCGCAGCCAGCCAGGCCGAGCATGGCCACGGCTAGAATCAGGGATTGGGTTCTCACGCACTCTTCCTAATGTTTTGGGGCGCCCGCCTGCACTTGCATCTGCGCTTTCCAGCGCTCGACATTACGTTGCAGCACGGCTTCGGACGCACCGGAGACCGGCAATTCTGTCAGCTTTTTCGCCAATTGCCCACGCAACCACGCGTCATTGCAGGCCGAATTGTGCGACACGGCCAGGTACAGGCCTGGGCGGTCCACCGGCAAGCCGCGAGCGATGAGGTTATTGCTCATGCCCAGGCTCTGGGTCATGGCCATGCCTGAGTAGCGCCCGGCCAATACATAATCGACCTGGCCCAGCACCAGTTTCTGAAAGGCCTGGGTGAGATTCTGCGTCGGCACCAGCTTGAGCTGCGTCTTGGCAAAGGCGGTGAACGCCGGGGTCAGGCGTGCCCGTTCGGACAAGCCACCCTGATACTTGGCCAGGTCGGCCGGGCCGTCATACTCCAGCGTGGCATCATGGCGTGTCCAGACCAGGTATTCATTGAGCTGCAAAGGCGGATGAATGTAATCCAGCGCGGTCAGCTGCTCCACTTGCATGGGCGTATCGAGCAGCAGGTCCATGCGCCCGCTACGCACCTCTTCCAGCGCCTGATCGCGCCGACCGGCGCTGAGTACCTCGACTTTCAACCCCAGCTCGCCAAGCACCTGGCGCAACAGGTCGACATTGGCGCCAATCAGGTGTTTCGGGTCGTTCGGGTCCTGCCAGGAGTACGGGGGTGCATCCGGGCTGCCAGTTGCCACGAGTCGTTCGCACTTGCCTGCCGCCATCACCACCGGCGACAGCAGCGCCACCATGCATGCCAGCACCCTGCCCGCTTCGCGCAACACCATCCCTTACTCCTTGTCCGGCAACAAAAAAGCCCGGCCCTCAGTGCGAGGGCCGGGCTTCTTTATAAGTGAAGCCGGCGGATCAGACCAGCTTTTCCAGCTCTGGAACGGCTTCGAACAGGTCGGCAACCAGGCCGTAATCAGCCACCTGGAAGATCGGCGCTTCTTCATCCTTGTTGATCGCGACGATCACCTTGGAATCCTTCATGCCGGCCAGGTGCTGGATCGCGCCGGAGATACCGACGGCGATGTACAGCTGTGGCGCAACGATCTTGCCGGTCTGGCCGACCTGCATGTCGTTCGGTACGAAGCCGGCGTCGACCGCGGCGCGCGAGGCACCGACGGCAGCGCCGAGCTTGTCGGCCAGGCTGTACAGGTGCTTGAAGTTGTCACCGTTACCCATGCCACGGCCGCCGGAAACGACGATCTTGGCAGCGGTCAGCTCTGGGCGGTCGGACTTGGCCAGTTCTTCGCCAACAAAGGCCGAGATGCCGGCGTTATGCGCAGCCGCTACTGCTTCCACGGCAGCCGAGCCACCTTCGGCAGCCACGGCGTCGAAACCGGTGGTACGCACGGTGATGACCTTGATGGCTGCGCTCGATTGCACGGTGGCAATGGCGTTACCTGCGTAGATCGGGCGCTTGAAGGTGTCGGCCGATTCGACCGAGATGATCTCGGAGATCTGGTCGACGTCCAGCAGCGCGGCAACGCGCGGCAGGATGTTCTTGCCGTTGGTAGTGGCTGGGGCCAGCACGTGGCTGTAGCCCTTGGCCAGTTCGACGATCAGCGGCGCGACGTTTTCCGGCAGCACGTGGGCATAGGCGGCGTTATCGGCAACCAGCACCTTGGCCACGCCAGCGATCTTGGCGGCGGATTCGGCGACGCCACCGACGTTCTGGCCAGCGACCAGCACGTGCACATCACCACCGATCTTGGCGGCAGCGGCGACAGTGTTCAGGGTGGCCGGGGCTACGGCACCGTTTTCGTATTCAGCGACAACCAGGATAGTCATTTAGATTACCTTCGCTTCGTTCTTCAGCTTCTCGACCAGTTCGGCCACCGATTTGACCTTGATGCCAGCGCTGCGGGCAGCCGGGGCTTCAACCTTCAGGGTCTTGTTGGTGGAGGCGAGGGAAACGCCCAGCGCGTCTGGAGTAACGGTCTCCAGCGGCTTCTTCTTGGCCTTCATGATGTTCGGCAGCGACGCGTAGCGTGGCTCGTTCAGGCGCAGGTCGGTGGTGACGATGGCTGGCAGGTTCAGTGCAACGGTCTGCAGGCCGCCGTCGATTTCACGGGTGACGTTCAGCTTGTCGCCAGCCACTTCAACCTTGGAGGCGAAGGTGCCTTGGGCGTAGCCGGTCAGCGCAGCCAGCATCTGGCCGGTCTGGTTGTTGTCACTGTCGATGGCCTGCTTGCCAAGGATCACCAGCTGTGGCTGCTCCTTGTCGACAACGGCCTTCAGCGCCTTGGCCACGGCCAGGGAGTTCAGCTCGTCAGCGGCTTCGACCAGGATGGCGCGATCGGCACCCAGGGCCAGGGCAGTACGCAGCTGCTCCTGGGCAGTGGTCGGGCCGACGGAGACGACAACGATCTCAGTCGCGACGCCCTTTTCCTTCAGGCGTACGGCTTCTTCCACGGCGATTTCGCAGAAGGGGTTCATGGACATCTTGACGTTAGCAAGGTCGACGCCGGAGTTGTCCGCCTTGACGCGAACCTTGACGTTGTAGTCGACCACTCGTTTGACAGCTACAAGAACCTTCATGGATTCCTCGTTACTCTCCGGTGAATAGATAGTCGCCTGGGGCAGAGCCCGGCGATGCGCGTGGGTACAAGGGCACCTCTAAAAACGTACCGGAAGGAGCAAGGTTCATGGTGACCGAACAGTCTTGTCGCGACTGTTGCGGCAAATACCCACGGGTCATTTTCTGTCGTGGCGTGTAAACTCCACTACAAACCGGTTTTCATACCGACAACCCTGCTCCACACCTGGTCTTTAGAGGTGTACCTGCGCCCGGCTGCAAGCCTACGGCGAACGTAAAACCGCTCGTATCTTGACCGTAACACCCAATCCGGTCAATACGGCAAATCGGTCACCTTCCAGCTGCGTTCCTGTGATTTTACTGGGCTCCGGCAAATTCAAACAAACGTTTGTATTGGACCCGCCAAGTGGTGTAGATATAATGCGCGCCAAGACAAAACGGTGTAGTCCGTCCATTGCGTAGCTACAGTTTCGCGCCAGTGAAGCGCCGCTGCACGCAAGCACCCATAAGACAAAGCAACAGCACGAGCCTTGATGAGTAGGAGAGAACCTGTGGAACGCGAATACATGGAATTCGACGTGGTCATCGTCGGTGCAGGCCCCGCAGGCCTGTCCGCCGCCTGCCGACTAAAGCAGAAGGCCGCCGAAGCCGGTAGCGAGATCAGCGTCTGCGTGGTGGAAAAAGGCTCCGAAGTGGGTGCTCATATTCTTTCCGGTGCGGTGTTCGAACCCCGCGCCCTGAACGAGCTGTTCCCCGACTGGAAAGCGCTCGGCGCACCGCTGAACACCGAAGTGAAGCGCGACGATATCTACGTGCTCAAGGACGCCGGCAGCTCGACCAAGGTCCCGGACCTGTTCGTGCCCAAGACCATGCACAACCAGGGTAACTACATCATCTCGCTGGGCAACCTGTGCCGCTGGCTGGCCCAGCAGGCCGAAAACCTGGGCGTGGAAATCTACCCTGGCTTCGCCGCCCAGGAAGCGCTGTTCGATGAAAACGGCGTGGTCCGCGGCATCATCACCGGCGACCTGGGTGTCGACCGCGAAGGCAACCCGAAGGACGGCCTGTACACCCCGGGCATGGAGCTGCGTGCCAAGTACACCCTGTTCGCCGAAGGCTGCCGTGGCCACATCGGCAAGCAGCTGATCAAGCGCTTCGACCTCGACAACGAGTCCGACGTCCAGCACTACGGCATCGGCCTCAAGGAAATCTGGGAAATCGACCCGGCCAAGCACGAGCAAGGCCTGGTGGTGCACACCGCTGGCTGGCCGCTGGACGTGATGGCCAAGGACAACACCGGCGGCTCGTTCCTCTATCACCTGGAAAACAACCAGGTGGTGGTCGGCCTGATCGTCGACCTCTCCTACGCCAACCCTTACCTGTCGCCGTTCGACGAGTTCCAGCGTCTCAAGCACCACCCGGTGATGAGCCAGTACCTCGAAGGTGGCAAGCGCATCAGCTACGGTGCCCGCGCCATCTGCAAAGGCGGCTTCAACTCGCTGCCGAAGATGGTCTTCAACGGCGGCGCGCTGATCGGCTGCGACCTCGGCACCCTGAACTTCGCCAAGATCAAAGGCAGCCATACGGCGATGAAGTCCGGCATGCTCGCCGCCGAAGCCGTCGCCGATGCACTGATCGCCGGCAGCGAGGGCGGTGACCAGCTCAACGGCTATGTCAGTGCCTTCAAGGCCAGCTGGCTCTATGAAGAACTGTTCGCCAGCCGCAACTTCGGCCCGGCCATGCACAAGTTCGGCCCGCTGCTGGGCGCGGCCTTCAACTATGTCGACCAGAACTGGTTCGGCGGCAAGCTGCCATTCACCCTGCACGACACCAAGCCTGACTACGCCTGCCTCAAGCTCGCCGCCGAGTCGAAGAAGATCGACTACCCGAAACCGGACGGCAAGCTCAGCTTCGACAAGCTCAGCTCGGTATTCCTCTCCAGCACCAACCACGAAGAGGAACAACCCTGCCACCTGAAGCTGACCGACCCGAACGTGCCGATCGCCAGCAACCTGCCGCTGTACGATGAGCCGGCCCAGCGCTACTGCCCGGCAGGCGTGTATGAAGTGGTCAGCCAGGAAGACGGCAGCAAGCGCTTCCAGATCAACGCGCAGAACTGCGTGCACTGCAAGACCTGCGACATCAAGGACCCGGCCCAGAACATCACCTGGGTCACCCCTGAAGGCGCTGGCGGGCCGAACTACCCGAACATGTAAGCCGCTGCCCCTGCAGCAACAAAAAGCCCCCGGTTCGTGAGAGCCGGGGGCTTTTCTGTATCGGCGGCAGCTACTTGTCAGCACACATGACCGGCATCGGCTCGCCGGCAAACGCCAACGGCTCACGACGCCCGAAGTACAACGCGGTCAGCAGCCCCACCGTACCCATGATCAGGCAAAAGCCGACACACACCCACGGGCTCCAAGGCATCAGCGCAATCAGCGCCAGCGGCGTGGTGCTGGCCCACAGTGCGTAAGCCACGTTGTACGTGAAGGAAATCCCCGAAACGCGGATCTCGGCCGGGAACAGTCCAACCATCACCGACGGCACCACCCCCACCACGCCACAGGCCAACCCTGCCAGCGCATAGGCCAGCCAGGTCATGCCCCACTGCCCCACCAGGCTGGCGTACAACGCACCGATACCCAGGGGCAGCAGCAGGCTGTAGATCATCAGTGCACGCCAGGCACCCAGGCGGTCGACCAGCAACCCGGCCAGCACGCAGCCGATATTGAGAAAGACGATGCCCACGCTGCTCAGGGCGAAGGTATGCCCCGCCGTCATGCCAAAGCGCTGCTGCATCACCGTCGGGGTAATCACCACCAGCACCACCACCGCCGAAGTCAGCACGCAGGTCAGCAGTGCCGCCGGGATCAACGCCGAACGGTGCTCGCCCAGTACCCGCCGCAGCGGAAACCGCACCGGCTGCTCCTGACGCTCGCGCAAGGCCAGGAACACCGGCGTCTCGCTGAGCCAGCGGCGCAGCCACACACCAATCACGCCAAACACCCCACCCAGCAGGAACGGGTAGCGCCAGGCGTAATCGAGAATCTCCTGCGCCGTGTACACATGCGCCAGCAGCGTCGCCGTCAGTGCCCCCAGCAGGTAGCCGAAGGTCAGCCCCGCCTGCAGGAAGCCCAAGGCATAGCCACGACGCCCGCTTGGCGCGTGCTCGGCGACAAAGGTCCAGGCGCTCGGCACCTCGCCGCCCACGGCGGCGCCCTGCAGGATGCGCAGCGCCAGCAGGATCAACGGTGCCGCATAGCCAATGTCGGCATAGGTCGGCATCACCCCGATCAGCAGGCACGGCAAGGCCATCATCAGAATGCTCAGGCTGAACACCCGCTTGCGCCCGAGGTGGTCGGCAAAATGGGCCATCAGGATGCCGCCCAGCGGTCGCGCCAGGTAGCCGGTGACGAAGATGCCGAAGCTCTGCAGCAGGCGCAGCCACTCGGGCATTTGCGGTGGGAAGAACAGCTGGCTGAGGGTCAGGGCAAAGAACACGAAGATGATGAAATCGTAGATTTCCAACGCGCCGCCCAATGCCGCCAGGCCCAGGGTCCGGTGGTCGGCGCGGCTGAACCGGGGCGGGCGAGCGGTATCGATGGCAGTCATGGCAGGGGTCCGCAGATCGGCAAAGGGCAAGAGGATAGCAAATGCCCGCCGCCTTGCCCCAGCAACGCCACTAACGGCTGAAGACGGTGTGGCCGAAGTTCCTCGGCTTGCGCGCATGCACCGCGCCACCCGCCAGCCCGGAAGGCAGGGAAATCTTGCCGACCAGCACAGGGCTGTCGATGATCGCCATGAAGGATTGCAACGCGTCGTTGTCCGGCACCTGTGGCAGGCTCACACTGACGGCCTGGCGCTCGGTCTGTGGCACGACAGGCACTTTCAGGTGTTGCGAATGGTAAAGCAGGGCGTGCTGGATCTGCGTACTGACCCGGCAGAACCGTGCCAGGTCGACACCGGCATGGCTGGCCAGCTCGATGTTGCCCAACAGCAGGTTGAACGGTTGCATGGCGCACTGCACCAGGCGCTGCAACTCGTCGAAGGACTCGACCGGGGCAATTCGGTAATAGCCAAGGCCATTGAGCAGTTTTTCCAGCTGCAGGCGCTGGTGCGGGTGCTCGTCGGCAATCAGGATGCGCAGGGTCTTGTTTGTCATTGTCGGACCTGGGCCGTCAGGTGAATGAGGGACAGTTCCCTGACCAAACTGCGCCAGCAACAGGCAACCACCAGGGCTGCGCCTGGAGGGGTCAATTTAGATAGTTGTTGGGAAACCGGGAGAAATCAAGTGGCCATCACACAGAATTTTCACCCGCCCTTCACCCTGGATTCAGGACTCCCACTGCCGCATGCGCACACGGCAATGCTTCATGGCGTTGACGATGTGCTTTTCCACCAGGCTGCGGGAGATACCCAGGCGTTCTGCAATCTGCTGATGTGACAGGCCATCGAGTTTGCGCAACAAAAAGCAGTCCCGGCACACCTTGCTCAGTTCATCCAGGGCCTTTTGCATCATGGCCAGGCGCTGGTCGAGTTGCATGTCGTGCTGCAGTTCTGCGCTGATAAAGCGCCCATCGGCGTCCAACGCATCCAGCGATTCGGCCTGGCGCACCTGGTGGCGCCGGTGCCGGTCGATCACCAGGTTGAGCGCGGTACGGTAGAGAAACGCTCGCGGATGCTCGATCTGCCCGCCTTCGGTACGCTCCAGCACCCGCAGATAGGCATCGTGGGCAACGTCCTCCGCAGCCTGGCGATTGCCCAGGCGCGCACTAAGGAAGCTCACCAGTTCGCGATAGTAATGTTCCACAACAGCACCTGAAATCGTCCTTGCAACCCACGTGCGGGCCTGAGTGACACCGGGCTGTGATAGTACAAATTATAACTATTCTCAGCAACAGACCTGCCACCCACTCGATCAGGCTAAATCCGCCTGGCCAGCCTTCGTTTATCTGGGACTTCGGTGCGCACCACGATTGGCAGCGCGTGACCACTACCCAGGCTGGAAGTCCGCATGAGCCGTTTATCCTCCCCCCGCCGCCGGCTCACCTTCGCCGGCGTGGGCCTGCTGAGCCTGGGCTGCCTGCTGGCCTGGCAAACCCTGCCCTTCGGCGCGCAACCGCTCGGTACCGTCACGGTCACGCGGGCAGACATCGAAAGCAGCGTGACAGCCCTGGGCACCTTGCAACCCCGGCGTTACGTGGATGTGGGCGCCCAGGCCTCGGGGCAGATCCGTACCTTGCACGTGGAAGCGGGCGACCGGGTGCGCAAGGGCCAACTGCTGGTCGAGATCGACCCCTCCACCCAGCAGGCCCGGTTGGATGCCGGGCGCTTCTCGATCGACAACCTCAAGGCCCAGCTCGCCGAGCAGCGTGCGCAGTTCGTGCTGGCCAGCCAGCAACTCAAGCGCCAACGTGATCTTGCCGCTGCCGGCGCCACCCGGGATGAAGACGTACAGGCCGCTGCCGCCCAGCTCAAGGTCACCCAGGCGCGTATCGACATGTTCCAGGCCCAGATCCGTCAGGCCCAGGCCAGCCTGCGCAGCGACGAGGCGGAATTGGGCTACACGCGCATCTATGCGCCGATGGACGGCACGGTGGTGGCCGTCGACGCCCGCGAAGGCCAGACCCTCAACGCCCAGCAACGTACCCCGCTGATCCTGCGCATCGCCAAGCTGTCGCCGATGACCGTGTGGGCCCAGGTGTCCGAAGCCGACATCGGCAAGGTCAAGCCGGGCATGACGGCCTACTTCACCACGCTGGCCGGCGGCAAGCGCCGCTGGAGCAGCACCGTGCGGCAGATTCTGCCGATCCCGCCCAAGCCGCTCGAGCAGGCCAGCCAGGGTGGCGGCAGCCCTGCCAGCGCCGGCAGCACCGGTAATCAGGTGGTGCAGTACACCGTGCTGCTGGATGTCGACAACCCGGATGGTGCCCTGATGGCCGACATGACCACCCAGGTGTTCTTCGTCGCCGGCCAGGCCAGCCAGGTGCTGACCGTGCCACTTGCCGCACTGGACGACAACGGCGGCCAATACATGGCACGGGTGCTCGACCCGCACGGTAAGGTGGTGCAGCGCCAAGTGCGCACGGGCCTGAGCGACCGCCTGCGCGTCCAGGTGCTGGACGGGCTCAGCGAAGGCGAACAGCTGCTGATGGGCGCCCCCAGCGCCAGTGGGGGCTGAATGAGCGCGCCGCTGATCGAGCTGGTCGATATCCGCAAATCCTACGGCGGCCAGGACAGCCCCCAGGTCGATGTATTGCGCGGCATCAGCCTGAGCATCCACCCTGGGGAGTTCGTCGCCATCGTCGGGGCCTCCGGCTCGGGCAAATCGACCTTGATGAACATACTCGGCTGCCTGGACCGCCCGACTTCAGGCAGCTACCGCTTCGCCGGCAAGAACGTCGCCACCCTGGGTAACGATGAATTGGCCTGGTTGCGCCGCGAGGCCTTTGGCTTCGTGTTCCAGGGCTACCATCTGATCCCTTCCGGCTCGGCCCAGGAAAACGTCGAAATGCCGGCCATCTATGCCGGCACGCCCGCCGGCGAACGGCATGCCCGCGCCGCCGCCCTGCTCGCCCGCCTGGGCCTGGCCAGCCGCAGCGCGAACCGCCCGCACCAACTCTCGGGTGGCCAGCAGCAACGGGTGTCGATCGCCCGGGCGCTGATGAACGGCGGCCATATCATCCTCGCCGACGAACCCACGGGTGCCCTCGACAGCCACAGCGGCACCGAAGTCATGGCGCTGCTCGACGAACTGGCCAGCCAGGGCCATGTGATCATCCTGATCACCCACGACCACAAGGTGGCGGCGCGGGCACAGCGGGTAATCGAAGTCCGCGATGGCCAGGTGATCAGCGATAGCGCAACCGGGCAAGCGCCTGCTGCTGCAGCTCAAGGCCTGCAGGCCGACGACCTGCGCCAGCGCCTGGACTGCGGCGCGACCCTGCGCGGGGCCTGGAAAGGCGAACTGCTCGAAGCCCTGCAAGCCGCCTGGCGGGTGATGTGGGTGAACCGCTTTCGCACCGCCCTGACCCTGCTCGGCATCATCATCGGGGTCGCCTCGGTGGTGGTCATGCTGGCCGTCGGCGAAGGCAGCAAACGCCAGGTGATGGCGCAGATGGCCGCCTTCGGTTCGAACATCCTCTACCTCAACGGCAAGCCCGCCACGCTGGGCCAACCTGCCGGCAGCATTACCCTCGATGACGTGGCCGCCATCGGCCAACTGCCGCAGGTCAGGCAGATCATGCCGGTGCTGGGCGAAAAGCTGATGGTGCGCCACGGCAACAACAGCCAGCGCTTCTATGTGGGCGGCAACAACAACCAGTTCCCGCTGATCTTCAACTGGCCGGCCGTCGAAGGGGCGTTCTTCACCGACGCCGACGAAGCCAGTGGCGCGGCGGTGGCAGTGATCGGCCAGAAAGTCCGGGAGAAGATGCTCGACCCTGAGCGCGACCCGCTCGGCCAGTACATCCTGATCGGCAATGTGCCCTTCCAGGTCATTGGCGTACTTGCCGGCAAAGGCGCGAGCTCCGGCGACCAGGATGCCGACGGGCGCATCGTCGTGCCCTACTCGGCAGCGGCGATCCGCCTGTTCGGCCAGCGCGACCCCGACTACATCACCGTCGCTGCCGTCGACGCCGCGCGGGTCGATGAAACCGAAGCCGCCGTCGCGCACCTGCTGCGCCAGCGCCACCAGGGCCGTGACGATTTCGAACTGACCAACTCGGCCGCGCTGATCCAGGCCGAGGCACGCACCCAGAACAGCCTGTCGCTGATGCTCGGGGCAATTGCCGCGATCTCGCTGCTGGTCGGTGGCATCGGAGTGATGAACATCATGCTCATGACCGTGCGCGAGCGCACCCGCGAAATCGGCATCCGCATGGCCACCGGTGCACGTCAGCACGACATCCTGCGCCAGTTCCTCAGCGAAGCAGTGATGCTGTCGATGGTGGGCGGCATGGCCGGCATCGGACTGGCCCTGCTGATCGGCGGCGCATTGATGCTGGGCAAGGTTGCCGTGGCCTTCACCCTGCCCGCCATGCTCGGTGCGTTCTGCTGCGCCGTTCTCACCGGCATCGTGTTCGGCTTCATGCCGGCCCGCAAAGCCGCCCGACTCGACCCGGTCAAAGCCCTCACCAGCGAATAGCCCATGACCCTGCCAAGCCGCATCAGCCTGTTGTCCCTGTGCCTGGGCCTCGCCGCCTGCAGCCTGCCACCGGCGCCACCCAGCGGCATCGCCGCCCCCTCAGCCTGGCAAGGCGCAACCGCCCAGGCCTCTGCCAGCCTGCCGTCGGCCCAGTGGTGGCACGCCTTCGACAGTGCCGAGCTGGACCGCCTGGTCGCACGCGCCCGGCACAATGCCCACGACCTTGCCGCCGCCACGGCGCGCGTGCGCCAGGCCCAGGCCCGGGCGGTCATCGCCGGGGCGCCGCTGCTGCCGGAGCTCAGCTTCGAGCTAGACGGCAGCCGCCAGCGCCTGCTGCATGGCGAGGGCTATGACCAGCTCGATGTCAGCAAGTACGAACCGACCAGCACCTCATTCGGCATGCAGCTGGTCGCCAGCTACGAGATCGACTTCTGGGGTGGCCTGCGCGCGGCCCGCTCAAGCGCCCTGCACAGCCTCGCCGCCAGCCGCTTCGACCGCCAGACGGTGGAACTGACACTGGTCAGCAGCGTGGCCAACAGTTACCTGCAGGGCCTGGCCCTGGAAGAACAACTGCGCATTGCCCGCCTCAACCTGCGTAATGCCCGCGATGTCCTCGCCCTGGTCGAAACACGTCAGCGCGCCGGCTCTGCGACACGTCTGGAACTGGCCCAGCAGCGCAGCCTGGTGGCGGCCCAGGAGCGGCAAGTGCCGCTGCTCGAACAGCAGTGGCAGGACAACCGCGTGACCCTGGCCACCCTGCTGGGCGACCCGGTCCAGGCCCTGCCCGCCACGCGCGAAGCGCTACAAGCCGTGAACTGGCCGCGCATTGGCAGCGGCGTACCCAGCGAACTGCTGACCCGCCGCCCGGACATCGCCGCCGCCGAAGCACGCCTGGCTGCCGCCAACGCCAATGTTCAGGTGGCCAGGGCCGCCCTGCTGCCAAAAGTGACCTTGGGCGCCAACCTCGGCACCGGCGCACGCACCCTCGCCGAGGTCTTCGACAGCACTTATTACACCCTGACCGCCGGCCTGGTCGCACCGATCTTCAACAATGGCCGGCTGCGAGCGGCACAGCAGTTGGCCGAAGCCGAGCAGGACGAGCTGCTGGAAAGCTACCGGAGCAGCATCCTGGCCGGCTTCGCCGATGTCGAGAAGGCCCTCAATGCGATCCGTGGCGTCGAACAGCAGCGCCATTGGCAGGACCAGGAAGTCGAACAGGCGCGCCTGGCCTTCGACCTGGCCCAGCGGCGCTACGCAGCCGGGGCCGAAACCCTGCTGAGCGTGCTGCAAACCCAGCGCACGCTCTATCTCGCCCAGGACCAGCAGGCTCAGTTGCGCCTGGCGCGCCTGCAGGGCAGCGTGGCGTTGTACAAGGCGTTGGGCGGTGGCTGGCAGGTAGCGAACGCGGACAACGGTTAATTCGCCGCACGCGCAACTCGTTCATAGGGAAAGCCGCTTGCAAGAGGATTTCCCCATGCCCCGCTCCGCCAGCATGCTCCAGGCCTGGCAACAAGGCCTGCGCCGCCTGATCCAGGGCCAAGCCCCAGGCGCCCGGGCCTACCGCGCGTTCGACCTGGTGCTCGCCCGGCGCATCAACCTCAGCCCATCGTTCGCACGCCTGGTGTTCACCGGCCCGGATGTCGCGCTCATGCACACTCTGGCGCCCGATCAGCGCGTGAAGCTGCTGTTCCCCGCTGCCGATGGTTCATTGCCGACCCTGCCCCACGACGTGCACTGGAAGACCGCCCACAGCGCGCTGCCCGCCGAACAACGCCCAGCCATGCGCACCTACACCATCCGCGCCTTGCGCGCGGATGCCCTGGAAGTCGACGTGGACTTCGTGCTGCACGGGGTCAATGGGCCAGCCTCGGCCTGGGCGACCCATGCCCAGGAGGGCGATCGGCTGCTGATGGTGGCGCCGAACCTGGCCTACGCCGGTGATCCCGGCGGCTATGAGTGGAAGCCGCCGCAAGGTACCCGCCATGCCCTGCTGATCGGCGACGAAACGGCACTGCCCGCCATCGCTGGCATTCTCGAAACGCTGGCAGAGCACCAGCCCGAACTGGCCGTGGAAGCCTTCATCGAAGTCCCGCACGAGGCTGATTGCCTGCCCCTGCGCCACAGCGCCAAAACTCGCCTGCACTGGCTGCCCCGCGAGCTGTTGCGCTGTGACCATGGCCAGGCCATGCAGCACGCCGTGCGCGAACTGGCGAACCTGCCGCTGGAAAGCGCGTTCTATGCCTGGGTGGCCGGGGAGTCGGCGACGGTGCTGGATATTCGCCGGTACCTGACCAAGCAGCGCGGGCTGCAGCGCGACCGCCTGATGACAATGGGGTATTGGCGCCAGGGTGAAACCTGCGACTAGCAGGACAAGCGAAAGGGCCGCAACGCGGCCCTTTCGGATTCAAACGGCTGCGGCCACTGCCTCGGCAAAGCGCTGCGCGACCTCGTCGATCTGCTGTGCGCTGATGATCAGCGGCGGCAGGAAGCGCACCACGGCGCCATGGCGCCCGCCCAGTTCGAGGATCAGGCCACGCTTGAGGCATTCGCGCTGAACCTTGGGGGCCAGCAGCCGATTGGCAGGCGGGTGGCCCAGCGCATCGGGCTGCCCCTGCGGATCGACCAGTTCCACGCCGAGCATCAAGCCACGGCCACGGATATCGCCCAATTGCGGATAATCCCGTTGCAGCCGCTGCAGGTGATCACGCAAGCGCAGGCCCATGGCCTCGGCATGTTCGGCCAGGCGATGCTCGACCAGGTAGTTGATCACCGCCGAACCGGCAGCCATGGCCATCTGATTGCCGCGGAAGGTGCCGGCATGGGCGCCTGGCTTCCAGGTATCCAGCCAGTCGCGGTACACCACCACCGCCAGCGGCAGGCTGCCACCAATGGCCTTGGACAACGTGACCACGTCCGGCACGATGCCGGCATGCTCGAAGGCGAACATCCGCCCGGTACGGGCGAAGCCGCTCTGGATCTCGTCGACGATCAGCGCCACGCCAGCCTGCTCGGTGATACGCCGCACGCCCTTGAGCCATGCGATATCGGCCGGGATCACCCCGCCCTCGCCCTGTACCACTTCAAGGATCACCGCTGCCGGCAGCGGCACGCCGCTTTCCGGGTCCAGCAGCAGGTTTTCAAGGTAGTGCAGGTTGGCCTTGACCCCGGCTTCACCGCCCAGGCCGAACGGGCAACGGTAGTCGTAAGGGTATGGCATGAACTGCACGCCATTGCTCAGCAGCGCGCCCAGCGGCTGCTTGGGACCGTGGCTGCCCATCAGGCTCAGCGCGCCCTGGCTCATGCCGTGGTAGGCGCCGTGGAAGGCCAGCACGGTGCTGCGCCCGGTGGCACCGCGCACCAGCTTGAGCGCCGCCTCCACAGCGTCGGTGCCGGTCGGCCCGCAGAACTGCACCTTGGCCTCGCGGCGCAGGGCTTCGGGCAGGATGCCGAACAGGTCCTGGACGAAGCGGTCCTTGACCGGCGTGGTCAGGTCCAGGGTATGCAGCGGCAGTTCGTCGGCCAGCACGCGCTGGATGGCTTCGATCACCACGGGGTGGTTGTGGCCCAGGGCCAGGGTCCCTGCGCCAGCCAGGCAGTCGATGAACTGGCGGCCTTCGACGTCCTCGACGTGGATACCGCGGGCACGCTTGAGCGCCAGCGGGATGCGCCGGGGGTAGCTGCGGGCGTTGGATTCCTGTTGCTGCTGACGCTGCAGCAAGGGCGAGTCACTGAATTCGTACAACGGTTGCGGCGCACTGGCCGGCGGTAGCTGGGCAAGGCTGGTAGCGGTGGACATGGGTGAATCCTCGCAAGCAAGCGAATGGGCAGTCATCGCTTGGAAAACGCTTGAGTGCGGGGAGGATTTAGCGGTTGTTACAGGAATTTCGTTAGCCTGTGCTGGCCCTTTCGCGGGGCAAGCCCGCTCCCACAGGTACGCCACATTACTTGAAATCTGTGCTGATCCTGTGGGAGCGGGCTTGCCCCGCGAAAGGGCCGGTACAGGCAGTAAAGATCAGCTGGCCGAACGGGCTGGCACCTGCAGCACCACCCGCAACCCATCACTGCGACTGTCAAACCTGAGGCTGCCGGCACAGCGCTGCACGATCGCCTGTACGATCGCCAGCCCCAACCCACACCCACCGCTCTGGCCATTGCGCCAGAAGCGCTCGGTCAGGTGCTGCAGGTCGGCTTCGGCAATGCCCGGCCCATGGTCACGCACCATGAACCCCACCTGCCCGTCGGCCATCTGCACCTCCAGCTCCACCTCGGTATCGCCACCGTGGCGCAAGGCGTTGTCGAGCAGGTTGCGCAACGCCGCCACCGCCAGCGGCGCAGGCATGCCCAGGTAGATCTGCGTCGCCTCTTCGGGCAGGCGCAGGACGATGCGCCGGTTGTCACCGCCGCCAGCATCCTGCACCGCCTGGCGGGCAACCTGCTCGGCGCTGCACTGCACACCGTCCTCGAACGACAGGCTGCCCTCGACCCGCGCCAGCATCAGCAGCTGCTCCAGGGTCCGGTGCATGCGATCGGCGCCTTGCTCGGCATGCTCCAGCGCCTGCTCGCGCACTGCGCCGTCGGTCATGCGCGCCACCTGCAGGTGGGTCTTGATGGCCGTCAACGGGCTGCGCAGTTCGTGGGCGGCATCGTCGGTCAGGCGCCGTTCGCGCTCGATGGTCTGGGCAATACGCAGGAACAGCTGGTTCTGGGTCTCGAGCAACGGTTGCAGTTCGCTGGGCAAACCGGCCACCTGCAACGGCTCGACACTGTCGGCACGCCGTCGGCGCAGTGCATCACGCATGCGATTGAGTGGCTCCAGGCCTTTGCCCAAGCCGATCCACAGCAGGCCGAGGCTGCCGAGCAGGGCCATCAGCACCGGTGCCGAGGCCGCCAGCAGAATCGACTGGTTCAGTGCCTCGCGCTCCATGTGCCGGTCGGCGGTGGTGATGCGCACGTCACCGTGGCTGTAGGTGAAGGTGCGCCACAGCGCGCCATCGATGGTCTGGTCGCGGAAGCCGCTGCGCTGGTCGTCCATGGCGCCGTCATGCTTGTGGTTGCTGGCGAGGATCTCGCCGCGCAGGGAACTCACCTGGCAGGCCATGCCATCGGGCACGCTCAACTGATCGGCGGAAAAATGCGCATCCTCGCCCTTGGCCGCCAGCGGTTGCGGCAACTGGTCGATCAGCCCAGCGACCATGCGTGCCGAGGCCACCAGACGCTGGTCGAGGGAGAACATCATCTGCTGGCGCAGGTCGCGCAACATCCACGCCGCCGCCAGTGCCCAGATGATGATGAAGGCGCTGCCGAGGATCAGGCTCAGGCGTACCCGCAGGCTCATGACGCAGCCTCTTGCGGCGCCTGTGCAGGCCCCAGGCGATAGCCCAGGCCACGCACGGTCTCGACGATGCTGTTGCCGAGCTTGCGCCGCAGGTGGTGGATATGCACGTTCAGCGCGTTGCTTTCGACCTCATCGCTGAAGCCGTACACGCAGTCTTTGAGCTGTTCGCTGGACAGCACCCGGCCGGGGTTCTGCAGCAAGGCCTGGAGCAGCGCCTGTTCACGCCGCGACAGGTCCACAGGCTGGCCGGCCAGGGTCGCTTCGCAGCTGCTCGGGTCGTAGCGCAGCGGGCCATGCTCGATCACGTTGACCGCCCGCCCCGCTACCCGGCGCAGCAGGGTATGCAGGCGCGCAGCCAGTTCGCGCAGGTCGAAGGGTTTGAGCAGGTAGTCGTCGGCGCCCGCCTGCAGGCCATCGACCCGGTCGGTGACCGCATCGCGTGCGGTGAGTACCAGCACCGGCAGATCCACACCCTGCTGGCGCAGGCGGCGCAGCAGTTTGAGGCCATCTTCGTCGGGCAGGCCGAGGTCGAGGATCATCACGTCGAACTGTGCCGCCTGCAGCAGGGCCCGGGCACTGGCGGCATTGGCCACGCGGTCGACAGTCAGGCCCTGGGCGGTGAGGCCGGCGCAGATGCCGCTGGCGATCAGGTCGTCGTCCTCGCAGAGCAGAACGTGCATGGTGGGGCTCCCGGAGTGGTGTGGCTGGCATTGCACTATGGGGGGATTAAGGGGGGATTATGGACCTTTTTGTGGGGGTGATGGGGTACGTCGAAAGCCTTGCAGCGCCCTTGAGATCGAGCGCCGCGCGGGCGGCGCTCGATCTCAAGGGCGCCAAATCCCTCCAGCCGTACCCCTCGCAGCATCAACCCAATCCCCAACGTCCCCACCAGCATCGAATCGACTTTTCCTACAACTGACTCAGGAACGTCCTACCCCCACCCCATGTTGTGATTCCCCTGCACAAAACTGGCAGGGAGACGCCTCATGCTGCTCTGGCACATCGTGCCCACCTGGCACGATATCGAGTCACGCATCACCGATGAAATGGGCTATCAGGGAGGCGCCCATTTCCGTACCTACCTCAACGAAGAAGTGCCGTCACTGGCCCTCAACCTGCGCCGTGTCGACAGCGTGCGGCGCGCTTTCTACAAAGCCGAATGGGTAGCGGGCGAACTGCTGCGCCAGCGCTTCGCCGACCTCGACATCAAAAGCATCCTCAACGACCTGCTCGGCGTCGCCGAGCAGATGGCGATGATCGTCGCCGGCAGCGCCCTCACTGGCGGCCTGCTCGGTGCCGGCATCGGTGCCTTCGCCGGCGGCGTCGGTGCATTTCCCGGCGGGGTTGCAAATGTAAAGCTGCACAGATGCTAAGCACCGGGAATATAAATGGATAGATTATTCGCTAGATTAGTAGAGAAAATCGGCCTACCAACCTGCCGACAAATCGTGCCGAATACCGTTATTGAGCAATACAAAGGAAAACTACCTCATCAGCTTCTAGAACACTGGAGCCAATATGGATGGAGCGGGTTTGGCAAAGGTATTTTTTGGTTGGTGAACCCCGCAGAGTACGAGTGCGTAGTCGACACCTGGCTAAACGGCACTGAGCACTCGAAGCGCGACAAATATCACCTCATAGCACGCAGTGCGTTCGGAGACATGTATTTCTGGGGCGAGAATACAGGCGCCTCACTTAAAATAACCAGCATCCTGTCAAGTTACGTAACCCGAACATCAATTTACACCGGTGTAGACCTAGACAAAGGGTTCCCCGCTTTTCTTCTATCAATCAGCTTTGATTCCAACAACTACGGAGATATGTTCGACCCCGCTTATGAGAAGCTAGGCGCGCTTACCGCGGATGAAATGTACGGCTTCACCCCCGCCATCATGTTGGGCGGATCAGGGTCATTCAACCACCTTGAAAAGGTAAAATCAGTGGAACATCTAAGTTTTCTGGCACAACTTTCAGATCTTCGCCCCTATGTGTCGACAGGGGACTTTCCACCCGGGCATTAGCCATCACTAACATATACCGGAGGCCATTACATGGACGAAGCATTTTCTGTTTTCATTGAAGAAGTCGGTCAACCCATGCACAGGCAGGAGGTGCCCACATCCGCCATTGAACGCTATAAGGGAAAACTACCGGACAGACTTCTGCAGTACTGGAGCGAACATGGATGGTGTGGATACGGTGATGGAATGTTCTGGACCGTAAACCCCCAAGATTATGAAAGCGTGGTCGCGTCCATGCTCAACAGCGCAGGGTTGGAAGCGTACGACCGATTTCACCTCATAGCCCGCGGAGCATTTGGTGACCTTTACCTGTTTGGTGAGAAAACGGGATTCTCACTAAAAATTGTACCGCATGTAGGCCGTTACATTGGAAGAAAATATGAATTGACAACGACTGACATGAACAGACGGGTGCAGAATTTTTTTGCCAGTAGATGTTTGGACTCCAATGACTTCGGTGACATGTTTGAGCCTGCTAAAAACAATCTCGGCATACTGGGCCCGGACGAAATGTACGGCTTTGTTCCGGCTCTAGTATTTGGAGGCCCCACTCGACTCGAGAATCTTGAAAAATTGAAAGCTATCGAACACCTGGTGCTGCTGTCTCAGCTTTGCGCTTTCGAACCCTACAGCTTTTCCGACTTTTGAAAAGACTTACCCATCAGCGATAAAAGGATCTAAAAAATGAACGTACTCTTCTCCATCTTCCTAGAAACCTTCAACGACCCCATCGCCCATCAATCCGTCCCCCCATCCGCTCTTGCCCATTACAAAGGCAAACTCCCCAACCAACTCCTGACCTACTGGCAAGACCACGGCTGGTGCGGCTACGGCGGTGGCCTGTTCTGGATGGTCAACCCGCAGGAATACGAAGATGTCGTAGCTTACTGGCTCGCCGGCACTCACTTCGAAACCCAGGACACCTACCACCTCATCGCGCGCAGCGCTTTCGGCGAGCTGTATCTGTGGGGCGAAGAAACCGGCTCAGTCCTGACCATCACTGCCTACGCATCCCAATACATCGAAGGCGCATGCAGCTCGACCGACGAAGAGCGTGACGCGAAGATCCAAGGGCTGCTTATGTGGGTCATGACTGAAGGGATCGACCTGGGCCTGTTCGAATCGGCCAGGGAAACACTAGGGACGTTGGCGCCAGACGAGATGTATGGCTTCGTCCCGGCATTGATGCTGGGCGGGCCTGCAAGCCTGGCCAATCTCCAGCGACTCAAGGCCGACGTGCATCTGATTCTGCTTTCCCAGCTGAGCGAACTACAACCTTATGCATTCGATGATGAAGAAGATGAATAAAGCCGACGCTCATTGGCGCAGTGCATCGGGCGTATCGATATCCCGCAGCACCCCGGCATCGTCGACTGCCAGCCTGACGCAACTGCCCGGATTGGCCCTGACCACCGAACGCGCCCCTTCATCGCCCGTCAGCTGCGCTAGCGCTGGCCAGAAATCACGCCCGAACAGCACCGGATGGCCCTGCTGCCCGGCATGACAAGGCAGGACTATCGTCGACCCACTGGCCTCGCGTGCAAGCAAACCAAGGGTCCCGAGTTCCACCCAGGGCATGTCACCCAGCAGAATCGCCACTGCCTGCGCCTTGCTATCGACCAGCGAAGCAGCGCCCGCCGCCAGGCTATGGCCCATACCCTGCGTGTAATCCGCGCTGGCGATGACCCGGCATACCGATGGCAACCCCAGCTCCTCGCCCCGCTCGCCGTCACGCAACACCACCCGCACGTCATCGAACACCGCGCAGGCACGTTCGACACTGTGCGCCAGCAAGCTACGACCATCGGCCATCAGCGCCCGCCGCTTGTCAGCACCGAAACGCACGCTGCTGCCGGCCGCCAATACCAGCGCCACCACACTCACAGCGCAGCCCGCTCAATACCGTTGCGCAGGCGCAGGATATCGGCAAGCACTGCCAGGGCAATCTCGGCCGGGGTCTTGCTGCCCAGGTTGAGGCCGATCGGCGCGTGGATACGCGCCAGCTCGTCGTAGCCCAGGCCGCCTATGCGGCGCAAGCGTTCGCGACGTTTGTCGGAGGTGGCCTTCGAGCCCATCACGCCGATGTAGAACGCTTCGGTACGCACCGCTTCAAGCATGGCCAGGTCATCGATTTTCGGATCATGGGTCAATGCAACCACCGCTGTGTCGGCATGGCAACCACCATTGGCGATGAATTCCGACGGCAGCTCACGGCGCACCTCGATGCCGTCCAGCACCACACCCTCGAGCACCTCGTCACGTGGGTCGCAGAGAATGACTTCAAAGCCCATCCCTTTACCGAACTCGGCACAGAAGTGCGCAACGCTGGAGTACCCGGCCAGCAGCAGGCGCTGGGCAGCGCCGACACGCAAGCGCACGCAGCCGCTTGCACGCTCCACGCGCGGCCCCTGGGCGTGGTCATCGCTGAGCTGGCGATCACCTTGCGGCAGGCGCACTTCGCGCAGCAGCCGGCGCTGCCCGCGCAGTGCGCCTTCCAGCTCACGCAAATGAGCCTGCACTGCGCAGTCGGCCGGCAGGTTTTCCACCAGCACTTCGAGCACACCACCACAAGGCAGGCGAATGCTCGAACGCGTGTCGCTGCCATCGCCATAGCGCACGATGGCAATCGGCTCGGGGAATTCACCCCGTGCCACGCGTTCGAGGAAGTCATCTTCGACGCAGCCGCCCGACAGCGACCCCAGCCACTGGCCGCTGGCGTTGACCGCCAGCAGCGAGCCCGGCGCACGAGGCGCCGAGCCGTAGGTGGCGAGGACCGTGCACAACCACACCCGCTGGCCGTTGCACGACCACTGCAAGGCCTGGCTGATCACCTGGAGATCGAGATGCTGCACGGTTTACTCTGCCTTCAGCTCGGCGAGCTGCTGTACGGTCAGGTCGCCGGGCAGTCCACCCCAGGCCTGGCGCAGGTAGTTGAGCATGTCTGTCACTTGCTGGTCGTCGAGCTTGTCGGCAAAGCCCGGCATCGGCTGCATGCGCTCGAAGCCGGTGAACTGCTGTTCACGGATGCCGTCGAGGATCGCCTTGGCCAGGTTGCGTGAGTCATCCTGGCGCAACACGGTATTGCCCTGCATGGCCACGGCAATGTGCGGCTTGCCCTCACCGTCCACACCGTGGCAGCCGGCGCAGACGTTCAGGTACTGCTGGCGGCCACGCTTGGCGCTCTCGGTAAGCTGCTCCAGGGGCACCGCCTCGATCACCTTGGCCTTCGGCGGCTGGTCACCCAGCAGGTACGTGGCCATGGCTGCCAGGTCGGCGTCTTCAAGATGCTGGGTGCTGTGGTGCACCACCGGGAACATCTCGTTGAACATGCTGCCCTGGGCGCTGATGCCATGCTTGAGGAAGGTGGTCAGGTCCGGCTGGGTCCAGCCACGGTCGGCCAGATCCTGGGCCAGCAGGCTCGGCGCCAGGTAGCCGGCCAGAAGGCCACCAGTCAGGCGCTTGTCCTGTTGCAGTGCACCGATCGGGTTGCGCGGCGTATGGCACTCGCCACAGTGGCCCATGACCTCGACCATGTACTGCCCACGCTGCCAGGCCGGGCTCTTGCCTTCGGTTGGCTGCAACTGCACGCTCTTGCCGTACAGCATGTTCCAGCCAGTCAAGCCCAGGCGCACGTTGAACGGGAAACTCAATTTGGTTTCCGGCGCCGGGCGGTTGATCGGCGGGATGGTCATCAGGTAGGCCAGGATCGCGTCCGAGTCTTCCCGCTTGATCAGGTGGTACGAGGTGTAAGGCATGGCCGGATAGAGGTTGGCGCCATCCTTGCGCTTGCCCTCGGTGACGGCAGCGAAGAACTCGTCGGCCGTGTAGCTGCCAATGCCGTGCTGCTTGTCAGGGGTGATGTTGCTGCCATAGATGGTGCCGAACGGTGAATGGATCGGCAGGCCACCGGCAAACGGTGCGCCGCCTTCGGCCGTGTGGCAGGCCATGCAGTCGGCCGCACGGGCCAGGTATTCACCCCGCTTGACCTGCGCCTCGTCGGCCGCCAGTGCCTGCGAAACGACGGCAAGGCCCAGGGCCAGCGCGAGAGTGCTGCGAACGAAGCCCATGCTCAACCCTCCTTGACCAGGCCGAGGTCATTGAGCACCGTGCGGGTGGCGTCGTAGTAACGCACGTACCCGGTGCAGCGGCAGATGTGGTGGCCGAGGCTGGCCTCGATGCGCTCTTCCACTTCGCTCTTCTTCAACGGCTGGCGCTGGGCGGTTTCAACCAGCACCGTGGCGGCGTTGACGAAGCCCGGTGCGCAATAGCTGCACTGGAAGGCGAACAGGTCGACGAACTTCTGCTGGATCGGGTTCAGCGTCAGGTTGCCAGCCTCGTCCTGTTTGGCATGGCCCTCGATGGTACGGACCTTCTTGCCCTCGAAGTAATGCGCGCCGGTGATGCAGGTGCGCACTTCCTCGCTGGTGCCATCGGGGTTGTCGACGATCACCACGCAGGCGTGGCAGATGCCCTGGCCGCAGCCCAGGCGGGAACCTGTGAGGTTCTGGTGTTCGTGCAGGTAGTCGATCATCGCCAGGTCATCAGGGACCTCGACCGGGCCGACCGGTTGACCGTTGAGGGTCAGTTGCAGTGGACGGTTAGCCATTGAGGGCCTCCTTGATACGGGCTGGGGTGATGGGGAGATCGCGCACGCGCTTGCCAATGGCATGCGCCACGGCGTTGCCGATGGCACCGACGACCGGGATCATCACCACTTCGGCGATGCCCTTGGATGGATCGGTCGGTGACAGCGGCGGGAGGATTTCGCTGGTCTGCTTCCACACTGCCACATCGCGCGCATGGGGCAGGCGGTAGCGGTTGAAGTTCCAGTCGCCCTCCCCGGGCCCACCCTCGTGCAACGGCATTTCCTCGGTCAGTGCATGGCCGATGCCCATGGCGATACCGCCTTCGAGCTGGCCTTTGACCAGTTCCGGCACCAGCACACGGCCACACTCGACCCAGCTGTGATGGTTGAGCACCTGCACTTCGTGAGTGCCCTTGTTGACCTTGACCTCGACTATGGTCGCCACCGGGCTGTAGTAGGTGACCATGGCGTTGTTCAGTTGGGTATCCGGGTACGCGGCGTTCTGCCGGTCGAGCAGGTGGTAGCCATGGCTACTCATCTGCGCTTTCTTGGCATTCACCGCGCCATCGCCGTACTTCACCGCCACGGCATCGAGCGGGAAGCGCTCGCGCACGCCGTCGATGACGAAGTCGGCCTCGGCCCAGCTCCAGCGGTTGAAGCCGTGGACGCTGACGCCGGTGACCAGGCCCATCTCGTGAGCCTTCTGCGCCAGCTGGGCGAACGGGATCGGCGCCAGGCCGTTGCCGGTCAGCTCGCCGTTGACCCACACCGCGTTCTCGCGGCGCACCACCAGCGGGTTGGCCTGGCCGCCGTGCGGGCCCTGGCTCCAGATGGCCATGGCCGCCGGCCACAGGCCGTGGTTGAAGAGCACGCGGGCCGCTTCACGGGTGGCGTGGCTGAAGTAGAACGCCGAGTTGGTCGCCGACGACGGCGAAGCCAGCTTGCCGACCCAGCGCGGGTTGCGCAGCGCGGCGTCCTGTTCGGGCTGGCTGATCAGGTACGGGTTGCCGCTGGTGGTCAGCTGCAACTCCGGCCATTCGGTGACCGCCGTCTTCACCTCGTCGGCCGAGCGGCCGAGGAAGTCGCTGACCACCAGCGCCTGGGACGTGGACATGCCCGTGCCCAGTTCGGTGCCGATGTGGCGCAGGCTGATGCGGCCATCGGCGCTGAACTCGATGCTGGCCATCGGCGCCTCGGAGCCGGTGCCGAAGTCCTTCTGGCAGATGGCAAAACCGACGCCGTACCAGTGGTCCGGGTCCTTGGCGTCCATCTGTTGCTTGCGTGCATCACGGTTGCGCCACCAGTCATGCACGGCCGCCTTGTCGAGGATCTCGTAAAGGCGCAGGGCACCGGCCGGGACCGCACCCTGGGTGTTCTTCATGCCCGACTTCAGCGCGTTGGCGCGGCGCAGGTCGATGGCGTCGACGCCCAGGCGACCGGCGATTTCATCGACCATCATTTCGGTGGCGGCCATGGTCTGCAGGGTGCCGTAGCCGCGCATGGACCCCGCCTCGACACCTCGGGAGAAGTAAGCGGTCACCGACAGGTCGTTCTGCGGCATGTAGTAGATCGACTGCGCCGCGGTGGCGCCCACGGCGGCCACCGACGGGCTGTAGTTGATGCGCCCGCCGCCGTCGCAGCTCATGTCGGCGCGGAAGATCTTGAAGCGGTTGTCTTTCTTGTCCACGGCCAGCTGGTAGCGGATGTCGAAGGCATGGCGCTTGATGCCACTCTGGAACTGCTCGTAGCGGTCGTTGGCCAGGCGCACCGGCACACCCTCGCCATACAGCGCGGCCACGGCGGCGTAGAAGACGAAGATGTTGTTGTCTTTGGAGCCGTAACCCACGGTGTAGCCCGGGTGCATGTTCAGCGTGTTCAGGGCGAAGCGCGACGGCTTGATCATGTGCACGCATTCCTGGGCCGCTTCGAACGGGCACTGGGTCGCGACCACGAAGTGAAGCGTGCCGGTCGCCGGGTCGTACCAGCCGTTGCCGTTGTCCGGTTCCAGCGCGGCGGGCTCGATCGACGGCGTCTTGTAGCGCTCGTCGAAGACCAACCAGTCCTCGGGCGGGTTGTCCAGTTGCTCGCCCATGCGCTTGGCGTAGAACAGGCCCTGCTCGGTCAGGTCGCCGTGCTGGTTGGGCTGCTTCGACCACACCGGTTTGCGGTTGAGGATGGTGGGGAACAGCATGGAGTTCTTCAGGCTGGAGAACTCATCGTCATCGAAAGGCGTAGCGCCGCCCACACGCACGAAGCGGAAGCTGCCATAGGGGTCACGCTGGTACAGAGGTGCCTGGGCGCCGTAGGTGATCGCCTTGTCGTTGAACTGCAGCTTGCGCTTGGCCTGGCGGAAGCGCTCGAAGTCGTGCCAGATCAGGATCGCCACCGGGTGGCCGATGAACATCGGCACCTGGCCGGGCGGCAGCAGCGGGTCGGGCGAATGGGCCTCGGGCCAGGCGATACCGTCCTTGGCCAGGTCGGCGGCGGTGACGATACGGTCTGGCTGCAGGTCGGCGCCGAGCAGGCTGAGGTCATGGCCGGCATAGATGCGGTCGACCTTGGTCGCCTTGAGCAGCAGCGCGTGGCCTTGCTGGGTCGGCCAGCCGGGCATGTCCTTGGCGCGGATGTCGCGGGCGAAGACCTTGTTGCCACAGACCTTGGACAGTGCGTCGTTGCGAAAACGCGCCTTGCCGTCATGGTTCATCCACTTTTGCGGCGAGGTGGTGACGCGCTCCTCCATCAGGGCGGCAAATGCCTGGCTGCCAAGTGGCGCCATGGTCACGCCGACACCAGCGATCAGGCCGCCTTGCAAGAAGGCGCGCCGGGAAATATCACGGTTGGACATGCTTGATCCTCAGGGCAGAAGAGTATCTGCCCATCTTTTTCTGATTCTTGTGCGGGGAACTCGGAAGGGTGAGAACCTTGACGCGTGAGCCAGAAAAAACTGACTCCTGCGTCAACTTTACAACAAGAGTATGGGCATAAGCAAAGTCAAGCCGACAATATGTCGCGGTGTGTCGAGGGCCGACACGCGGCAGCGCAGCACCCGCTTCGGCAGGAACGGTTAACCTTGGGTTAATCGACCACAGCCAGCATGGCCACCATTCCGTACTGCCAAGGCGAAGACATGCGCATCGTTCTGCTCTTCCTGACGTTCCTCCTGGCCGGCCCGTTGCAGGCCAACCCGTTCGACGTCAAACCCGACTTCCTGCCGGTCAACCAGGCGTTCGTGCTGACCCACGACCGCCAGGCCGACGGCCAGATGCGCCTGTTCTTCCAGATCAAACAGGGTTACTACCTGTACCAGAAGCGCCTCAAGTTCGACGGTTTGCCCCCCGACCAACAGCCGCAACTGCCGCCGGCACTGAACCACCACGACGAGTTCTTCGGTGACAGCGCGGTGTACCGCGACCAGCTGGAATTGCTGATCCCGGCCAATGCCCAAGGCCAGTTGCGCCTGGGCTGGCAGGGCTGCGCCGACGCCGGCCTGTGCTACCCGCCGCAAACCACCGCCATCGACCTGGGTGGCAGCGTGACGCCGGCCGCCGAGCAAGCCAGCGACCAGGCCCTGGCCAGCGGCCTGCAGAGCGCCAGCCTGGCCTGGAGCCTGCTGGCGTTCTTCGGCCTGGGCCTGTTGCTGGCCTTCACCCCCTGCTCGTTGCCAATGCTGCCGATCCTTGCCGGCCTGGTCCTGGGCAACGGTGCCAGTGCCCGGCGTGGCTGGCTGCTGGCCGGGGTCTATGTGCTGAGCATGGCGCTGGTGTACGCGGCCCTGGGCGTGGTCGCGGCACTACTGGGCGCCAGCCTGCAGGCGTGGCTGCAGCAACCCTGGCTGCTGGGCAGCCTGGCCGGCTTGTTCATCCTCCTCGCCCTGCCGATGTTCGGCGCCTTCGAGCTACAGCTGCCGGCAGCCCTGCGCGATCGCCTGGACCGCGCCGGCCAAGGCACCCAAGGCGGCAACCTGTACGGTGCAGCGTTGCTCGGCGCGCTGTCCGGCCTGCTGCTCGGCCCGTGCATGACGGCGCCACTGGCGGGTGCACTGCTGTACATCGCGCAGAGTGGCGATGTGCTGCAAGGCGCACTGGTGCTGTTCAGCCTCGGCCTGGGCATGGGCGTGCCGCTGCTGTTGCTGGTGACCCTGGGCAACCGCTACCTGCCGCGCCCTGGGGCCTGGATGAACCGGGTCAAGGGTGTTTTTGGTTTCGTGTTCCTGGCCATGGCCCTGTACACGGTGCGCAGCCTGCTTGCCGCGCCTGTGGTACTGGCCCTGAGCGGCGCCTGGCTGATTGCCCTGGGCTGGGCCAGCTGGCCGGCGCTGCAGCGCTTGCCAGCACTGCGCGCGGTACCCTTGCTGGGCGCATTGTGGGGTGGTTTGCTGCTGGTCGGCGCGGCTGCAGGTGGTGATGACCTGTGGCAACCGTTGCGGCCGTTCGCTGGCGGTCCAGCACCCGCCGCGGTGCAAAAGGCCGACGAGCACTTCGTCACGGTCAGCAGCCCTGAAGCCTTGCAACGCGAGCTCGATGCCGCGAAGGCCCGCGGCCAGTGGGTCATGGTCGACTACTACGCCGACTGGTGCGTGTCGTGCAAGGTCATGGAAAAGCAGGTGTTCTCCCGACCCGACATCCAAGCGAGCCTGGCCGGCGTACACCTGCTGCGCCTGGACGTGACCGCCGACTCCGCGGCCAGCCGCGCCCTGCTGCAGCGCTACCAGGTACCTGGCCCACCCAGCATCATCTGGCTCGGCCCGGAAGGCGAAGAACGTCGCGCACGGCGCATCACGGGTGAGGTGGATGCCGCTGCGTTCCTGCAACACTGGACCCAGACCCGGAGCCAAGGCTGATGCTGACGGTAACCCTCGGCCCACTGACCATGGCGCTCAACCACCTGCTGATGCTCGCCGCCCTCGGCGTGGCCTGCCTGGTTGGCTGGTGGGTCGCCCGGCGGGGCGGCGAAAGCCCGGAATCGGCGCTGTTCAACCTGTTCCTGATCGGCCTGCTGTGCGCCCGCCTGGGTTTCGTACTGGCCTACTGGCCGATGTACCGCGACGACCTGCTGCAGGTCATCGACATCCGTGACGGCGGTTTCCTGCTCTGGTCGGGCCTGGTCGGCATCGTCCTCGCCACCCTCTGGCAGGGCTGGCGCCAGCCTGCCTTGCGTCGCCCGCTGGGCTGGGCACTGTTCAGCGGTGCGCTGTTCTGGGGCCTGAGCAGCCTGGGCAGCCACCTGTACAGCAAGGGCACCGCCTTGCCCGAACTGAGCCTGCGCAATGCCGCTGGCCAGTCCGTGGCGTTGCACAGCTACCGTGGCAAGCCGCTGGTGATCAATATCTGGGCCACCTGGTGCCCGCCATGCCGCCGGGAAATGCCAGTGCTGCAGCAGGCCCAGGGCGAGTACCCCCACGTGACCTTCATCTTCGTCAACCAGGGCGAAACGCCCGAGAACGTCACCACCTTCCTGGCCACCACTGGTCTGAGCCTGACCCACGTGCTTTTCGACGGCACCGGCGTGCTGGCCCAGCGGGTTGGCTCGATGGCCCTGCCCACCACCTTGTTCTACGACGCCGACGGCCGCCTGATCGGCAGCCACCTCGGCGAGCTGTCGCGGGCCAGCCTGCGCCATGCCCTGGAACCTTTCGCGCGGGCCAAGGCGCCCGCCCCTGCCGCACAAGGAAACTGACATGCGATTGACTGCCCTGCTACCCCTGTCCCTGGCCCTGCTGGCCGCCCCGCTGGTGCAGGCCGAAGAACTGCCCAAGGCGATCCAGCAACTGCAAGCCAAGGGCGCCGAGATCAAGGGCAGCTTCGATGCGCCCAACGGCCTGCGCGGCTACGCCGCCGAATACCAGAACAATGCCCTGGCCCTGTACCTGACCCCGGACGGCAAGCACGTGCTGGTCGGCAGCCTGTTCGACGAACAGGGCAAGGACCTCAGCGCCGAGCCGCTGCAGAAGTTGGTGTACGCGCCGATGAGCAAGGAGATCTGGGCGAAAATGGAGAAAACCGCCTGGATCGCCGATGGCAAGGACAGTGCGCCGCGCAAGGTGTACCTGTTCAGCGACCCCAACTGCCCGTACTGCAACATGTTCTGGGAACAGGCGCGGCCCTGGGTGGAGTCGGGCAAGGTGCAGTTGCGCCATATCATGGTCGGCATCATCCGCGAAGACAGCCCGGGCAAGTCGGCGGCACTGTTGGCCGCCAAGGACCCGGCCAAGGCGTTGCATGAGCACGAGAAAGCGGGCAAGGCAAGCAGCCTGAAGCCGCTGGACAAGGTGCCGGATGCCGTGCAGCAGAAGCTGGCGGCGAACATGGCTCTGATGGAGGAGATGGGGCTGCAGGCGACCCCGGCGATCTTCTATCAGGATGAGCAGGGCAACCTGCAGAGCCAGCAAGGCGCACCGCGGCCAGAGCTGCTTGGCAAGATTCTCGGCAAGCGCTGATACCTGGTTTGTCAGTTCCGGGCTCTTCGCGGGCAAGCCCGCTCCCACAGGTACTCCGCAAGGCTTGATCCAGCGAGGTTTCTGTGGGAGCGGGCTTGCCCGCGAATGGGGCGCAAAGCGCCCCCGTACGGTCTAAAGCCCTTCCAGCTCAGCCATCAGGTCACTGAGCCGATCCGCCTTGCCCTCATCCAGCTCACTGCCCTGCAACCCACGCACATACTCGGCCAACTCCTCCACCGTGCTGCACTCGAACATCGCCCGCAACGGCACGTTCAATTGCAGCTGCTTCTGCACCCGCGAAGCGATCTGCGTGGCCAGCAGCGAATGCCCGCCCAGCTCGAAGAAGTTGTCATGCACCCCGACCCGTTCGGCCTTGAGCACATCGCCCCAGATACCCGCCAGCACCGCTTCCAGCTCATCCCGCGGCGCCAGGTAGGCCTGGCTGTGCTGCCCACCGATCTCGATGGCCGGCAGCGCCTTGCGGTCAAGCTTGCCGTTGGCGTTGTGCGGCAGGCTGGCGAACCAGCCCCAGTGCAGCGGCACCATGTACTCCGGCAACTCGGCTCGCAGGCGCTGCTTGATCTGCTCCAACAACGCGGCATCGGCAACCACACCCTGGTGTGCCACCAGGTAGCCAACCAGGTGCTTGCCATTGGCGCTTTCCTGCACCCCCACCGCCGCATCGCGAAGCTCGGCCTGCTCGTGCAGACGCGCCTCGATCTCGCCCAGTTCGATACGGTAGCCGCGGATCTTCACCTGATGATCGATGCGCCCGACATACTCCAGTACCCCGTCCGGGCGCTGCCGTGCCAGGTCGCCGGTGCGGTACAGGCGTTCGCCCGGCGCCCCGTGCGGGTGCGGGATGAAGGCCAGTGCCGTGCGCACCGGGTCGCCAACATAGCCGCGACCGACGCCGGTACCGGCCACACACAGCTCACCCACCGCACCCAGCGGTACCAGGGCCTGATCTTTGCCATACAGGTACAGCCGGTTGTTGTCGGTCGGCGTGCCGATCGGCAGGTAGCTGCCGCGGGTCGACGCCAAGTCGACGCGGAAGAAAGCCACGTCATCCGAGCACTCCGCCGGCCCGTAGGCATTCACCAGGCCGACCTGCGGATAACGCTGCAGCCATTGCGCAGCAAGCTCCGGCGGCATCGCCTCACCGGTCGGCAACATCCAGCGCAGGCCATCAAGCGCCTGATGATCGTTGGCCAGCATGCCCTGGATCAGCGACGGCACGCTTTCCAGCACACTGATACCAGTGGCTTGCACATGCGCCAGCAAACCTTGTGGGTCATGGGCGATGGCGTTCGGCACGATCTCCACTTTGGCGCCGAACAACGGCGCGGCGAGGAACTGCCAGACCGAAATGTCGAAGCTCTGCGAGGCAGTCTGGGCGATCACGTCGTGCTCGCTCAGGGCCAGGTACGGCACCTTGCTCAGCTGGTTGTTGAGCATCCCGCGCTGCTCAACCATCACGCCCTTGGGCAGCCCGGTGGAGCCGGAGGTGTAGATCACATAGGCCAGGTTGTCCGGCCCGCTGTGGATGCCTGGGTTGTGGCTGGCGATGCTGCTGCCCTGCACCTCCTCCCACACCAGCAACTGTGGCCGAGCCACACCGGCCAGCTCATCGAGCAACTGTCGCCCCTGCTCGGCACAGGCCGCGCTGCACACCAGCACCGGCGTGCGGCTCAGTTCGACGATACGCTGCAGCCGCGCCGACGGCAGGCCCGGGTCCAGCGGCAGGTAGCCGGCGCCAGCCTTGAAGCTGCCGACGATCATGCCCAGCAACGGCAAGCCCCGCTCGGCCAACAAGGCAACCGGCTGGTCGATGGCCACACCCGCTGCGACCAGGGCATGGCCCAGGCGGTTGGCCGCCAGGTTCAGCCCTGCATAGTCATACGATGCTTCCAGGCAGCGGGCGACGGTGCGCTCGGGGTGGGCAGCGACCTGCGCTTCGAACAGCGCCACGTAGCTCTGCTCCAGCGGGTAGGCGTGCCCCGTACGGTTGCAGTCGTCGAGCAGGAAGCGCTGTTCGTCCGCGCCCAGCAACGGCAACTCGCTCACCTCACCTTCAAAGCCTTGCACCAGTGCCAGCAGCAGGCGCTTGAACTCGGCCAGCAGGCGCTCGACGGTCGGGTAGTCGAAGTAGCGCTGGTCGAAGGACAGGTGCAGGCCCAGGTCATCCCCTGGGTAGCACACCGCCGTCAGCGGGAAGTTGGTGTGGGTGCGGCCGGAGTCCGAGCTGGCATTGAGGTGCTGGGCGTGGTCGAGTACCGCGGTTTCCACCGGTGCGTTCTCGAATACGAACAGACTGTTGAACAGCGGCTGGCCCTTGGGCAGTTCGCTGCATTCCTGGATTGCCACCAGCGGCAGGTACTCGTACTCGCGCAGCTCCATGTTGCGTTCCAGCAGGCCCTGCAACCACTGGCGCACGCTGTGGCACTGGCCCGGCTCGGGCAGCTGCACGCGCAGGGCGATACTGTTGATGAACAGGCCCACCGTGCGCTGCATCTGCGGCAGGCTCACCGGGCGCCCGGCCACGGTCACGCCGAAGGCCACATCGCGATCGCCGCTGTAGCGCGCCAGCACCAGCGCCCAGGCCGCCTGGGCAAAAGTGTTGATGGTCAGCTGGTGGGCCTGGGCCAGTTCGCGCAGACGCACGCCGTCGCCCACCTCCAGGCGGGTGTAGCAGTCACCCACCACCATGCCGTCGCCAGCGTGGTCGTTGCGCAGCGGGCGGTCGCTGGGCAGCGCGGTGGCGCGTTCGAAACCGGCCAGGTTGGCCTGCCACCAGCGGCGCGCTTCGCCCATGTCCTGGCGCTGCAGCCAGCCGATGTAGTCACGGTAGCGCGGCGGTACAGGCAACTGGGCCTGGCGGCCTTCGCCCAGGGCCTGGTAGATCTCGAAGAAGTCGTTCATCAGCAACGAACGGCACCAGGCATCGATGAGGATGTGGTGGTTGCTCATCATGAACCAGTAGCGCTGGTCATCGACGCGCACCAGGCGCAGGTGGAACGGTGCCTCCTGCAGGAGGGCAAAGCCCGCTTCCCGCTCTTGCTTGTGCAGGGCTTGCAGGCGCATCTCCTGGGCCGCTTCATCAAGGCCGCGCCAGTCCTGGTAGTCCACCGGCGTGTTACCCGGTTTGTGGATGATCTGCAGCATCGTCTCGCCAGCGTTCCAGCTGAACGAGGCGCGCAGGGCCTCGTGACGCGCCACCACGGCCTGCCAGGCCTGGGCGAAACGCTCGGGGTCGAGCGCGCTGTTGATGCGGTAGCGGTCCTGCATGTAGTAAAGGCCGGTGCCCGGCTCCAGCAGGGTGTGCAACAGCATGCCCTCCTGCATCGGCGTCAGCGGGTAGACGTCTTCGATCCGGGCAGCGGGGACCGGCAGTGCGTCGATCTGCGCCTGGGTCAGGTGCGCCAGCGGGAAGTCCGACGGCGTGAAGCTGCCGTTGCCATCGGCCAGGCAGTGACTGACCAGGGCCAGCAGTTCCTCGCGGTACGCCTCGGCCAACTGCCCGATGGTCTGCGCGTCATAGCGTTCGCGGCTGTAGGTCCAACGCAGTTGCAGGGTCCCCCCGTAGACCTGGCCATCGACGCTGAGCCAGTTCGGCAACGGCGCATCCAGGTCGTGGGCCTGGCCAGCCGGTGCATCCAGCGGCAGGAACAAGGCGGCCTCGTCGAACTGCTGGTCGAACTGGCCCAGGTAGTTGAAGGTGATGCGCGCCTGCGGCAGTGCCGCCATGCTCTCGCGGCTGGCAGCATCGCCCAGGTAGCGCAGCACACCATAGCCCAGGCCCTTGTGCGGCACCTGACGCAGTTGTTCCTTGATGCGCTTGAGCGAAGTGGCACGCGCGGCATCGTCGTTGCCGGCTTGCGGGTTAAGGCGCAGCGGGTAGGCGTTGGTGAACCAGCCAACGCTGCGGGTCAGGTCCATGTCCTCGAACAGGCCGTCGCGACCGTGGCCTTCAAGCTGCACCAGCACTTCCTGATCACCGCTCCAGCGGCACAGGGTGCGAGCCAGCGCTGTCAGCAGCAGGTCGTTGACCTGGGTGTGGTAGGCCGCCGGTGCCTGTTGCAGCAACTGCCGGGTCTGCTCCACGTCCAGGCCGATGGCCAGGGTTTCAGCATGCCGATGCAGGTTGCCACCCTGCGGGTGATCGCACGGCAGCTCATGGCGCACGCTGCCGAGCTGGTCTTGCCACCAGCCCAGTTCGTCGCGCAGCGAATCGCTGCCGGCGTAGCTGGCCAGGCGCGCGGCCCAGTCGGCCATGGCGTGGGTCTTGGCCGGCAGTGGCTGACCGCGATACAGCGCCTGCAGGTCTTCGAGCAGCACACGCCAGGACACACCATCGACCACCAGGTGGTGGATCGCCAGCAGCAGGCGCTGGGCGCCCTGCCCGTCGCTCACCAGCAAGGCACGCAGCAACGGGCCCCGTTCCAGGTCAAGGCTGCGTTGCACGTCGGTGTACAGCGCCTGGCAGTCGGCGAAGTCGGCGACCGTGGCCGTCCACAGCAACTGCTCTGCAGGCTGCGCGGCGAATGCAGCGTGGCCTTGGGTGAAGCGCAGGCGCAGGCTGTCGTGATGCGCCACCAGCCCGGCCAGGGCCTGTTCAAGGGTGGCACGGTCAAGAGGCTGGCGCGCTTCCAGCAGCACCGCCTGGTTCCAGTGCTGCGACTGGGTCACGTCACTGTCGAAGAACCAGTGCTGAATCGGCGTGAGGCCGCTACGCCCCTCGCGCGGGCCCTGCTCGATGCTGCTCGGCGCCGCACTGCGGCTGGCCACGGCAGCCAGGGTCTGGATGGTCTGGTGCTGGAACAGGTCACGCGGGGTGAACTGCAGGCCCAGCTGGCGCGCACGGCTGACCACCTGAATCGACAGGATCGAGTCGCCGCCCAGTTCGAAGAAATTGTCCTGCACACCCACGCGGTGAACGTTGAGCACTTCGCGCCAGGCCTGCGCCAGTTGCTCCTCCAGCTCATTGGCCGGGGCCTGGTAATGCTCGCGGGCCTGCTCCAGGTCCGGTGCCGGCAGTGCACGGCGGTCGAGCTTGCCGTTGCCCATCAATGGCAGGCGTTCGAGCAGCACCAGGTGCGCTGGCACCATGTAATCCGGCAGGTGCTGACGCGCATCGGCCTTGACCGCTTCGCGCAGCCTGGATTGCGCATCGCTGTCGCCAGTGGCCTGCTTGCACACCAGGTAACCTACCAGTTGCTTGCCACCCGGCAGGTCAAGGGCCAGGACCACGGCCTCGTCGACATCGGCATGCGCCTGCAGGTGGCTTTCGATTTCGCCCAGCTCGATACGAAAACCTCGGATCTTCACCTGTTGGTCGGCACGGCCGACGTATTCCACCAGGCCATCGGCACGCAGGCGCACCAGGTCGCCGGTGCGGTACAGGCGCCCGCCGCCCTGGCTGAACGGGTCGGCGACAAAGCGCTCGGCGCTGAGGCCCGGGCGGTCGTGGTAACCCTGGGCCAGGCCGGCACCGCCGACGTACAGCTCGCCGATCCCCCCTTGCGGCAGCAAGGCCAGGTCCTCGTCAAGGATGTAGGCGGTGCGGGCCCCGATCACCCGGCCGATCGGCACGCTGCCAGCGTCGGCGGGCATGACCTGCGGCGCCAGGCAGGCCAACGGCATGACCACGGTTTCGGTGGGGCCGTAGGCGTTGAAGAACTGCTGCGGGGCAAACGCCTGGCGGATGCGCTGCAAGTGCTCGCCAGTCAGCGATTCGCCGCCGGTGATCACCAACCGCACCGGCAGCTGCTGGCCCTGTGCGGCGAGGTACTGGGCCAGCTGGCTGCCATAGCTCGGGGTGAAGCCGAGAACGCTCACCTGCTGCTCGCGCACCAGCTGGCAGATTTCCTCCGCACCCCATTGGCCCTGGGCACGCAGGACCACGCGGGCGCCGCACAGCAGCGGCACCAGCAAACGTTCGCTGGCCGCGTCGAAGTTGATCGAATAGAAGTGCAGCTCGCAGTCATCGCTGCGCATGCCAAAGGCGTCGATCACCGCCTGGCAGTGCATGCCGATTTCACCGTGGCTGACCACCACGCCCTTGGGCTTGCCGGTGGAACCGGAGGTGTAGATCAGGTAGGCCTGATGCTGCGGCAGGTTGAGGTTGTCCAGGGGCGCATCGCTGTAGGCCGACAGGCTCGCGGCATCGTCTTCCAGGCTCCAGCGGGCCACACCATCAGGCAATTCACCCAGGGTTGCGAGCAGGGTGCGCTGGCTCAGCAGCAGGCCGATGCGGCTGTCCTCGATCATGTAAAGCAGGCGGTCGAGCGGGTACTCCGGGTCGAGCGGCACATAGGCGCCACCGGCCTTGAGAATGGCCAGCAAGCCGACCACCATTTCCAGCGAGCGCTCCAGCGCCAAGCCCACCCGCACCTGCGGGCCGACCCCGCGTTCGCGCAGGGCGCGGGCCAGGCGGTTGGCCTGCTGGTCGAGCTCGGCGTAGGTCATGTGCTGGCCGGCGAAGGTCAGCGCACCGGCGTTAGGCGTGCGTGCAGCCTGGGCAGCGAACAGACCGTGAAGGGTCTGGTCGATGGCGAAGTCCTGTTCGCCCTGCAACTGCCCGATCAGTACCTGCTGCTCGGCATCGGCCAGCATCGGCAGCTCGCACAGGCGCTGCTGCGGGTTGTCGAGCAGGCCGACCAGCAACTGCTGCCAGTGCTCGGCCATGCGCGCGATGCGCGGCTCATCGAACAGGTCGCGGCTGTAGGTCAGGCAGCAGCCCAGGCGGCCGTCGAGGTCGGTGACCTCGAGGTACAGGTCGAACTTGGTGGCGCTGGCGTCGTTGACCAGGTAATCCACCTGCATGCCAGCGAGCGTGCGGCTCTGCTGGAAGGCCCAGCGCTGCACGTTGCACATCACCTGGAACAGCGGGTTGTAGGCGCTGCTGCGCGGCGGCTGCAGGGCCTCGACCAACTGGTCGAACGGCAAGTCCTGGTGCGACTGGCCTTCAATGGCGGCCTGGCGCACCTGGTCGAGCAAGGCGGCGACGGTCATTTGCCCGTCCAGCTCGCAACGCAGCACCTGGGTGTTGAGGAAGGCGCCGATCAGGCCTTCGCTTTCCGGGCGGATGCGGTTGGCCACCGGCGCGCCAATGCGCAGGTCGCGCTGGCCGCTATAGCGGTGTAGCAACGCGGCCAGCGTGGCGGTCATGGTCATGAACAGGGTAAGCCCACGCTGATGGTTGAAGGCATGCACGCGGGCGACCAGCGCCGGGTCGAGGTCGAAGCGGTACAGCTCGCCACGGTGGCTCTGCACGGCCGGGCGCGGGCGGTCGGTGGGCAGCGCCAGCACGGGGTGCTCATCGCCGAGGCGCTCTTTCCAGTAGGCCAGCTGGCGTGCGCCCTCGCCGCTTTCCAGCCATTGCCGCTGCCATACGCTGTAGTCCAGGTATTGCACCGGCAGCGGCGCCAGTGGCGATTCGCGCTCATCGACGAAGGCTTCGTAGAGCTCACCCAGCTCGCGGGCGAAGATGTCCATGGCCCAGCCCTCGGTGACGATGTGGTGCAGGGTCAGCACGAAGTAGTGTTCGCGGTCTTCGGTCTTGGCCAGGCAGGCGCGCAGCAGCGGGCCGCGCTCCAGGTCGAACGGCTGGTGGGCCTGGTCGTCAGCCAGTTGCTGCAGGCGCTGCTGACGGGTACCCGCCGGCAGCGCCGTGAAGTCCTGCCAATCCAGGTGCAGCCCGCTGTCGCCGGCCACGCACTGGTACGGCACACCCTCGATACTCGGGAAGGTGGTACGCAGGGTCTCGTGGCGCATGATCAGCGCCTGCAGGGCGCGTTCGAAGGCATCCACATGCAGGGCTCCACGCAAACGCGCCATGCCGCCAACATTGTAGGCTGGGCTATCCGGCTCCATCTGCCAGAGGAACCACATGCGCTGCTGGGAGTACGACAGCGGCACGGCCTGACGACGGTCGACCAGGGCGATCTGGCCTTGCCGGTTGCACTCACCGGCAGCGCGGATACGGGTGATTTCCTCACAGAACGCAGCCAGCTCGCTGGCTTCGAACAACGCCTTGAGCGGCAGCTCGACATCGCACGCCTGGCGGGTGCGCGAGACAATCTGGGTAGCCAGCAGCGAGTGGCCGCCGAGGGCGAAGAAATCGTCGTGCAGGCCCACCTGCGGCAGGTTCAGCACCTCGCGCCAGATGGCCGCAACCTGCTGCTGCAGCGCGGTATGTGGCTCGACGTGGGCACGCTGTTGCCAGACCGGTACGGGCAGCGCCTTGCGGTCGATCTTGCCACTCGGGCCCAGCGGCATCTGCGCCAGGCCGATCAATTGGGACGGCACCATGTACGCCGGTAGTTGCCCGGCCAACGCCGCCAGCAAGGCATCGGACGGTGCGCTGCCGCTATAGTAGCCGACCAGTTGCGCGCCGACCGCGTCGTGGTGGATCAGCACCACTGCCTGTTCGACACCCGGCTGGGCCAGCAGGCAGGCCTGCACTTCTTCCGGCTCCACGCGAAAGCCACGCACCTTGACCTGCTGATCGAGGCGACCGAGGTATTCCAGGGCGGTGTTCTGCACCTGCCAGCGGGCGCGGTCACCACTGCGGTACAGGCGCGCGCCATTGCCGTCGGCCTGGGGCACGAAACGCTCGGCGGTCAGGCCTGGGCGGCCCAGGTAACCACGGGCCACGCCGGCACCGCCCAGATACAGCTCGCCCGGCACCCCAGGTGCAGCCAGTTCAAGCCCATCGTCCAGTACCCGGCAGAGCACGTTGCCCAATGGGCGACCGATCGGCGAACGCTCGCCATCGGCTGCCTGGCAATGCCAGTGGGTGACGTTGATGGCGGTTTCGGTCGGCCCGTAGCGGTTGTGCAACTGCACTTGCGGCAGCAACTGCAACACACGGTCACGCAGGTTCGAAGGCAGCGCCTCGCCCCCGGAGAACAGCCGGCGCAGGCTGCTGCAGCCGGCGGCCAATGGTTCCTGCACGAATACCTGCAGCAGCGGCGGTACGAAGTGCAGCGTGGTCACGCCATGCGCCTGCACCAGCGCGGCGATGCGCTGCGGGTCGCGGTGCTCGCCGGGGCCGGCCAGCACCAGCTTGCAACCAGTGATCAGCGGCCAGAAGCACTCCCACACCGACACGTCGAAGCTGATCGGCGCTTTCTGCATCAGTACGTCGTTTTCATCCAGCGCGTAGCGGGCCTGCATCCACTGCAGGCGCTCGGCCAGTGCAGCATGGGTGTTACCTACACCCTTCGGCCGGCCAGTGGAGCCGGAGGTGTAGATCACGTAGGCCAGGTTGTCGCCGTGCAGGTGCAGGCCCGGCGCCTGGCTTGGCCAGCTGTCCAGGTGCAACTGGTCGAGGGCGATGGCACTGACGCCGTCAACCTGCGGCAGCGTGCCAAGCAGGCTGCTGTGGCTGAGCAGCAGGCTGGCCTGGCAGTCGCCCAGCATGTAGGCCAGGCGCTCGGTCGGATAGTCGACATCCAGTGGCACATAGGCACCGCCAGCCTTGAGGATGGCCAGCAAGCCGACCAGCAGCTGCGGCGAACGCTCGACGGCGATGGCCACGCAGGTGTCGGGGCCGACACCTTTGTCGCGCAGGTAGTGCGCCAGGCGGTTGGCCTGCTGATGCAGCTCGGCGTAGCTGAGGCCGCCGCCCTGCCACACCAGGGCTGTGCGCTCCGGGGTCAGCCGGGCCTGTTCGTTGAGCTGCTCGACCAGCAGCTGTTGCGGGGCGGGCGCAGGTGCCTCACCCCATGCCAGCAGTTGCTGACGAGCCTGCTCATCCAGCAGCTGGACGTCGCCCAACGGCAGTTGCGGCTCTGCACAGACTTGCTCGAGCAGCGCCAGCAGGTGCTGGGCCAGGCGCTTCACCGTGTCGGCCTCGAACAGCTCGGCGACGTAGTCGAAAGCCAGGCTCAGGCGGCCCTGATGGTCTTCCTCGCTGTGCAGCTGCAGGTCGAACTTGGCTTCGCGGCTGTGCCACGGCAGCTCTTCGGCGAGCAGGCCCGGCAGGCGGCGCAACGCCGAAAGATCACGCTGCTGGTGGTTGAACATGACCTGGAACAAGCCCTGCTCGCGGGCTTCTGGCAGGGCTTCGAGCAGTTGCTCGAACGGCAGGTCCTGGTTGGCCTGGGCGCCGAGGGTCGCTTCGCGCACCTGGGCCAGCAGTTGGGCGAAAGGCAGGCGGCCGTCCAATTGCGCACGCAGCACCTGGGTGTTGATGAAGAAGCCGACCATGCCCTGGGTTTCCTGGCGCGGGCGGTTGGCGTTGGGCACGCCGACGCGAATGTCAGCCTGGCCGGTGTAGCGGTGCAACAGGCCTTGCCAGGCCGCCAGCAGGACCATGAACAGGCTGGCCTGCTGTTCGCGGGCCAGGCCCTTGAGGGCATCGCCCAACCTGGCCGGCACTTTCACGCTCAGGCGTGCGGCACGGTTTTGATGGAGGCTTGAGCGCGGCTGGTCCGGGTACAGGTCGAGCACCGGCGAAGTGTCGCCCAACGCGGTCTTCCAGTACGCCAGCTGGCGCGCACTCTCGCCCTCGGCCAGCCATTGCCGCTGCCAGGTGCCGTAGTCGGCGTAACCCAGTGTCAGCGGCGCCAGCTTGGCGTCCAGGCCCTGGCAACGGGCGGCATACAGTTTGGCGAACTCGTCGAGGAGGATGTTCAGCGACCAGCCATCGGCGACGATGTGATGCAAGGTCACCCACAGTTGATGGTCTTCATCATCCAGGCGCACCAGGGTCACGCGCAGCAGAGGGCCCTGAGTCAGGTCGAAAGGCTGCTGGGCCTCGTCCTCGCGACGCTGGCGCACGTGGTCAGGCGCCAGCCCTTCGAAGTCCAGGCGCTGCAGGCTGAACGGCAGCTGCGGCAACACATGCTGCAACGCCTGCCCGTCGACTTCACTGAATACCGTGCGCAGCGATTCGTGGCGTGCTACCAATGCTTGAAATGCGGCTTCGAGCGCGGCCTCGTCCAGCTCGCCGCGCAGGTGCAGGCCCGCAGGAATGTTGTAGGCCGCAGACTGTGGCTGCAATTGCCAGGTCAGCCACAGGCGGTTCTGAGCCAGCGACTGCGGCAAGGCCTGGCCACGGTTCAGGGCCGTGATAGCGCGGGTTGCCCCGGCGCCTTCCGCCAGGATGGCTGCCACGCAAGCGCTGTACTCGGCCAGCGTCGGTGCCTCGAACAGGGTACGCAGGCTCAGCTCGATAGCCAGCTCGTCAGCCAGACGGGCGGTGACCTGGGTGGCAGCGATGGAATTGCCGCCCAGCAGCAGGAAATGATCGTCAGCGGCAACCGCCTCGACCTTGAGGACCTCGCGCCAGATACTGGCGATGCGTGCCTGCAGATCATCAGCCGTTGCAGGCTCTGCAACCGGCCCGGCAGCCATGGGGAAGCGCGCATAGCAATCGAGGCTGCCGTCGTGCATGCGCAGGCGGCAGGCCGAACGCTGCAGCTTGCCACTGGAGGTCTTCGGCAACGCGCCCGGGTTGAGCAGCAGGACCACGGCCGGCGCCTGGCGACAGGCATCGGCGATCACCTGGCGCAGGGTCTTGATCAGGTCCTCGGGTTTGACCGCCTTCTGCACGTTGCGGCTGATTTCCACCGCCACGCCGATGCCCTCCTCGCCCTGGTCGTCGACCGCGAACACGGCCACCCGGCCCTTGCGCAGCACTTCGACCTCCCGCTCCAAGGTCTTTTCCAGGTCTTGCGGGTAAAGGTTCTGGCCGCGGACGATCAGCATGTCCTTCAGGCGCCCGGTAACGAACACTTCACCATCACGCATGAACCCCAGGTCGCCGGTACGCAGCCAGGTCTGGCCATCCCTTTCGACGAAGGTGCGCGCCGTGGCCTCAGGGTTGCGCCAGTAACCCAGGGCGATGCTCGGGCCGCCGGCCCAGATCTCGCCGACCTGGTTGTCGCCCAGTACTTCCAGGTGCTGTGGCTCGACGATGCGCAGCGCATGGCCAGGCTGCGGGTAGCCGCAGCTCATCAGCACACTGCCCTTGCCGGCTTCGGCACGGTTGGCGGCGAGCGCCTCGGCGTCCAGCTCCAGCGCGCCGATGCCCTGGCCACGGCGGCTGCCACTGACGAACAAGGTGGCTTCGGCCAGGCCATAGCTGGCAAAGAAACTGCCCGGCTGGAAGCCGCAGGCCGCGAACGTGTCGGCGAAGGTGGCGAGGCTGTCCTGGCGGATCGGCTCGGAGCCGGAATAGGCCACACGCCAGCGGCTCAGGTCGAGCCCCGCCAGGGCCGCCTCGCTGACCCGTTCGCTGCACAGCCGGTAGGCGAAATCTGGCCCGCCGCTGATGGTGCCGCCGTACTCGCTGATCGCCTGCAACCAGCGCAGCGGCCGGGCGAGGAAGTAACCCGGCGACATCAGCACGCAGGGTACGCCGCTGAAGATCGGCTGCAGCAGCCCACCGATCAGGCCCATGTCGTGGTACAGCGGCAGCCAGCTGACGATCACGTCGTCGGGGTTGAGGTCGATGCCAAAGCCCGAGCGGATCAACTGCTCGTTGGCCACCAGGTTGCCGTGGCTGACCTGCACGCCCTTGGGCAGTGCTGTGGAGCCAGAGGTGTATTGCAGAAAGGCGATGTCGTGCCCTTTCAACGCCGGCTCGCGCCAGCTGGCGGCCAATACCGGATCAAGCGCATCTACCGCCAGTAATTCGGGGGCGTTGTCGCCGCTCAGGGCCTCAAGACCCTGCAGGCTGTCGTGCAGCGACGCGACGGTCAGCAGCAGGCGCGGCTCGGCGTCGTCGATGATCGACAGCAGGCGCTCCTGGTGATGGCGGCGTGACGACTCTGGTGGATACGCCGGCACGGCAATGATGCCGGCGTACAGGCAACCGAAGAACGCCGCCACATAGTCCGGGCCGCTGGGGAACAGCAGCACGGCCCGCTCGCCGAACCCGGCACGGGCCTGCAATGCCGCAGCGATGGTGCGCGCACGCGCATCCAGGTCGCGATAGCTGAGCACGGCCTGCTCGCCGGGGGCATCGGCCAGAAAGCGCAGGGCGATGCGGTCCGGGGTCAGCGCGGCGCGTTGCGCCAGGGCCTGGACCAGCGAGAGCGGGAGTTCGAAGGCGTCCGTCATGGGGGGTTCCTGCCAGTGTCTGGTTGAGTCGGGCTGGCTGCCCCGCGCAAGGTCGGCGGGCAGCGGCCGGATGTACACAGGGGAACGGATGGGCACGGCAGGAAATTAGCGGGGCGAAGGGGCGTGAATGGCGGCGGAGGGTGAACTGCGTCACGCTCGCTGGCTTAGAACCGAAGCTAATAGAAACTCATTAACTTTCGTATTTGACAATCATTATCATTCTGAATAGTTTGTCGCACGTCGTAGGAAGCTTCCCCTCAAGGGGTGCTCCCTTTCCCCTTCGAGACAAGGTGATTTCCATGGCGGAACAACTATCCACAAGTAAGTGCGATTCACCATTACTCCAGGCGTTCGTCGACAACCGCAACATCCTGGTCAAGATCGCGGCGCGCATCACCGGCTGCCGCTCACGCGCCGAGGATGTGGTACAGGACGCCTTCTTCCGGCTCAGCGCCGCCCCACAGATCACCTCGTCGTTCAAGGCGCAGCTCAGCTACCTGTTCCAGATCGTGCGCAACCTGGCCATCGACCATTACCGCAAGCAGGCGATGGAGCTGAAGTACTCCGGCAGCGAAGAGGAAGGCCTGAACGTGGTCATTCCGAACGCTTCGCCCGAGGCCACGCACATCAACCTGGCGGCACTCGAGCATATCGCCGAGGCGCTCAACGAACTGCCCCAGCGCACCCGCTATGCCTTCGAGATGTACCGCCTGCATGGTGTGCCGCAGAAGGACATCGCCAAGGAACTGGGGGTGTCGCCGACCCTGGTCAACTTCATGATTCGCGATGCTTTGGTGCATTGCCGCAAGACAGCAAACCGCCAGGCCTGACAGAGCGGCGTCGCTCTTTTCGCGGGCAAGCCCGCTCCCACCGTGACAGCACAGGCTCTGAAGCCTGTGGGAGCGGGCTTGCCCGCGAAGCAGGCGACGCAGTCTCAGACCAGCTTGCAGCGTTCGAAGAACCGCTCCCGCCCCAGAATCATCAGCGCCGCGCGCTTGTGCGGGAAATCGAATTCCTTGTCGCAATGGAAGCACTGGTCGTGCATGTAGCCGATCATCTTGCCGTTGTCGGCGCGCGGCTCAGCCACCACCCGCTGGGTGCGCGGGTCGTCCAGAAACAGATAGTGCACCAGCGCCGACAGCCAGCTGGCGACCTTGTGCGGGCCACGGTGCGCCTCCTCCCCCACCAGCATATGGATGCCACGGTCGTAGTCGTCAGCCTGGTAGAACGGCGCGATGCGGTCCTCCTTGGCCCAGTACGCTTCGAAGTAGGCAAACGGCTGGTCATCGAAACAACCAATCAGGGTCAAGGCATGGGGGTCGGCTTCAAGCTTGGCCAGGTACTCGCGGTGCTGCTCCAGCGAGCCCGCCTCCTGCCAGAATTTCTCTACCCGCGGGTTGTTCTGCCAGCGGTTGAAGCGCTCGAGGTCCTGGTCGATTTCCAGGGTCCGCAGCGAAACCCAGGCGCCCAGGCGCGCATCGAACCGGCGATACACCTCGCCACGTGGCTTGGGTGCCCGGCGCGGGTGGCGCTTGCCGTTGCTGAACTTCATCTGCTGCGGGTAGGCAGCGCTGGCCGAGGCGCCCAGCCACGGCTGCGGCAGCTGCCAGAACAACGCGCGTTCGCACAGGTAGACGCCCGCGGCTTCGCTGGCCAGCAACAAACCACTGGCCAACGCCTCGGGCACGCTTGCCGACAGATGCACAGCCAGGCGCTGACGCGCCGGGTCACGCGACAGCAGCCAGTAGCAGGCAGCCCACAAGGCCTGTTGCGGGCGCTGCGAACACAGGGTCTGCACATGGACTTGCAGCGTATCACCTGGCACCAGGCGCACCTGGATCAGTGGGCGGCCTTCAAGGGTCAGGCTCAGCCAGTTGTCGCCCTCCTCGGCATCGAGGTTGCGCCAGCGTGGGAAAGACAGGGGCTGCGAAGCGGCATCGAACGGCATGGTCTTGGCTCACGGCAAATGAAAGAAAGGCTCAATGCTGATGACGTGCCCATGACAGGGGAATTTAGTCGTTCGGCGCGGCGACCGTGATCTGGTAGGGCTGGAAGATGCGCGTCAGTTCACCGGTGTCGCGCAGGTTACGCATCAACCTGGCGAACTGGCGATCGCTGATCGGGGCATCGGGGCGTAGCAAGGCATAGTGGTGATAGACCTGGTCGACGCGCTGCGACGCGATCAACTGGTTGACGCTGTCGGGGTTGCGGGCCTGGAAGTCGCTCAAGTACGAGCGCGTCACCAGGGCGATGTCAGAGCGGCCGGCCTGGACCATCAGCAGGTTGCTGTCATGGGAGTAGGTCAGCGTCGCGTTGTACATCTTGCGCAGGTAGGTGGGGTCGGGGTTGAAGTTGGCGAAGGCGTAGTGATAACCGTTGAACAACGCCAGGCGCTTGCCACCCAGGCTATCGAAGTAGTGCTGGTCAAGGCCATCGACCTTCCTGGCGACGAACACTTCGGCATCCTCCAGACCCATGTCCACCGTCTGGTGGGGGATCTGCTGCCAGCCCCACTCGGGGTTCTCGAAGATCGCCATGTCGGTGCGACCTTGCTGGAAATCACCAAAGCGCCGCTGAATGGAGGTGGGCACCAGGACGAAGTGGTAGTCCTGCTGCAGGCGGTTCAAGGCCTCGACCAGCTGTGGCAGCAAACCGGTGTCGGCGCCCTGCTCCGGGCGCACGGTATAAGGCGGGAAATGCGCAGCGCCGATCTTCACGTCGATGGCCTCGGCGGCCCACGCTGGCACCGCCAGCCAGGTTGCAGCCAGCATCAACAGGGTGGACATTACCTTCAGGCCGGGCGCTGGAGTCAAAGCGGACACTCATCACGGTTCATACCTGGATGCGCCTAAGCTAGGCGTTTTCCCGATACGGCACAACTGCTGGTTATGCCAAAGTGAGGGCATTTTGCCAGGGGATGCCGTGTGGCCAGACATTGGCTACGCTGCTCTGGCATATATGGCGAGGGAGCCTGGTATGGGCCACTGGTTGGTGATCGACCTGGAAGCCACCACCGATGACGGTGGCTGGCCGGTCACGGAGATGGAAATCATTGAAATCGGCGCCAGCCTGGTGACCCGCGAAGGCCGTGAAGTTGACCACTTCCAGCGTTTCGTGCGGCCCCGGCGGCGGCCACAGCTGACACCGTTCTGCCGGGAGCTTACGCACATCAGCCAGGCCAGTGTCGACAGTGCCGCGGCGTTCCCCGAGGTGTGGGCGCATTTCGAGCGCTGGCTGGGGCACCATCGCGGGCAGCTGCAGGCCTGGGTCAGCTGGGGCGACTACGACCGCCAGCAGCTGCTGCAGGAGTGGCGCCAGCATGCGGTCGACAGCCTGCTGCGCGAGCTGCCGCACATCAACCTCAAGCAGCGCTTTGCCAAGGCCCGCCACCTGCAGCGCCCGGCCGGGCTCAATGGTGCACTGCAGCTGGCCGGCATGCACTTCTGCGGGCAGCAGCACCGGGCCCTGGAAGATGCGCGCAACACCGCACGCCTGCTGCCCTTGAGCCTGCCTGCGAACGGCACTTGAAAGCAGATGACGGGGCGAATGGGCTTGGGCATACTGGCCAGCCCTTTTTCACCCCCATTCTTTCAGGAGTCGCCCATGTTCCAGGTCAACGAGTACTTCAACGGCACCGTCAAGTCGATCGCCTTTGCTGGCGAAGAAGGCCCTGCCACTGTGGGCGTGATGGCCCCTGGCGAATACGAGTTCGGCACCGCCAAGCGCGAGATCATGCACGTGGTGTCCGGCGCCCTGACCGTCAAGCTGCCAGGTAGCGACAACTGGGAAACCTTCAACGCTGGCGACAAGTTCAACGTACCGGCCGACAGCAAGTTCCAGCTGCAGGTGAAGGTGGATACCGCCTACCTTTGCGAGTACCGCGACTAAGCGCTGGCCTACTCCGGCCTCTTCGCGGGTAAACCCGCACCCACAGGTTAAGCACCACACTCGAGGGCAGTGGTGAACCTGTGGGAGCGGGTTTACCCGCGAAAAATCCAGCACTAAACCTTCAGGAAATTCGCGACCTTTTCAGCCGCAGCCTGCAGATGCTGCTCATGGCTGAACCCCGAAGCCTTCAGCGGCTTCAGGTCATGATCCCCCGCCACCAGCCAGCTCACCTCGATCGCCGGTGACAGCGCATACTTCTCGACAGCCTCACGATTCCCCAGCGCATCCCGCTCACCCTGCACGATCAACGTACGCGTCTTCAGCCCTGCCAGGTGCTCGACCCTGGGCTTTTCAGGCTTGCCCACCGCATAGAACGGATACCCCAGGCACACTAGCGCATCCGCGCCCAGTTCATCGGCCAGCAGACTGGCCATGCGCCCGCCCATCGACTTGCCGCCAATGGCCAGCCTACCCGTGACCAAAGGTCGCACCTGCCGGTACACCTCGCGCCAGCATTCGAGCAGCACCTTCTGCGGATTGGGCGGCCGCTTGCCGCCGCCGTTACGCCGCTCGGCCATGTAGGGGAACTCGAAGCGAACCACCGCCACCCCAAGCGCCGCCAGCCTTTGCGCCATTTCGTTCATGAAATCGCTGTCCATCGGCGCCCCCGCGCCATGGGCCAGGATCAGGCACGCGGGCGCACCGCCCTCGCCCCCGTTTCGCGGAGGATCGCAGCGCAAGCCTGGGACATTTCCGACTTGCGCCCATTGATCCCCGTCAATACCGGCACTTTGCCCATTACTCATGCTTGCCTCGCTGTAAAGCCTGCCAAAATAACCGTGGATGGGAACCCATACATGAACACAACCAGCAGTACCGCCTATAACTACAAGGTGGTCCGCCAATTCGCCATCATGACGGTGGTGTGGGGAATCGTCGGGATGGGGCTCGGCGTCTTCATCGCCGCCCAGCTCGCCTGGCCTTCCCTCAACTTCGACCTCCCCTGGACCAGCTTCGGCCGCCTGCGACCCCTGCATACCAATGCGGTGATCTTTGCCTTCGGCGGCTGCGCGCTGTTCGCCACCTCCTATTATTCGGTGCAACGCACCTGCCAGACCACCCTGTTCGCACCGGGCCTGGCCGCGTTCACCTTCTGGGGCTGGCAATTGGTGATCCTGCTGGCGGCCATCACCTTGCCGCTGGGCTACACCAGCTCCAAGGAATACGCCGAGCTGGAATGGCCGATCGACATCCTCATCACCATCGTCTGGGTGTGCTACGCCATCGTGTTCTTCGGCACGCTGATGAAGCGCAACACCAAGCACATCTACGTGGGTAACTGGTTCTTCGGCGCCTTCATCCTCACCGTGGCGCTGTTGCACATCGTCAACAACCTGGAGCTGCCGGTCAGCCTGACCAAATCGTACTCGGTCTATGCCGGCGCCACCGACGCCATGGTGCAGTGGTGGTACGGGCACAACGCGGTAGGTTTCTTCCTCACCGCCGGCTTCCTGGGGATGATGTACTACTACGTGCCCAAGCAGGCCGAACGCCCGGTGTATTCCTATCGCCTGTCGATCGTCCACTTCTGGGCGCTGATCACCCTGTACATCTGGGCCGGCCCGCACCACCTGCACTACACCGCCCTGCCGGACTGGGCGCAATCGTTGGGCATGGTGATGTCGCTGATCCTGCTGGCACCGAGCTGGGGCGGCATGATCAACGGCATGATGACCCTGTCTGGTGCCTGGCACAAACTGCGCAGCGACCCGATCCTGCGCTTTTTGGTGGTGTCGCTGGCGTTCTACGGCATGTCCACCTTCGAAGGCCCGATGATGGCCATCAAGACGGTCAACGCCCTCTCCCACTACACCGACTGGACCATCGGCCACGTGCACGCCGGTGCCCTCGGCTGGGTAGCGATGATTTCGATCGGCGCGCTGTACCACACCATCCCGAAAGTGTTCGGCAAGCAGCAGATGCACAGCCTTGGCCTGATCAACGCGCACTTCTGGCTGGCGACCATCGGCACCGTGCTGTACATCGCCTCGATGTGGGTCAACGGCATCGCCCAGGGCCTGATGTGGCGTGCGGTCAACAGCGACGGCACGCTCACCTACTCGTTCGTGGAAACCCTGGTGGCCAGCCACCCAGGCTTCATCGTGCGCTTCGTCGGTGGCGCGATCTTCCTCAGCGGCATGTTCCTGATGGCCTGGAACACCTGGCGCACCGTGCGTTCGCCGGCGCTTGACGCTGCCCCTGCGAACGCCCAGCTGGCTTGAGGAGACCTGCCTGATGAAACATGAAGTCATCGAGAAAAACGTCGGCCTGCTGGCCCTGCTGATGGTGTTTGCCGTGAGCATCGGCGGCCTGACCCAGATCGTTCCGCTGTTCTTCCAGGACGTCACCAACAAGCCGGTCGAAGGCATGAAGCCCTACACCGCGCTGCAACTGGAAGGCCGCGACATCTACATCCGCGAAGGCTGCGTGGGTTGCCACTCGCAGATGATCCGCCCGTTCCGCGCCGAAACCGAGCGCTACGGCCACTACTCGGTCGCGGGCGAAAGCGTCTGGGACCACCCGTTCCTGTGGGGCTCCAAGCGCACCGGCCCGGACCTGGCCCGGGTCGGCGGCCGTTACTCCGACGACTGGCACCGCGCGCACCTGTACAACCCGCGCAACGTGGTACCGGAATCGAAGATGCCGTCCTACCCCTGGCTGGTCGCTGAAAAGGTCGACAACAGCCACACCGACACCAAGATGCGCACCCTGCGCACTCTGGGCGTGCCATATACCGACGAGGACATCGCCGGCGCCCGTGACGCGGTCAAGGGCAAGACCGAGATGGACGCCCTGGTCGCCTATCTGCAGGTGCTCGGCACCGCCATCAAGAACAAGAGGTAAGTGCCATGGAAATGGACATCGGCATGATCCGCGGCCTGGGCACCCTGGTGGTGATGATCGCCTTCATCGGCCTGTCGCTGTGGGTGTTCAACCGTCGCCGCGACCATGATTTCGCCGAAGCGCGCCTGCTGCCCTTCGTCGACGACCGCCTGCCCCCCGCCGGGCAGGAACCTGCTGCCATGACTGCGGCTGTGAGGAGCAAAGCGCAATGACCACCTTCTGGAGTACCTACATCAGCGTACTGACCCTCGGCAGCCTGATCGGCCTGGCCTGGCTGTTGCTGTCGACCCGCAAGGGCCAGAGCAACAGCACCACCGACCAGACCATGGGGCACAGCTTCGATGGCATCGAGGAGTACGACAACCCGCTGCCAAAATGGTGGTTCTGGCTGTTCGTCGGCACCCTGGTGTTCGGTGCCGGTTATCTGGTGCTGTACCCGGGCCTGGGTAACTGGAAAGGCATCCTGCCTGGCTACGAGAATGGCTGGACCGGTGCCAACGAGTGGCAGAAGGAGATGGAAAAGGCCGACGCCAAATTCGGCCCGATCTTTGCCAAGTACGCCGCCATGCCGGTGGAGGAAGTGGCCAAGGACCCGCAAGCGCTGAAAATGGGCGGCCGCCTGTTCGCCTCCAACTGCTCGGTGTGCCATGGCTCCGACGCCAAGGGTGCCTACGGCTTCCCTAACCTGACCGACCAGGACTGGCGCTGGGGCGGCGAGCCGGAAACCATCAAGGCGTCGATCATGAACGGCCGCCACGGCGTGATGCCGGCGTGGGCCGAAGTGATCGGGGAACAGGGCGTGGCGGATGTCGCCGCCTTCGTGCTGACCAACCTCGATGGCCGCAGCCTGCCGGAAGGGGTCAAGGCCGACCCGGTCAAGGGCAAGGAGATCTTCGCTGGCAACTGCGTGGCCTGCCACGGGCCTGAGGGCAAGGGCACCCCAGCCATGGGCGCGCCGAACCTGACCCATCCGCAGGCGTTCATCTACGGATCGAGCTTTGCCCAGTTGCAACAGACCATTCGCTATGGCCGCCAGGGGCAGATGCCAGCCCAGGCGGATATCCAGGGCAATGACAAGGTGCACCTGCTGGCAGCCTATGTGTACAGCCTGTCGCAGGGAGGAGCCGCTGAAGCGGGGACCGCCCAGTGAGTTCGCCGAGAGAGATTCGGCGCCTGTGAGATCGAGCGCCGCCCGCGCGGCGCATCGCGGATTTATCCGCGATGCGCCGCGCGGGCGGCGCTCGATATCCGCCCCACCGCAAAACCCATGCCTTACCCCCGCACCACCGCAACACCCACACCTTCCCCCGCTCTTCCCCTCCCTTGCACCCCCTCCGAACAGAACTAAGCTTGTTGCCACAGTGGGCTTCGCTCCCAAAGGACCGAAGCAGACGCGGCGCACAGCCTGATGCCGCCCCCAAAAAAAGCTTGACCGATCGATCAGAAAAAGATGAAAAACGGTACACATTACAAATATTTATTTGTGTACAATCGTCCCGACCCTATCGCCGCGGGACACCGGCGAAAGGGCCCGGACACGGGTCGGCGCAAGGATCCTTGCGTTGCCATTAACCCCAGTGGTTATCGATACTGGCGCCGATTTTTCGACCAACAAGAACACCAAAACCGTGGAACCTTAGAATGAGCACAGCAATCAGTCCGACTGCTTATAACTATAAGGTCGTCCGCCAGTTCGCCATCATGACGGTGGTCTGGGGGATCCTTGGCATGGGCCTGGGCGTCTTCATCGCCTCGCAGCTGGTGTGGCCGCAACTGAACCTGGACCTGCCCTGGACCAGCTTCGGCCGCCTGCGCCCCCTGCACACCAACCTGGTCATCTTCGCCTTCGGTGGCTGTGCGCTGTTCGGCACCAGCTACTACGTGGTGCAGCGCACCTGCCAGACCCGGCTGATCTCCGACAGCATGGCCGCCTTCACCTTCTGGGGCTGGCAGGCGGTGATCGTCGGCGCGCTGATCACCCTGCCGATGGGCTTCACCACCACCAAGGAATACGCCGAGCTCGAGTGGCCGCTGGCAATCCTGCTGGCAATCGTCTGGGTCACCTACGGGCTGGTGTTCTTCGGCACCATCGTCAAGCGCAAGACCAAGCACATCTATGTCGGCAACTGGTTCTACGGCGCCTTCATCGTGGTCACCGCGATGCTGCACATCGTCAACCACATCTCGCTGCCGGTAAGCCTGTTCAAGTCGTACTCGGCCTACGCCGGCGCCACCGACGCAATGATCCAGTGGTGGTACGGCCACAACGCGGTGGGCTTCTTCCTGACCACCGGCTTCCTGGGGATGATGTACTACTTCGTGCCCAAGCAGGCCGAGCGGCCGATCTACTCCTATCGCCTGTCGATCGTCCACTTCTGGGCGCTGATCACCCTGTACATCTGGGCCGGCCCGCACCACCTGCACTACACCGCCCTGCCTGACTGGGCGCAGTCGCTGGGCATGGTCATGTCGATCATCCTCCTGGCACCGAGCTGGGGCGGCATGATCAACGGCATGATGACCCTGTCCGGTGCCTGGCACAAACTGCGCACCGACCCGATCCTGCGCTTCCTGGTGGTGTCGCTGGCGTTCTACGGCATGTCCACCTTCGAAGGCCCGATGATGGCCATCAAGACCGTGAACTCGCTGTCGCACTACACCGACTGGACCATCGGCCACGTGCACGCCGGTGCCCTCGGCTGGGTGGCGATGATCTCCATCGGCGCGGTCTACCACATGATCCCGAAACTCTACGGCCGCGAGCAGATGCACAGCGTTGGCCTGATCAACGCGCACTTCTGGCTGGCGACCATCGGCACCGTGCTGTACATCGCCTCGATGTGGGTCAACGGCATCACCCAGGGCCTGATGTGGCGCGCCATCAACGATGACGGCACGCTCACCTACTCCTTCGTCGAAGCCCTGCAGGCCAGCCACCCTGGCTATATCGTCCGCGCCCTGGGCGGTGCGTTCTTCGCCACCGGCATGCTGCTGATGGCCTACAACGTGTTCCGTACCGTACGTGCCGCCAACCCGGCACAGGCCGAGGAAGCCGCCAAGATCGTCGTCGTGGGAGCGCACTGATGAAGCATGAAGCCGTCGAGAAGAACATAGGCCTGCTGGCCTTCTTCATGGTCATCGCCGTGAGCGTCGGTGGCCTGACCCAGATCGTCCCGCTGTTTTTCCAGGACGTCACCAACAAACCGGTCGAAGGCATGAAGCCGCGCACCGCGCTGGAAGTCGAAGGCCGCGACATCTACATCCGCGAAGGCTGCGTGGGCTGCCACTCGCAGATGATCCGCCCGTTCCGCGCCGAAACCGAGCGCTACGGCCACTACTCGGTCGCGGGCGAAAGCGTCTGGGACCACCCGTTCCTGTGGGGCTCCAAGCGCACCGGCCCGGACCTGGCCCGCGTTGGCGGCCGCTACTCCGATGACTGGCACCGCGCGCACCTGTACAACCCGCGCAACGTGGTGCCGGAGTCGAAGATGCCGGCCTACCCGTGGCTGGTCGAGAACAAGCTCGACGGCAAGGACACCGCGAAAAAACTGGAAGTGCTGCGCACCCTCGGCACGCCGTACAGCGACGCCGACATCGCCGGCGCCCGCGACGCGGTCAAGGGCAAGACCGAAATGGACGCACTGGTCGCGTACCTGCAAGGTCTTGGCACCATCATCAAAAGCAAACGGTGACGCTGATGGATATCGGGATGATTCGCGGCCTGGGCACCGTCGTGGTGATGGTGGCCTTCGTGGGCCTGGCGCTGTGGGTATTCAGCCCGCGGCGCAAGAAGGACTTCGACGAAGCGACCCAACTGCCCTTTGCGGATGATCCCGGGGCCAGCAAGCACGTCGAGCAAGCAAAAGCTTCTGGGAGCAAACAACAATGACAACCTTCTGGAGTCTGTACGTTACCGTCCTGACCCTGGGCACCATCTTCTCGCTGACCTGGCTGCTGCTGTCGACCCGCAAGGGCCAGCGCGAAGAGGTTACCGACGAAACCGTCGGGCATGCCTTCGATGGCATCGAGGAGTACGACAACCCGCTGCCGAAATGGTGGTTCTGGCTGTTCGTCGGCACCATCATCTTCGCCCTCGGCTATCTGGTGCTGTACCCAGGCCTGGGCAACTGGAAAGGCATTCTGCCGGGCTATTCGTACCTGGATAACGACAAGCAGACCGAGTTCTCCAACGGCCAGCCGGGCTGGACCGGCGTGCACGAGTGGGAAAAGGAAATGGCCAAGGCCAACGCACGCTTCGGGCCGATCTTCGCCAAGTTCGCGGCGATGCCGATCGAAGAGGTCGCCAAGGACCCTCAGGCGCTGAAGATGGGCGCACGCCTGTTCGCCTCCAACTGCTCGGTGTGCCATGGCTCCGACGCCAAGGGCGCCTACGGCTTCCCCAACCTGACCGATCAGGACTGGCGTTGGGGCGGCGAGCCGGAAACCATCAAGACCACCATCATGGGCGGCCGCCACGGTGTGATGCCGGCCTGGGGTGAGGTGCTCGGCGAACAGGGCGTGGCCGATGTCGCCGCGTTCGTCACCAGCAAGCTCGATGGCCGCACGCTGCCCGAAGGCGCCAAGGCCGATGCCGAGAACGGCCAGAAGCTGTTCGCCGCCAACTGCGTGGCCTGCCACGGGCCTGAGGGCAAGGGCACCCCGGCCATGGGTGCGCCGAACCTGACCCACCCACAGGCGTTCATCTACGGTTCGAGCTTTGCCCAGCTGCAGCAGACCATTCGCTATGGCCGCCAGGGCCAGATGCCGGCACAGGAACAGCTGCAGGGCAATGACAAGGTGCACTTGCTGGCCGCTTATGTGTACAGCCTGTCGCATCAGCCTGAGGCGGCCCAGCAGGCCGAGTAAGGCAGGCCAGGCCTCTCGCGGATGAATCCGCTCCTACAAGGGTTGCGCAGTCCCTGTAGGAGCGGATTCATCCGCGATGAGGCCAGCAAAAGCAGCACATGGTGACCTGGATCAATTGACACCCGCCATAACACGATTCATACCACGAACCCAACGCGACTAAAGGTCGCAGCGCGATCCCTTACCGCCACCAGCGGCGTATCATGGCTCGCAGAGCGCTAGCAGAATGCGCGAGACTGCGGCTGGCAAGCACTGGCCGCGGCGTTTCTCCACTGCCGTGGGACTTGATGATGAGCAAGCAAATTCCGGTACATGACGTCACCCCGCCTGCCAACAAAGGGAAGGATTCCGTCGACCTCTACGCCTCTCGCGAGAAAATCTACACCCGCGCCTTCACCGGCATCTTCCGCCGGTTGCGGATGGTCGGCGGGGCGGTGCTGTTCCTGCTCTACTTCGGCACCGTGTGGCTGAACTGGGGCGGTCACCAAGCCGTGTGGTGGAACCTGCCAGAGCGCAAGTTCTACATCTTCGGCGCCACTATCTGGCCCCAGGACTTCATCCTGCTTTCGGGCATTCTGATCGTCGCCGCCTTCGGCCTGTTCTTCATCACCGTGTTCGCCGGCCGCGTATGGTGCGGCTACACCTGCCCGCAAAGCGTGTGGACATGGATCTTCATGTGGTGCGAAAAAGTCACCGAGGGTGACCGCAACCAGCGCATGAAGCTCGACCGCTCGCCCATGAGCGGCAACAAGTTCCTGCGCAAGTTCGCCAAGCACAGCCTGTGGCTGCTGATCGGCTTCGTCACCGGCATGACCTTCGTCGGCTACTTCTCGCCGATCCGCGAACTGCTGACTGAATTCTTCACAGGCCAGGCCGATGGCTGGGCCTACTTCTGGGTCGGTTTCTTCACCCTGGCCACCTACGGCAACGCCGGCTGGCTGCGCGAGCAGGTGTGCGTATACATGTGCCCCTATGCGCGCTTCCAGAGCGTGATGTTCGACAAGGACACACTGATCGTTTCCTACGACCCGCGCCGTGGCGAAACCCGTGGCCCGCGCAAGAAGGACATCGACTACAAGGCCAAGGGCTTGGGCGACTGCATCGACTGCACCATGTGCGTGCAGGTCTGCCCCACCGGCATCGACATCCGCGACGGCCTGCAGATCGAGTGCATCGGCTGCGCGGCGTGCATCGACGCCTGCGACAGCATCATGGACAAGATGAACTACCCCAAAGGGCTGATCAGCTACACCACCGAGCACAACCTCTCGGGGCAGAAGACCCACATGCTGCGCCCGCGCCTGATCGGCTATGCCGTGGTGCTGCTGGTGATGATCATCGCCCTGGGCACGGCCTTCGCTACCCGTTCGCTGGTGGGCTTCGACGTCAGCAAGGACCGCGTGCTGTACCGCGAGAACGCCCAGGGCCGGATCGAGAACGTGTACAGCCTCAAGGTCATGAACAAGGACCAGCGCGACCACGTCTACGTGCTGGACGCCGCCGGCCTGCCCGACCTGCGCCTGGAAGGCCAGCGCGAAATCCGCGTGGCCGCCGGCGATATCGTCAGCCTGCCGGTGCAGTTGTCGATCGCCCCCGAGAAGCTGCCCTCGACCACCAACGAAATCACCTTCATCCTCAAGAGCGCCGACGACAGCGCCGCCAAGGTTGAAGCCAAGAGCCGCTTCATCGGCCCACAGATCCGCTGACAGAGAGAACACTGACAATGCCTGCCGCCACCGCCGCCAGCCCCTGGTACAAGCACCTCTGGCCCTGGATCATCATCGGCATCCTGACCACCTCGGTGTGCCTGAGCCTGACCATGGTCAGCATTGCCGTGCACAACCCGGACAACCTGGTCAACGACAACTACTACGAGGCTGGCAAAGGCATCAACCGTTCGCTGGACCGTGAGCTGCTGGCCCAGACGCTCAACCTCAAGGCCAGCGTACACCTGGATGAACTGACCGGCGAAGTGGACGTGCGCCTGAACGGCAACAGCGACCCACAGACCCTGGAACTGAACCTGATCTCGCCAACCCAGCCGGACAAGGACCGCAAGGTGCTGCTCAGCCGGGCCGAGGCCGGGCGCTATGTCGGGCAACTGGACGACAAGGTCGATGGCCGGCGCTTCGTTGAACTGCTGGGCAGCCAGGATGAGCATGTGTGGCGGTTGTTCGAGGAAGAGAAGGTCGAACATGGCGTGACCTTGCAACTGGGCGATGAAGCGCTGCAAGGTGCCGAACACCAACAGTAACCCGATCATCATTCTCTGTGGGAGCGGGCTTGCCCGCGAATGCGCCAGACCTGAAAACATCATTTCCTGAACCATCGCATTCGCGGGCAAGCCCGCTCCCACAGGGATTTTCAGCTGCCCCACCAGCCGTGCTTGCCTTATGACTGAACCCACTCCCTGCTACCACTGCGCCCTGCCCGTCCCCACCGGCAGCCGCTTCACCGCCGTGGTCCTCGGCGAACCCCGGCAGTTCTGCTGCCCGGGCTGCCAGGCGGTGGCCGAGTCCATCGTCGCTGGTGGCCTGGAGCACTACTACCGGCACCGCAGCGACAGCAGCGCCAACCCCGAGGCACTGCCCAGACAACTGCAAGACGAGCTGGCCTTGTACGATCGCAGCGATGTACAGCAGAACTTCGTGCGCCATGCCGGCGAACTCGCCGAAACCACCCTGCTGGTCGAAGGCATCAGCTGCGCCGCCTGCGGCTGGCTGATCGAAAAGCACCTGCGCAACCTGCCCGGCGTTGCCGAAGCCCGCCTGAACTTGTCCAACCACCGCCTCCTGCTCAGCTGGGACGATCACCAGCTTGCACTGTCCCGGCTGCTCGCCGAGCTGCGCCAGATCGGCTATGCCGCTCACCCGTACCAGCCAGACCAGGCCGCCGAGCAGCTCGCCAGGGACAACCGCAGCGCCCTGCGCCGCCTGGGCGTGGCCGGGCTGCTGTGGTTCCAGGCGATGATGGCAACCATGGCCACCTGGCCGGAATTCAACATCGACCTGTCGCCGGAGCTGCACACCATCCTGCGTTGGGTGGCACTGTTTCTGACCATTCCCATCGTGTTCTACAGCTGCGCACCGTTCTTCAAGGGCGCCGCACGCGACTTGCGCACCCGCCACCTGACCATGGACGTGTCGGTGTCGCTGGCCATCGGCCTGGCCTTCGGCGCTGGTATCTGGACGGCCGTGACTGGCAGCGGCGAACTGTATTTCGACACCGTCGGCATGTTCGCCCTGTTCCTGCTCACCGGCCGCTACCTCGAGCGCCGCGCCCGTGAACGCACTGCCGCCGCCACCGCGCAACTGGTAAACCTGCTGCCGGCCTCATGCCTGCGACTGGACAGCTACGGCCGTGCCGAACGCATCCTGCTCGGCGAACTGCAGCGCGGCGACACCGTGCAGGTGCTGCCCGGCGCGGTAATCCCGGCCGATGGGCGTATCGTCGAAGGCCGCTCCAGCGTCGACGAATCGCTGCTGACCGGCGAATACCTGCCACAACCACGGCGGGCCGGCGAGCATGTCACAGGCGGCACGCTGAACGTCGAGAGCACCCTCAACGTGGAAGTCGAAGCGCTCGGCCATGACTCGCGCCTGTCGGCCATCGTTCGCCTGCTTGAACGCGCGCAAACAGAAAAGCCACGGCTGGCGGAAATCGCCGACCGGGCCTCGCAGTACTTCCTGCTGTTCTCGCTGCTGGCCGCCGTGGCCATCGGCCTGTGGTGGTGGCACCTGGACCCGGCGCGGGCATTCTGGATCGTCCTGGCCATGCTGGTGGCGACCTGCCCGTGCGCCCTGTCCCTGGCCACCCCGACCGCGCTCACCGCCGCCACGGGCACCCTGCACAAGCTCGGCCTGCTGGTGACCCGCGGCCATGTACTTGAGGGCCTGAACCAGATCGACACGGTGATCTTCGACAAGACCGGTACCCTCACCGAAGGCCGCCTGACCCTGCGCAGCATCCGCCCGCTGGCGGCGCTACCTGCCGACCGCTGCCTGGCCCTTGCCGCCGCCCTCGAAAACCGCTCCGAACACCCGATCGCCCGTGCCTTTGGCCGCTCCGCCAACCCCGCCGACGAAGTCCAGACAATCCCCGGGCTCGGGCTCGAAGGCAAGGTCGACGGCCAGCCACTGCGCATTGGCCAGGCCACGTTCGTCTGTGCCCTGAGTGGCGCCGAAATCCCTGCCGTGCCGGAGCCTCGCGGCCAATGGCTGCTGCTGGGCGACCGCCATGGCCCGCTGGCCTGGTTCGGCCTTGACGATCGCCTGCGCGAGGATGCCCCGGCCCTGCTCGCCGCTTGCCAGGCGCGCGGCTGGCGCACCTTGTTGCTGTCTGGCGACAGTTCGCCGATGGTCGCCGAGGTGGCCGCGCAACTGGGCATCGACCAAGCTGTCGGCGGCCTGCGTCCGGACGACAAGCTGGACCGGCTCAAGGCCCTGCAGGCGTCCGGGCACAAGGTCCTGATGCTTGGCGACGGGGTCAACGACGTGCCGGTGCTGGCCGCCGCCGACATCAGCATCGCCATGGGCAGCGCCACTGACCTGGCCAAGACCAGCGCCGATGCGGTGCTGCTGTCCAACCGCCTGCAGGCGCTGGTACAGGCCTTCGACCTGGCCCGTCGCACCCGCCGCAATATCCTCGAGAACTTGCTCTGGGCGACCCTGTATAATGGCCTCATGTTGCCGTTTGCCGCGCTTGGCTGGATCACCCCTGTGTGGGCGGCTATCGGCATGTCGGTCAGTTCGCTGATCGTGGTGCTCAATGCCCTGCGCCTGACACGCCCGACGCACCTGCCGACTGCAGCAGGCTTGCCTACCAACGGCGCAGCCGCTTACCAAAGGAAGTCGCCATGCCCGCGCTCTATGTGATGATCCCGGCCGCCCTGCTGCTGGTTGGCGTGGCCGTCTATATCTTCTTCTGGGCGGTGGACAGCGGCCAGTACGACGACCTCGAAAGCCCCGCCCACAGCATCCTGTTCGATGACCAGGACCCGCGCCACCAAGCAGCCGTCAAACCCGAAGAAACTACAACAGCAGACGACAAGGAAGCGCCACCCCGTGCCTGACCTGCTTCCCCTGCTCGGCTCGGCACTGGTCCTCGGCCTGCTTGGCGGTGGCCATTGCCTAGGCATGTGCGGCGGCCTGATGGGCGCGCTGACCCTGGCCATCCCTCCCGAACAACGCGGCCGACGCCTGCGCCTGCTGATGGCCTACAACCTGGGGCGCATTCTCAGCTATGCCTGCGCCGGCCTGCTGCTGGGCCTGGCCGGCTGGGCGCTGGCCAACAGCCCGGCGGCCATGGCCTTGCGTGTGGTGGCCGCGTTGCTGCTGATTGCCATGGGCCTGTACCTGGCCGGCTGGTGGAGCGGACTGACCCGCGTCGAAGCGCTGGGCCGGGGGCTTTGGCGGCATATCCAGCCGGTTGCCTCGCGCCTGATGCCGGTGTCCAGCATGCCCCGCGCACTGCTGCTGGGGGCATTGTGGGGCTGGCTGCCTTGCGGCTTGGTGTACAGCACCCTGCTGTGGGCGGCCAGCCAGGGCAACGCGGGCTACAGCGCAGCGTTGATGCTGGCGTTCGGGCTGGGTACCTGGCCGATTTTGCTGGCCACTGGCCTGGCGGCGGAGCGGGTAAACGCCTTGTTGAGGCGGCGCAGTGTACGCATGGCCGGTGGTGTACTGGTGATCCTGTTTGGTATCTGGACCTTGCCTGGCCCTCACCAGCACTGGCTGATGGGCCACTGATGGGGCCGCGTTGCGGCCCTTTCGCGGGCAAGCCCGCTCCCACAGCCTTGAGGCCTATGGTGACCCTGTGGGAGCAGGCTTGCCCCGCGAATGGGCTGCAAAGCAGCCCCTGTCTGCCTTGATACAAATCAACACAGTTTCCTACAGACAGCCATAGACTCCGGACACTGCTGCATTATCCGGGGACCGCCCACATGCTCGACGACCTACGTTGGGATGCCGACCTGATCCGCCGCTACGATCTCGCCGGCCCGCGCTACACCTCCTACCCCACCGCCGTGCAACTGCACAGCGAGGTAGGTTCGTTCGACCTGCTCCACGCCCTGCGCGAGAGCCGCCGGGCCGTGCGCCCGCTGTCGCTGTATGTGCACGTGCCGTTCTGCGCCAACATCTGCTACTACTGCGCCTGCAACAAGGTCATCACCAAGGACCGCGGCCGCGCCGCGCCTTACCTGCAGCGCCTGGAGCAGGAGGTGCAACTGATCGCCTGCCACCTGGACCCTAAACAGCGCGTTGAGCAGCTGCATTTCGGCGGCGGTACGCCGACCTTCCTCAGCCACGTGGAACTGCGCCAACTGATGGCCACACTGCGCCAGCACTTCAACCTGGTGGATGACGATTCCGGCGACTACGGCATCGAAATCGACCCGCGCGAAGCCGACTGGTCGACCATGGGCCTGCTCCGCGAACTGGGCTTCAACCGCGTCAGCCTCGGCGTACAAGACCTCGACCCGGCCGTGCAGCGTGCGGTCAACCGCCTGCAGAGCCTGGAGCAGACGCGCACCCTGATCGAGGCAGCACGCACCTTGCAGTTCCGCTCGATCAACCTCGACCTGATCTACGGCCTGCCCAAACAGACCGTGGAAGGCTTCGCCCGCACAGTCGACGAAGTGATCCGCCTACAACCCGACCGGCTTTCGGTGTTCAACTACGCCCACCTGCCCGAGCGCTTCATGCCGCAACGGCGCATCGACAGCAACGACCTGCCCGCCCCGGCAGTGAAGCTCGAGATGCTGCACAACACCATAGAGCAACTGACCGCCGCCGGTTACCGCTACATCGGCATGGACCACTTCGCCCTGCCCGACGACGAGTTGGCGATCGCCCAGGAGGACGGCACCCTGCAACGCAACTTCCAGGGCTACACCACCCACGGCCATTGCGACCTGATCGGCCTGGGGGTATCGGCGATCAGCCAGATCGGTGACCTGTACTGCCAGAACAGCAGCGACCTCAATACCTACCAGGACGCCTTGTCCAACGCCCAGCTGGCGACCCAGCGCGGGCTGGTCTGCAACCACGACGACCGCCTGCGGCGAGCGGTGATCCAGCAGCTGATCTGCCATTTCGAACTGGACTTCGAGCCGATCGAGGAGGCCTTTACCATCGATTTCCGCGGTTATTTCAACGATCTCTGGCCAGAACTGCAGAGCATGCAGCGCGACGGCCTGATCAGCCTCGACGACCAGGGCATCCGCATCCTGCCGGCCGGGCGACTGCTGGCACGCTCGGTGTGCATGGTGTTCGATGCCTACCTGGCGATGCACAACCGCCAGCGTTACTCCCGGGTGATCTGAACGGCGAGTCGATCAACCGCATGGACAACCCTGCCTGCCAGGCACACTATGGGCACACAAGGACTCCCGGCACTTACCCTGCCGGGGTTACGCCAGTTCGCACCATCCTAGCGGACACTGGCCTACACCCTCTGTCGTGAGTTACCCTTACGACTTATGTGTGCTTTCCCACAAGGATCGATTCAAATGTCCGAGCCAGTCAAACTGCGCCCTCACAACCAGGCCCATTGCAAGGACTGCAGCCTGGCCCCTCTGTGCCTGCCTCTTTCGCTCAACCTGGAAGACATGGATGCACTGGATGAAATCGTCAAGCGCGGGCGCCCGCTGAAGAAAGGCGAGTTCCTGTTCCGCCAGGGTGACAATTTTGGCTCGGTTTACGCCGTACGTTCCGGCGCCCTCAAGACCTTCAGCCTGAGCGACAGCGGCGAAGAACAGATCACCGGCTTCCACCTGCCCAGCGAGCTGGTCGGCCTGTCCGGCATGGACACCGAGGCCTACCCGGTGTCGGCCCAGGCCCAGGAAACCACCTCGGTCTGTGAAATCCCCTTCGATCGCCTCGATGAGCTTTCCGTTCAGCTACCACAGCTGCGTCGCCAGCTGATGCGAGTAATGAGCCGCGAAATCCGCGACGACCAGCAGATGATGCTGCTGCTGTCGAAGAAGACCGCCGACGAGCGCATCGCCACCTTCCTGGTCAACCTGTCTGCGCGCTTCCGCGCCCGCGGCTACTCGGCCAACCAGTTCCGCCTGAGCATGTCGCGCAACGAGATCGGCAACTACCTGGGGCTGGCGGTGGAAACCGTGTCCCGGGTGTTCACGCGCTTCCAGCAGAACGGCCTGATCCGCGCCGAAGGCAAGGAAGTGCACATCCTCGACCCGATCCAGCTGTGTGCGCTGGCCGGCGGTGCAATCGAGGCCTGAGGGCCGCGTTTAGCGGGTATACTTGGGCATTCGTTTTCCCAGGATACCCGCAACAATGCACAGCGACGCCTTCGACCTCAAAGCCCTGATCCGCCCGGTAGTGGACTTCCCCAAGCCAGGCGTGATCTTCCGCGACATCACCCCGCTGTTCCAGTCGCCGCGCGGGCTGCGCTATGTGGCCGACCAGTTCATCGAGCGTTACGTCGAGGCTGAATTCAGCCACATCGGCGCCATGGACGCCCGTGGCTTCCTGATTGGCTCGATCATCGCCCATCAATTGAACAAGCCGCTGATCCTGTTCCGCAAACAAGGCAAGCTGCCGGCTGACGTCTTGAGCGAGGGTTACCAGACCGAATACGGCGAGGCCTTCCTGGAAGTGCATGCCGACAGCCTGTGCGAAGGCGATTCGGTGCTGATCTTCGATGACCTGATTGCCACCGGCGGCACCTTGCTGGCCGCAGCCAACCTGGTGCGTCGCACCGGGGCACAGGTGTTCGAAGCGGCGGCGATCATCGACCTGCCGGAGCTGGATGGCTCGCGCCGACTGCAGGCGGCCGGGGTGCCGACCTTCTGCCTGACCGAGTTTTCCCTGAGCGAATACTGAGTTGCATTCAGGGCTGCTTCGCAGCCCATTCGCAGACAAGCCCGCCAAACATGAGCAGTGCGGTGGCCTCAAGTTCACCAGGCTGCTCATGCCCCTCGAAAGTAAGCCCAAACGAAGGTTCGCTGGTTTTACCAGACGGTGCGGATTTTGTTCGTCGCATCGAAGCGCTTTCATGCTTTTTCTTTTAAACAGAAAACTTGTCTCTTGCAAACGCAAGAAATGAGCTACAGCATGAGAGTTGTCTCCACACTAAAGTCTTACAACAATTCCTTCGACTACAGATCGTAACCTTTACTCGGGGCAGACTTAGCCCCTCCTTGCCAACTATTGCCAGAAGCTTTTTCAAACGCACCAATTGAAAACGTAACGGAGCAACTTTTCATGGCAACCACAATAAGACACATCACCCCCACCCTTCACGAAAAGCAACAAATCCGTGGCCTACTGGATGAAATCATTCGCGAGCCCGACATGACGAATCAGTATAGCTTTATGGAAAAAGCAGCGTTGTATGCTCAAGAACTACCACGAAGCATTCGCCAAGTATTTTATGACTTCAAACGCAGGGAGGATTATTCGGCACTCCTGGTTTCAAACAATCCGGTCCTTGGCGACGGTGCAGGGCCAACGCCTTGCAGGTACATTGAGTTAGACAACGACTACCGCCTTAATGACGCGAATATCCTGCAGGGGCTTTATGGCTCGTTGCTTGGTGAAGGGATTGGATTCACTTCGCAGCGCGCCGGCAGCCTGTACAATAACATTATGCCACTTCCCGATTGCAGCGAGATCGCCAACTCCAGCGCTGGGTCCGTCCTCGACTTTGGCTTTCATGTAGAAGATGCCTTTCACCCCGCGCGTGCCGAATACTTGAGCCTCGCGTGCATGCGCAATGACGAAGGCGCATCAACCATTATTTCAAGCATCGATGGCATTACACTCAGCCCCGAGGAAATGAACACGCTGTTCGAACCAAGATTCAACATCGCCCATAACCCTATCCACACTACATCGGACGTTGTCCAAGAAGACGCCCAAGCAATATTGTTCGGCCATCGCGAAGCGCCTTACGTGACAATCAACGCGGCCACGCTGAATCTTGAAAATTACGCAGGGCTCGAACGCCAATCCCTGGAAAAACTGCTCGGCCACTTTTCAGAAAATCGTGTAGCACTGACACTTGAGCCAACGGACTGCGTCTTCATTGATAATTACCGATGCGTGCACGCGCGAACGGCTTTCGAGGCTAACTACGGGGCCAGCGCCCGCTGGCTATCTAGGTTGGTGTTCACGTCAAGCTTGAGGAGCTCGCGCAAGATGCGGAACTCGGTCGCCACGCGTGCCATTAACGCATAAGGCTTAAATCGATGCCTATTCAGAAAGTGCTCTGTGCAACGGCCCTTACTTCTTGGCCAAATGACAACGCCGTATTGGATAGTCGACAACTGCTGGATTCCACATATCGCCCTGTAGTGGTACTGGACTCCGGCGTAGGTGGCTTGACGCTGGTGCGACAGCTGGAGCAATTAGCTCCAGAGGTGAGCATCCTCTATGTGGCGGATAACGGTTGGTTCCCTTACGGCAGCAAATCTGTGGCGACAGTCGCTTGCCGAGTGCAACAGCTGCTTGATCAGGTTTGCACGCGGGTCGATCCGCTGGCAGTCGTCATAGCATGCAATACTGCCTCGATAGCGCTAATCGACCATGGCCGCGTACCGTTCACTAAAGAGTATTTCCTGGTGACCCCACCCTTGGAAGAGGCTGTTCGAGCTTCTGCAAATGGGAAAATAGCTCTACTTGCAACCCTTGGCACTATTAAAAGCAAATATATCAGCACGACACTGGCTAAAGCCAGAACGCGCGCACAGATATGGCCAATAGCAGCCCAACGACTTGTCGAACTGTCTGAATATAAACTGGCTGGACAGACCACCAGTCTCGCCTGCTTCTCCGAGCTTATCGACAGCCACCTGACAACTGATCAACGACTGGAAATTGACACTGTAATTCTGGGCTGCACACACTTCCCCCATCTACTGGGAGATTTGAAAACACTATTTCCGTCCGCCGCCAAGTGGATTGATCCAGCAAAAGAAGTCGCACTACAAATAGCCTCTTCAATAAAAATTAACATCTCCACCCTGGCTCCGCCACCGAGGACCGTCATCTTTACCAGCATGCCGGGAACACGAAACTCTCAGCATGCATTCTCTAATTATGGGTTTCACGCAGCGTATTCATTTCTTACCTGACCAAATCGTAACCCAAGGCTACCCGCGCCTGGTCGAGGCCATATGGCGACCCGCCCCGAATAGAAAATATTCCTGCCTGCCTCAAAAGGAGTTTAAGCAGATGAATCAGTTCAATCGCCGGTATCGATGGGTAATCTTAGGCGCCGCCACGGCAGCACAAGCGAGCGCCTGCTTCTTCGTCCAAGGCCTTGGATCTATTGCACTGGACATCAAGTCCGAAATGAACCTTAGTAGCTGGCAGATCGGTGCGCTGGTTTCAGCTGCACAACTAATCCCCCTTGCCGGGCTTTTGATTGCTGGCGAACTACTGGACAGATACAGTGAACGGTTTGTTGTGGGTATAGGGACACTTATCGTTGGCTTTTCATTGTACGCAGCCATGCTGGCCAATTCGTACACGGAGTTACTTATCGCCCTGACAGCCTTGGGTTTCGGTTACAGCACTGCCCAACCAGGGGGAAGCAAATCGGTATCTCAGTGGTTCAAAGGAAACCAGCTAGGCTTTGCAATGGGCATTCGACAAGCCGGGTTACCACTGGGCGGTGCAATGGCTACGCTATTACTTCCCGTCATTGCCAGCCGATACTCCATTCAAGCTGCTTTCCTGGCAGGCAGTTTGATAGCGATGCTAGGTGGCATTATGTTTATGCTTATTTACAGAACACCAGAACCACCACCCCTTACCGCAAAGAAACCAATCAATTTAACCTTGGCGGTTTCATCGCGGATTTCGATGGCAAAGCATCCCACCATGCAAAAAATCATGCTGTCCGGCGCCAGCCTTACCGCCTCCCAGTATGCGATTTCAGTATTCTTGGTCTCGTACCTACACACCTCCCTTGGGCTTGAAAGCTCCACCGCCACCATGATGTTCTTCGTAGTGCTCGGCGCTGGAATCGCCGGAAGAGTTATCCTCGCGAGCTGGAGCGACCATTGCAAGGCAGGTAGATACTTCCCCGTGTTGACCTGTCTTGGAAGCGTAGCTGTACTATTGATGGTGTTGCCATTTTTGATATTCCAACATCTGGCAATCGTCAGCGTGTTCATGGCGCTGGTAGGCTTCTTTGCATATGGGTGGTATGGCCCTTGGGTAGCCTACATTGCAGAAGCTGCCCCGGCTGATCGCCAGGGCTTCGCACTGGGAATGGCCATGACGGCCAACCAGGTTTCGGTAGTGGTGGTGCCTCCGATCATTGGCCTATCGCAAGATGGCCTCGGCACCTTTACCTATGGTTGGACTGCGCTGGCAATTATTTGCGCCATTGTGCTGGTAACTACTGGCAAATGGAGCCATGCAGCCAAGCCAGGGATAGGGTGAACGAGGCAGCCGCCCGACAAGCGACTGCATGAGCCAGTCCAGGTCACCTTACCGGCAAACCTCGCCAAGAACGGTCCGCCACGCAGCCCCACAATCTCGAACTACAGGGATATCGGCCGGCGCCCGGCAAAGGCATGCGCCAGGGTCCCACCATCAACCAGTTCCAGTTCGCCGCCCAATGGCACACCATGGGCAATCCGCGAAGCTACCAAGCCCTTTTCGGCTAGCAACTGGGCAATGTAATGCGCCGTTGCCTCACCCTCCACGGTCGGGTTGGTCGCCAGGATCACTTCGGTGAAACTGCCCTGCTCCTCGATCCGCGCCATCAGCTGCGGTACACCGATCGCCTCAGGCCCCAGGCCATCGAGCGGCGACAAGTGCCCCTTGAGCACGAAGTAGCGCCCGCGGTAGCCGGTCTGCTCCACCGCATACACATCCATCGGCCCTTCCACCACGCACAGCTGCGTGTCGTCACGACGCGGGTCGCTGCACTGCGGGCACAACTCCTGCTCGGTCAGGGTGCGGCACTGACGGCAATGGCCAACGCCCTCCATGGCTTGGCTCAGGGCCTGAGCCAGGCGGGTGCCGCCGCTGCGGTCGCGCTCCAGCAGTTGCAAGGCCATACGCTGGGCGGTTTTCTGGCCGACGCCGGGCAAGATGCGCAAGGCATCGATCAATTGGCGGATCAGGGGGCTGAAACTCATGTATATGGGCCTGCAAATTCAGGAAACAGAATGAACAAGGGAGCAACGACCGCATGGCCGTTACTCCCCATTTTGAAGCAAGAGCCGATCAGAACGGCATCTTGAAGCCCGGCGGCAGCTGCATGCCAGCGGTCATGCCGCCCATTTTTTCCTGGCTGTTCTGCTCGATCTTGCGCACGGCATCGTTCAGCGCAGCGGCGATCAGGTCTTCCAGCACTTCCTTGTCGTCCTCATCGGTCGACATCAGGCTCTGGTCGATGCTGACACGCTTGACGTCGTGACGACCGGTCATCACCACGCTCACCAAGCCGCCACCGGACTGGCCGGTGACTTCGGCGTTGGCCAGCTCTTCCTGCATCTTCTGCATCTTTTCCTGCATCTGCTGGGCCTGCTTCATCAGGCCGGCCATGCCACCTTTCATCATGGGGGTATACCTCGATTGGGTCATGTGATGCGGCCCTGCACGGGGCCGGCCGCATGGTTATCGGTTATTGGCCCTGGCTGACCAGAGCGTCCACAGGCTCAATAGTATCCTGTCGCACCTTGGCGCCGAACTGCTTGATCATCTGCTGGATGAGCGGATCCTGCTCGATAGAGGTCACGGCATCCTGCTGACGCTCGGCACGTTTGCGCGCCGCTGCCTGCGCCGGGGTTTCCTGCTCCGGCAGGACCAGTTCGATGCGCAGGTTCAGCGTGCGCCCCAGATGCTGGTTGAGCGCCTCGTTGAGCCGGCGTTGCTGGGTGGTATTGAACAACGCGCCCTGGCCTGGGTCCAGGTGCAGCAGCCAGTCGTCACCATCAGCCGCGATCAGCGTACAGTTTGCTGCGATGTTGCCTGTCATCCCAGATACAGGCAACTGTGGGAATAATTCCAGCCATTGCAGAGCCAGCCCTGTCGCAGGCTTGGCAGCCGGCAACGGCTGGGGGACGGCGACCGGCTTTTCTTCCTGGACGTGCTCTGCCAACTCATCGAGGTAGCTGAAGCCTACCGGGTCGCTTTCGCCACCGTAATAGTCCTCATCCATTGGCGGTTCGTCGTCGCGGTCCATGCCAACCGCAGCGTAAGCCGACGGGTCGAAGGGCGGCTCGTCGTAGGCAGGCTGGGTGTTTTGCGCGGCGGCAACCGGTGCTGGGGCTGGAGCCGGAGCCTGAGCCTGTACAGGCTCGGGCGCAGGCGCGGCAACGGGCTCCTCCCAAGGCAGGTCGATGACCTCTTCGACCACCACCGACTCAGGCGCGGCAACTTCGGGCTCTGGTTCAGGTTCTGGTTCCGGGGCCGCCTCCACAACCGGTGCGACCTCAACCTGTGGGGCAGCCGCCTGCGGCGCAGGCTGCGACACCGCAACGGCAGGCGCCTCGACCACAACGGCTGGCGCTGCCACCGGGGTTGCCGGATCAGCTGTGGCCTGGCTGATCCCCACTGGCTTTAGCACCGGCTTCGGCGCATCGTCGGTATCAGCCGGGCGGAACGCCAGCATGCGCAGCAGGACCATTTCGAATCCACCCCGCGGATCCGGCGCCAACGGCAGGTCGCGGCGGCCGATCAGGCCCATCTGGTAGTAGAACTGCACGTCTTCGGCCGGCAACGCCGAGGCCAGCGCCAGCACCCGGTCGCGATCGCCCTGGCCGTTGTCCACTGCCTCGGGCAGCGCCTGGGCGATGGCCACGCGGTGCAGCACATTGAGCATTTCGGCCAGCACGCCACTCCAGTCCGGCCCCTGCTCGGCAAGGTTGCGCACGGCTTCGAGCAGCGCCCGCGCATCCCCTTCGAGCAGCGCCTGCAGCACACCATAAACCTGGCCGTGATCGAGACTGCCGAGCATGGCGCGTACATCAGCAGCCAATACCTTGCCCTCACCGAAGGCGATGGCCTGGTCGGTGAGGCTCATGGCGTCACGCATCGAACCATCGGCAGCACGGCCGAGCAGCCACAGGGCATCCGTTTCGAAAGGCACGTTTTCGGCCTGCAACACGTGGCTCAGGTGCTCGACCACCCGCTCCGGGCTCATGTTTTTGAGCGAGAACTGCAGGCAGCGCGACAGGATGGTAGCCGGCAACTTCTGCGGGTCGGTAGTGGCGAGGATGAACTTGACGTAGGGCGGCGGCTCTTCCAGCGTCTTGAGCAAGGCGTTGAACGAGTGGGTGGAGAGCATGTGCACTTCGTCGATCAGGTAGACCTTGAAGCGCCCACGGCTGGGCGCGTACTGCACGTTATCGAGCAGTTCGCGGGTGTCCTCGACCTTGGTGCGGCTGGCGGCGTCGATCTCGATCAGGTCGACGAAGCGGCCTTCGTCGATCTCCCGGCACACCGAGCAGGTGCCACAGGGCGTGGACGTTATGCCGGTCTCGCAGTTGAGACATTTGGCGATGATTCGCGCAATGGTAGTCTTGCCCACCCCCCGCGTACCGGTGAACAGGTAGGCGTGGTGCAGGCGCTGGTTGTCCAAGGCATTGATCAAGGCCTTGAGCACATGGGTCTGGCCGACCATTTCGCGGAACGAGCGCGGACGCCATTTACGTGCAAGAACCTGATAACTCATCGAAAAACCATCGCAGCCTGATCGAGCGGAAGATCGCTAATGCTAGCGGAGCGGGGCCAAAATTGCACCCTGCAAGGTTCGTCTAAGCTAAGCAACTGGCGCGCTGTTCAAGGAGGATGTGCATTGCGAAGTCTGCTGGCCCTGCTATTGCTCTGGACCACCCACAGCCTGGCGGAACAACCGGTGCTGCGCTTTTCCGTTGCCGAGAGCTGGAGCATGCCACTGGTGCGGGTCGAAGGCGGCCAGCCGGTGGAGGGCCTGGTATTCGACCTTATCCAGGCCCTGGCCCAGGAAGCTGGCGTGCGCCCGGAGTACCACGTGATGGCCCGCCTGCGCCTGCAGCAGGCGATGGATGCTGGCGATATCGATGTGCGCTGCTATGTGAGCAGCCAGTGGTTCAATGACCGGCCCGGCAATTTCGTCTGGAGCATTCCACTGATTCAACAGCGCGACGTCCTGGTCGGGCGCCCAGGCGACAGCGCCGCTACCCGGCCCGAGCAACTGCCACCCCAGGCGATTGGCACGGTGCTTGGCTATGCCTACGGCACCCTGGAGCCACTGTTTGCTCAGGGGCGCTTGCAGCGCGAAGACAGCCGCAGCCAGCAACTGGCGTTGCAGAAGCTGCAGATCGGGCGCTATCAGCATGCAGTGAGCAATGAACTGTCGCTGCAGTGGTTCAACCAGGGGCTACCGGTCGGCGAGCGGTTGCAGGTGCAGGCGGTGCTGGAGGAGCAGGCTTTGGGGTGCATGGTGAGAAATGACCCGGCGATACCGACACAGGAGGTATTGCGGGCGTTGGTGCGGATGAGGCAGTCCGGGGAGATCGAACGGATTGTGCGGCGGTATGGGGCGACGGGGTATTCGGGGGAGGCATTGGGGGTTCGGCCTTGAGGCGGGGCTAAAAGTAGCTAAAAGGGGCTGACTGGGAAATGCGCGAAGGCCGCAAGGTGCCCGCCACAACAGCTTCAGCGCCTGCGAGATCGAGCGCCGCCCGCGCGGCGCTCGATCTCACAGGCGCTGAAGCTGTTATGACAAGCACCTGGCAGCCCTGACGCCATTACCAGCCGAGCACCTGCCAGCATGTCTCACCTTGACCTCGATGAACTGGAAGAGGAAATGCGCACAATCAGGAGCGAGTCGCCCTGACAGGCGCTGGCGTCTCTCGGCCTCGCGGCAGGTCCGAGGGAATAGTCCCGCAGGCGCCCGGCCGGCCCCGGAGCCAGTGGCCGCAGAAGAAAATCATGATGCCGATCAAGATCAGGCAAATGGCCAGCCATTGCCCGGTGCTCATCTTCTCGTCAAAAAAAAGCCAGGATGTGGCAAGCCCGGATACCGGTATCAGCAACGACAAGGGCGCGACGTGTGTAGCCGGATACTTCTTCATTAGGTTGTTCCACACGCGATAGCCCAGAATGGTCGTGACCAGGCTCTGGAACAGCACGGAAAACAGAGTTGGCCACGCCAGGCCACCGGCAAGGGCTTCGAACGCTGCCCATCCTTGCGAGGCAAGCGTGAGGAGCACAATGAACGGCAGCGCGTACAAGCTCGACCAGACGATGAAGGCCGTCATTTGGCCAGGGCGCTTGAGCTTGATCAACAGGTTGCACAACGCCCAGGCGAGCGCACCAAGCAGCACCAGCAGCAGACCGACCACCGTTGACGACTGGCTGCTCGCCAACAGCATCACGCCCAACCCGCAAGCTGCGAAGACCATGCCCCAGGAATGGGCGGCGGTGATGCGCTCACGCAGAAAGACTGCGCTCAGCAGGATGGTGAAGAACGCACTGAACTGCAGGAACACCGAGGACATGCCCGGACTCAAGCCTTGGTGCATGGCAAGATTGACCACCCACCAGATACCCACGGCGAACAGCACGCCATATACCGCCATGGCAGCCACTGAAACGCCTGCCGGACGCCGGATGAAAAACACCAGCGGCACCGCACAGAAGGTGAAGCGCAACAGCGTCAACAGATAGGGATCGAGCTCACGCAAGCCCAGCTCGATGACACTGTAGTTGCCCCCCCACAGGACCGTCACCAGAAGGCCAGCGGTCAAATCGCGCCTGCTCATTTTCATGCCTGCTCTCCAAGATCAACAGGCACCACTCTATTTTTGTCAGAGCCAGCTAGATGTAGGCGCGCTCGTCGCTGCCTGTGAGAAAACCTGCCCGGCTTGAATACAAGCGCTCACACCGCCTCGCATCCGTCAATGCGCGGAATTCTTCACGTGTGATGGGATTGAGACAGACCAGACACGGGTTTTCATACCCCGGAAATGGAGGCGGCCCCACCAGCCACACCCCGGCACTCGATGTTCCCGCTATGGCTGCTCCCTTCCGGGCCTGACCAGGTTAACGGGTAATCAATGCGGGGGGACCGATGGGGCCACCACTACGCGGCTCGCCAAGCAGCGAGCCGCGCCATTGTACCGGTCTGGGGCGAAGATACAACCTCTGGGCAAGAAAAAGTCATCATTTCTCAATGACTTGTCTGGGCTGCAGTGGCCAGCGTGGGCAAAAGAGGCCGTTGTGGGGGCAACTGCCTTGCTCAATTTCCAGAATCTGGCGCGATCCCACAGGGATTGTGTCAAGCCATCAAACGCTGATGCCCTGCTCCGCCAAGAAAGCTACGAAAGCCTCTTCATCCAGTACCTTCACACCCAACTCACTGGCCTTGGCCAGCTTGGAACCTGCACCAGGACCAGCGACCACACAGTGGGTCTTCCCAGAGACCGAGCCCGCCACCTTGGCACCCAACCCTTCCAGCTTCTCCTTGGCGATGTCCCGACTGAAGCGCTCCAGGGACCCTGTCAGCACCCAGGTCTGGCCAGCCAGCGGCAGGCCTTCGGCAACCTTCTTCTCACTGCTCCAGTGCATGCCAAAGGCCAGCAACTGCGCCTCGATGGCACGGGCCAACTGCTGGTTGGCCTCGTCCTTGAAGAACTCGCGCACGGCTTCGGCCTGTTTTGCTGCCAGCGCCTGGCGCAGGTCGATGCCGTCAGCCGCGATGATCTTGTCCAGGCTGTCGAGCTTGGCTACCAGCTTCTCGGCTCCGGTCGGGCCGACCGAGGGGATGTCCAGCTTGGCGATCATGCCGGCAAGGGTCGTGCTGGCGGCGAACTCTGCAGCCAGCTCGCCCTCATCCTGCAGTTGCATGCCACTGGCCAGCAACTGCTCGATAACCTTGCGGTTGTGCTCGTCCTCGAAGAAGTTGTGGATCTCGTAGGCGACTTCCAGGCCGATGTCCGGCAGGTAGGTCAACACCTGCGGTAGCGCCTGCTGCACACGCGCCAGGCTGCCCAGCGAGCGAGCCAGGACCTTCGCGGTCTCCTCGCCGACATCCGGAATGCCCAAGGCGTAGATGAAGCGCGCCAGGCTTGGGCGCTTGCTGGCCTCGATGGCGTCCAGCAGCTTCTTGCTGGAGACCTCGGCAAAGCCCTCCAGACCGACGACCTGATCGAACTCCAACTTGTACAAATCTGCCGGCGAATTGATCAGCCCCTCATCCACCAGCTGCTCGACGCTTTTCTCGCCCAGGCCATCGATGTCCATGGCGCGGCGCGAAACATAGTGAATGATCGCCTGCTTGAGCTGGGCAGCACAGGCCAGGCGGCCGACGCAGCGGTAAACAGCGCCCTCGCTGGTGGTTTCCTTGCCCTTGCTGCGCTTGACCAACTGGGTACGCTCGACCTGCGAGCCACATACCGGGCATGCGCTCGGCACCTGCACCGGGCGGGCATCTTCGGGACGACGCTCCAGCACCACCTGCATGACCTGCGGGATCACGTCCCCGGCACGGCGAATAATCACCGTGTCACCGATGCGCAGCCCCAGCCGGGCGATTTCGTCCATGTTGTGCAGGGTGGCGTTGGACACCGTCACGCCCGCCACCTTGACCGGCTTCAGGCGCGCCACCGGCGTTACCGCGCCGGTACGGCCGACCTGGAATTCCACGTCCAGCACTTCGGTGAGCTCTTCCATGGCCGGGAACTTGTGGGCAATGGCCCAGCGTGGCTCACGCGCACGGAACCCCAGCTCGCGCTGGGCAGCCAGGCTATTGACCTTGAACACCACGCCATCGATCTCGTACGGCAGGCTGTTGCGCCGTTCGCCAATGTCGCGGTAGTAGGCCAGGCACTCTTCGATACCGGCCGCATGCTTGAGCTCGCGACTGATCGGCAGACCCCACTGCTTGAGCTGCTCGAGGATGCCGATATGGCTTTCGCCGATGCTCTCGGAGACCTGCCCGACGCCGTAGCAACAGAATTCCAGCGGGCGGCTGGCAGTGATCTTCGAATCCAGCTGGCGCAGGCTGCCAGCAGCGGCGTTGCGCGGGTTGGCGAAGGTCTTGCCACCGGCCTCGGCCTGGGCGGCATTGAGGCGGTCGAAGCCGGCCTTGCTCATGTACACCTCGCCCCGCACTTCGAGCACGGCGGGCCAGCCTTGGCCCTGCAGCTTCAGCGGGATGTTGCGCACAGTGCGCACGTTGGCGCTGATGTCTTCGCCGGTAGTGCCATCGCCACGGGTGGCGCCCTGCACCAACTGGCCGTCACGGTAGAGCAGGCTCACCGCCAGGCCATCGAGTTTAGGCTCGCAGCTGAAGTCCACCGCGCCAGGCTGGTCGAGCCCCTCGACCACACGGCGGCCGAACTCGCGCAGGTCGGCCTCCTCGAAGGCGTTGCCTAGGCTGAGCATCGGCACTTCATGACGCACCTGACTGAAAGCTGCCAGGGCAGCGCCGCCGACACGCTGGGTGGGCGAGTCGGGGGTCACCAGATGCGGGTGCTCGGCTTCAAGCGCCTTGAGCTCATTGAACAGGCGGTCGTATTCGGCGTCGGGCACGCTCGGCTCGTCGAGCACGTAGTAGCGGTAGTTGTGCTGGTCGAGCTCGGCGCGCAGTTCGTGGATTCGGGTTTCGGCGTTCATGGAGTCAGGGTCTCTTGCAAAGCAAAAAGAGCAGCCTGGAGGGGTGCTTGCGGCTTAAGAGCTTGACTGCCTGTAGCGGCCCTTTCGCGGGCAAGCCCACTCCCACAGGTACGCCACAAGCCTCAAGGGCAGTGGCGTACCTGTGGGAGCGGGCTTGCCCGCGAAAGGGCCAGTACAGACGACAACGAGTCTTGAACCGGCCAGCATGCCCACAGGCTGCTCTTTCGTCTGGATCTATCAGCGTTTCTGGGTCAGCGCACGGCGCTCGAACTCGACGATACGCTGGCGGTAGTGCTCGATGGTCTGGGCGGTCAGCACGCTGCGCTGGTCGTCCTTCAGTTCGCCATTGAGTTCGTGGGCCAGCTTGCGCGCTGCCGCCACCATCACGTCGAAGGCCTGCTTCGGATGACGCGGGCCAGGCAGGCCGAGGAAGAAGCTCACGGCACGGGTGCTGAAGTGATCGATGTCATCCAGGTCAAAGATGCCCGGCTTGACCGCGTTGGCCATGGAGAACAGCACCTCACCGTGACCGGCCATGCTTTCGTGGCGGTGGAAGATGTCCATTTCGCCAAAACGCAGGCCACTTTCGAGGATGTTCTGCAACAGGGCTGGCCCCTTGAAACCGCCTTCGTCACGGGAAATCACGCTGATCACCAGCACTTCCTCGACCGGCGGCAGTTCCTTGGCTGCGTTACCGGTGGCGGCGAAGCCGTTGCTACGGGTGTTGTCGGCGGCGAAGTCTTCGTCGGCGTCGGCGAACAGGTCGGGCTCGCGCGGTTCGGCGGCCAGGTTCAGGTCGCCCTGCTGCTGTGCTTCAGCCGCACGCTTGCCGCGCTTGCTGGCCTTGGCCGGCTTTGCTTCACGCTCACGTTCGCGCGCCGGCGCACTGACCGAAGGCAGGTCGGCCTCGTCCAGTTCAGGCTCCTTCTGGGTTTCCAGCACCCGCGACGGGCCGAGCACTTCAGCGCTGCCCTCCTCGTCCGGCAGGTTCGAATAACTGCGATCCAGACGGAATTTCAGCTTGCCTTTTCCGCCGCGCATACGGCGCCAGCCGTCGAAAAGAATACCGGCGATGACTATGACGCCGATGACGATCAGCCACTCGCGCAGACCGATTTCCATGTAATCCCGTGCCTCTATAAAAATATGCTTGAAAACAAAGGGTTCAAAGCCCTTTAACACGTGGCGCCAACTCTATGTTCTGACAGGCGTTTTACCCACGCAAAAAACGAGTGACATTAAGCTAGCACGACCAAAGACAACTTTACACCGTCTGTCGCACATGACAGGGGCATTTGCCTACGGTTTTCGCCCTATCTTCGCTCATCAGGCGTCTACCATGGCCAGGGCCTCCTCCACATCAACTGCAACAAGACGTGAACAACCGGGCTCGTGCATGGTCACCCCCATCAATTGATCCGCCATCTCCATGGCAATCTTGTTATGGGTGATGTAGATGAACTGCACGCTTTCACTCATTTCCTTGACCAAACGGGCGTACCGCCCGACGTTGGCATCGTCCAGCGGCGCATCGACCTCGTCGAGCATGCAGAACGGTGCAGGGTTCAACTTGAAGATGGCAAACACCAGCGCCAATGCGGTCAGTGCTTTCTCGCCGCCGGACAGCAGATGGATGGTGCTGTTCTTCTTGCCCGGCGGACGCGCCATGATCGTCACCCCTGTATCGAGTAGATCTTCGCCCGTCAGTTCCAGATAAGCGCTGCCGCCACCGAAAACTTTTGGGAAAAGTGCCTGTAATCCGGCATTTATCTGATCAAAGGTATCCTTGAAGCGGTTGCGGGTTTCCTTGTCGATCTTGCGGATGACGTTTTCCAGGGTCTCCAGGGCCTCGACCAGGTCAGCGTCCTGAGCGTCCAGGTAACGCTTGCGCTCGGACTGCTGCTCGTATTCCTCGATGGCCGCCAGGTTGATCGCCCCCAGGCGCTGGATGCGGCCTTCGACCTGTTCCAGCTCCTGCTCGGTGCCCTGCTCGCTGGCGTCGGCCTCGACGGTGGCGAGCACGCCCTGCAAATCGTAGCCGTCGGCCAGCAATTGTTCCTGCAAAGTCTTGCGGCGGATGTCCAGCCCCTGGTTTTCCAGGCGCATCTGCTCCAGCTGGCCGCGCAGCAACTGGGCTTGCTGTTCGGCCTGGGTACGACGCTTTTCGGCATCGCGCAGCGCGCGGTCGGCTTCGTCCATTTGCAGCCGCGCCAGGCGCATTTCCTCGTCGACGCTCATGCGCCGCTCCAGCAGTTCTTCGAGCTTCAGGCGCAGCTCTTCGAGCGGCGCCTCCCCCTCTTCCAGGTTCAGGCTCAGCTGCTCCTGGCGTTCGCTCAGGCGTGCGGCCTGCTGCTCCAGACGCTCCAGGGCCTGGCGGGTGGAGTCGTGCTGAGCACGCAGCGAACCCAGGCGCACCGCCAATTGGTGGGCGTGATCCTTGTGCTGGCGGGCTTCCTGGCGGATGCGATCAAGGCCTTCACGCAAGGTGTCGCGGCGCGCCATCAGCTGTTCGCGCTGTTCGGTGTCCTGAGCCATCAGGTCCAGCGCCTCCTGCAGCACCAGGCGAGCCTCACCCAATTGCTCTTGCTCCAGGGCACGCTGCTCCACAAGCTCGGCCAGCTCTTCCTGCAAGCGGCGGCGACGCAGTTCTACCTGCTCGGCGCGGGCACGCCCGGCCGACAGGCTGGCCTTGAGCTCACCGTGCTGGCGGCTTTCTTCCTGGGTGCGGCGGCGCAGTTGCTCTCGCTGCTCCTCCAGCTCCAGCTGCTGCTCGCGGGTTACCTGAAGCTGCTGCTCCAGCTGCTCCAGCGCGGCCTCAAGTTCCAGCTGCTCCTGCCCCAGGCGGTCGATTTCCTGGCCACGGGCCAGCACTCCACCCTGAGCCTCGCCACCCCGGCTGACGCGCAGGAAATGGCGGCCAACCCAGTATCCATCACGGCTTACCAGGCTCTGCCCTTCGCCCAGCGTTGCGCGCCGTGCCAGGGCCTCGGCGAGGTCATCGACCGGCTGCACCTGGGCCAGCCACGGGGCCAGGTCGATACGCCCTTCGACCTTGTCGAGCAGGCTGCCGGGCTGGCGCTCGCCGCCCGCCGCCGACAGCAACAGGCGCAATTCGCCCTGCTCCAGGCCGTTGAAATCCAGCCCGGCAAAATCGTCCAGCAACACGGCCTGCAAGTCGGCACCCAGCACGGTTTCCACCGCCAGCTCCCAACCCGGCTCTACGCGCAGGCCTTCGGCCAGCCGCGGACGCTGCTCCAGGCCTTGTTCGCGCAGCCAGTCGGCGGCGCCTGCGCCCGGCTCCAGCGCAGCCTGCTGCAACGCCTCCAGCGAGGCCAGGCGGCCGCCGAGGCGCTGCAGGTCGCCCTGCTGCTGTTGCTGGGCCTGGGTTGCTTGCTGCAGTTGCTCGCGCACGCTCTCCAGGCGCTCGACCACCTGCTCTTCCGACAACTGCAATTCTTCGAGCAGCATCTCGCTGCCGGCCAGTTGCTCGGAGAGCTCGAACAGGGAAGCGTCCTGTGGATCCACACCCAACTGCTCACCTTCCTCGACCAGCTTGCGTTGGCGCTCGGCCAGGCGCTCCAGGCTGGCTTCCAGCTGCTGCAGGCGCGCTTGCTGCACTTCGGCCTGGCGCCGCGGCTCGGCGGAGCGGGTATTGAAACTGTCCCATTGCTCCTGCCAGCCGTGCATGCCCATTTCGGCCTCTTCGAGGGTGGCCGCAGACTCCTCGGCTGCGGCCAGGGTCAACTCCTGCTCAGGCTCGAGCATGGCCAACTCTTCGCCAAGGGTGGCCAGAAGGGTGCGGTCATGGCCCAGGTGCGATTCGGTTTCCTGGCGCGTGCGTTCGGCCTCCTTGAGGTCGTCCTGCAACTGGCGCAGGCGCTGCTGGCCGTGCTGGATGCTCTGCTCCACCCGGGCGATATCACCGGCCACCGAATAGAAGCGCCCCTGGACCTGGTTGAAACGCTCGGACAACTCATGGTGCCCGTCACGCAGGCGTTCGATGCTGGCATCGGCATTGCGCTGCTCGGCGACCAGCGCCTCGTGGGCGACATCCTGATCGCCAATCACTGCCTCGCGCTGGCGCACGCGCTCGTCCAGGTCGCGCCAGCGCAGGGCCGACAGGCGCGCCTTGAGCTGGCGCTCCTGGGCCTTGTACTCGCGGTACTTCTCGGCCGCCTGGGCCTGGCGGTGCAGGCGCTCGAGCTGGCGTTCCAGCTCTTCACGCAGGTCGGTCAGCCGCGCCAGGTTCTCCTGGGTGCGGCGGATGCGGCTTTCGGTTTCACGGCGGCGCTCCTTGTACTTGGAGATGCCGGCCGCCTCTTCGATGAAGTTGCGCAGCTCTTCGGGCTTGGCCTCGATCAGCTTGGAGATCATGCCCTGCTCGATGATCGAGTAGCTGCGCGGCCCCAGGCCGGTGCCGAGGAAAATGTCGGTGATGTCTCGGCGGCGGCACTTGGTACCGTTCAGGTAATAACTGTTCTGCCCGTCGCGGGTGACCTTGCGGCGGATGGAAATCTCAGCGTAGGCGGCGTACTCGCCGAGCAAGGTGGTTTCGCTGTTGTCGAACACCAGCTCGATGCTGGCCTGGCTCACCGGCTTGCGGCTGGTGGAGCCGTTGAAGATGACATCGGTCATCGACTCGCCGCGCAGGTTCTTCGCCGAACTCTCGCCCATCACCCAGCGCACCGCATCGATGATGTTGGACTTGCCGCAGCCGTTGGGGCCGACCACGGCCGCCATGTTGCTGGGGAAGTTGACCGTGGTCGGGTCGACGAACGACTTGAACCCGGCCAGGCGAATGCACTTCAGGCGCATCGGTCAGCCCCGGGCCAGCGCCGCCAGCACCAGTTCGCAGCTGCGCTGGCCATAGGCGGTGAGCACCTCGCGGATGCGCGGCAGGTCACGGGCAACCACAGCTTCGAGCAGGCGGGCGAACAGGTCGAGGTAGTCGTCCATGTTGGCCTGGCGCTGGTCCAGGGCCAGGTAGTAGGCGCGGCTCATGGCCGGCTGCAGGTTTTCCACGGTTTCCTGCAGGTAGGGGTTGTCGGCGAAGCGGTAGGCGGCGCGCATCACTGCGAAACTCTCGGCGACGAACACCTTGATGTCCTGCTGCTCACGGGCCTGGCGCAGACGCTGCTGAATGTCCAGAAACGTGCTCAGGTCGCCTTCGGTGCGCCATTTCTGTGCCACGGCATTGCCCAGCAGGATGTAGAACTCGCCCATCAGGGTACACAGGCTGCGCACGCTGCGTTCGTCCAGCTCGGTGACATGGGCGCCACGACGCGGCAGGATCGCTATCAGATGGCGACGTTCGAGGATCAACAACGCTTCGCGCACCGAGCCGCGGCTGACACTGAGGGCCTGGGTGACCTTCTGCTCCTGAATCCGCTCACCGGGCGCAAGCTCGCCGCGGATGATGCGTTCGGCCAGGTAGTCGGCAATCTGCTCGGAGAGGCTGTCCGGCGCCTTGAACGTCATGGTTTTCCTTCAAAATCATTGAACTGGGCACAAGGAAGCGATTGTAGCGCACTTGCCAGGGGCTCGCGCAGAGGGGCGCGGCGCTTTATTTGACCTGCCAGGCAGCCAGCCAGGCGGCGCGATCTATGCTTGTAATATGAGCACTGCGTTCGGCTGGGCGTCGATATGTGCAATTTCCTGACCTTTGAGTCAGAAAATTATTGACCGTTCCGACAGGTCTGCTTATTGTCCGCCCAACAACAATAAAACCATTGCGAGGCCATCCCCGTGATCCAGTTTCTCGTCAACCAGGAGCTGCGTAGTGAGCATGCCCTGGACCCGAACATGACGGTGCTGCAGTACCTGCGCGAGCACCTGGGCAAACCCGGCACCAAGGAAGGTTGCGCCAGTGGCGACTGCGGTGCCTGCACCGTGGTCGTCGGCGAGCTTGTCCAGAACGAACAAGGCGAGGACAGCCTGCGCTACCGCAGCCTGAACTCGTGCCTCACCTTCGTTTCCTCTTTGCACGGCAAGCAACTGATCAGCGTCGAAGGCCTCAAGCACAACGGGCAGCTGCACAGCGTGCAACAGGCCATGGCCGATTGCCACGGTTCGCAATGCGGCTTCTGCACCCCCGGTTTCGTCATGTCGTTGTTCGCCCTGCAGAAGAACAGCCAGGGTGCCGACCTGCATCAGGCTCAGGAAGCCCTGGCCGGCAACCTGTGCCGCTGCACCGGTTACCGGCCGATCCTCGACGCCGCCGAGCAGAGCTGCCGCCAGCCTTGCCGCGACCAGTTCGACGCCCAGCAGGCGCAGACCATCGCCCGCCTCAAGGCCATCGCCCCGACCCAGACTGGCGAACTCAACAGCGGCGACAAGCGCTGCCTGGTGCCACTGACCGTGGCCGACCTGGCCGACCTGTACAGCTCGCACCCCGAAGCCCGCCTGCTGGCCGGTGGTACCGACCTGGCCCTGGAAGTCACCCAGTTCCACAAGACCCTGCCGGTGATGATCTACGTCGGCCACGTTGCCGAACTCAAGCGCATCGACAAGACCGCCAGCCACCTGGAAATCGGCGCTGCCACCCCGCTTACCGACTGCTACGGCGCGCTCAACGAGGAGTACCCGGACTTCGGCGACCTGCTGCACCGCTTCGCCTCGCTGCAGATTCGCAACCAGGGCACCCTCGGCGGCAACATCGGCAATGCCTCGCCGATCGGTGACTCGCCACCCCTGCTGATTGCCCTGGATGCGCAGGTGGTGCTGCGCCAGGGTGAGCGCCAGCGGGTAATGCCGCTGGAAGACTACTTCATCGACTACCGCATCACCGCCCGCCAGGACAGCGAGTTCATCGAGAAGATCATCGTGCCACGCGCCAGCAACGACTGGGCCTTCCGTGCCTACAAAGTATCCAAGCGCCTGGACGACGACATCTCCGCCGTGTGCGCTGCCTTCAACCTGAGCATCGAAGACGGTGTGGTCAGCGGCGTGCGGATCGCCTTCGGCGGCATGGCAGCCACCCCCAAACGCGCCCGCGCCTGCGAAGCAGCCCTGCGCGGCAAGCCGTGGAACCAGGCCAGCATCGAGCGCGCCTGCCAGGCCCTGGCCGAAGACTTCACCCCGCTCAGCGACTTCCGCGCCAGCAAGGAGTACCGCCTGCTGACCGCGCAGAACCTGCTGCGCAAGTACTTCATCGAACAGCAAACGCCCTACATCGAGACCCGGGTGACCGACTATGTCTAACCATCACGTAGCCAAGAGCCAGGCCGAGATGGCCGAACTGTTCAGCCAGGACCTGACCACCGGGGTCGGCCGCAGCGTCAAGCACGACAGCGCCGACAAGCATGTATCAGGCGAAGCGCTGTACATCGACGATCGCCTGGAATTCCCCAACCAGCTGCACGTCTATGCGCGTACCGCAGACCGCGCCCATGCGCGCATCCTGCGCATCGATACCACGCCGTGCTATGCCTTCGAGGGCGTGCGCATCGCCATCACCCACGAAGACATCCCGGGCCTGAAGGACATCGGCCCGGTGGTCGCTGGCGACCCGCTGCTGGCCATCGACAAGGTCGAGTTCTTCGGCCAGCCGGTGCTCGCCGTGGCGGCCCGCGACCTGGATACCGCACGCCGTGCAGCGATGGCCGCCATCATCGAATACGAAGACCTGGAGCCGGTGCTGGACGTGGTCGATGCGCTGCGCAAGAAGCACTTCGTGCTCGACAGCCACACCCACCAGCGCGGCGATTCGGCCGCCGCTCTGGCAAGCGCCCCGCACCGCCTGCAAGGCACCCTGCATATCGGCGGCCAGGAGCATTTCTACCTGGAAACCCAGATCTCCTCGGTGATGCCCACCGAGGACGGCGGCATGATCGTCTACTGCTCCACGCAGAACCCTACCGAAGTACAGAAGCTGGTCGCCGAAGTGCTCGACGTGCCGATGAACAAGGTGGTACTGGACATGCGCCGCATGGGCGGCGGCTTCGGCGGCAAGGAAACCCAGGCGGCAAGCCCGGCCTGCCTGTGCGCGGTGATCGCGCGCCTGACCGGCCAGCCGACCAAGATGCGCCTGCCTCGGGTCGAAGACATGACCATGACCGGCAAGCGCCACCCGTTCTACGTGGAGTACGACGTCGGTTTCGATGACGACGGCCGCCTGCACGGCATCAACCTCGACCTGGCCGGCAACTGCGGCTACTCGCCCGACCTGTCCGGCTCGATCGTCGACCGCGCCATGTTCCACTCCGACAACGCCTATTACCTGGGCGATGCCACCGTGCACGGGCACCGTTGCAAGACCAACACCGCCTCCAACACCGCCTACCGCGGCTTCGGCGGCCCGCAAGGCATGGTCGCCATCGAACAGGTGATGGACCACATCGCCCGCCACCTGGGCCGCGACCCGCTGGCCGTGCGCAAGGCCAACTACTACGGCAAGACCGAGCGCAACGTCACCCACTACTACCAGACCGTCGAGCACAACATGCTCGAGGAAATGACCGCCGAGCTCGAAGCCAGCAGCGACTACGCCGAACGCCGCGAGTCGATCCGCCGCTTCAACGCCAACAGCCCGGTGCTGAAGAAGGGCCTGGCACTGACACCAGTCAAGTTCGGTATCTCGTTCACCGCCACCTTCCTCAACCAGGCCGGGGCACTGATCCACATCTACACCGACGGCAGCATCCACCTGAACCACGGCGGCACCGAGATGGGCCAGGGTCTGAACACCAAGGTGGCACAGGTCGTGGCGCAAGTGTTCCAGGTCGATTTCAGCCGCATCCAGATCACCGCCACCAACACCGACAAGGTGCCCAACACCTCGCCTACTGCAGCTTCCAGCGGTGCCGACCTGAACGGCAAGGCTGCCCAGAACGCCGCCGAGATCCTCAAGAAGCGCCTCACCGAGTTTGCCGCTCGGCACTATCAGGTGACCGAGGAAGACGTTGAGTTCCGCAATGGCCATGTGCGCGTACGCGACCAGATCGTCAGCTTCGAGCAGCTGGTGCAGCAGGCCTACTTCGCCCAGGTATCGCTGTCGAGCACTGGCTTCTACCGCACGCCCAAGATCTACTACGACCGCAACCAGGCCCGCGGCCGGCCGTTCTACTACTTCGCCTTCGGCGCTGCCTGCGTGGAAGTGATCGTCGACACCCTGACCGGCGAGTACAAGATGCTGCGCGCCGACATCCTGCATGACGTGGGTGACTCGCTGAACCCGGCCATCGACATTGGTCAGGTCGAAGGCGGTTTCATCCAGGGCATGGGCTGGCTCACCACCGAAGAACTGGTGTGGAACGCCAAGGGCAAGCTGATGACCAACGGCCCGGCCAGCTACAAGATCCCGGCCGTGGCCGACATGCCGCTGGACATGCGGGTCAAGCTGGTGGAGAACCGCAAGAACCCGGAAGACACCGTATTCCATTCCAAGGCCGTGGGCGAGCCGCCGTTCATGCTCGGCATCGCCGCCTGGTGCGCACTCAAGGACGCCGTGGCCAGCATCGCCGACTATCGCGTGCAACCGAACATAGACGCGCCGGCGACACCGGAGCGGGTGTTGTGGGGTTGCGAGCAGATGCGCAAGTCGGTGGCCCAGCAACACGCTGCCGAACAAGAAATGGAAACCGTGGCTCACTGACAGCGAGGACCACTGTGGGAGCGGGTAAACCCGCTCCCACAGTGGACTGGGTAGCCCCTCAAAGAGGTTATGGATCATGCACCAATGGATCAACGCCCTCGCCGACCACCAGTCCCGTGGCGAAGCCTGCGTGCTGGTGACCATCATCGAAGAGCGCGGTTCGACCCCGCGCAACGCTGGCTCGAAGATGGTCGTCAGCGCCACCGGCCTGTTCGACACCATCGGCGGCGGCCACCTGGAATACAAGGCCCTGCACATCGCCCGGCAGATGCTCGAAGAACACCGTAGCACCCCGCACCTGGAGCGCTTCAGCCTCGGTGCCAGCCTCGGCCAGTGCTGCGGCGGTGCCACCGTGCTGCTGTTCGAGCCAATGGCAGCGGTACAGGCGCAGATCGCCGTGTTCGGCGCGGGCCATGTCGGCCGTGCTCTGGTACCCTTGCTCGCCGCCCTGCCCTGCCGGGTGCGCTGGATCGACTCGCGTGAACAAGAATTCCCCGAATTCATCCCCAACGGGGTGAGCAAGATCGTCAGTGAGGAACCGGTCGACGAAGTCGCAAACCTGCCGCCAGGCAGCTACTGCATCGTCATGACCCACAACCACCAGCTCGACCTGGAACTGACCGCTGCCATTCTCAAGCGCAACGATTTCACCTGGTTCGGCCTGATCGGCTCGAAGACCAAACGGGTCAAGTTCGAGCACCGCCTGCGCGAGCGCGGCTACGACGATGCCGTGCTGGCGCGCATGCGTTGCCCGATGGGCCTGCCCGAGGTCAAGGGCAAGCTGCCGATCGAGATTGCCGTGTCCATCGCCGGCGAAATCATTGCCACCTACAACGCCTGCTTCGGCCAGCACGACGCTGCCGCCAACGCCGGCCCCATTGCCCAGTTGCTGCCGCCTTCCCGGCGCAGCCAAGCCATTTGACGAGTGTGTTATGACCGTTACCCGCAAAGCCTACCGTGCCGCCATCCTGCACAGCATCGCCGACCCGGCCGAGGTAGGCCTGGACGCTTCCCATGAGTACTTCGAAGACGGCCTGCTGGTGATCGACGATGGCCGCATCAGTGCCGTCGGCCCTGCCAGCGAGCTGCTGCCGAGCCTGGCGGCCGACATCGACGTGGTGCATTACCAGGACGCGCTGATCACCCCGGGCTTCATCGATACCCACATCCACTTCCCGCAGACCGGCATGATCGGCTCCTACGGCGAACAACTGCTGGACTGGCTGAACACCTACACCTTCCCTTGCGAGAAGCAGTTTGCCGACAAGGGTCATGCCGACAAGGTGGCGAAGATCTTCCTCAAGGAACTGCTGCGCAACGGCACCACCACTGCCCTGGTGTTCGGCAGCGTGCACCCGCAGTCGGTCAATGCCCTGTTCGAAGAAGCCGAGCGCCTGGACCTGCGGATGATTGCCGGCAAGGTGATGATGGACCGCAACGCCCCGGACTACCTGACCGACACCGCCGAGTCCGGTTACACCGAGAGCAAGCAACTGATCGAGCGCTGGCACGGCAAGGGCCGCCTGCACTACGCGGTGACCCCGCGCTTCGCCCCCACCAGTACGCCGGAACAGCTGGCCCTCGCCGGCCAGTTGCTCAAGGAGCACCCCGGGGTGTACATGCACACGCACCTGTCGGAAAACCTCAAGGAAATCGACTGGGTCAAGTCGCTGTTCCCCGAGCAGAAGGGTTATCTGGACGTCTACGACCACTTCGAGCTGCTGGGCGAGCGCTCGGTATTCGCCCACGGCGTGCACCTGTGCGACGAAGAATGCCAGCGCCTGGCCGAGACCGGCTCGGCCGTGGCGTTCTGCCCCACTTCAAACCTGTTCCTTGGCAGCGGCCTGTTCAACCTGCCGCAGGCCGAACGCTTCAAGGTCAACGTGGGCCTGGGTACCGATGTGGGTGCCGGCACCAGTTTCTCACTGCTCAATACCCTGAACGAGGCGTACAAGGTGATGCAGCTGCAAGGCGCGCGCCTGCACCCGTACAAGTCACTGTACCTGGCCACCCTCGGTGGCGCGCGCGCATTGCGCCTGGACGACCGCATCGGCAGCCTGCGCCCAGGCAACGATGCCGACTTCGTGGTGCTGGACTACAAAGCCACGCCGCTGCTGGACTACCGCATCCAGCAGTCCAACAGCATCGAAGAAACCCTGTTCGTACTCACCACCCTGGGTGACGACCGCACCGTGCGTGAAACCTACGCCGCCGGACGTTGCGTGCACCAGCGCTAAGCTTCTTTCGCCAACCCCCGGTACAGCGCGCCACCGATCGCAGCCCCGATCAGCGGCGCCACCCAGAACAGCCATAGCTGCTGCAGGGCCCAGCCACCGACGAACAAGGCCGGCCCCGTGCTGCGCGCGGGGTTGACCGAGGTATTGGTTACCGGGATCGAGATCAGGTGGATCAGGGTCAGGGCCAAGCCAATGGCTATCGGCGCAAAGCCTGCCGGGGCGCGGGAATCGGTGGCGCCCATGATCACCACCAGGAACATCGCCGTCATCACCACTTCACTGACAAAGCCCGCCCCCAGCGAATAGCCGCCGGGCGAGTGATCGGCGTAGCCGTTCGAAGCCAGGCCAGATGACAGCTCGAAGCCAGCCTTGCCGCTGGCGATGAAGTAGATCACCGCAGCTGCCAGGATCGCGCCGATGACTTGGGCGATGACGTAGGGCAACAGCTCCTTGGCCGGGAAGCGCCCACCTACCACCAACCCGAACGACACGGCGGGGTTGAGATGACAACCGGAGATATGACCGATGGCGAAAGCCATGGTCAGCACGGTGAGGCCGAAGGCGAAAGCGACACCGAGCACACCGATGCCGACGGGAGAGCTGGCTGCGATAACGGCACTGCCACAGCCACCAAGAACCAACCAGAAGGTGCCGACCAGCTCGGCCCCCATGCGCTTACCGAGGGACATGCTCATGAATCCATTCCTCAAGAAGTTGAACGCAACGAATGCGCAAGCCCAACTGCTTGATGAAGGTTTGCTCACAAGAATTTAGCAGACGTTTGGCTGTTGACCAGTAACAGTACAGGGCCGCTGCGCGCCCATCGCCGGCAAGCGCGGCTCCCACAGGGTTTACGCTATCCCTGTGGGAGCCGCGCTTGCCGGCGATGGGGCGCGAGGCGGCCCTTCAATCACCTAGGCAAACGATCAACCCTTGACGGACGCCTTGGGCTTTTTCAGCAGGTGCGAAAACACCGCGTGGAGGTCATCCGAGGCGCTCTCGTCATCCAGGTTCAGCTTACTGTCGATGTGGTCCATGTGATGCATCATCAGGCTCACGGCCTGCTCTGCATCACGCGCCTCGATGGCATCGATCAGCTGCATGTGCTCGTCATAGGAGCAATGGGAACGGGTGCCGCTCTCATATTGGGCAATGATCAGCGACGTCTGCGACACCAGGCTGCGCTGGAAGCTGACCAGCGGTGCATTGCCTGCGGCTTCGGCCAACTTGAGGTGGAACTCGCCAGAAAGGCGGATACCGGCGCCGCGGTCGCCACGGGAGAAGCTGTCGCGCTCCTCACGCACCATCTGGCGCAGTTCGTTGAGCTGCTCCAGGGTGGCATGCTGCACAGCCAGCTCGGTAATGGCACGTTCGACCATGCGCCGCGAGAAGAACACCTGGCGCGCCTCTTCCACCGTCGGGCTGGCCACCACCGCACCGCGATTGGGCCGCAGCAGCACCACGCTTTCATGGGCCAGGCGCGACAGGGCGCGGCGGATGATGGTGCGGCTGACGCCAAAGATCTCGCCCAGCGCTTCCTCGCTCAACTTGGTGCCCGGCGCCAATCGCTGCTCGAGGATCGCCTCGAAAATATGCGCGTAGACGATGTCGTCCTGGGTACCACTGCGGCCGGCCTTGCCAGTGCGCGCAGGTTTTTTCAGAGGTTGCAGCTGTTCGTTCATGGGCTCTCGAGGCACGAAGAGAAAGTATGGCGCCATTGTACACAGGCTGAGGCGATTCCGCAGGGGGCGTTTTACCTATATAGCCGTTATACGACGCATTGCGCACACAAAACATAAAACATTATTTGCATTATTTGTACACAAAAGCATAATCCACCGAGCAACTTCTTGACCCGTGAGTCAACAAAAACGCGTCAGACGTCTGCCTTCCCTCGTGGAGCCACCAAGTGCATTGCTCAGGACCTGGCTCCAACAACAACAAGAAAGACTTGAGGAGTACTCGCTGTGGAAAGCCGCAAATCCGAAGCCCCTACGCTGGATCTCGCACCACCGCTTGAAACGAGTTGGCTGGAGCGGATTTTCAAACTCAAGCAACACGGCAGCACGGTCAAAACTGAAATGATCGCCGGGGTGACCACCTTCATCACCATGGCCTACATCATCTTCGTCAACCCCAACATCATGGCCGACGCCGGCATCGACCATGGTGCCGCCTTCGTCGCCACCTGCATCGCCGCCGCGCTGGGCTGCCTGTTGATGGGCCTGTACGCCAACTGGCCGGTGGGCCTGGCGCCCGGCATGGGGCTGAATGCCTTCTTCACCTACACCGTGGTCGGCACCATGGGCTACAACTGGGAAACCGCGCTGGGGGCAGTGTTCGTCTCCGGCGTGCTGTTCATGTTCCTGACCTTGTCACGCGTGCGCGAATGGTTGCTCAACAGCATTCCAGTGAGCCTGCGCCATGCCATGGGGGCCGGCGTCGGATTGTTTCTCGGGCTGATCGGCCTGAAGACCGCCGGCATCATCGTCGACAGCCCGGCTACCCTGATCAAGCTGGGCTCGCTGCATGAACCAGGGCCGCTGCTGGCGGCGCTGTGCTTCCTGCTGATCGCCATCCTCAGCTACAAACGCGTGTTCGGCGCGATCCTGATCAGCATCATCGGCGTTACCCTGGCCGGCTGGGGCCTGGGCCTGGTCAAGTTCAGCGGAGTGATGTCGATGCCGCCAAGCCTGGCCCCCACCTGGATGGCCATGGATGTGGCGGGCGTGTTCAACGTCAGCATGATCAGCGTGGTGCTGGCGTTCCTGTTCGTGCACATGTTCGACACCGCCGGGACACTGATGGGCGTGGCGCAGCGTGCCAACCTGGTGGCGCCGGACGGGCGCATCGAAAACCTGTCGCGGGCATTGAAGGCCGACAGCGCTTCGAGCGTGTTCGGCGCCGTGGTCGGCGTGCCACCGGTGACCAGCTATGTGGAAAGTGCCGCCGGTGTCGCCGCAGGTGGCCGGACCGGCCTGACGGCCGTGGTGGTGGGTATTCTGTTCGTCGCCGCGATGTTCTTCGCGCCGCTGGCCGGGATGATTCCGGCCTACGCGACAGCGGGCGCGCTGATCTACGTGGCGATGCTGATGATGGGCAGCATGGCGCATATCCATTGGGACGAAGCCACCGATAGCATCCCGGCGATCGTCACGGTGATCATGATGCCGCTGACCTTCTCGGTAGCAGACGGCATTGCCCTGGGCTTCATCAGTTATGTGGCGTTGAAGGCGGGTACTGGCAAGTACAAGGAAATCTCGGCCAGCCTTTGGGTACTGTGCGCGATCTTCATTGCCAAGTTCGTGTTCCTCTGACCGTCATTGCATTGACCAAGGGCGCCTCGGCGCCCTTTCTTTATTTCCAGAGCCTGTGCTGGCCTCTTCGCGGGTAAACCCGCTCCCACAGGACTGCCTCAGCCTTCAAGGTGTGCGCGGTATCTGTGGGAGCGGGTTTACCCGCGAAGAGGCCGGCACCGACAACACAAAAACTGCAGACGAAAAAAAGCCCGCCAGTGTGAGAGCGGGCCAAAGGACCTACGAAGATTCTTCTAGCGACCAACTAGCTTCCGCGGTAGGTCGAATAGCTGTACGGCGAGATCAGCAGCGGCACGTGGTAGTGCTCCTGCTTTTCATCGATGCCGAAACGCAACACGACAACATCAAGAAATGCCGGCTCCGGCAGCTGTACGCCGCGGGCACGGTAATAGGCGCCAGCGCTGAACTGCAGCTGGTAGACACCGGTACGGTAGTCGTCACCCTGCAGCAGCGGCGCGTCGACGCGGCCATCGCTGTTGGTCAGGGCAGTGTTCACCAGCTCCAGCTGCTGGCCTTCGACGCGGTAGAGCTCGACTTTGATCGAGCTGCCTGGGCAGCCGTGCGCGGCATCCAGTACGTGTGTGGTCAAACGTCCCATCTGCTTGTCGCCTCTTGTTCAATCTATGGGCAAAAAATACACAGCCAACGCCCCAATATAGGGCCTGCGATGTGCGGGAATGACGCCATTAAGACATTTCAACGCCAGATTGTACACAATTTTTTGATCCCTTCCGTCGCGACCTCATCAAACCGGCCACCAGTCGCAAATACAGGCACTGTGCAGAGCACACCGTCATTAACTGACCAAACAGGCAGGTTTCTTGCAATGCATTCTCAAGCGACAAAAGGGAAGAAATGCGGAAAAACAGGCTTACAAAAGATTTCAGAAGTTGTATACAATCAGCCCATCCGGTGGTGCGACATCCCGACGCGGCCCGCCCACCCCGCACTAACACACAAGAAGGAAGACTGCAGTGAGCGCTGACTACCCTCGCGACCTGATCGGTTACGGCAACAACCCTCCTCACCCGCAATGGCCGGGCAACGCTCGCATCGCGCTGTCTTTCGTCCTCAACTACGAGGAAGGCGGCGAACGCAACATCCTGCACGGTGACAAAGAGTCCGAAGCCTTCCTTTCCGAAATGGTCGCTGCCCAGCCGCTGCAGGGTCAGCGCAACATGAGCATGGAATCGCTGTACGAGTACGGCAGCCGCGCTGGCGTCTGGCGCCTGCTCAAGCTGTTCAAGGACAGCGGCATTCCCCTGACCATCTTCGCCGTGGCCATGGCCGCCCAGCGCCACCCCGACGTGATCCGGGCCATGGCCGAAGCCGGCCACGAGATCTGCAGCCACGGCTACCGCTGGATCGACTACCAGAACATGGACGAGGCCCAGGAACGCGAGCATATGCTCGAAGCCATCCGCATCCTCACCGAACTTACCGGCGAACGCCCGCTGGGCTGGTACACCGGCCGCACCGGCCCGAACACCCGCCGCCTGGTGATGGAGGAAGGTGGCTTCCTCTATGACAGCGACACCTACGACGATGACCTGCCCTACTGGGAACCGAACAACCCTACCGGCAAGCCGCACCTGGTGATCCCGTACACCCTGGACACCAACGACATGCGCTTCACCCAGGTGCAGGGCTTCAACTGCGGCGAGCAGTTCTTCCAGTACCTGAAAGACGCCTTCGACGTGCTGTACGCCGAAGGCGCCGAAGCACCGAAGATGCTTTCCATCGGCCTGCATTGCCGCCTGGTCGGCCGCCCGGCGCGCCTGGCCGCGCTCAAGCGCTTCGTCGATTACGCCAAGAGCCACGAGCAGGTCTGGTTCGCCCGTCGCGTGGACATCGCCCGCCACTGGCACGCCACCCACCCGTACAAGAAAGAGAACGCCTGATGACCGCCTTCAACACCCTCAAGCCCTCCGCCCTGGACCGTGACGCCTTCGTCAAGGCTTTCGCCGACATCTACGAGCACTCGCCGTGGGTCGCCGAAAAAGCCTACGACCTGGGCCAGCTGGGTGAACTGGACGAGATCGAGGCGCTGCACCAGCGCATGAGCGACATCCTGCTCAGCGCCAACCACGCTGACCAGTTGGCGCTGATCAACGCTCACCCGGACCTCGCCGGCAAGGCCGCCATCCAGGGCGAGCTGACCGAATCGAGCACCAACGAGCAGGCCGGCGCCGGTATCCACCAGTGCACCGCCGAAGAATTCGCCCGCTTCACCGAGCTGAACGACGCCTACAAGGCCAAGTTCCAGTTCCCGTTCATCATGGCGGTTAAAGGTAGCAACCGGCACCAGATCCTCGCCTCCTTCGAAAAACGCATCCACAACGATGCCGATACCGAATTCAAGGAAGCCCTGGCGCAGATCAACCTGATCGCCCTGTTCCGCCTGCTGCAGCTGTAAGCAACAGCGAACCGTATTCAGAAAAACGAACAATAGAAGAGATAACCCCATGCGCACCCTTATGATCGAGCCCCTGACCAAAGAAGCCTTCGCCGAATTCGGAGACGTGATCGAAACCGATGGCAGCGACCACTTCATGATCAACAACGGCTCGACCATGCGTTTTCACAAGCTCGCCACGGTCGAGACCGCCGAGCCTGAAGACAAGGCGATCATCAGCATCTTCCGCGCCGACGCGCAGGACATGCCGCTGACCGTGCGCATGCTGGAGCGCCATCCGCTGGGCAGCCAGGCTTTCATCCCGCTGCTCGGCAACCCCTTTCTGATCGTGGTCGCGCCCGTTGGCGATGCACCTGTATCAGGCTTGGTCCGTGCCTTCCGCAGTAATGGCAGGCAGGGCGTTAATTACCATCGCGGCGTCTGGCACCACCCGGTGCTGACGATCGAAAAGCGGGATGACTTCCTGGTGGTTGATCGCAGTGGTTCTGGCAACAACTGCGATGAGCATTACTTCACCGAGGAACAGATGCTGATCCTCAATCCCCACCAATAAGAAAAGGTCGGTCATCGTTCACGGTGATCGGCAGAGGTACATACTGTGGAAGCACACCTTCACGAATGGCTGAACCTGAGCATTCGCTGGGTTCATATGATCACCGGTGTCGCCTGGATCGGTGCATCGTTCTACTTCGTCTGGCTGGAGAACCACCTGAACCGAAGCAACCCGCGCGATGGGTTGTCGGGTGATCTCTGGGCGATTCACGGCGGTGGTATCTACCACCTGGAGAAATACAAGCTCGCACCCCCGAAAATGCCCGAGAACCTGCACTGGTTCAAATGGGAAGCCTACTTCACCTGGATGTCCGGTATCGCCCTGCTGTGCGTGGTGTTCTACTGGAACCCGAGCCTGTACCTGCTGGCACCCGGCAGCACCCTGAGCGGTGCCGAAGGCGTGGCCATCGGTATCGGTTCGCTGGTCGCCGGCTGGTTCATCTACGACTTCCTGTGCGACTCGCCGCTGGGCAAGCACCCTGCCCTGCTCGGTGCCGTACTGTTCGTCCTGATCATCGCTGCCTGCTTCGGCTTCAGCCTGGTGTTCAGCGGCCGTGGTGCATACCTGCACACCGGCGCGATCATCGGCACCATCATGGTCGGCAACGTGTTCCGCATCATCATGCCGGCCCAGCGCCAGCTGGTGGCCGCGATCGAGAACAACCAGACGCCGGACCCGGTACTGCCGGCAAAAGGCCTGCTGCGCTCGCGTCACAACAACTACTTCACCCTGCCGGTGCTGTTCATCATGATCAGCAACCACTTCCCGAGCACCTACGGTAGCCAGTACAACTGGCTGATCCTGGCCGGTATCGCAGTAGCCGCGGTTCTGATCCGCCACTACTTCAACACCCGCCACGACAGCAACAAGTACGCCTGGACCCTGCCAGTCGGCGCCCTGGCGATGATCTGCCTGGCCTATGTCACCGGTCCCAAGCCGATGGCAGTAAGCCCTGAGCAGGCGGCAGCGAAGATCGAGTACCAGCCACTGCCCGCCACCGCCGTAGGCGGCAAGACCGCCGCCGAGCTGCGCGCCGAGGAAGCCGCCAAGGCCGCCGAAGCCCCAGCCGCGCCAGCCGAGGCCCCGGCCCAGGCGACCGCACAGGCTGCAGGTGGCGAATTCGACAAGATCCACAAAGTCATCCAGGAACGCTGCAGCGTGTGCCACTCGTCGAAACCGACCAGCCCGCTGTTCAGCGCAGCACCTGCCGGCGTGATGTTCGACACCCCGCAGCAGATCCAGGCCCAGGCCGCGCGCATTCAGGCGCAAGCGGTCGCCAGCCAGATCATGCCGCTGGGCAACATCACCCAGATGACCGCCGAAGAGCGCAAGCTCGTCGGTGACTGGATCGCCAAAGGCGCTCAAGTCAACTGATCCACCCTCTCCCGCCGGGGCGTCCGCGCGCCCTGGCGGGGGGCGGCCTTGCGCCGCGAAGAGGCCGGCACTCCCGGCCTCGCCCTTACAGATTCATGCAACAAGCAAGCATCGAGCGTTCGACTGCGTGCGGGAACCTCAGGCTGCCTCCAGCGGGCCTGCCGTATGCGACTGGCGCTTGGATCCGAGAATAAAAACAAAACTCGAGGTGCTGCATGTCCGAGTCACGCAAGGCGTACATCCCAGTTGCGCCGCCGCGACAGCCTCTGCCCCTGTTCCAACTGATCCTGGTTGGCCTGCAACATGTACTGCTGATGTACGGGGGTGCGATCGCCGTCCCCCTGATCATCGGCCAGGCCGCTGGTCTGTCCCGTGAAGAAGTCGCTTTCCTGATCAACGCCGACCTGCTGGTCGCCGGTGTCGCCACCATCATCCAGTCGTTCGGTATCGGCCCGGTGGGGATCCGCATGCCGGTGATGATGGGCGCCAGCTTCGCTGCCGTCGGCAGCATGGTGGCCATGGCCGGCATGCCGGGCGTAGGCCTGCAGGGGATCTTCGGCGCGACCATCGCTGCCGGGTTCTTCGGCATGCTGATCGCGCCGTTCATGTCCAAGGTCGTACGTTTCTTCCCGCCGCTGGTCACCGGTACGGTGATCACCTCGATTGGCCTGTCGCTGTTCCCGGTGGCAGTCAACTGGGCCGGTGGCGGCCAGAACGCAGAAACCTTCGGTTCGCCGATCTACCTGCTGGTGGCCGGCCTGGTGCTGGCGGTCATCCTGTTGATCAACCGCTTCATGCGCGGCTTCTGGGTGAACGTTTCGGTCCTGGTGGGCATGGGCCTGGGCTACATCCTGGCCGGTTCCATCGGCATGGTCGACCTGTCTGGCCTGGGCGACACGCCGTGGCTGCAAGTGGTCACCCCACTGCACTTCGGCATGCCGACCTTCAGCCTGGCACCGATCCTGTCGATGTGCCTGGTGGTGGTGATCATCTTCGTCGAGTCCACGGGCATGTTCCTCGCCCTGGGCAAGGTAACTGACCGCGAGGTTACCCCCGGGATGCTGCGTCGCGGCCTGTTGTGCGATGCCGGTGCGTCGTTCATCGCCGGTTTCTTCAACACCTTCACCCACTCCTCGTTCGCCCAGAACATCGGCCTGGTGCAGATGACTGGCGTGCGTTGCCGTTACGTCACGGTAACGGCGGGTGCGCTGCTGATCGTACTCAGCCTGCTGCCCAAGGCGGCCTTCCTGATCGCCTCGATCCCGCCCGCAGTACTGGGCGGCGCGTCCATCGCCATGTTCGGCATGGTCACCGCCACCGGGATCAAGATCCTCCAGGAAGCCGACATCGGCGACCGCCGCAACCAGCTGCTGGTGGCGGTGAGCGTCGGCTTTGGCCTGATCCCTGTGGTCAAGCCGGAGTTCTTCGCGCAGATGCCGCAGTGGATGGAGCCCATCACCCACAGCGGGATCGCCATGGCCACGGTCAGTGCCCTGGTGCTCAACGTGCTGTTCAACATCCTCGGTGGTGCCGAGCGCGCCGTGCACAACGACGCCTGCCACCAGCATTGAGCCCTGGGCGGGGCGGCGCAGTTGGCCGCCCCTGCTCATTCTCCGCAGTAACCGCTTCACCGTCGGCCCGCCGGAATGGGCCGCTCGGGGCGCCTGCGCGCCGAAAAAACCGCCAACAAAAACAATAAGTCCGGGAATCACAACATGAAGCGCATCACCTCGTCCCTGCTGCTGGGCAGCAGCCTGCTGGCCACCCTCCCCGCCCATGCAGGCGATTGGCTGCTGTGGCACGGCGAAAGCCTGACGTACCTGTACGGCAAGGACTTCAAGATCAACCCTGATATCCAGCAGACCATCACCTTCGAGCACGCCAACAAATGGAAGTACGGCGACACGTTCTTCTTCGTCGACAAGATCTTCTACAACGGCAAGGCTGACCGCAGCAAAGGCGAAGACACCTACTACGGTGAGTTCAGCCCACGTCTGTCGTTCGGCAAGATCCTCGACCGCAAGCTGGCCGTCGGCCCGATCAAGGACGTGCTGCTGGCGATGACCTACGAACGTGGCGAAGGCGACAACGAGGCCTACCTGATCGGCCCTGGCTTCGACCTGGACATTCCCGGCTTCAACTACTTCACCCTGAACTTCTACGTGCGCAACACCGAGGGTGACCGCCCCGGTGACAATGTCTGGCAGATCACCCCGGGCTGGTCCTACACCATCCCTGTGGGCAGGTCCGACATTCTGATCGACGGTTACATGGACTGGGTCCCGGACAACGACCAGAACAGCCGTGGCACCTACCACGCCAACCTGCACTTCAACCCGCAGGTCAAATACGACCTGGGCAAGGCCCTGAACCTGGGTGCCAAGCAGCTCTACGTCGGCTTCGAATACAGCTACTGGAAAGACAAGTACGGCATCGACAGCCGCGGCAACCTGGACAGCAATCAGAGTGTCGCCAGCGCGCTGATCAAGGTACATTTCTGAAAACCTGATCAAACGCCCAGGTTTGAATCACAGTGCGCCAGGACGGAGCACTTGAGGCGCGGCGCGCAAGCCAGTAATCTGCGCGCCCCCTCGATCAAGGCAGGATGGATTCTGCCTGCGTTTACTGACCGCTCAGTCAATGAATTCGGGCGGTTGGCCAACGTGTTGCCAGCCTGAAATACCCATTTTCATCCGTTCAGAACGAGTCGAGCAGGAAGGTAGCAGCTAACCCCGAAAAGTTGGCGCAGCTCTTGCCAAACAACTGTGGCCAATCGAAAAAAGCTGACTCAAAAGACAAAAAAGCGCCTTTACCGAGCGCTGACAACAGATCAATCAAGGGAGCGACACTCGCAATGCGTACCATCAATAGCCTGATTCTCGCGGGCGGCCTGCTGGCCTGCGGCACCACCTTCGCCGGCGACCTGCTGCAGTGGCAGAACAACAGCCTGACCTACCTGTGGGGCAAGAACTTCAAGGTCAACCCCGATACTCAGCAAACCTTCACCTTCGAGCATGCCGATGGCTGGAAGTACGGCGATAACTTCTTCTTCGTCGACAAGATCTTCTACCAGGGCAAGAAGGACGCCAACAACGGCCCCAACAGTTACTACGGCGAGTTCAGCCCACGCCTGTCGTTCGGCAAGATTTTCGACCAGAAGCTGGAGTTCGGCCCGGTCAAGGACGTGCTGCTGGCCGCGACCTACGAGTTTGGCGAGGGTGACGTCGAGTCGTACCTGATCGGCCCTGGCTTCGACCTGAACATCCCGGGGTTCGACTACTTCCAGCTGAACTTCTACAACCGCATCCCGGACGGCAACCGCGCGGGCAAGAATGTCTGGCAGATCACCCCGGTCTGGTCCTACACACTCCCGGTGGGCTCCTCCGACGTGCTGATCGACGGTTTCATGGACTGGGTAGTCGACAACGACGAGAACCGTCACGGCACCTACCACGCCAACCTGCACTTCAACCCGCAGATCAAGTACGACCTGGGTAAAGCCCTGCACCTGGGCGAGAAGCAGCTGTATGTGGGTGTCGAGTACGACTACTGGAAGAACAAGTACGGCATCAAGGACAGCGATGGCTTCACCACCGACCAGAACACCATGAGTTTCCTGGTGAAAGTGCACTTCTGATTGGCTGAAACGTGACAGCGCCGTTAGCTGACGGCGCCGTCATGATCATGCCTTGTAAGTTTAAGCTTACAGATTTTTAAGGTTTATCTTACTTGCAATGAGAGCTGCCTTATAAGTCAAAAATATGAGCGCCGGCAGCAACATCCCAAATATCAGCAAAATCAGCTCCACTTCGTGGTGCGGGATCACCCGAAAGATATCCAGCACCAGCACTACCGCATTGATTGCCAATGCCAGGCCGAACATCGCACAGCACTTGTAAAGGGCCTGAGCGTCGGTACCCTGCAGCAGGAAGCCAAAGCCCAGCGCCCCCCAGGCCAATGCCGTGAGCAGGTAGAGTGCCAGGTGGTAGGCGTCGTAAGTCAGTACACCGAACATGTGCAACTCTTCTCCCGATCAAGACTGAAATAACAATTGCGACTATAAAGCCACCCTCCTCGTGCGTACCGCAAATTTTTGACATTTTTTTTGCAAGTTTTCGACTAGACTCGTGGCCCTCGCACAATCCAAGAATGAAAACAGGCCAACTTGATGCGTACTCCCCTCGCCGCGCCATGGCGCTATCTGCTGCTGCTTTGCTCAACCTGGTTCGGCATCTTCCTGCTGACACGCTTGATATTGCTGGCGACTCATCTCGATGAGGTCAACGGCAATTACTTCTCGATGTTCTTCGACGGCGCCATTTACGACCTGAGCTTCCTCATCTACACGGCCCTGCCACTGGGTGTGTACCTGGTGCTGTGCCCGGACAGATTGTGGCGCTCACGTGCTCACCGCTGGCTGCTCGGCGGCCTGTTCGTGGTCAGCCTGTTCGTGATGCTGTTCGTCGCTGTGGCCGAGTGGCTGTTCTGGGACGAATTCGGCGTACGCTTCAACTTTATCGCTGTCGACTACCTGGTCTATTCCAAGGAAGTGCTGGATAACATCCGCGAGTCCTACCCGCTGCCGACGCTGCTCAGCGGCATCGCGGTGGCCGCGCTCCTGCTCGCACTGGTGCTGCGCAAGCCGCTGGCCCAGGCCCTCACCGGCCCCGGCAGCACCCTGCGCCAGCGCTTGCCCGGGCTGGCCGTGCTGGCCGTACTGGTTGGCCTGAACATCGTGGTGATCGATCAGCAGTTCCCGCGCGGCCAGGGTGGCAACGCCTACCAGCGCGAACTGGCCAGCAACGGCCCGTACCAGTTCTTCGCCGCCTTCCGCAACAACGAACTGGACTACACCCAGTTCTACGCCAGCCTCGGCGCCGGCGAAGTCGGCGCGCAGATGCACCAGGAGCTGGCCGAACCCAAAGCCCGCTTCCAGGGCCAGGAGCCGCAGGACATCCGCCGCCACATCAGTGCCAATGGTCAGCAGCGCACCCCGAACATCATCCTGGTGACCATCGAAAGCTTCAGCGCCAAGTACATGGGCAGCAACGGCGATTCGCGCAACCTGACGCCGAACCTCGACGCCCTGCGCCGCGAGAGCCTGTATTTCAACAATTTCTACGCCACCGGCACCCGTACCGACCGCGGCCTGGAAGCCATCACCCTGTCGATCCCGCCTACCCCGGGCCGCTCGATCGTCAAGCGCATCGGCCGCGAAAGCGGCTACGCCAGCCTGGGCCAGCAACTGACCGCCAAAGGCTACGACGCCGTGTTCGTCTACGGTGGGCGCGGCTACTTCGACAACATGAACGCCTTCTTCAGCGGCAACGGCTACCGTATCGTCGACCAGAGCAGCGTCGCTGAAAGCGAAATCAGCTTCAAGAACGCCTGGGGCATGGCCGATGAGGACCTGTACCGGCAGACCCTGAAGCTGGCCGATGCCGATTACGCCGAGCAGAAACCGTTCTTCCTGCAACTGATGACCACCTCGAACCACCGCCCCTACACCTACCCGGACGGCCGCATCGACATCCCGTCAGGCGACGGCCGCGAAGGCGCGGTGAAATATACCGACCATGCCATCGCCCAGTTCATCAAGGAAGCCAAGGGCAAGCCGTGGTTCGACAACACGCTGTTCATCTTTGTCGCTGACCACACGGCCGGTAGCGCCGGGGTCGAAGACCTGCCGGTGAACAACTACCAGATCCCGCTGTGGATCTACGCTCCAAAGATGATCGAGCCCCGCGAAGACGCCCAGCTGGCCAGCCAGATCGACCTGGCACCGACCCTGCTGGGCCTGCTCAACTTCGACTACACCTCGACATTCTTCGGCCGCGACCTGCTCAAGGAAGACGACCTGCCGCCACGTGTGCTGATCGGCAACTACCAGCACCTGGGGCTGTTCGACGGCAACGACCTGGCCATTCTCAGCCCGCGTGGCGGCATGCGCGTGCACCAAGATGCCTTGGGCAAGAGCCACGAAACCACGGTCGCCAGTGACAACCCGCTGATCCGCCGGGCGATTGCCTACTACCAGAGCGCCGCCTACGGCTTCAGCCAGGGCCTGCTGGCCTGGAAGCCGGAGCAGCAGAGCGTCACGACCGAAAACTGATCGCGATGGATGGCACCGGCTGCGCCGGTGTTCGCGGGGCAAGTCGGGGCGCCGAACCGCCGCTCCCACAGGGATTGCGCATGCCTTGAGGTAAGCATTGAACCTGTGGGAGCGGGCTTGCCCCGCGAAGAGGCCGGCACAGGCAGCACAAGACAGTTGCTCCCACAGCTTCAGCGCCAGACTCAGGGCATGCGCGATTCCTGTGGGAGCGGCGGTGCGGCGACCCGACTTGCCCGCGAACCGGGGCGAAGCCCCGGCCATAAATCCTCAGCTGCCCGGGCGAACCATGCGCCACAGTTTTCCCGCAGCAGCCACCACCGCCAGCACCACGGCCCCGGCCAGCACGCCGGCCACGCCATTGAGCAGGCCGCTGGTCAGCGCCCCTCCGCGCCCTTCGCTGAACGCCTCGACCGCGTGATGCAAAGGTGCCACGCCGTGTACCAGAATCCCGCCACCCACCAGGAACATCGCCGCGGTGCCGATCACCGACAGGCTTTTCATCATGTAGGGGGCGGCACGCAGGATGCCGTTGCCGACGGCTCGGGCCAGGCTTGAAGACTTCTGCGCCATCCACAGCCCCAGGTCGTCGAGTTTGACGATACCGCCCACCAGCCCATACACACCGATGGTCATGACCACCGCAATGCCCGACAACACGATGATCTGCTGCGTCAGCGGTGAGTCGGCGACAATACCCAAGGTAATGGCGATGATTTCAGCGGACAGGATGAAGTCGGTACGCACCGCACCCTTGATCTTGCTTTTCTCGAACGCCACCAGGTCGACTGTGGCGTCGGCCACGGCTTCCTTGCGCGCCTCGTGCTGCCGCTCGTCCTCTTCCTTGCTGTGCAGGAACTTGTGCGCCAGCTTCTCGAAACCTTCAAAGCACAGGTAGGCGCCGCCGAGCATCAGCAGTGGCGTCACCGCCCAAGGGATGAACGCGCTGATCAACAATGCTGCGGGCACCAGGATCGCCTTGTTCACCAGCGACCCCTTGGCCACCGCCCACACCACCGGAATCTCGCGCTCGGCGCGTACGCCGGTGACCTGCTGAGCATTGAGCGCCAGGTCGTCGCCCAGCACGCCTGCGGTCTTCTTTGCCGCGACCTTGGTCATCACCGAAACATCGTCGAGCACCGTGGCGATGTCGTCGATCAGTACCAGTAGACTGCTTCCTGCCATGTTTGCGGGTATCCAATTGAGTGAATGTGCCGGATTCTAGCCCAAAGCCGCTGCCTTGAGCGCCCGTCGGGCGCGGTGCTACCATGCCCGATCCCTCTTTGAGGTGGCCAGACACGAGGAAGATCCCTGACCATGAGCACCATTCGCGAGCGCAACAAGGAGCTGATCCTGCGCGCAGCCAGTGAAGAATTCGCCGACAAGGGCTTCGCCGCCACCAAGACCAGCGACATCGCAGCCAAGGCCGGCCTGCCCAAGCCGAATGTGTATTACTACTTCAAATCCAAGGACAACCTCTACCGCGAGGTCCTGGAGAGCATCATCGCGCCGATCATGCAGGCGTCGACGCCGTTCAATGCCGACGGTGACCCGAAAGAAGTGTTGAGTGCGTACATCCGCTCGAAGATCCGCATTTCGCGCGACCTGCCGCATGCCTCGAAGGTGTTCGCCAGCGAAATCATGCATGGCGCCCCGCACCTGTCGCCAAGCCAGGTGGCGCAGCTGAACGAGCAGGCCCGGCACAACATCGAGTGCATCCAGCACTGGATCGACCGCGGGCAGATCGGCCATGTCGATGCCCACCACCTGATGTTCAGCATCTGGGCTGCGACCCAGACCTACGCCGACTTCGACTGGCAGATTTCGGCAGTGACCGGCAAGGCCAAGCTGGCCGACAGCGATTACGACGCCGCGGCCGATACCATCATCCGCATGGTGCTCAAGGGTTGTGAGCCCGAGGTGGCTTGAGGGCCATTCGCGGGCAAGCCCGCTCCCACAGGACTCACACAGCCTTCGAACCTGTGGTTATCCTGTGGGAGCGGGCTTGCCCGCGAATAGGCCAGAACAGACAGTAGCGATTTAAGCTGCTACACCTGCATCCGCCTTCAACCCCACCTCTTCGATCGCACTGATCGCGCACTGCTCGTCGATATCCGAGGTATCGCCGCTGATCCCGACCGCTCCCAGCACCTTGCCGTCCTGATCACGAATCAGCACACCGCCCGGCGCCGGCACCACCGGCCGCTCGCCCAGCCCGTTCAACGCGGCGAAAAACGCTGGTCGTTGCTGCGCATCCAGCGCCAGCAAGCGCGAGCCCTTGCCCAGGGCAATCGCCCCCCAGGCCTTGCCGGTGGCCACTTGCGGGCGAATCAGGCTGGCGCCGTCTTCGCGCTGCAAGGCCAGCAGGTGCCCACCGGCATCGAGCACAGCCACGGTCAGTGGCGCTGCATTGATCTTGCGGCCCGCCGCCAGCGCGGCGTTCACCAGGCTGACAGCGACTTTCAGGTTCAAAGCGTTCATGGAAAGGTCCTCTTCTTGTTGTGAGAAGCCCTGAGGGCAGGTGAAAAACCGATAAGCCAATAGAACACAACTGAATCAGTTTTTGTATACAATAAATTGAAACGATCGTATGCGAGATCGCAAACAGCCGTTTTCACGGGCGCTCGAACGAAAGCGACCTTGTCCGACGAAAACCCGTTGACCTGAGCGGCCAGCCGTGAATACACTCTGGCACAAATCAAGTTGTATACAATTACAAAATCGATGAGGCACAAACCATGAGCAAAATGAGAGCAATCGATGCAGCCGTTCTGGTCATGCGCCGTGAAGGTGTAGATACCGCGTTCGGCATCCCGGGGGCTGCCATCAACCCGTTGTACTCGGCCCTGAAGAAAGTCGGTGGCATCGATCACGTCCTCGCTCGTCACGTCGAAGGCGCCTCGCACATGGCCGAGGGCTACACCCGTGCCAACCCAGGCAACATCGGCGTGTGCATCGGCACCTCCGGCCCAGCCGGCACCGACATGGTCACTGGCCTGTACAGCGCCTCGGCCGACTCCATCCCGATCCTGTGCATCACTGGCCAGGCACCACGTGCCCGCCTGCACAAGGAAGACTTCCAGGCTGTCGACATCACCAACATCGTCAAGCCGGTGACCAAGTGGGCCACCACCGTTCTGGAACCAGGCCAGGTGCCTTACGCCTTCCAGAAGGCCTTCTATGAAATGCGCACCGGCCGCCCAGGCCCTGTGCTGATCGACCTGCCGTTCGACGTGCAGATGGCCGAAATCGAATTCGACATCGACGCCTACGAGCCGCTGCCCGTGCACAAGCCGTCCGCTACCCGCGTACAGGCCGAAAAAGCCCTGGCCCTGCTCAATGACGCCGAGCGCCCACTGCTGGTAGCCGGTGGCGGTATCATCAACGCCGACGCCAGCGACAAGCTGGTCGAGTTCGCCGAACTGACCGGCGTACCAGTGATCCCGACCCTGATGGGCTGGGGCACCATCCCGGACGACCACGCCCAGATGGTCGGCATGGTCGGCCTGCAGACCTCGCACCGCTACGGCAACGCCACCCTGCTGAAATCCGACCTGGTGTTCGGTATCGGCAACCGCTGGGCCAACCGCCACACCGGTTCCGTCGACGTCTACACCGAAGGCCGCAAGTTCGTGCACGTGGACATCGAACCGACCCAGATCGGCCGCGTGTTCACCCCGGACCTGGGTATCGTTTCCGATGCCGGCAAGGCTCTGGACGTGTTCCTCGAAGTGGCCCGCGAGTGGAAAGCCGCTGGCAAGCTGAAGTGCCGCAAAGCCTGGCTGCAAGACTGCCAGGAGCGCAAGGCCACCCTGCAGCGCAAGACCCACTTCGACAACGTGCCGGTCAAGCCGCAGCGCGTGTACGAAGAGATGAACCAGGTATTCGGCAAGGACACCTGCTACGTCAGCACCATCGGCCTGTCGCAGATCGCTGGCGCGCAGTTCCTGCACGTGTACAAGCCACGCCACTGGATCAACTGCGGCCAGGCCGGTCCGCTGGGCTGGACCATCCCTGCCGCGCTCGGTGTGGTCAAGGCCGACCCGAAACGCAAGGTCGTCGCGCTGTCGGGTGACTACGACTTCCAGTTCATGATCGAAGAACTGGCCGTAGGCGCGCAGTTCAACCTGCCGTATGTCCATGTGCTGGTGAACAACGCCTACCTGGGCCTGATCCGTCAGGCACAGCGTGGCTTCGACATGGATTACTGTGTACAACTGGCGTTCGAGAACATCAACTCGACCGACGCTGCCACCTACGGTGTCGACCACGTCGCCGTGGTCGAAGGCCTGGGCTGCAAGGCCATCCGTGTGTTCGAGCCGGCAGAGATCGCCCCTGCCCTGCTCAAGGCACAGAAGATGGCCGAAGAGTTCCGCGTGCCGGTCGTGGTCGAAGTGATCCTCGAGCGTGTGACCAACATTTCCATGGGCACCGAGATCAACGCGGTCAACGAGTTCGAAGACCTGGCCCTGGTCGGCAACGACGCGCCAACCGCCATCTCGCTGCTGGACTGATCGCCTGACGCCCCCGCGCCTGCCCCTTTGAGGGCGCCGGGGGCCTTCATCGCAAGGAGACAACTCATGCCTCGCTTCGCTGCCAACCTGTCCATGCTGTTCACCGAACAGGACTTCCTGGCCCGCTTCAAGGCTGCCGCCGACGCTGGTTTCAGCGGCGTCGAATACCTGTTCCCGTACGACTTCAGCGCCGCCGAAATCAAGCAGCAGCTGGACGCCAACGGCCTGACCCAGGTGCTGTTCAACCTGCCGGCGGGCGATTGGGCCAAGGGTGAGCGTGGTATCACCTGCCACCCTGACCGCGTCGAGGAATTCCGCGCCGGTGTCGACAAGGCCATCGAATACGCCAAGGTGCTGGGCAACACCCAGGTCAACGCCCTGGCCGGCATTCGCCCACAAGGCCCGGACTGCGCCACCGTACGCCAGACCTTCGTGGAAAACCTGCGCTACGCCGCCGACAAGCTGAAAGCTGCCGGAATTCGCCTGGTCATGGAAATGATCAACACCCGCGACATCCCCGGCTTCTATCTGAACACCACGAAACAGGCCCTGGAAATCCAGGCCGAAGTGGGCAGCGACAACCTGTTCCTGCAGTACGACATCTACCACATGCAGATCATGGAAGGTGACCTGGCTCGCACCATGGAAGCCAACCTGAAACTGATCAACCACATCCAGCTGGCCGACAACCCAGGCCGCAACGAACCCGGCACCGGCGAGATCAACTACCGCTTCCTGTTCGAGCACCTGGACCGCATCGGCTACCAGGGCTGGGTGGGCGCGGAGTACAAGCCGCTGACCACCACAGAAGCAGGCCTGGGCTGGCTGAAAACCCATAACGCAATCTGAAGGCCAAGCGTCAGCCTCTGTGAGACACCAGACACTGTGGGAGCGGGTTCACCCGCGAACACCGGCGAAGCCGGTGCCATCCACCGCAGTGTCTGCTTCGCGGGTGAACCCGCTCCCACAAGGGGCCTGCAGCGCTTGCTCAATCGAGATTCAACAAATACAAAAGAGGTAATTTCTCATGGCTAAAATCGGATTCCTCGGCACCGGCATCATGGGCAAGCCCATGGCGCAGAACCTGCAGAAAGCAGGCCACAGCATCTTCGTTTCCACCCACCACGAGGCCGCACCGGCCGACCTGATCGCCGCTGGCGCAGTGGCCCTGGCCAACCCGAAGGAAGTGGCCCAGGAAGCCGAGTTCATCATCATCATGGTCCCGGACACCCCTCAGGTCGAAAGCGTCCTGTTCGGTGAAAACGGCGTCGCCGAAGGCGTGGGCCCGAACAAGGTAGTGATCGACATGAGCTCGATCTCCCCTACCGCGACCAAAGCCTTTGCCGAGAAGATCAAGGCCACCGGCGCCGCCTACCTGGACGCCCCGGTGTCCGGCGGTGAAGTCGGTGCCAAGGCTGCAACCCTGAGCATCATGGTCGGTGGCTGCCCGAAAGCCTTCGAGCGCACCCTGCCGCTGTTCGAAGCCATGGGCAAGAACATCACCCGCGTCGGTGGCAACGGTGACGGCCAGACCGCCAAGGTCGCCAACCAGATCATCGTCGCCCTGAACATCCAGGCTGTTGCCGAAGCCCTGCTGTTCGCCGCCAAGAACGGCGCCGACCCGGCCAAGGTACGTGAAGCACTGATGGGCGGCTTCGCTTCGTCGAAGATCCTCGAAGTGCACGCCGAGCGCATGATCAAAGGCACCTTCGACCCAGGCTTCCGCATCAACCTGCACCAGAAGGACCTCAACCTGGCCCTGCAAGGCGCCAAGGAACTGGGCATCAACCTGCCCAACACCTCCAATGCCCAGCAAGTGTTCAACACCTGCCAGGCCCTGGGCGGCGGCAACTGGGACCACTCGGCGCTGATCAAAGGCCTGGAGCACATGGCCAACTTCTCAATCCGCGACGACAAGTAAGCCTGTACCGGCCCTTCGCGGATAAATCCGCTCCTACACGCTACCCCCTTGTAGGAGCGGATTCATCCGCAATGGGGCGAACTCCGCTGAACCTGCGACCACAGGCTCAACGGTGACACCGAGCAACACCCGCCCCTGGTTCGGCCTGCACGGAGGCAGTTCCAGGGGCGTTTTTGATTCTGCAGAACAACAATAATTGGGAGCCTGCCATGTCGGTCGATCCGCAAAAACTTCTCCGCGACCTGTTCGACACAGCCATCGCCGCCGCCCACCCGCGCCAAGTCCTCGAACCCTACCTGCCCGCCGACCGTAGCGGCCGGGTCATCGTCATCGGCGCCGGCAAGGCCGCAGCCGCCATGGCCGAAGTAGTGGAAAAGAGCTGGCAGGGCGAAGTCTCCGGCCTGGTCGTGACCCGCTACGGCCACGGTGCCAACTGCCAGAAGATCGAGGTGGTCGAAGCCGCTCACCCGGTCCCCGACGCCGCCGGCCTGGCCGTTGCCAAGCGCGTGCTGGAGCTGGTCAGCAACCTCAACGAACAAGACCGCGTCATCTTCCTGCTGTCTGGCGGTGGGTCCGCCCTGCTGGCACTGCCGGCCGAAGGCCTGACCCTGGCTGACAAGCAACAGATCAACAAGGCGCTGCTCAAATCCGGCGCCACCATCGGCGAGATGAACTGCGTGCGCAAGCACCTCTCGGCGATCAAGGGCGGCCGCCTGGCCAAGGCCTGCTGGCCAGCCACCGTGTACACCTATGCCATTTCCGACGTGCCTGGCGACTTGGCCACCGTCATCGCCTCCGGCCCGACCGTGGCCGACCCGAGCACCTCGGCCGATGCCCTGGCGATCCTCAAACGCTACAACATCGAAGCACCGCAAGCCGTCATCGACTGGCTCAACAACCCCGCCTCGGAAACCGTCAAGGCCGATGACCCGGCCCTGGCCCGTAGCCACTTCCAGCTGATCGCCAAGCCCCAGCAATCGCTCGAAGCCGCCGCGGTCAAAGCCCGCCAGGCAGGTTTCAGCCCGCTGATCCTCGGTGACCTGGAAGGTGAATCGCGCGAAGTGGCCAAGGTGCACGCGGGTATCGCCCGGCAGATCGTGCTGCACGGACAGCCGCTGAAGGCGCCGTGCGTGATCCTCTCTGGTGGTGAAACCACCGTAACCGTGCGCGGCAACGGCCGTGGCGGGCGTAACGCCGAGTTCCTGCTCAGCCTCACCGAAAGCCTCAAGGGCTTGCCAGGCGTGTATGCCCTGGCCGGCGACACCGACGGCATCGACGGTTCGGAGGAAAACGCCGGCGCCTTCATGACCCCGAGCAGCTATGCCCGCGCCCAGGCCCTGGGCCTGTCGGCCAGCGACGAGTTGGACAACAACAACGGCTATGGCTACTTCGCCGCGCTCGACGCGCTGATCGTCACCGAGCCGACCCGCACCAACGTCAACGACTTCCGCGCCATCCTGATCCTCGAGACTGCCCAATCATGACGCCTGATAAAAAAGTAAAGATCCTCGCCACCCTCGGCCCTGCGATCAAAGGCATCGACGACATCCGCCAGCTGGTCGAAGCTGGGGTGAACATCTTCCGCCTCAACTTCAGCCACGGTGAACACGCCGACCACGCCCTGCGCTACCAGTGGATTCGTGAAGTCGAACAGCAGCTGAACTACCCGCTGGGCATCCTCATGGACCTGCAAGGGCCAAAACTGCGCGTCGGCCGCTTCGCCGAAGGCAAGGTCCAGCTGCAACGCGGCCAGGCCCTGCGCCTGGACCTCGACAAGGCCCCAGGCGACAGCCGCCGGGTCAACCTGCCGCACCCGGAGATCATCGCCGCGCTGGAGCCCGGCATGGACCTGCTGCTCGACGACGGCAAGCTGCGCCTGCGGGTAACCGCCAAGCACAGTAACGCCATCGACACCGAAGTGCTCAACGGTGGCGAGCTGTCCGACCGCAAGGGCGTCAACGTGCCGCAAGCGGTGCTCGACCTCTCCCCGCTCACCGAAAAAGACCGCCGCGACCTGGCCTTCGGCCTGGAACTGGGCGTGGACTGGGTGGCCCTGTCGTTCGTGCAGCGCCCGGAAGACATCGTCGAGGCGCGCCAGCTGATCGGTGACCGTGCCTACCTGATGGCCAAGATCGAGAAACCTTCGGCGGTCGAACAACTGCAAGCCATCGCGGAACTGGCGGATGCGATCATGGTGGCCCGTGGCGACCTGGGCGTGGAAGTGCCGGCCGAAAGCGTGCCGCAGATCCAGAAGCGCATCATCGGCACCTGCCGCCAGCTGGGCAAACCGGTGGTGGTGGCCACGCAGATGCTCGAATCGATGCGCTTCTCGCCGGCCCCGACCCGCGCCGAAGTCACCGACGTGGCCAACGCCGTGGCCGAAGGCGCCGATGCGGTGATGTTGTCGGCTGAAACCGCATCCGGTGACTACCCGCTGGAAGCGGTGCAGATGATGAGCAAGATCATCCGCCAGGTGGAGAACGGCCCGGACTACCAGGCTCAGCTCGACGTCGGCCGGCCGAAAGCCGAAGCTACCGTATCGGACGCCATCAGCTGCGCGATCCGCCGTATCAGCGGCATCCTGCCGGTGGCGGTGCTGGTCAACTACAGCGAGTCGGGCGCCTCCACCCTGCGTGCCGCCCGCGAGCGGCCACGGGCGCCGATCCTCAACCTGACGCCGAACCTGGCCACCGCCCGCCGCCTGAGCGTGGCCTGGGGTGTGCACTCGGTGGTCAATGACCGCCTGCGCCAGGTCGACGAGGTGGTTTCCACCGCCTTGGAGATCGCCCAGGCGCAAGGTATGGCCAGCCGTGGCGACACGCTGCTGATCACTGCCGGTGTGCCGTTCGGCAAGCCGGGCTCGACTAATAGCTTGCGCATCGAGACCCTGGTCTAAGGATCTGCATCTCTCGTGTGGGAGCGGGCTTGCCCGCGAATGCGTCAGCTCAGGCAACGCCGTTGCACCTGCTGACCTCTTCGCGGGCAAGCCCGATCCCACAGGGATGATGCCGCGCCCTGTAACGGCGGAAAACCGAGGCCCAAAGAGGCCCACCGCCCTCCATCAACCTTGCTGACTGCCCCGATGTACACCAAAAATTTCGTCAACCCGTGCCCCGACTGGGCCACGGCGCTGCTCAACGGCTTCAGCCAGGTGCTGCTGCTGCGCAACCCCCTGTGCGGCCTGTGCTGCCTGCTGGCCATCCTGCTGACCGCCCCGAACCTGGTCGGCGGCGCCCTGCTCGGTGCCCTCGCCGGCCTGCTCACCGCCCAGCAACGCGGCTACGACCGCGCTGACCGCCAAGCCGGCCTGTACTGCTACAACGGCGTGCTGATCGGCATCCTGATCAGCGCCGTGCTGCCCTGGTCGGCGATTCTGCCGCCACTGATCATCGCCGCCGGCGGCCTGTCGAGCATCATCACCCACCAGTGGCGCAAGCGAGGTGGCAAGCTGCTGGTGGCCTATACCGCGCCATTCGTGCTGCTCGGTTGGGTTGCCCTGCTGTTCGCCAGCCCTGCGCCCAGCGGCTTCGTCGAAGCCGACCCGCTGTATGCCCTGGCACGGGGCGTGGGGCAGATCTTCCTGCTCGACCACCCCCTGGCCGGGTTGTTGATCACTGCCGGGATGTTCATTGCCAACCCCTATGCGGCAACCTGGGCCGTGCTCGGTTCGGCCATTGGCGGCGGCGTGGCCTTGCTGGCTGACCAGGCGCAAGCTGCATGGCTGGGGTTGTTCGGTTTCAATGCCGCGCTGGCTGCGTTGGCCTTCAGCCGCCAGGGCGAAAAGCCTTGGGTGACGTTACTGGCGATTGCCCTGGCCCTGCTGCTGCAACCTCTGTTCAAGATATTGCCGGTAGCCGGTCTGACCGCACCCTTCGTCGCCGCCTGCTGGCTGATGCATCTGGGCAGCCACCTGGCCCAGCCCCGACAGCGCAACGCCAGCCGCTTGCACAGCTGAAACGCAGCCCCTAGGCTCAGCCCATCGCAACCGTGGAACGAGCCAATGAACAACCCTGCGAGCCTGCGCGAGCAGCTCTACGTCATCGTCTTCCAGACCGACACCGTGGCTGGAAGACGCTTCGACAAGATCCTCCTGCTGATCATCCTGGCCAGCCTGGTCACAGTGATCCTCGACAGCATCGACACTGTGCACCAGGGCTACGCCGGCCTGCTGGCCGCCATCGAATGGGGCTTCACCGCGATCTTCCTGGCCGAATACCTCACCCGCCTGTACTGCTCGCCCAAGCCCCTGCGCTATGCCTTCAGCTTCTATGGGTTGGTCGACCTGCTGGCGATCGTGCCGGGGATCATCGCCCTGTACTACAGCGACGCCCAGTACCTGCTGATCATCCGGGTGATCCGGATGCTGCGGATCTTCCGCGTGCTCAAGCTCAGCCCGTACCTCAAGCAAGCGCATTACCTGATGGAGGCACTGCGCGGTAGCAAGCAGAAGATCATCGTGTTCCTGGTCACCGTCTCGACCCTGGTGACCGTGTTCGGCACCTTGATGTATGTGATCGAAGGGCCGGAGCATGGGTTTACCAGCATCCCCAAAGGCATCTACTGGGCCATCGTCACCCTCACCACGGTGGGCTTTGGCGATATCGTGCCGAAGACACCGCTGGGGCAGGTGCTGTCGTCGCTGGTGATGATCACCGGTTATTCGATCATCGCCGTGCCGACCGGTATATTCACAGCAGAACTGGCCAATGCGATGCGCGGCGAGCAGCTGCAGCACGCTTGCCCGACCTGCAGCAAGAAAACCCATGAGCATGCCGCAGCGTTCTGTTCCCGGTGTGGGAGTGCGCTGTTTCGCAAGCAATGATGTTGCCTGCTCCGGCCCATTCGCGGGCAAGCCCGCTCCCACAGGATCGCCGCAGAACTGAGCATTGCACCGCACCTGAGCGAGCGGGGGCCGCTATTGAGCCGGTGCAGCCTGCGGCATAACCAAAGTCTTTTTTGTTCTTTAACCCCCACAAACCCGCCCGCTATAGTCGCAGGCAAACTGCCATCGATATCAAGGACGCAACGTGAAAAAGCTCTTCACCGCCTCACTGCTCGCCGCCGGCCTGGCGCTGGGCAACCTCGCCCAAGCCGCCCCGACCCTGCTCAACGTTTCCTACGACGTGATGCGCGACTTCTACAAGGACTACAACCCGGCCTTCCAGAAACACTGGGAAGCCGAGCACAACGAGAAGGTCAATGTGCAGATGTCCTTCGGCGGCTCGAGCAAGCAGGCGCGTGCGGTGATCGACGGCCTGCCCGCCGATGTCATTACCATGAACATGGCCACGGACATCAATGCGCTGGCCGACAACGGCAAGCTGGTGCCGGACAACTGGGTAACCCGACTGCCGAACAACAGCGCCCCGTTTACTTCAGCCACCGTGTTCATCGTGCGCAAGGGCAACCCCAAGGCGCTGAAAGACTGGCCCGACCTGCTCAAGGACGGCGTGCAGGTGATCGTGCCCAACCCCAAGACTTCGGGTAATGGCCGCTACACCTACCTGTCGGCCTGGGGCTACGTGCTCAAGCAGGGCGGCGATGAAACCAAGGCCCGCGAATTCGTCGGCAAGCTGTTCAAGCAGGCACCGGTGCTCGACACCGGTGGCCGTGCCGCCACCACCACCTTCATGACCAACCAGATTGGCGACGTGCTGGTGACCTTCGAAAACGAAGCCGAAATGATCGCCCGCGAGTTCGGCCGCGACCAGTTCGAAGTGGTCTACCCAAGCGTATCGGCCGAAGCCGAGCCGCCGGTAAGCGTGGTCGACAAGGTGGTCGCCAAGAAAGGCACCCAGGCCGTGGCCGAGGAATACCTCAAATACCTGTGGTCGCCAGCGGCCCAGGAAATTGCCGCGCAGAACTACCTGCGCCCGCGTGATGCAACCGTGCTGGCCAAGTACACCGACCGCTTCCCGAAAGTCGACTTCCTGTCGGTGGAGAAGACCTTCGGTGACTGGCGTACCGTGCAGAAGACCCACTTCAACGATGGTGGTGTGTTCGACCAGATCTATACCAACCAGCAGTAATTGATGTAAGCAGGACCGGCCTCTCGCGGATAAATCCGCTCCTACAGGAGCGGCTTCAGCCGCGAAGGGCCAGTACTGACGACGCACTTATTCGAACTTTCCCACCACGATCACAATCAGTTCCTTGAGTAACCCTGCCCCGCTCGCCCCGGCCCAAGGAGTACTCCAGTGCTGCGCTACCTCTCCACCCTGCTGCTTGGCTGCCTGCTGAGCACCCACCTGCTGGCCGCAGACCCCGCCCCCGCCGAAGAACAACCCGCCGAGCCGGAACCGGTACTGCAAGGCGGCCTGCTCGGCGCCCTGGCCGACGGCCTGGACAGCGCCGCCCAACAACTCGACCTCGACGCACACCTGGTCGATGCCTGGCGCCTGCGCACCGACCGCGCCGCCCAGGAAGTGGAACGCCTGGTCGACCGCCACTCGGCCAACGATTCGCTGCAACTGGCCGGAAATTTCATCCTGCTGACGCTGACCTGGGCCGCCAGCTTCGCCTTGCTCACAAGCATTGGCCGCTGGCTCGCCAAACGCCTGGCCAGAACCCCATGGCTAAGTGCACGCAAACGCGCCAGCAGCCTGCTCGGCTACCTGCTGCCATACACACTGCCGGCCCTCGCCAGCCTGCCGCTGACGCTGTATGTCAGCCGCTTCCTCGACCCGTCGATCGCCCGCGCCCTCGGCCTGAGCCTGGCCTACGCGACCAGCAGCGGCCTGTTCTCGACCTCGATCATCCTCTGCCTGATCACACTGTTCGATGCAGGCCACAAGCGCGCGGCGGTGGCGGCGATCAAGCGCCTGGCGCCGCGGCCGCTGTTCCTGATCGGTTTTCTCGCCGCCTGGAGCGATGCCCTGACCAGCCCGCAGATCGCCCGGCAACTGGGCGGCAACATCACCGCCAGTGTCGCCGTGATCACTGGCCTGACTGCTACCTTCATCTTTGCCAGCCTGGTCATCCGACTGCGCCGCCCGGTCGCCCACCTGATTCGCAACCGTGACTACAAGGACCGCGTGCAGCACCGTGCCGTGCAGGAGACCCTGCGCATCTTCTCGACAGTGTGGTACCTGCCCATCCTGCTGATGATCCTGGTCTCGGCAATCCATTTGCTCGGCGCTGGCGAAGAAAGCCAGAAGGCCCTGCAGAAAGCCCTGCTGACCACGGTACTGCTGGTGGCCACGGTGTTCCTCAGCACCCTGCTGCAACATGTGCTGGCACCACACGATGCCGATGCGGCGCAACGCATGCGCCCCTACAGAGAGCTGCTGCGCAGCTTGGCCCATGCGCTGCTGCGCATTGCCATGGCGGTGGCCTTTATCGAACTGCTGGGGCGCATCTGGGGCTTCTCGGTGATCGACTTCGCCCTGAGCAACAGCCTTGGCCAGGCGATCAGCAATTCACTGTCGAGCATCGGCCTGATCCTGCTGGTCACCTGGCTGCTCTGGGTAGTGCTCGATACCGCCATCCAGGAGGCACTCAAGCCCGCCGTCGGGCGCCGTGCCTCGCGCCAGCCGAGTACCCGGGTGCGGACCATCCTGCCGATGTTGCGCAATGCGGTGAAAGTCATCCTGATCGTCATCTGCACCATCACCACCATGGCCAACCTGGGCATCAACGTAGCGCCGCTGCTGGCCGGTGCCGGGGTGATTGGTCTGGCCATCGGCTTCGGCTCGCAGCAACTGGTGCAGGACGTGATCACCGGGCTGTTCATCCTGATCGAGGACACCATCTCGATCGGCGACTGGGTGGTACTCGACTCCGGCCATGCCGGCACCGTCGAAAGCCTGACCATCCGCACCCTGCGCCTGCGCGATGGCAAGGGCTTCGTGCACTCGGTGCCGTTCGGCCAGATCAAGGCTGTCACCAACCAGTCGCGGCAGTTCGCCTATGCGTTCTTTTCCGTGCAGTTCACCTATGACAGCGACGTCGACGAATCGCTTGGGCTGATCCATGAGGTGGGGCATTCGATCAGCCAAGACCCACTGCTGCGCATCAACCTGCAGGGGCCGCTGCAGGTGTTCGGGGTCGACCGGATGGACTTGAACGGGTTCGTGCTGACGGCGCAGTTCCGCACCATTTCCGGCGGGCAGTATGCGGTGAGCCGGGCGTTCAACGAGCGGCTGAAGAAGCGCGTGGACCAGACCGAGAATGTGAGCTTTGCCCAGGTGTATCCGCTGCCGGTGAGCAGGATCCCGGCCTGATGTTGCCTGTACCGGCCTCTTCGCGGGGCAAGCCCGCTCCCACAGAGCCTGTGGAACATTCGAATTAGAGGTAATCCTGTGGGAGCGGGCTTGCCCCGCGAAGAGGCCGGTAAAGGCAACATCACACCTGGCGGAATACCAGAGCTTTCAGTCCCCCCGCCGGGTCCGCATCAGGAAACTCCGGCGGGTTCTCCAGCCGCTCGACAAATGCCAGCCCAGGCGCCTGCTCGGCCATCCCCTCGATCAGAAACTCCGGCCCGATGCCCGGGTCGTTGACGCAGGCCAGCACCGTCCCGCCCTCACTGAGCAACTCCGGCAAGCGTCGCAGGATCTTGGCGTAATCCTGGGTCAGCACGAAGCTGCCACGCTGGAAGGTCGGCGGGTCGATGATGATCAGGTCGTAAGGCCCGTACTTGCGCACCTTGCCCCACGACTTGAACAGCTCATGCCCCAGATACGCCACCCGCGAAGCATCATGGCCATTGAGGCGATGGTTGTCGCGCCCGCGCGATAGCGCAGACTTGGCCATGTCCAGGTTGACCACTTGCTCGGCACCGCCCGCAATCGCCGCCACCGAGAAACCGCAGGTGTAGGCGAACAGGTTCAGCACCCGCTTGCCCGCTGCCTGTTCACGCACCCAGCGCCGGCCGTAGCGCATGTCGAGGAACAGGCCGTTGTTCTGCCGCACGCCCAGGTCGAGCAGGTAGGTCAGGCCATCTTCGACCACCTCGCGTTGCTGGCAGGGTTCGCCCAGCAGCCACTGGCCCGGGCTGTCGGGCAGGTAACGGTGCTGGATGAGGATCGCCTGGCCGGCCCATTGCGGGTGCTCGGCCAGGTTGCGCAGCATGGCTTCCAGTTCGGCCAGCTGGCCCTCGGGCGGTTCGCGGAACAGCGCCACCGACAGCACACCCTGGAGCCAGTCCACCGTGACCTGCTCCAGGCCTTCCCAGCAACGGCCGCGCCCGTGGAACAGGCGGCGGGTTTCGGCGGGAGCAGGGTCAAGGGCAGCAAGCAGGTGCTGTTCGAGGGTGTGGATCGGCGAAGTCATGGCGGGTCGCAAGCAAGTGAAAAGGCCGCCATTCTACCCCTTGGCTGGCACTTGTGCAGAACGGAACCACCAGCCCTGCTGCATACCCGCTGCCGCCAGCAGAATCAACGCCACCCCCAGCCACTGCAAAGGCGCCAGGCGGTGCCCGAAGGCCACCCAGTCGACCAGGATTGCGGCAATCGGGTAGATGAACGACAGCGCACCGGTCAACGCCGTAGGCAGGCGCTGGATGGCGCTGTACAGCAGCACATACATCAACCCGGTGTGGACCATGCCCAGGGTCACCAGGCTGGCGAGGGCCGACGGCTCGCCAGGCAATCCGCCGAGCGTCACCCACGGCGCCAGCAGCAGCACCCCGGTGGCGACCTGGATCAGTGCGATCAGGTGAGGTGGCGTGCCTTTCAGGCGTTTGATGATCAAGGCGGCAATCGCATAAAGAAACGCCGCACCCAGCGCCAGGGCAATGCCCTGCAAGTAGTCATCACCACTGGCCTGCCCCGCGCCGTGGGCGCTGACGATCGCCAGCATGCCAAGGAACGCCACGCTCAGCCAGGTAACCTTGGCGGCGGTGATCTTCTCGCCCAGGAACAGCGCTGCCAACCCCACCAGCATGAACGGCTGGACGTTGTACACCGCAGTGCCGATGGCAATCGACGCCCTCGAGTAGGAGGCGAACAGCAACACCCAGTTGCCGACGATGGCCACCCCACTGGCGATGGCCAGCAGGAATGCAGTCCGGGTTATCACGCCAGGCTTGAGGAAGCCGAACACCGCGCAGATCACCAGCAAAGTGCCGGTACCGAACACGCAGCGCCAGAACACCACGTCCAGGACCGGCTGCCCAGACACCAGCACGAACCAGCCGATGGTTCCGGAAATCAGCATGGCGGCAACCATTTCCAGCGAGCCACGGCGCAATGAACTGTCCATCTCACACCTCCCTTGGATGATGGCCATAGTATGCGGGGGGTCGCCGTGCACCTTCCAGCGGATAACCAAGGCATATCTACCGGTTCACCTTTAATATCAAGGCAATTTCCCTGAATTGCCTGATGAGGTGCGCATGACCGACGCCATTGACCAACTGCTGATAAACGCCTTGATGGAAGACTCGCGCCGCTCGCTCAAGGCACTGGCGCAGATCAGCGGCCTCTCTGCTCCCAGCGTCAGCGAGCGCCTGCGCCGCCTGGAAGAACGCGGCGTGCTGCGCGGCTACACCGTGGATATAGACCCACGCAGCTTCGGCTACCAGCTGCAGGCCATCGTGCGCATTCGCCCGCTGCCAGGGCAGTTGCAGGAGGTGGAGCGGCAGATCATCGCCATCCCCGAGTTCACCGAGTGCGACAAGGTGACCGGCGAGGACTGCTTCATCGCCCGGCTGCATGTGCGCTCGATGGAGCAGCTCGATACCCTGCTCGACCGGATCAATGTGCTGGCCGAGACCAACACCGCGATCATCAAGAAGAGCCCGGTGAAACGGCGATTGCCACCGATGGATTGAGTATTCCTGCACCGGCCTCTTGGCGGCTACTCCAGAGCACTTGAGATCTGCGCGCCCTCACCTGTGGGAGCAGGCTTGCCGCGAAGAGGCCAGGCCTGAAAAAGCTGACTATTTTTTGTACACAAGAATGTCACCATAGGTGCCATTTTTGTGTGCACTTTTCCCGGTAACGCCCCAATACGTTACATGCATCGATCAACTAATTCTGACCAAACGATCAACTAAAAAGCCAACTAAAAAAATTAACCTGTTCATTCGGTCAACTTATATTCGATTCATTTCATGAACTTAATTTTCAACTGCTTAGATTCAAAGTAGTGGCCATCTAACTCTCATTTTTCCCTGGCATGGAACTCGCTTTTGTGTGTTCGTGTTTTGTATACAAATTCAACAAAACATAAATACACAAGAACTCGCGGCACCGGCCCAACACCGGCCGCCGCGCCCAGAACCCAGTGATGCCAAGCTGCACCGACGAGATGGCGAGCCCGTGCGCATGCCCGCTCATCGCAGTCCACGTGCATCAGGAGCCCGCCGGAATGAGTACCAGCCTCGACCTTGCCCCTGAACTATCCGTCGCCAGCACCAGCCCTTCTTCCACCCTCGCAGGCGATATGCCGCCACTCGCACTGAGCCCGCGCCTGCATAACCGCGACCTCGCGCCCACCCGTACCGAAGGCCGCCGCTGGGGCCGCTACAGCATCTTTGCGCTGTGGACCAACGATGTGCACAACATTGCCAACTACTCCTTCGCCATGGGCTTGTTCGCCCTTGGCCTGGGTGGTTGGCAGATCCTGCTGTCGCTGGCGATCGGCGCGGCACTGGTGTACTTCTTCATGAACCTGTCCGGTTACATGGGGCAGAAGACCGGGGTGCCGTTCCCGGTCATCAGCCGCATCGCCTTCGGCATCCATGGCGCGCAGATACCGGCGCTGATCCGTGCGGTGATCGCCATCGCCTGGTTCGGCATCCAGACCTACCTGGCCTCGGTGGTGCTGCGCGTGCTGCTCACCGCCGTGTGGCCGCAAATGGCAGCCTACGACCATGACAGCATCCTCGGCCTGTCGAGCCTGGGCTGGGTGTGCTTCGTGTCGATCTGGCTGGTGCAGTTGGTGATCCTTGCCTACGGCATGGAGATGGTGCGCCGCTATGAGGCCTTCGCCGGCCCGGTAATCCTGCTGACCGTTGCCGCCCTGGCAGTGTTCATGTACTTCAAGGCCGACGCGCGCATCGCCTGGTCGGTCGCCGAGCCACTGACCGGCTACGAAATGTGGCGCAACATCTTTGCCGGCGGCGCACTGTGGCTGGCGATCTACGGCACCCTGGTGCTGAACTTCTGTGATTTCGCCCGCTCCTCGCCCTGCCGCAAGACCATCCGCGTCGGCAACTTCTGGGGCCTGCCGGTGAACATCCTGGTGTTCGCGATGATCACCGTGGTGCTGTGCGGCGCGCAGTTCCAGATCAACGGCCAGATCATCGACAGCCCGACCCAGATCGTCGCCAGCATCCCCAGCACGCCGTTCCTGGTGCTCGGCTGCCTGGCGTTCCTGATCGTCACCGTGGCGGTGAACATCATGGCCAACTTCGTGGCCCCGGCCTTCGTGCTCAGCAACCTGGCGCCACGCCACCTCAACTTCCGCCGCGCCGGGCTGATCAGCGCGACCCTGGCAGTGCTGATCCTGCCCTGGAACCTCTACAACAGCCCGCTGGTGATCGTCTATTTCCTGTCCGGCCTGGGCGCCCTGCTCGGCCCGCTGTACGGCGTGATCATGGCCGACTACTGGTTGCTGCGCAAAGGCCGCATCAACGTGCCCGAGCTGTACACCGAACACCCGACGGGCGCCTACCACTACAGCAAAGGCATCAACCTGCGCGCCGTGGCCGCCTTCGTACCGGCGGCACTGCTGGCCATCATCCTGGCCCTGGTGCCGAACTTCCATGGTATCGCGCCGTTTTCCTGGCTGATCGGCGCCGGCATCGCCGCCGCGGTGTACCTGCTGATCGCCCCGCGTAACCGCCAATACCACGATGTCAGCGGCGAGTGCATCGCCGTCGACCACAGCAGCCATTGATCAAGGAAGACTGCCCATGCGTATTCTGATCGCCAACGTCAACACCACCGAAGCCATCACCGAAGCCATTGCCGAGCAGGCGCGCAGCGTCGCCGCGCCCGGCACGCAAATCATCGGCCTCACCCCTTGGTTCGGCGCCGAGTCGGTGGAGGGTAATTTCGAGAGCTACCTGGCTGCGATTGCCGTGATGGACCGCGTGCTGGCCTACGACGGCCCCTACGATGCCGTGATCCAGGCCGGCTACGGCGAACATGGCCGCGAAGGCCTGCAGGAGTTGCTCAACGTGCCGGTGGTGGACATCACCGATGCCGCTGCCAGCACGGCGATGTATCTGGGCCATGCCTACTCGGTGGTAACCACCCTGGACCGTACCGTGCCGCTGATCGAGGACCGGCTGAAACTGTCCGGGCTGTATGACCGTTGTGCCTCGGTCCGCGCCAGTGGCCTGGCCGTGCTGGAGCTGGAAGAAGACCCGAAGCGCGCCGTGGAAGCCATCGTGCAGCAGGCCGAACGCGCCGTGCGCGAGGACAAGGCCGAGGTGATCTGCCTGGGCTGCGGCGGCATGGCCGGGCTGGATGAACAGATCCGCCAACGCACCGGCGTGCCGGTGGTCGATGGGGTGAGCGCGGCGGTGACCATTGCCGAGTCGCTGGTGCGGATGGGGCTAAGCACCTCCAAAGTGCGAACCTACGCCACACCGCGAGCGAAGAAGGTGGTGGGCTGGCCGATGAAGTTCGGACGGTAATACTGCTTCGCCTGGTCGGCCTCTTCGCGGGTGAATCGGGGCGCCGAACCGCCGCTCCCACAGGTACTGAACTGCTTTCAGGCACAGTGACTGACTTGTGGGAGCGGGCTTGCCCGCGAAGAGGCCGTTACAGTCAACACAGCAATCGAGCCAGCCGCTCGCCGCTGCCACAAGCCAAGGTGAACCCCAAGGCCCCATGCCCCAGGTTCAGCCACAGGTTGCGATAGCCGCAAGCCCCCACGATGGGCACCCCGGCCGGCGTCGCCGGCCGCATCCCCGCCCACTCCACCGCCGCTGCGTAATCCGCAGCCCGCGGCATGGTCTCGAGTGCCTGCCGACGCATGCTGGCGAGCCTGCGCGCATCCACCGCTTCGTCGTAGCCAACGATATCCACCATCGCCGCCACCCGCAGCTGCTGATCAAGCCGTGCGTAGACGACCTTGCGCTCGTAGTCGGTGATGCTGAGCTCCGGTGCTCGATGCGCCGCGGCAATCGGTGCCGTCAGGCTGTACCCCTTGAGCGGGTAGACCGGCAGCCGCAGCCCCGGTAGCGCCAGCCCGGCACTTCGGTGGCCGGCGCACAGCACCAGGCGCTCGATGTCCAGCTGCTCACGCCCCAGTTGCAGCGCCACCACCTGATCATCACGGGTGATCAGCCGCGTGACCGGGCTGCCCAACAGGAACCGGCATTGCCCGGACGCACGCAAGCGCTCTGCCAGCCGCTCGCAAAAACGATGGCAATCGGCGACCTCTTCATCCGCAGTCAGCACGGCGCCGATAAAGGGCGCATCCGCCAACGCCGGCTCCAGCGCCCTGACTTCGCTGGCACCGAGCACCTGTTGATGATCGGGATCGAGCAGATGCTCCCGGCCATGGGCGAACGCTCGCTCACTGCGAAATGCCACCAGCTTGCCGTTCTGCCGCCAGGCAAAATCGCTCAGGCCGTCGTCTTCACGCCAGCGTTTCAGGGCAGCCTGGCTGTGCAAGGCCAACGTCAGCAACTGTGCGGCGTTACGACGATTGACGCTGCTGCGACACGCCATCACGAACGCCAGCAACCAGCGCCATTGAGCAGGGTCCAGGCGCAAGCGCAGGCGTAGCGGCGAGTCGCCGCGCAATAACCAGCCAAGCGCCTGCCACGGCACGCCGGCATCGGCTAACGGCGCCACATAGCGATAGGAAAGTTGCCCGCCATTGGCAAAACTGGTCGCCGAGGCCAGTTGGTCTCGTGCCTCGACCAACACCACCGACAGGCCTTCGCGCACCAGCGCATAGGCCGTCGCCAGGCCGACCACGCCACCACCGATTACCGTCACCCGTTGCGTCATTGTGCTTCCCTGTCATGGCTTCCCTGCCAAGACAGTAACAGCGCATCAGGTCGGGCAGCTATGGGCGCCGCCATTCAGGCCCTGGCGGACGTTGCGGCTGAGCAGGCTGGCCTTGCCGTCGTGCCAGGTCAGGGTGAGGACGTAGAGGGTATCGAAATCGTCGCCATTCCAGTCTTCGGTGATCACTCGCTCATCGCCCAACGCCTTGCCGGCCACGGCATTGATCAGTTCCGGCAGGTAGCCGTGGGACCAGGCGGTATAGACCGTGGCATTGCGGTACTTATCGCTGACCAGCTCGTCGGCGAGGGCGTCGGTGTCGTTGGCGCTGTAATCGATGTTGACCGGCAAACCCAGACGAATGGCGCTCGGAGTGATGGTCATCAGCGGGCGGATGTAGCTGTAGCTCTGGTCCTGGCTGCCTTCCTCGACATGCCGCGAGGGGTTGGCGGCGAACACGTAGTCGGCCTTGCCGAAACGCTCCGGCAGCAGCGTGGCCAGGTCCAGCGCGCGGTTGAGCCCCTGGCAGTTGAGTTGCCCCAGGCCTTCGCCGGGTTTTTCGGCATGGCGCAGGAATACCAGCGTCTGGGTACCGTCGACCGGTTGGGCGCGGCTTTCGACCACTTCCAGTGCCAGCGGCACAGCCGCGGCGACGAGGGCCAGGCTGAGCACCAGGTGGCGGCGACGTCGAATGAAAGAGGGCAACTTCATGGGGGGCAGGCTCTTGTGGCAAAAAGTATCTGGATACCCGCCACATTGCCCTGCGGCCTATGCCGAAGGGCATCCGTGTTGGTGATTGCCATCCGTGGCAACGAGCAGGACTCAGAGTGCCCTCAACCCGTTTGGTTCCTCCCTGAGTGTGGATGCCGTTCCCTGGGCGAGGATTACGTTAGTGCAGCTGTGTTGCAGAGATATTTAGGCTGTCTGGTGTTCGACTTGAGTTTTGAGGCGTTCTTGAGATCGAGCGCCGCCCACGCGGCGCATCGCGGATAAATCCGCTCCTACATTTGTTGCAACGTGGCCATGCCTGTCAGGCCATGGTTGCCAGCCTTGTTTGCAAGACTTGAGACATGCGCCAAGGCTGGTAACCATGGCGTTACAGGTTCGGTACGTTGCAACAAATGTAGGAGCGGATTTATCCGCGATGCGCCGCGCGGGCGGCGCTCGATCTCACAGGCGCTGCAAATCCCAAGGCGAACCCCTTCCAACCCCACCGCAATCAATCATCCCGCGTCAGCACTTCGAGCAGTTCGATCTCGAAAGTCAGGTCCGAATTGGGCGGAATCGCCCCCACGCTACGTTCGCCATACCCCAGGTGCGCCGGCACCTGCAGCTTGCGTTTACCGCCCACGCGCATGCCCATCAGCCCCTGGTCCCAGCCTTTGATGACCCGGCCGGTGCCAATCACGCACTGGAAAGGTTTGCCGCGTGACCACGACGAGTCGAACTCGCTGCCGTCGGCCAGCCAGCCGGTGTACTGGGTGGTGATCAGGGCGCCTTTGACGGCGGCTTTGCCGTTGCCTTCGACGAGGTCGGTGATCTGCAGTTCGCTGCTCATGGGCATGCTCCAACGCTGAAATTCAAGGCCGCCCTTTTCTCAGGAATGCACAGGTTTGGCAAGTTCGCGAGGTGTTCCATGCTGACGCATCGACCACAGGCATGGCTCAGCCGAACTGCTCGAACGCTTGCTGGCCGGTCAATTCCTTGGTCTGGTTGGCAAAGCAATACCAGGCGGGTTTCTGCTCGACGAAGATCTGCAGGTCGAAATCCCAGGACTCATCGCCGTCCAGCAGCCCAACAGGGACCGCATAATGATCCTTGTCCTTGAGCCGGTAGTACAGGTGGGTGCCACAACGGCTGCAAAAACCACGCTGGGCCCACTCGGACGAGTCGTAGACAGCCGGCGCCCGCCCCTCGAAGACCGGCGCTTTGCTGCAGTCCACGACCAGCAGCGGACCGCCAGTCCATTTGCGGCACATGCTGCAATGGCAGGCGCTGATGTGGGTATTGTCGACAGTGGCGCGCAGGCGGGTTTCACCGCAGAGGCAGCTGCCGGTTTTTTCCAGGGTCATGATCGGGCTCCTTGCAGGTTGGGCCAGCAAGTATAGATCGGGCCCCACACCACAGAGCCCGCTGCCCCACCCGTTCGATCAGATGAACACGTTACCGCGCAGGTACAGCGCCGCACGCCCGCTGATGATTACCCGGCCATTGCCAGGCACTACACAGTGCAACTGCCCCTTGCGCGCCCCGCCCTGCTCGCAGCTAAGCGACGACTTGCCCAGCCGCTCGGCCCACACTGGCGCCAGCGAGGTATGTGCAGAGCCGGTAACCGGGTCTTCATTGACGCCAACCCGCGGGCCGAACCAACGGGTGACGAAATCGAAGCCACGGCCAGCGGCAGTGACCGCGATGCCACGCACGTCGAATGCCGACAAGGCGACGAAATCGGGCTTCAGCGGGTCGAGCAGCGCTGCATCATCGACCACCACCACGTAGTCGTCGGAGCGGTAGACCGCCTCGGCCGCGCTCAGGCCCAGCGCCTCGAGCAACCCGGCCGGCACGTCCACGGCTTGCGGCTGCTTGGCCGGGAAGTCCATGGCCAGCAGGCCGTCCGCGCCACGGCTGACCCGCAGCTCGCCACTGCGGGTATTGAAGCGCAGCACTTCGGCTTGCTCGCCCAGCTGTTCGAACAGCACGTAGGCCGAAGCCAGTGTGGCGTGGCCGCACAGGTCGACTTCGACGGTGGGGGTGAACCAGCGCAGGTCGAAGGTTTCGCCATTGCGCACGAAGTACGCGGTTTCCGACAGGTTGTTCTCTTCGGCGATGCGTTGCAGCACAACGTCCGGTAGCCAGCTTTGCAGCGGGATCACCGCTGCCGGGTTGCCACCAAAGGGCTCAGCGGAAAAGGCATCGACCTGGAAGATTTCGAGTTGCATCAAACGCTCCTTGTGCTCCGGGCAATGCCGGGGCTATTGAAAAGGTTAGGCACGCACCGGCGTGAGCACCGGCTCGCCGGCAAAGAAGGCCTGCAGGTTGCGCAGCACCAAGGCCACGGTGTCGCGTGCGGCCTCGGGCGACTGGCCAGCCACATGAGGCGTGAGTACTGTATTGCCGAGGGCCTTGAGGGCATCTGGCACGGCGGGTTCGTCATCGAACACATCGAGCGCGGCGCCGGCGAGCCGGCCTTGTTCAAGGGCTGATACCAACGCCTGGGTGTCGACCACGCTGGCTCGGGCGATATTCACCAGATAACCCTCCGCGCCCAGCGCTTCGAGTACCTGGGCATCGACCAGATGGCGGGTATTGGCGCCACCGGGCGTGGCAACGACCAGGATATCGACGGCCTCGGCCAGGTGCTTCGGGCTGTCGTACCAGGTGTAAGGCAGGTCCTGGCGCGGGGTACGGCTGTGATAGCTGATGTTCATGTCAAAGCCCAGGCTGGCGCGTTTGGCGATGGCCTGGCCGACCGCGCCGAGGCCCAGCAGGCCCAGGCGCTTGCCACTGACAGAAGGGCTGATCACCCGGTTCCACTCGCCACGGCGCGTGCTGGCATCGGCACGGGGAATGTCGCGCAACAGCGCCAGCAGCATGGCCAGGGTGTGGTCGGCGACTGCCGCGGCATTGGCGCCGGCGCCATTGGTGACAGTGATGCCACGGGCGGCAGCGGCGGCCAGGTCGACCTGCTCGTAGCCGGCACCGATCACGCAGATGATCCGCAGCTTGGGCAAGGCGGCAATTTCAGCGGCGGTCAGGCCCAACGGGCCACGGGTCAGCACGGCGTCGATCTCGCCGGCATGGCGCTGGATGGCGTCGGCGCGCATTTGCGCAGAGGGTGCACGAATCAGGCGGTAGCCGGCCTTTTCGAGTATGGATAGATACTCGTCGACGGTTTCAACCAGTACCAGGACTGTCTTGCTCATGCCACCTCCTTGAATATCAGAGGGGCATTATGCGGAGTAACTGGCCGGTACAGTCAATCGGAAAAACAGCAAGGAATTGTACTGTATGGGTCGCGCTTCGTGGTGTGTCCGGGCTTACAGGTGTTCGCCGCTGGATGTTCGGCGCCTGGGAGATCGAGCGCCGCGCGGGCGGCGCTCGATCTCCCAGGCGCCAAACATCTAACGGCGAACACCCGCAAGCCTCAACAAACTCATTGCCCGTAAGCGCGCCCCAACCCCCCGGGCACACCGCTGCTGTCGGTCTCCTGCCATGGCCCATCCGGGTTCAGCGACCAGCTCCAGCCATTGTCATAGCGGTAGTAGGTACGCTGCCGGTAAAAGACATTGGTCTTGTTCTCCAGCACATACACCCCAAGCTTAGGATCCCAATGGCTGGCACCACCGGGCGGTGGCGCAAAGCTGGCGGAGGTGCGCGGCATCGGTTTGGGGATCGACGCTGGCTTGCTCGGCTGTGTCGACGGCTGGCCACCCGGCAACGGCTTCACCGCTGGCCCCTGGTGCGGTGGCACTTTCTCGATTGGCGGCGACGGCTGCTCGTACGGCTCGTGCACCGTACACGCGGACAAACCCAGGGCCAGGGTGATCAGGGTCAGGCGGACGGTGCTATGCATGGTGTTGTTCTCTTACTGGTCGGGGCTGTCGATGGTCAGGTGCTGGGTGGCCTGGGTGGTATTGGCCAGGGGTGCACCCTGGCCAATCCATTCGCCGTGGGTCGGCTGGCCGGCGCGGGATACACGTGCAACCAATTGGACTTCGGCGAACTGGGACAGTTTCATCTGCGGCAGCATAGCGTCAGCATCGGACAATTCCACTTCCAGCGGCAACTGCGCCACCGTCACCCGTTTGGCCGCCAATGGCATGGGCGGGCCATTTTTGGCACGGGCGAAGATGAACACGGTGTCGTCTGGCTTGACCTTGTCCTTGAGCGCCGCCGCCAGTTCCACCCGCACCTTCAGGCGGGCGGCCGCAGTGGCCTGCGGCTTGGCGCTGCTGCCGCCCAGGCGCTCAGCCGCGCGGTCGATGCCACCTTGCAGCGCTGCCCGCGAGGCATCACCCTCGGGCAGTTGCGCCAGCAGACGGTTCCAGTAGTCGATGGCTTCCTGATAACGCTCGCCCTCGAAAGCGGCGATACCCCGCAAGCCAAGGCTGGTGACTTCGTTCGGGTCGGCCTTGAGTGCTTCATCCGTCAGGGCCTGCACCTGGGCGCTCCACTGTTTGTCCGCCGCGAAGTACAGCGCCTGGGCCCACTGGCCAAGCAGCTCGGGCTGGCGACCGGCCAGGGCCACGGCGCGCTCGTAGGCACGCGCGGCGTCGGCCGGACGTTGCTGGGCCATGTAGGCCCGGCCAAGGAAGTACAGGCCTTCGGCCGAGTCCGGCTGGGCCGCCACGGCACGCTCCAGGCGCGTGGTCATTTCGTCCATGGTCTTCGGCGCAGCGGCGAATTCCTGGGTCAGCTCGACCTTGTCCGCCGCACCGAAGTGCAGGTACAGCCCCAGTGCCAGGGCCGGCACCAGCACTGCCGCCAGCAATGGCAGGGCCTTGCCCAGGTGGCCCTGGCGCGCAGGTTCGGCACCTTCGGTGTCGGCCAGCAACTCGCGAGCGGCTTCGTCACGGCCCTTGGCCAGTTGCGCATCGTCGAGCACGCCTGCGGCCTGTTGGGCGGCGAGTTCAGCAACGCGCTCCTGGTACAGGGCGACGTTCAGGGCGGTGCGGTCTTCTTCCTGCTGCTGGCGACGGCCACGCAGGATCGGGATCAGCAGAAAGCCGAGGGCGGCGAGCAGCAACAGGCCCGCGCTAAGCCAGAATTCAGTCATGGGTGTGTTCTTTTTCCAGCAGTTTGGCGAGACGCTCGCGTTCTTCGACGGACAGTTGCTGTTCAGCCTGGGCCGCCGGGCCACGGCGACGACGGACGATCACCGCCAGCACCACGAAGCCACCGGCCAGCAGGATGCCAGGGCCGAACCACAGCAACCAGGTGCGGCCACTGAGCGCCGGCTTGTAGCGCACGAAGTCGCCATAGCGGTCGACCATGAAGTCGACGATCTGCTGGTTGCTCTTGCCCTCGCCGAGCATGCGGAAGATCTCGCGGCGCAGGTCGGCGGCGATCGGTGCGTTGGAGTCGGCGATGTCCTGGTTCTGGCACTTGGGGCAGCGCAGTTCCTTGGTCAACTGCTGGTAACGCTCGCGCTCGGCGTCGTCACGGAACTGATAGGTATCGATGGCCGCCTTGGCCACACCGGCCAGGCTCATGCCCAGCACGGCGGCTGCCAGCCAGCGCTTCATGGCTTGGCCTCGTCGACCAGGCCCTGGTACAGCGGCGCCAGCTGCTCGCGCCACACGCTGGCATCGACGATGCCTACGTGCTTGTAACGGATGATGCCCTTGGCATCGATCAGGAAGGTTTCCGGCGCGCCATACACGCCCAGGTCCAGCCCCAGGCTGCCCTGCTCGTCACGGATATCCAGCTGGTAGGGGTTGTGGAACTCGGCCAGCCACTTCTGCGCGGCGGCATTGTCGTCCTTGTAGTTGATGCCGTGGATCACCACGCCCTGCTGGGCCAGCTGGTTGAGGTACGGGTGCTCGACCTTGCACGACGGGCACCAGGTGGCCCACACGTTGACCAGTGCCGGCCGCCCGTGCAGGTCGGCCTGGGTCAGGTTGCGGTCACCCTGGGTCGAAGCCAGGGCGAACGTCGGGAACGGCTTGCCGATCATCGCCGACGGCAGCTCGTCAGGCTTGAGGAACAGCCCTTTGTAGAGAAAAACCGCCATCAGCAGGAATACCGCCAGTGGCACGACCATGATCCAACGCTTCATGCAGCAGCTCCAGACACGCCCAGGGCTTCACGCACCCGGGTCTTGACCTTGACGCGATAGCGCCGGTCGAAGGCCGCCAGCAACCCGCCCAGGCCGGTCAGCAGACCGCCCAGCCAGATCCAGCGGACGTAAGGCTTGATATGCACGCGCACCGCCCAGGCGCCGTTTTCCAGCGGCTCGCCCAGGGCAACGTACAGGTCACGGGTGAAACCGGCATCGATCCCGGCTTCGGTCATCATCGACTGCTGCACGGTGTACAGGCGCTTTTCCGGGTGCAGGGTGGTCACTTCACGGCCGTCGCGGGTGACCACGATGGTGCCCTTGTCGGAAATGAAGTTCGGCCCTTCGAAGTGCTTGGCGCCTTCGAACAGGAAGTGATAGCCACCCAGCTCGACGCTTTCGCCCGGCGCCATGCGCAGATCGCGCTCGGCGCTGTTGTTGCTCGACAGCACCACGCCCAGGGCACACACCGCCAGGCCCAGGTGCGCCAGCTGCATGCCCCAGTAGCTGCGGGTCAAGCCACGCACACCCTTGGCCAGGCCTTTGTGGCGGGTCTTGTCGACGATGTCACGCAGGCCACCGAGCACCACCCAGGCCGCCAGGGCGAAGGCGCTCAGCACCGGCCAGTCGAAGTCGTCGACCAAGAAGCCGGCGACCGGCGCCAGCACCGCACTGCCGATCAGTACCGGGGTCATCATGCCGACCAGCCATTTGACCGGGGTGTCTTTCCAGCGCACCACCACACCCAGGCTCAGCACCACCATCAGCAATGCCATCAACGGCAGGAACAGGGCATCGAAGTATGGCGGGCCTACCGACAGCTTGGCCCCGGTCAGGGCATCGAGCACCAGCGGGTAAAGGGTACCGAGCAGGATCATCGAAGCCGCCACCACCAGCACCAGGTTGTTGGCCAGCAGCAGTGTTTCACGCGACCACAGGGCAAAGCCGACCTGGCTCTTGACCACCGGGGCGCGCAGGGCGAACAGGGTCAGCGAGCCACCGACCACGAACAACAGGAAGATCAGGATGAACACGCCACGCGCCGGGTCGGCCGCAAACGCGTGCACCGAGGTCAGCACGCCGGAGCGGACCAGGAAGGTGCCCAGCAGGCTCAGCGAGAACGCGGCGATTGCCAGCAGCACGGTCCAGCTCTTGAAGACACCGCGTTTTTCCGTCACCGCCAGCGAGTGGATCAGCGCGGTGCCCACCAGCCAGGGCATGAACGAGGCGTTTTCCACCGGGTCCCAGAACCACCAGCCACCCCAGCCCAGTTCGTAGTAGGCCCACCACGAGCCGAGGGTGATGCCGACGCCGAGGAAGGCCCAGGCGACGATGGTCCAGGGCCGCGACCAGCGCGCCCAGGCTGCGTCCAGGCGCCCGCCGAGCAGCGCGGCGATGGCGAAGGCGAAGGCCACCGAGAAGCCCACGTAGCCCATGTACAGCATCGGTGGGTGGACGATCAGGCCAAAGTCCTGCAACAGCGGGTTGAGGTCACGGCCATCGGTCGGCACCTGGGGCAACAGGCGCTGGAACGGGTTGGACGTGATGATCAGGAAGCTCAGGAAGCCGACGCTGATCATGCCCATCACCGCCAGCACACGGGCCAGCATCACCTGCGGCAGCTGCCGCGAGAAGATCGACACGGCAAAGGTCCAGCCACCGAGGATCAATGCCCAAAGCAGCAGCGAACCCTCGTGGGCGCCCCAGACCGCACTGAACTTGTAGTACCACGGCAAGGCGCTGTTGGAGTTGCTGGCCACGTAGGCGACCGAGAAGTTGTCGGTCATGAACGCGTGGGTCAGGCAGGCAAAGGCGAAGACCAGGAAGGTGAACTGGCCCCAGGCTGCCGGGCGCGCCAGGCTCATCCACAGGCTGTCACCGCGCCAGGCACCGAGCAGCGGCACCGTGGCCTGCACGGCGGCGAAGCAGATTGCCAGGATCATCGCCAGTTGGCCGAGTTCGGGGATCACCAGTGCCGCGTTCATGGCTTGGCCTCCGCGCCGCTGGCCGCCTGGCCGCTTTCCTTCAGGGCCTTGGTGACCTCGGGCGGCATGTACTTCTCGTCGTGCTTGGCCAGCACCTCATCGGCGACCACCACACCGTCGCCGTTGAGCTTGCCAAGGGCAACGATGCCCTGCCCTTCGCGGAACAGGTCCGGCAGGATGCCGCGGTAAGTGATCGGCACGGACTTGTTGAAGTCGGTGACCACGAAACGCACGTCGAGCGAATCGGAGGAACGCTGTACCGAGCCCTTCTCGACCATGCCGCCCGCACGAATGCGGGTGTCCAGCGGCGCCTCGCCGTTGGCGATCTGGGTGGGGGTGTAGAACAGGTTGATATTCTGCTGCAGGGCGCTCAAGGCAAAGCCGACGGCAACCGCAACCCCGGCCAGCAGGCCGAGGATCAGGAACAGGCGTTTCTTGCGCTGCGGATTCACAGGTTGTTCTCCCGGCGCAAACGGCGCGCCTCATCTTGCAGGTAGCGACGGCGGGCCAACACCGGTGCGGCGACATTCAGCGCCAGCACCGCCAGGCAGATGCCATAGGCCGACCAGACATACAGGGCATGGTGGCCCATGGCGAGAAAATCGCCGAAGGAAGCGAAACTCATCGCGCGGCCCTCCGCCCCAGGCTGTTCAACACTTCATCCTTGACCCAACTGGCGCGCGCCTCGCGCTTGAGCACCTCAAGGCGCATGCGCAGCAGCAGCACGGCGCCGAAGAAACAGTAGAAGCCCAGCGCCGTGCACAGCAGCGGCAGCCACATCTCGGCCGGCATCGCCGGTTTTTCGGTGAGGGTGAAGGTGGCGCCCTGGTGCAAGGTGTTCCACCATTCTACCGAGTACTTGATGATCGGGATGTTGATCACGCCGACGATGGCCAGCACCGCGCAGGCCTTGGCCGCGCTGTCACGGTTGCTGATGGCCTGGCCCAGGGCGATGATGCCGAAGTACAGGAACAGCAGGATCAGCATCGACGTCAGCCGCGCGTCCCAGACCCACCAGCTGCCCCAGGTCGGCTTGCCCCAGATGGCCCCGGTGACCAGCGCCACGGCCGTCATCCAGGCGCCGATCGGCGCTGCGCATTGCAGGGCGACATCGGCCAGTTTCATCTTCCACACCAGCCCCACCGCGCCGGACACGGCCAGCAGTACATAGCAGGACTGCGCCAGCATCGCCGCCGGCACGTGGATATAGATGATGCGGAAGCTATTGCCCTGCTGATAGTCCTCGGGGGCGAACGCCAGGCCCCAGACCACGCCGGTGACCAGCAGAAGGACAGCAGAGATGGCCAGCCATGGCAGCATGCGGCCGCTGATGGCATAGAACCATTTCGGCGAACCCAGTTTGTGGAACCACGTCCAGCTCATTTTCATCAGGTACATCCGGTATTAGCCGGGCTTGGGAGCCCGGGACTCGTTATTCGCCGACGCTGATCTTCAGGCCGGCCGCTATCGCAAAGGGTGCCAAGGTGACCGCCAGGGCCGTCAGGCTGGCGAGCCAGAGCAGATGGCCGGTGGCGGGCATATTCTGCAACGCCGCCTGCAACGCACCACTGCCCAGGATCAATACAGGGATATACAACGGCAGAATCAGCAACGCCAGTAACAAACCACCGCGCTTGAGACCGACCGTCAGCGCAGCGCCGACCGCCCCCAGCAAGCTCAGTACCGGCGTGCCCAACAGCAGCGAACCAAGCAGCACCGGCAGGCAGTGGCTCGGCAATCCCAGCATCAGCGCCAGCAATGGCGCCAACAATACCAGCGCCAGCCCGGAAAAGATCCAGTGTGCCAGCACCTTGGCCAGTACCAGCATGGCCAGCGGGTGCGGCGACAGCACCCACTGCTCCAGCGAACCGTCCTCGAAATCACTGCGGAACAAGCCATCCAGTGACAACAGCACAGCCAGCAAAGCCGCAACCCAGACGAGCCCGGGCGACAAGGTTTGCAATAATTGGCTTTCCGGGCCAACCGCCAGCGGGAACAGGGCCACGACGATGGCGAAGAACACCAGCGGGTTGGCCAGCTCGGCCGGGCGGCGGAACAGCAGGCGCGCTTCACGGCGCAGCAACAGGATGAATACGCTCATGCCGCCCATTGCCCCAGGTTCAGTTCGCGGTAGCCGGACGGCTTGCGTTCAAGGGTGTGGTGCGTGGTAAGCACCACCGTGCCGCCCTGTTCACAGTGGGTTGCCAGGTGCGCTTCGAGCTGGGCCACACCCTGCTTGTCGAGGGCGGTGAAGGGTTCGTCGAGGATCCACAGCGGCGGGCTGCTCAGGTGCAGCCGGGCCAAGGCCACACGGCGCTGCTGGCCGGCGGACAGGGTATGACAAGGGACGTCTTCGAAACCGCGCAGGCCGACCGCCGCCAGCGCCGCCCAGATCGCTTCGGCGCTGGCCGGCTGATGCAGGGCGCAGAGCCAGGTGAGGTTCTCTTCGGCGGTGAGCAGGTCCTTGATGCCGGCGGCGTGGCCGATCCACAGCAGGATGCTGGCCAAGGCATGGCGCTGTTCGCTCAGCGGCTGGCCAGCCAGCAGGATCTGCCCGGCGGTCGGCTGCATCAGCCCAGCCAACAGGCGCAGCAGGCTGGTCTTGCCGCTGCCGTTGGGGCCGCTGATCTGCAGCATGTCACCGGGGCGCAGCTCGAAATCGAGGTGCTCGAACAACAGGCGCCAGTCGCGCTCGCAGGCCAGGCCCACGGCTTGGAGGTGAAGGGTCACGGATTCGCCTTATCTAGATGCTTCTCAAGTCGCCCACCTCGCTGCCGTTATACTGGCAGTGACAGGCGGCAGGCATTATTACATGTGCTGCCACGCTGCCAAGAGGGCGGGTTCCACAGGTTGTATACAATCATGACTGAAATCAATAGTCTCGGCGCACAAACCGCGATCAATCCGCAGGCGATCAAGGCCCAGCTGACCGGCGAACTGCTCAACCTGACCCAGGCCCAACCCGGCCTGCTCAAACCGGGTGAAACCGCTCAGGCCGAAGTGCTGACAATGCGCCAGAGCGGCAGTACCTTCCAGTTGCTGCTGCAGGTGATCCAGGCCAATGGCAGCCAGACCCAGGTCCAGGCCAGTGCCAACCAGCCGATTCCACAGGGTAGCCAGCTCACCGTCAGTCAGCCTGAGAGCAACCGCCTGGCCGTGATGCTGCAGCAGGCCAGCGCCAGCAATGTCGCCACCCTCACCCAGCTCGACACCAGCAAGGTGCCGGTGGGCACCCTGCTGCAGGGCAAGGTACTGACCAATCAGGCGCTGCCCCAGGCTGCAGGCGCAGCGGCCAGCTTCCGCTCGCTGGTCAGCTTGCTCAATACCGCCCTGGCCGGCGCCACGCTGACCATCGACAGCCCGCGCCCGCTGCCGATCGGCAGCCTGCTCAGCGCCCTGGTGCAAGGCGACCAGTCGCTGCGCTTCGTGCCCCTGAGCGGTCGCCAGGAACAGTTGAACATCGCCCAGCAGTTGCTCACCCAGCAAGGCCGCCAGGCCTCCCTGCCCGGCCTGCTAAGCGCCCTGCAGCAGATTGCCAGCAGCCCTGCCAGCGAGGGCGAGTTGCGCACGGTCGCCAGCACGCTGCTGGCCAGCCTGCCGGACGCCCGCCAGCTGAGTGACGGCAAGGCTGTGGCCCAGGCACTGAACAACAGTGGTGTCTTCCTCGAGGCAAAGCTGCTGGGTGGGCTGGGAGCCAACGTGGCCACCGACCTCAAGGCACAGCTGGTCAGGCTGGTGGCCCAGGCCACGCTCAGTGCGCCGGCCAGCCCGGTGGTCGCTGCCACCGGCCTGGCCCAGGCCTTGCCAGCCCTGGCACGCGGCGCGCTGGGCATGCTCGACCGGGTCACCCCCAGATCGCCGCCTGGCGCGTTTCCACTACCTTCCAGGTTGTTGCAGGCGATGGAAAACGAAGGTGACCTGCAACAGTTGTTGCGCCTGGCCGCCGCCGCCATCTCGCGCCTGCAGAGCCATGCCCTGAGCAGCCTGCAACAGTCCGGCACGCTGGACAACGGCAACCTGCAGACCACCTGGCAGGCCGAGATCCCGGTGCGCCACGGCCAGGAATTCATCCCCCTGCAAGTGAAGCTGCAGCGCGAGGAAACCCCGGAACAGCAGGCCGAGCGCCAGCACGAGCAGCAAGATCCGCAGCAAGCGCTGTGGCGTATCGAGCTGGCTTTCGACCTCGCCCCGCTGGGCCCGCTGCAGGTTCAGGCTCAACTGATCCAGGGGCGCCTGTCCGGCCAGTTGTGGGCCGAGCATGAACCGACCGCACGACTGATCGACAGCCAGCTCGGCGAGCTGCGCGCACGCCTGCTGGCTCGCGGCCTGGAAGTGGGCGACCTGGAATGCCACCCCGGCATTCCACCACAGGGCCCGCGCACACGGGTGGAACAACGTTGGGTAGATGAAACCGCATGACCGACAAGCAACCCCGCCAGGCCATCGCCCTCAACTACGATGGACAGCAAGCCCCGACCCTTACCGCCAAAGGTGATGACGAACTGGCCGAGGCGATCCTGGCCCTGGCCCGTGAACATGAGGTGCCGATCTACGAGAACGCCGAACTGGTACGCCTGCTGGCGCGCCTGGAGCTGGGCGAGCAGATTCCGCCGGCGCTGTACCTGACGATTGCCGAAATCATTGCCTTTGCCTGGCAGTTGCGTGGCAAGGTGCCCGTCGGCTTCAACGACGAAGCCGCTGCGCCGCGGGATATCACGCCACAGACACCGTTGTTGCCGCAGCCCGGGCAGCGCTAAATATCTACCGCCAGTTTGAGCACTGGCCGTTCAGCCTTGCCGCTTCCTCACAGCAAGGTGAACACCATGCCCACACGCCACATCAATGCTGCAGGCATAGAGTACGTCCGCGCCCACCTCAGCCACGTCCCCCGCCCCGACCACGCCGCGAGCCAGGCCATCGGGCAATGGCTCCGGCAACAGGGCCATGATGTCGATCCGCAGCAGGTCGACGTCATCACCCTGCACTACCGCCCCGAGCACTCAGGCGGCCATCTGGTGGCCGTCAGCCAACGCCTGAGCCTGCCCCAGGCGGTGTTGAGCAACTGGCAGGGGGAATCCGCCAACAATCTGCTCGGCGACCTGTTGCAAGCCCCATGGGCCGGGCTTTTGCCCAGCGGCCCGCTGCGACTGGTCGAGACCCTTCCCGCACCGCCCTTCAACCACTACGGCGCCACCTACGCAGTGTTCAACGGGCTGTTCCGCCGAACCACGCCGCAACGCTATGACGCGTCCACCCACCTGCCAATAGCAGCCGAAGCCTTCCAGCGCTTCATCCACGACCTGGACTTCCACACCCCCTTCAAAGCCCAGCTGGACCGCTACTGGAACGCGCACCTGCACAGCCACCGCCTGGCCAGCAGGCTTAATTTCATCGCCGCCTGCAACAAGCAGGTCAGCGAAGGCAGCCTCAGCGAGGCCGCCAGGAAGCTGGCCTGGCAAGCCGCCGGGCTGATACCCGGTGCCGCCACGCTGCGGCTCAGCACGCTGAACATCTATGGCTATGCGGCGACCGACCTGCTGTACCTGAACGACCCGAGCAGCGACCTGACCTTGCTCTACATGCCCGGCAACAGTTCACCCCTGCTGGAGTTCGCCAGCGAAATGCTGCTGAAGGACTGGATAGGCCAGCAGTGCAAGGACCCCGCCAGGCGCCAGGCCCTGAAGCAGCACTTTCGCCTCGCCGACCGCCCTCAAGGCCTTGACTTCAGTGGCCTGGATACGGCGCTCGAGGGCCTGGCCGACTACCCCAACCGCCATCGCTTGCCGCCTGAACACGGCTATTTCAACGACGACGGCACCTGGCCGCCGCGCACTTATGTCAATTACCGCCCTGGCAAATACAACCCCAGGATCGACGGTGACCTGTTCCAGGCACTGGCCGAACGACAGCGCCAGCGCAGCTACGACGATGCCGATTTCCTGATCACCCGCGACAGCCAGGTCAGCAAGACGCGCTGGCTGGGCTACCTGAGCACGACGCTGAACCTGCTGGCACCGCTGTGCCTGGTCGTCCCGGGCCTGGCACCTCTGTTGGCGGCGGGCGGCATCGTGCAGTTCGGCCTGGGGCTGGACCAGGCAATCAATGGCAAGTCGCTGCAGGAGAAGCACGCGGGGGTTGGCAACATCACCTGGGGGCTGTTCAATGCCGCGCCCCTGGCAATCGGCGGCGTTACCCGGGCCAAGGCCCTGTTCATGTACAAGCGCGATGGCTTCGTCCTGCCGAAACGGCTCAACGGGCAGATCGGCTACCCCTTGAGCCCGGTCACCGCACCCCGTTTTCCGGAACCCGAAGGTGTTCGCTACTTCCACTACCCCGAGCCAATCGAGCCGCTACCGGATGGCGACCAGACCATCGCCGCTGCGGTGCTTCGCACGCCGCGCTATGACGGCGATGTGGACAACCTCGATGCCAGTATCGGCGGCTACAACGTGCGCGTGGTCTACGACCTCCAGCGGGATGTGTTCATCAGCGAAGACGACCTCAACGACGTCGAGCCGCTCGGCTACCTGGCAACCCCCGCCAGCATGAACCTGATACCCGCCCCAGCCTCTCGGGTCGTCACCGATGCCATGCGCTCTCGCAGCCTGCGTGCACTGGGCGTCGATCTGCCGCTGCCGGTGAACATCCCGACCCCGGCCCCCAACAGTTTCCCGATACCCCAAAAGATCTCCTGCCTTTGGGTAGGTGACAAAGTCATCACCGGCGAACTGCTGAGCAACCTGGGCAACAATGCGGCCCGGCTCAAGGACAGCGAATATGCCATGCGCCTGTTCCTGTCCAAGGCCGACCCGCAGGTCTACGCCGAAAACCTGCGCCTGCTGGCCGAGCAGGCACCGGGGCTACAGGTGCTGCCGCTGGAAGAGCAAGCGTTCTTCCGGGCCTTTCGCCAGAGCAGGTACTACGCACAGTACGACGCCGCCCTGGATGGCAACGGCGGCATCGCCACCAACTACGCCTCGGCATCGGACGTACTGCGCTATCCGATGCTGCACCACGAGGGAGGTTTGTACATGGATGTCGACGACACCTTGCTGGCCGCTGGCGAGCATCCACAGGTCATCGATGGGCAGCCACATGGCAACCCCGCCGAAGCCATCGACCAGGTCGAGCTGCGCACCACCACCGACGGCCTGCTGCTGGCGCCGCCGATGTCCAATGAAAAACTGGCGATGAACTGCCTGTACAACACCAGCATGATCGGCAGCCACGCCGGCAACCCAACGCTGGAAGCGATTGCCGACGAAATGCTGGCGCGCTACCAGACCAACCAGGACTTCTATGACAGCAAGCCCAGCCTGGCCGACGACCCGGCGAATTTCTACCGCTATGCCAGGCGCCTGAGCCACCTCACCGGCCCAGGCTTGCTCAGCGACGTGATCGACCGCCAGCTGCCGGCACTGCGCACCTTGCGGCAGATCGTCAACCTCTACGCCATGCCCCGGATCAACGCCTATCAGTTCGTCGACCTGCCCCGCGCCCAGGAGACCATGCACGCGCTATTGCCCTTCAACCGGTTCGCCAAGGTCGGCGGCAATCACTCCTGGAGCAGCACCTGACCCAGAGGCCGGGCGGAGCCTGTGCAGTTGGCGGGGTTATCCGCCGCGGTGCAGCTTGCTCATCAGCTCCGCCTCGGCCTGGGTCAAGCCGCAGGTTTCGGTGAGTTCCGATACGCTGGCGCCCATGCCCACCAGCTTGGCGGCCTGGGTGAAGGTGACGCTGTTGGGGTCGCGCTGCTCCAGCTGCTGGAGTTTCTCCGGCAGCGGGGCGACGGTGGCGCGCAGCTCATGGAGGGCCTCACCCATGCGCACGGTACCGTTCTGGTAGTCGTCCAGGCGCTTGGCCAGGTCCTTGATGCGCTGGTCGCGCAGGGCATCGCCCACGGCCTGCTGCGCGGCCAGTTCGCGCTGGCGCTTGCTGTAGTTGAGGAAGAACCACAGGCTCAGGGCCCACAGCAGCGCCAGGAAGATTACCGCCACCTCGAAGATCAACTCAGATGTTCTCCAGCTCGGACCACTCTTCCTCGGTCATCATCTTGTCCAGCTCGACCAGGATCAACAGTTCGCCGTTCTTGTTGCACACGCCCTGAATGAACTTGGCCGACTCTTCGTTACCCACGTTCGGCGCCGTTTCGATTTCCGACTGGCGCAGGTACACCACCTCGGCGACGCTGTCGACCAGGATGCCGACCACTTGCTTGTCAGCCTCGATGATGACGATACGGGTGTTGTCGGTCACGTCCGACGGCATCAGGCCGAAGCGCTGGCGGGTGTCGATCACCGTCACCACGTTGCCGCGCAGGTTGATGATGCCCAGCACGTAGCTTGGCGCGCCCGGTACCGGTGCGATCTCGGTGTAGCGCAGCACCTCCTGCACCTGCATGACGTTGATGCCGTAGGACTCGTTGTCCAGACGGAAGGTTACCCACTGCAGGATCGGATCTTCAGAACCTTGCGCAGACGACTTTTTCATTCCCCTAGCCCTCTAAATCCGCTGTTGGCGGTTGTGTTCGGTGTCATTTCTGTTTGGCATGCAACTGCTTGACCGCGCCGCTGGCGATCAGCTCGGCCAGTTCGGCGACGTCGAGCAGTGCACACATGTGTTCGATAACCGTGCCGGCCAACCATGGCCGCTGGCCACGCTGGCTGCGCCACTTGATCTCGGCCGGATCCAGGCGCAGCGAACGGCTGACCTGATGCACCGCCAGGCCCCACTCGTAGCCCTGCACGGAAATCACGTAATTCAGGCCCTGGCGGAAATCATCGCGGTAGCGGTCGGGCATCACCCAGCGCGCCGTGTCCAGCACCTTCAAGTTGCCCGCCTGGCACGTCAGAATGCCAAGGAACCAGTCCGGCTGGCCGAACAGCGGCGTCAGCTCCTGGCCCTCCAGGCTGTAGATCGAGCCCAGGCAAACCAGCGGCACCGCCAGGGTCAGCCCGGCGACGTCGAACAGCAGGCACTCGAATGGCTCGGCAGCCCAGGCCGGCCGGCCATCGACGCTGGCCGGCGGTGCCGGCGTGTCTGCCATGCTTGCCGCTGGCAGGTGCACTTCCACCAAGGGTGCAACCGGCTCCGGCGTCGACACCTCGGTGAGCACCGGGATGCTGGCTTCAGCCACCACTTCAGTGTCGACCACTGCCACCAGCGGCTGCTCGACCGGCAGTACAGCTGGCAGCACCTTCACCTGCGGCTCGGCAAAAGGCCGGGCTGCGGGTGTTGGCTGGCGAGCATCGCGCGCCTGTTCTTCGCGCACGGCAGCGGCGAACTCATCACTGGCCTCGACCGCTTCAGCCGGCGTTGGCAGTTCGAGGAAATCCTCGGTCTCGGTGGCCTCCTGCAACAACCCATCGAGGTACGACTGCAGGGCCAGTTGCGGCTTGGTGCCCACGGGCCGGTTCATGAAGCCACCTGCGCGGCCGGTTTGTAGGTCAGCATATGCTTGAGCAGTGCCCGGTAGGCGATCACGCCGCGGCTCTTGCCGTCGAACTGGGACGGCGTGACGCCATTGCGGCTGGCGTCGCGCAGGCGCGTGTCGACCGGGATATAACCCTGCCACACCTGGTGTTCATAGGTATCGCGCAACACCTTGAGGGTGCCCAGCGAAGCCTGGGTCCGGCGGTCGAACAGGGTTGGCACGATCTGGTAAGGCAGTGCCTGCTTGCGCGAGCGGTTGACCATGGCCAAGGTGCCGATCATGCGCTCCAGGCCCTTCACCGCGAGAAATTCGGTCTGCACCGGAATTACCAGCTGCTGGCTGGCAGCCAGGGCATTGACCATCAGCACACCGAGCAGCGGCGGGCTGTCGATCAAGGCAAAATCAAAATCCTGCCACAACTGCGCCAGACTCTTGGCGATCACCAGGCCCAGGCCACTCTGCCCTGGCGACTGGCGCTCCAGCACAGCCAGTGCAGTGCTCGACGGCAGCAACGAGATGCGCTCATCGCTGGTCGGCAGCAACAACTGCCCCGGCAGGCCCTCGGGCACGCTGCCCTTGTGCAGGAACAGGTCGTAGCAGCTGTGCTCCAGGGCGTCCGGGTTATGCCCGAAGTAGCTGGTCATCGAGCCATGCGGGTCGAGGTCGACGACGACCACGCGCTTGCCCGCCTCGGCCAGCAGGCCGGCCAGGGCAATGGTGGTGGTGGTCTTACCGACGCCACCTTTTTGATTGGCTACTGCCCAGACTCTCATAGGACAACTCTTGTTTCATGGGTGTCGCCGGCTCCCACAGGGCATGCGGTGACGGAGAATTGACGGCTCACTTCGCCGCCGTCGCTGCTGGGGCTGGCGGTGCACTTTGTGTGCCAGCACGGCGCAGCGCCGCATCCGGGGTGGCGTTGGCACTGCCCGAGCCGGTCAGGCTGCGACGCACTTCGAGGTTGCGGGAAATCACCAGCACTACCCGGCGATTGCGCGCACGCCCTTCGGCGCTGTCGTTGCTGGCCACCGGCTGGTACTCGCCGTAACCCACCGAGGCCATGCGCGCCGGGTTGACCCCTTCCATGGCCAGCAGGCGCACGATGCTCGCCGCCCGCGCCGCCGACAGTTCCCAGTTGGTCGGGTACTGTGCCGTACGGATCGGCAGGTTGTCGGTGAAGCCTTCGACATGCACCGGGTTGGCGAACGGTTTGAGGATGCTGCCGACTTTCTCGATGATGGCGAACGCCTTGTCACTGGGCATGGCATCGCCACTGCCGAACAACAGGGACGAGTTGAGCTCGATTTCCACCCACAGCTCGTTGCCGCGCACGGTCATCTGGTCGGACTTGATCAGGTCGCCGAAGGCATCGCGCACGTCGTCGCTGATGCTCTTCAGCGGGTCGACGCTGGTCTGCGCCAGGCCCGCGTCGGTCTGCTCGCTGTCCTTGATCAAAGGTTCAGCCGGTTTCACGCTGAGCGGTTGCTCATCGCCGATCGGGATCGGCTTCATGCTCCGCTCAGGGTCGTTGAACACCCCGAGCAGCGCTTGCGAGATGACCTTGTACTTGCCCTCGTTGATCGAGGAGATCGAATACATGACCACGAAGAAGGCGAACAGCAAGGTGATGAAGTCGGCGTACGACACCAGCCAGCGTTCGTGATTCTCGTGCTCCTCGGTATGACGGCGACGGCGCATGGCTTACTCCATGAAGCCTTGCAGCTTCAGCTCGATCGAGCGCGGGTTCTCGCCCTCGGCAATCGACAGCAGGCCTTCGAGCAGCATCTCGCGGTAGCGCGACTGGCGCATGACGATGGCCTTCAGCTTGTTGGCGATCGGCAGCAGGATCAGGTTGGCACTGGCCACGCCGTAGATGGTGGCGACGAAGGCCACGGCGATGCCGTTACCCAGTTGCGACGGGTCGGCCAGGTTGCCCATGACGTGGATCAGGCCCATGACCGCACCGATGATACCGATGGTCGGGGCATAGCCGCCCATGCTCTCGAACACTTTGGCAGCCTGGATATCACGGCTTTCCTGGGTCAGGAAGTCGACTTCGAGGATGCTGCGGATCGATTCCGGCTCGGCGCCATCGACCAGCAGTTGCAGGCCCTTGCGGGCGTACGGGTCGGGTTCGGCATCGGCCACGCCTTCCAGGCCGAGCAGGCCTTCCTTGCGTGCCACCAGGCTCCAGTTGACCACCCGGTCGATACCCCCGGCCAGGTCGACCCGCGGCGGGAAGAAGATCCAGCGCAGGATCTGCAGCGCGCGCTTGAAGGCCGACAGCGGCGACTGCAGCAATGCTGCCGCCAGGGTGCCACCGAGCACGATCAGGCCGGCCGGGCCATTGAGCAAGGCACCGACGTGGCCACCTTCGAGGAAGTTGCCGCCAACGATGGCGACAAACGCCAGGATCAGGCCAATCAGGCTGAGCACATCCATCAGACGCAAGCCTCGACCAGGTGTTTGCCGATTTCATCCAGGCTGTACACCGCGTCGGCCAGGTTGGCTTTGACGATAGCCATGGGCATGCCGTAGATCACACAGCTGGCCTCATCCTGGGCCCACACGGTGCTGCCGCCCTGCTTGAGCAGGCGCGCGCCTTCACGGCCATCGGCGCCCATGCCGGTGAGCACCACCGACAACACCTTGTCGCCATAGGACTTGGCCGCCGAACCAAAGGTGATGTCCACGCACGGCTTGTAGTTCAGGCGTTCGTCACCCGGCAGGATCTTCACCGCGCCACGGCCGTCGATCATCATCTGCTTGCCGCCAGGGGCCAGCAGCGCCAGGCCCGGGCGCAACATGTCACCGTCTTCGGCTTCCTTGACGCTGATCTTGCACAGCTTGTCGAGGCGCTCGGCAAAGGCCTTGGTGAAGGCCGCCGGCATGTGCTGGATCAGCACGATCGGCGCCGGGAAGTTCGCCGGCAACTGGGTCAGCACACGCTGCAGGGCCACCGGGCCGCCAGTGGACGTACCGATTGCCACCAGCTTGTAAGGCTTGCGCTTGGGCGCCGGGGAATGCGCTGCGGCCGGCGCCGGTGCCGGCGCACGAACAGGCGCGGCAGTGCGTACCGGCGCGGTGCTGGCCAGGCTGCTGGCGGGTGCATGGCTGCTGGCCGGTGCAGGCGCGGTGACCGGCGCGTGGCTGGCGTAGCTGCCAAAACGGCGGTTGCTGCGCGAGATGGTATGCACCTTCTCGCACAGCAGTTGCTTGACCTTTTCCGGGTTGCGCGAGATGTCTTCGAAGTTCTTCGGCAGGTAATCCACCGCACCGGCATCCAGCGCGTCGAGGGTGACGCGGGCACCTTCGTGGGTCAGCGAGGAGAACATCAACACCGGCGTCGGGCAGCGCTGCATGATGTGCCGCACTGCGGTGATGCCATCCATCATGGGCATTTCGTAGTCCATGGTGATGACATCGGGTTTGAGCGCCAGTGCCTGGTCGATCGCTTCCCTGCCGTTGGTCGCGGTGCCAACCACCTGGATGGTCGGGTCCGCCGAGAGGATTTCCGAAACGCGGCGGCGGAAGAAACCGGAATCATCCACCACCAGGACCTTGACTGCCATAAACACTCCATTAGGCGGCGCAACCTGCCAGGGTGCGCCGCCGAAAATCAGATACGCCGTGCCGCGTAACGCTTGAGCATGCTCGGCACGTCGAGAATCAGCGCGATGCGGCCGTCACCGGTGATGGTGGCGCCGGACATGCCCGGCGTGCCCTGCAGCATCTTGCCCAGCGGCTTGATCACCACCTCTTCCTGGCCCACCAGCTGGTCGACCACGAAGCCGATACGCTGGGTACCGACCGACAGGATCACCACATGGCCCTCACGCTGCTCCTCGTGCACCTGGCCCTGAACCAGCCAGCGCTTGAGGTAGAACAGCGGCAGCGCCTTGTCGCGCACGATCACCACTTCCTGGCCGTCGACCACGTTGGTACGCGACAGGTCGAGGTGGAAGATCTCGTTGACGTTGACCAGCGGGAAGGCGAACGCCTGGTTGCCCAGCATCACCATCAGGGTCGGCATGATCGCCAGGGTCAGCGGCACCTTGATGACGATCTTCGAACCCTGGCCCTTGGCCGAGAAGATGTTGATCGAGCCGTTGAGCTGGGAAATCTTGGTCTTCACAACGTCCATGCCGACGCCGCGGCCGGACACGTCGGAAATCTCGGTCTTGGTCGAGAAGCCCGGGGCGAAGATCAGGTTGTAGCAGTCCGATTCGCTCAAACGGTCGGCGGCGTCCTTGTCCATCAGGCCCTTTTCCACGGCCTTGGCGCGCAGGATGCTCGGGTCCATGCCCTTGCCGTCGTCAGAGATCGACAGCAGGATGTGGTCACCTTCCTGCTCGGCCGACAGCACCACGCGGCCGGTGCGCGCCTTGCCCGCAGCTTCGCGCTCGTCGGGCATCTCGACACCGTGGTCGACGGCGTTGCGCACCAAGTGCACCAGCGGGTCGGCCAGGGCCTCGACAAGGTTCTTGTCGAGGTCGGTCTCTTCACCGACCAGTTCCAGGTTGATCTCTTTCTTCAGCTGCCGCGCCAGGTCGCGAACCAGCCGTGGGAAGCGCCCGAAGACCTTCTTGATCGGCTGCATGCGGGTCTTCATCACCGCGGTCTGCAGGTCGGCGGTGACCACGTCGAGGTTGGACACGGCCTTGGACATGGCCTCGTCGCCGCTGTTAAGGCCCAGGCGCACCAGGCGGTTACGCACCAGCACCAGTTCGCCGACCATGTTCATGATCTCGTCCAGGCGCGCGGTGTCGACGCGTACGGTGGTCTCCGCTTCGCTGGCAGGCTTTTCCGCGGCTGCGGCCGGGGTGCGCGCTGGCGCGGCAGGCTTGGCTGCGGTGACGTTGCCAGGTGCAGCAGCGGCCGGGGCAGCAGCAGGCCTGGCGACCGGCTTGCTTTCAGCCTTTTCTGCAACCGGCGCGGCCACGGCGGCAGGCGCCTGGGCAACAGCGGCCTCACCGGTAAACTTGCCCTTGCCGTGCAGCTGGTCGAGCAGCGCTTCGAACTCGTGCTCGGTGATCTCGTCACCGCTGGCTGGCGCGGCAGCGCTTTCCACTGCAGCTGCGGCAGCTGGCAAGGCATCGGCCTGGAAGGTGCCCTTGCCGTGCAACTGGTCCAGCAACGACTCGAATTCTTCGTCGGTGATCTCGTCGCTCACAGGCGCACTGGCGTCGACCACCGCTTCGGCGGCGGCCACTTCAGGCGAGAACTGGCCCTTGCCATGCAACTGGTCGAGCAGCGATTCGAACTCGGCGTCGGTGATCTCGTCACCCGAGCCGCTCAGGGTCTCGCCCTGCAGCTGCGCGTCGAAGGCGGCCGCTTCGGCCTTGACCGCGTCGAGCGAGTCGAGCAGTTGTTCGAACTCGGTGTCGGTAATGTCCGCCTCTGCCGCCACTGGCTCCGGCGCAGCTTCGACCACTGCGGCCGGGGCGTCGGCGCTGGCAGGCTCCGCCAGGCGCGACAAGGCCGCCAGCAGCTCCGGAGTGGCCGGGGTCACTTCACTGCGCTCACGCACCTGGCCGAACATGCTGTTGACCGTATCCAGCGCCTCGAGCACCACATCCATCAGTTCCGCGTCGACCCGGCGCTCACCTTTGCGCAGGATGTCGAACACGTTCTCAGCGATGTGGCAGCACTCCACCAGCTCGTTCAGCTGAAGGAAGCCGGCGCCCCCTTTTACAGTGTGGAAACCGCGAAAGATCGCATTGAGCAGGTCGGCATCGTCGGGCCGGCTTTCCAGCTCGACCAGTTGCTCGGACAGTTGCTCAAGAATTTCGCCGGCTTCTACCAGGAAATCCTGAAGGATTTCTTCATCGGCGCCGAAGCTCATTAAACGTGCTCCTTAAAAACCCAGGCTGGACAGCAGATCGTCGACGTCGTCCTGACCGGACACAACGTCTTCACGCTTATCGGCATGAATCTGCGGACCTTCACCCCGAGTCGGATGTTTTTCTTGATCTTTTTCAGCGCGCAGCTGCTGGTGGTCATGTTCGATACCGGCAAAGCGGTCGACCTGACTGGCCATCAGCACGAGCTTGAGCAGATTGCTTTCCACTTCGGTCACCAGCGCGGTCACGCGCTTGATCACCTGGCCAGTCAGGTCCTGATAGTCCTGGGCCAGCAGAATGTCGTTGAGATGGCCGGCAACCTTGCGGTTCCCCTCGGCACTGTGCGTCAGGAAACTGTCGACGCGTTTGACCAGCTCACGAAACTCCGGCGCTGCGACTTCGCGGCGCATGAAGCGCTGCCAGTCGACGCTCAGGCTTTGTGCCTCGGCCGACAGGTCGTTGAGCACCGGGGTGCTCTCCTCCACCAGGTCCATGGTGCGGTTGGCAGCGCCTTCGGTGAGCTTGACCACGTAGGACAGGCGCTCGGTGGCGTCGGTGATCTGCGAAACTTCCTCAGCCTGCGGCATGCGCGGGTCGATCTGGAAGCTGACGATCGCGCTGTGCAGCTCACGGGTCAGCTTGCCGACTTCCTGGTACAGGCCGCGATCGCGGGTCTGGTTGAGCTGATGGATCAGCTGCACCGCCTCGCCGAAGCGCCCCCGCTCCAGGCTCTCGACCAGCTCCTGAGCATGTTTCTTCAGGGTCGTCTCGAACTCCCCCAAAGACGTCTGTGTTGATTCCATAGCGCCCCCCTGACGTGACTCAGCCGTTGACGCGTTCGAAGATCTTCTCGATCTTTTCTTTGAGCACCTGAGCGGTGAACGGCTTGACCACGTAGCCATTGACCCCGGCCTGGGCCGCTTCGATGATCTGGTCACGCTTGGCTTCGGCGGTCACCATCAGCACCGGCATGCTTTTCAGGCGATCGTGGGCACGCACCTTGCGCAGCAAGTCGATACCGGACATGCCGGGCATGTTCCAGTCGGTCACCAGGAAGTCGTAATGGCCGCTTTCGAGCATCGGCAGCGCGGTAGTGCCGTCATCGGCTTCATCGGTGTTGGTGAAGCCCAGGTCACGCAACAGGTTCTTGATGATCCGCCGCATCGTCGAAAAGTCGTCAACGATGAGGATTTTCATGTCTTTGTTCAAGTAGACCTCCAAGCAGTCTCAAACGCGCTCGGCTGCGAGCACGCGTATTCATTCAATTCGGTGCAACATGGAAAACACGTGGAAAACGACTGCAACGACCCCCGGGCTCAACGCGCCCGCCATTCCCCCAGGCGGCTGCGCAGGCGCGCGGCACACTGGCTGTGCAACTGGCTGACACGCGACTCGCTGACCCCCAGTACCTCACCGATTTCCTTGAGGTTCAGCTCTTCGTCGTAGTACAGCGCCAACACCAGCCGCTCACGCTCCGGCAGGTTGGCGATCGCATCGGTCAGGGCAGCCTGGAAGCGCTCGTCCTCCAGATCGCGCGACGGCTCGATCTGGCCACTGGCGCCGTCCTCGTGCAGCCCTTCGTGCTCGCCGTCCTGCAACAGGTCGTCGAAACTGAACAGGCGGCTCCCCAGGGTATCGTTCAAGATCCCGTAGTAATCATCGAGACTCAATTGGAGTTCGGCAGCAACTTCATGATCTTTAGCGTCGCGACCGGTTCTTGCTTCCACGGCGCGCATCGCGTCACTGACCATGCGCGTATTGCGGTGCACCGAACGCGGTGCCCAATCGCCCTTGCGGACCTCATCGAGCATCGCCCCGCGGATGCGGATGCCGGCGTAGGTTTCAAAGCTGGCACCCTTGCTGGCGTCGTACTTGTTGGCCACTTCCAGCAGGCCGATCATGCCGGCCTGGATCAGGTCCTCGACCTGAACATTGGCGGGCAGGCGTGCCAGCAGGTGGTAGGCAATGCGCTTGACCAGCGGCGCGTAGCGCTCCACCAGCTCGAACTGGGCGTCTTTCGACGCCTTGCTGTACATCTTGAAGCCGCTCGCGTTCATAGCACGGGCCCTGCGCTGGTGGGTTGCACCAGGCGTTCAACGAAGAACTCAAGATGCCCGCGTGGGTTGGCGGGCAGCGGCCAGCTGTCGACTTTCTGCGCGATGGCCTTGAAGGCCAGGGCGCACTTGGAGCGCGGGAACGCCTCATACACCGCGCGCTGCTTCTGCACGGCCTTGCGCACGCTCTCGTCGTACGGCACGGCGCCGACGTATTGCAGGGCGACGTCGAGGAAGCGGTCGGTGACCTTGGTCAACTTGGCGAACAGGTTGCGCCCTTCCTGCGGGCTCTGGGCCATGTTGGCCAGCACGCGGAAACGGTTCATGCCGTAGTCGCGGTTGAGCAGCTTGATCAGCGCGTAGGCGTCGGTGATCGAGGTGGGCTCGTCGCATACCACCAGCAGCACTTCCTGGGCTGCGCGAACAAAGCTGACTACCGAGTCACCAATACCCGCAGCGGTGTCGATCACCAGCACGTCGAGGTTGTCGCCGATCTCGCTGAAAGCCTGGATCAGCCCGGCATGCTGGGCCGGTGCCAGATGCACCATGCTCTGGGTACCCGAAGCAGCCGGCACGATGCGCACACCGCCCGGCCCCTGCAACAGAACATCACGCAGCTCGCAGCGCCCTTCGATGACATCAGCCAGGGTGCGTTTCGGGGTAAGGCCCAGCAACACGTCGACATTGGCCAGGCCAAGGTCGGCGTCCAGCAACATCACCCGACGGCCGAGCTCGGCCAGCGCCAGGGACAAGTTCACTGAAACGTTAGTCTTGCCGACGCCACCTTTGCCACCAGTGACGGCGATCACCTGTACGGGATGCATGCTACCCATGTTCGTTGTTTACCTTGTCTCGCTTGGACCCAAGCCACACGCGGGGCGACACTGCCAGCCCCGGAATGTAGGTACTTTGCATACGCTTCATCCTCAACCCGCGCGCCGCGGGTTGTGGTAGAGATCAGCGAACATGTCGGCCATCGCCTCTTCGCTGGGCTCGTCCTGCAACTGCACGTTCACCGCGCGGGTCACCAACTGGTGCGGGCGCGGCAGGTGCAGGTCGTCAGGAATGCGCGGACCATCGGTGAGGTAGGCCACGGGCAGTTCATGACTGATGGCCAGGCTCAGCACGTCGCCGAGGCTCGCCGTTTCATCGAGTTTGGTCAGGATGCAGCCGGCCAGGCCGCAGCGCTTGTAGCTGTGGTAGGCGGCGGTCAGCACCTGCTTCTGGCTGGTGGTGGCCAGCACCAGGTAATTCTTCGCGGCAATGCCCCGCCCGGCCAGAGTTTCCAGTTGCATGCGCAGGGCCGGGTCGCTGGCCTGCAGGCCGGCGGTATCGATCAGCACCACGCGCTTGCGCAGCAGCGGCTCCAGCGCCGCTGCCAGCGACTGGCCCGGATCGACGTAGGTCACGGGCACGTTAAGGATGCGCCCCAGGGTCTTGAGCTGCTCCTGGGCACCGATGCGGAAGCTGTCCATGCTCACCAGGGCCAGGTTCTGCGGGCCGTACTTGAGCACATAACGCGCCGCCAGCTTGGCCAGGGTGGTGGTCTTGCCCATGCCGGCCGGGCCGACCATGGCGATCACGCCCCCCTCTTCGATCGGTTCGACCTGAGGCACTTCGATCATCCGTGCCAGGTGCGCCAGCAGCATCCGCCAAGCCTGGCGCGGTTCTTCGATCTCGTTGGTGAGGTCGAGCAGCTCGCGGGCGATCGGGCCGGACAGGCCGATGCGTTGCAGGCGACGCCAGAGGTTGGCCTGGGCCGGCTTGCTGCCCTGCAGCTGGTTCCAGGCCAGCGAGCCGAGCTGCACTTCGAGCAGTTCGCGCAGGCCCGACAGCTCCGAACGCATGGCATCGAACAGGCGCGGATCGACGGCTGGCTGCGCCGGCGCCGGCGCCGGGGCCGGCACATCGACGTGCGGTTCGATCAGCGGCTCGGCCGCCGTCAGCGACTGGCCGGCGAACAATTGGCGGTTGCCTTCGCTGGCCTCGGCACGGTTGTCCAGCTCGGCCTGGGCAGTGGCAATGCGCGACTGGGTCTTGCGCAGCTCTTCTTCCAGCTCGGCATTGGGCACGCGTGGGGCCAGCGCGGACAGCTTGTAGTCCAGCGCGGCGGTCAGCTCGACACCACCGGCGATGCGGCGGTTGCCGATGATGGCGGCATCGGAGCCCAGCTCATCACGGACCAGCTTCATGGCCTGACGCATATCGGCGGCGAAAAAACGCTTGACTTGCATAACCCACTACCTCAGCCGTTGGGGCCCACTGTGGCAACGATGGTGACTTGCTTGTTATCCGGTATTTCCTGATACGCCAGAACATGCAAATTCGGTACAGCCAGGCGGCCGAAGCGCGACAGCATGGCACGGATCGGGCCAGCTACCAGGAGAATGGCCGGCTGGCCTTGCATTTCCTGGCGCTGGCAGGCGTCGATCAACGAACGCTGCAGCTTTTCGGCCATGCTCGGCTCAAGAAGAACACCGTCTTCCTGACCTTGCCCGGCCCTTTGCAAACTATTGAGCAAGATCTGTTCCAACCTTGGCTCCAGGGTGATCACAGGCAGCTCGGGCTCAACGCCGACAATGCTTTGGACAATGGCACGACACAATCCGACGCGCACCGCCGCCACCAGCGCGGCGGTATCTTGACTCTTGCCGGCATTGTTGGCGATGGCCTCGGCAATACTGCGAATGTCACGCACCGGCACTTGCTCGGACAGCAATGCTTGCAGGACCTTGAGCAGCCCCGACAAGGAAATGACACCGGGCACCAGCTCTTCTGCAAGTTTAGGCGAAGCCTTGGACAATACCTGCAACAGCTGCTGAACCTCTTCGTGGCCGATCAGCTCATGGCAGTGCTTCTGCAGAATCTGGTTGAGGTGGGTGGCTACCACGGTACTGGCATCGACCACGGTGTACCCCAGCGACTGCGCCTGGGCACGCTGGCCGACGTCGATCCACACCGCCTCCAGGCCGAATGCCGGGTCGCGCGCGGCGATGCCGTTGAGCACACCAAACACCTGCCCCGGGTTGATCGCCAGCTCGCGGTCAGGGTAGATATCGGCCTCGGCGAGGATCACCCCCATCAGCGTCAGGCGATAGGCGCTCGGCTGCAGGTCGAGGTTGTCGCGGATATGCACGGTCGGCATGAGGAAGCCCAGGTCCTGGGACAGCTTCTTGCGCACCCCCTTGATTCGAGCCAGCAACTGGCCACCCTGGTTGCGGTCGACCAGTGGAATCAGCCGGTAGCCGACTTCCAGACCGATCATGTCGATCGGCGTCACGTCGTCCCAGCCCAGCTCCTTGGTTTCCATTGCGCGCTGCGGCGACGGCAGTAGGTCCTGCTGGCGCTGCGCCTCCTTCTGCGCGTCGAGCTTGGCCTTCTGCTGCTTCTTCCACACCAGGTAGGCACCGCCCCCGGCCAGCAGGCCGAGGCTGAGGAAGGCGATGTGCGGCATGCCCGGCACCAGGCCCATGATGATCATCAGCGCCGCAGACACACCCAGCGCCTTGGGCGAGTCGAACATCTGGCGATTGATCAGCTTGCCCATGTCCTCGGAGCCCGAGGCTCGGGTGACCATGATCGCCGCAGCGGTGGACAGCAGCAGTGATGGCAATTGCGCCACCAAACCGTCACCAATGGTCAGCAAGGCGTAAACCTTGCCCGCATCGCTGAACGACATGTTGTGTTGCAGCATACCGATCAGCATGCCACCGATCAGGTTGATGAACAGGATCAGCAGGCCGGCGATGGCGTCACCGCGGACGAACTTGCTGGCACCGTCCATCGAACCGTAGAACTCGGCCTCCTGGGCCACCTCGGCGCGGCGCGCCTTGGCCTGGGCCTGGTCGATCAGGCCAGCGTTGAGGTCAGCGTCGATGGCCATCTGCTTGCCAGGCATGGCGTCGAGGGTGAAGCGTGCGCTCACCTCGGAAATACGCCCGGCACCTTTGGTGACCACCACGAAGTTGATGATCATGAGGATGGCGAACACCACCGCACCGACCACGTAGTTGCCGCCGATCACCACCTCGCCGAAGGCCTGGATCACTTTACCGGCAGCGCCGTGGCCCTCCTGACCATGAAGCATGACCACTCGCGTGGAAGCCACGTTCAGCGCCAGGCGCAGCAAGGTCGCCACCAGCAGGATGGTGGGGAACGCGGCGAAATCCAATGGACGCAGGGCGTACACGCAGACCAGCAGGACGACGATCGACAGGGCGATGTTGAAGGTGAAGAACACGTCGAGCAGGAACGGCGGTATCGGCAACATCATCATTGCCAACATCACCAGCAGCAGCAACGGCACGCCCAGGTTGCCCCGGCCGAGCCCGGCCAGGTTGTTGCGGGCGTTGCTGATTAACTGAGTGCGATCCACCGCGAGTCCTCTTGATGCAAAACTTTGACGCCCAAGGGGCGCTTGGGCGTGGCTTTGCAAGAAGCCTTCCAACTTTGTGCGGCTAAGGATTTATGTTGCCTGTACCGGCCTCTTCGCGGGGCAAGCCCGCTCCCACAGGTACATCACCAGGCCTAAGTGTGCACAGTACCTGTGGGAGCGGGCTTGCCCCGCGAAGAGGCCGGTACAGGCTGGAATCAATTGTCGCGCCGCAGGTCTGGCGGAATCGGCAGGTCTTCCTTGAGCGGCTCCGGCCGCTTGCCTTTACCAGCGCGGTACTGGCGGATCTGGAACACGTAGGCCAGCACCTGTGCCACCGCCAGGTACAGCCCCGCCGGGATTTCTCCCTCGACCTCGGTGGAGTAGTAGATCGCCCGCGCCAGGGCTGGCGACTCAAGGATCTGCACCTTGTGCTCGACGCCGATCTCGCGAATCTTCAAGGCGATGAAGTCGGTGCCCTTGGCCACCAGCAGCGGCGCCACCCCATCCTTCTCGGGGTCGTACTGCAGGGCCACGGCATAGTGCGTCGGGTTGGTGATGATCACATCGGCCTCGGGCACGGCGGCCATCATGCGCCGCTGCGACACCTCACGCTGCAGCTGACGGATGCGCTGCTTGACCTCAGGCTTGCCTTCGCTGTCCTTGTACTCGTCCTTGATCTCCTGCTTGGTCATCTTCAGCTTCTTGTGGGTCTGCCACAGCTGGTATGGCACGTCGGCCGCGGCAATCAGCAGCAGACCGGCCGCCATCCACAAGGCACTCCAGCCAACCACCTGAACACTGTGAATGATCGCCTGCTCAAGTGGCTCGTTGGCAATGGCCAGCAGCGCCTGGCGGTCATTGCCCAACACCACCAGCGCCACCACCAGGATCACCATGAACTTGGCCATGGCCTTGAGCAGTTCGGTCAGCGAGTTCAGCGAAAACATCCGCTTGATACCCGACAATGGATTCATGCGGCTGAACTTGGGTTGCAACAGGCTGCCCGAGAAAATGAACCCACCCAGGGCAATGGGCGAAACGAAGGCGATGACGAACAGCAGCATGAGAATTGGCTGTACCGCCCAGATCGCCATCTTGCCCGAAGCCAGCAGGAACATGCCCATCGAGCGCTCGTCGGTGAGCACCTCGCGGGTCAGGGAAAAGTTCATCTGCATCAGCTTCATCAAGGTTTCGGCCAGGTTGCCGCCGAAGGCCAGCAGCGCGCCGGCACCGGCCAGGGTCGAGGCAACCGTGTTGAGCTCCTTGGACCGGGCGATCTCGCCTTTTTCCCGCGCGTCGCGCTTGCGCTTGTCGGTGGGGTCTTCCGTCTTGTCCTGACCGCTCTCGCTTTCTGCCATGCTCAGCGCACCCTTGCCAGCTCACGCAGCCATTGCAGCGCCTCGCTGGCCAACGTCTGGTAGTGGGAAAGCACATCGGCCAGCCCTACCCAGAAGATGCCCATGCCCAGCACCAGTGTCAGCGGAAAACCGATGGAAAAGATGTTCAGCTGTGGCGCGGCACGGGTCATCACGCCGAAGGCGATGTTCACCACCAGCAGCGCGGTGATCGCCGGCAAGATCAGCAGCAGGCCGGCCCCGAACACCCACCCCAGTCGGCCGGCCATTTCCCAGAACTGATTGACCACCAGGGCGTGGCCCACCGGCAAGGTGGTGAAGCTCTCGGTCATGACCTCGAACACCACCAGATGGCCGTTCATCAGCAAGAACAGCACACTCACCAGCATGGTCATGAACTGGCTGACCACTGCGACGTTGACCCCGTTGGCCGGGTCGACCATCGAGGCAAAGGCCATGCCCATCTGCACGGCAATGATCTGCCCGGCAATGACGAAGGCCTGGAACAGCAGCTGCAGGGAGAAGCCGAACAACGCGCCGACGATGACCTGCTCGCCACACAGCAGCAGGCCGCGCAGGCTCAGCGGGTCGAACTCCGGCAACGGCGGCAGGGCCGGCACGATCACCACGGTGATGGCCACCGCCACGTACAGGCGGATGCGCGCCGGCAGCATGCGCGTGCCGAAGATCGGCATGGTCATCAACACCGCAGTCACCCGGAACAGCGGCAGGATGAAGGTGGCGACCCAGGTACCGATCTGGGCGTCGGTCAGCTCCAGCATGGCAGGCTCAACCGATCAGCTGCGGGATGCTGGTGTACAGGCCGGTGATGTACTCCATGAACTTCTGCACCAGCCAGGGCCCGGCAACGATCAGCGTGACCAGCATCACCAGCAGGCGCGGCAGGAAGCTCAAGGTCTGTTCGTTGATCTGTGTGGCGGCCTGGAACATCGCCACGATCAGGCCGACCAGCAGGCTCGGCACCACCAGCACGGCAACCATCAAGGTGGTCAGCCACAGCGCGTCACGAAACAGGTCGACAGCTACTTCAGGTGTCATGCGGGGCTCTCCCTGGCGGCGTCAGACGCCGCCGAAACTGCCGGCCAAGGTACCCATGATCAGCGCCCAACCATCGACCAGGACAAACAGCATGATCTTGAACGGCAGCGAGATGATCAACGGCGACAACATCATCATACCCATGGCCATCAGCACACTGGCCACCACCATGTCGATGATCAGGAACGGGATGAAGATCATGAAACCGATCTGGAACGCGGTTTTCAGTTCCGAGGTGACGAACGCCGGCACCAGGATCGTCAGCGGCACCTGATCGGGGCCAGCAATGTCGGTGCGCTTGGACAGGCGCATGAACAGATCGAGGTCACTCTGCCGGGTCTGCGCCAGCATGAAGTCCTTGAGCGGCCCCTGGGCCTTTTCGATGGCCTGCTGGGCCGTCATCTTCTCGCTCAGGTATGGCTGCAGGGCATCCTGGTTCACCCGGTCGAACACCGGCGCCATGATGAACATCGTCAGGAACAGCGCCATGCCGGTCAGCACCTGGTTCGACGGCGTCTGCTGCAGGCCCAGGGCCTGACGCAGGATCGAGAACACAATGATGATGCGGGTGAAGCTGGTCATCAGGATGACGAACGCCGGAATGAAGCTCAGCGCCGTCATGATCAGCAGGATCTGCAGGCTGACCGAATACTCCTGCTGCCCGTCCGCAGTGTTGGACAGGGTAATGGCCGGAATCGACAACGGGTCGGCGGCCAGTGCCAGCGGTGCAGCAAGCAGCAGGGCGAGCGGCACCAAGGTGCTCAACGACGTTTTCAACAGCAGGCGCAAGGCGCGGGTCATCACTTCTTGTCCTTCTGGTCCTTGCCCATCAGCTCCATCAGCCGCTGGGCAAACTCCGGCGTCGCCTGGCGCGCGCTGGCGGGTACTTCGACGGGTTCGGCCAGCACATGCAACGCCTCGATGCTGCCCGGGGCATGGCCGATAAGGATCTGCTCCTTGCCAACCTGAACCAGCAACAGCCGGTCACGCGGGCCAATGGTGCGGCTGCCGACGATCTCGATCACCTGCCCGCCCTTGGGCGTGGCGCCCTGCATGCGGCGTAGCACCCAGGCCAGCAAGAAGATCAGGCCCACCACCAGCAACAGGCCGAACACCATCTGTGCCAGCTGCCCGCCGAGGCTGCCGGGCGCAGCCGCCGGCGCCGCAACCGGGCTGGCAGCAGGGTTGGCGGCCGCGATGGCCACTTCACTGGCCAACAGCGCGGCCAAGGCCGTCACGGCCCGCATCGTGCCTTTCACTCAGCGCAGCTTCTTGATGCGTTCGCTTGGGCTGATCACGTCAGTCAGGCGGATGCCGAACTTCTCGTTGACCACGACCACTTCGCCATGGGCGATCAGCGTGCCATTGACCAGCACATCGAGCGGTTCACCGGCCAGGCGGTCGAGTTCGATCACCGAGCCCTGGTTGAGCTGCAGCAGGTTGCGGATATTGATTTCGGTGCTGCCCACTTCCATGGAAATGCTCACTGGAATATCCAGGATCACATCCAGGTTCGGCCCTTCGAGGCTGACGTTCTCATTCGGCCGCGGGGAGCTGGCGAATTCTTCCATCGGCAGGCGACCGGCACCGGGCTTGCCGCTGTCACCGGCGAGCAACGCGTCGATGTCGGACTGGCCGGCATCACCGGTTTCTTCCAGGGCCGCGGCCCACTCATCGGCCAGGGCCTGGTCTTCCGGGGAAGTGATCTCGTTTTCGTTAGCCATGATGTCCTCGACAGGCATTCAATTCGTAAAGAGCGACCGGCACGCCGTCAGCGGCGTTCGATCGGGTCAATGATCTGCAGGGCCAGGTTGCCCTTGTGCGAGCCCAGGCGCGCCTTGAACGACGGCACGCCATTGGCGCGCAGCACCAGGTGCTCGGGCAGCTCCACCGGGATCACGTCGCCGGCCTGCATGTGCAGGATGTCGCGCAGCTTCAACTGGCGACGGGCAACCGTGGCGGTCAGCGGCACGGAAACGTCCAGCACGTCCTCGCGCAGGGCCTTGACCCAGCGTTCGTCCTGGTCGTCGAGGTCAGACTGGAAGCCGGCATCGAGCATTTCCCGCACCGGCTCGATCATCGAATACGGCATGGTCACATGCAGGTCGCCCCCGCCGCCGTCCAGTTCGATATGGAAGGTCGACACCACCACCGCCTCGCTCGGGCCGACGATGTTGGCCATGGCCGGGTTGACCTCGGAGTTCATGTACTCGAAGTTGACCGGCATGATCGCTTGCCACGCTTCCTTGAGGTCGACGAAGCACTGGTCCAGCACCATGCGCACCACGCGCAGCTCGGTGGGGGTGAATTCGCGGCCTTCGATCTTGGCGTGACGGCCGTCACCGCCAAAGAAGTTGTCCACCAGCTTGAACACCAGCTTGGCGTCGAGAATGAACAGTGCGGTACCACGCAGCGGCTTGATCTTGACCAGGTTGAGGCTGGTCGGCACGTACAGCGAATGCACGTACTCGCCGAACTTCATCACCTGCACGCCGCCCACTGCCACGTCGGCCGAGCGCCGCAAGAGGTTGAACATGCTGATGCGGGTGTAGCGGGCGAACCGCTCGTTGATCATTTCCAGGGTCGGCATGCGACCGCGTACGATCCGATCCTGGCTGGTCAGGTCGTAGCTCTTGATGCTGCCGGGCTCGGCAACGCTCTCGGTCTGTACCAGCCCATCGTCGACGCCATGCAACAGGGCATCGATCTCATCCTGGGACAGCAGGTCCTGTACGGCCATTGCGGACTCCTACTGCAATACGAAATTGGTGAACAGCAGCTGGTCGACCACCGGCTTGCCGACTTCCTTCTGCGCCACTTCCTGAACCACCGCGGTGGCTTTCTGACGCAGCATCTCCTGGCCCACCGAACTGGCCGCCAAGGTGTCGAAGCCCTGCCCGGAGAACATCATCACCAGGTTGTTGCGGATTACCGGCATGTGCACCGAGAGTGCGTCCAGGTCAGCCTGGCTACGGCCTTGCATGGTGATGCTCAGCTGCATGTAGCGCTGGCGACCGTTCTGGTTGAAGTTGACCACGAAGGCGGGGGCCAGCGGCACGTAGATCGCGGGAGCCTTGACGTTGGTAGCAGCCGCTTCAGGGGCGGGCGCCGATTCACTCTTGTGCATGATGAACCAGGTGGCACCGACCGACAGGCCGACCGCCAGCAACAGGGCCAGCACCAGCAGCAGGATCAGCTTGAGTTTGCCTTTTGCGGCGGGGTCTTTCACTGCGTCGCTCTTCGCCATGCCAATAATCCGTCGTCCATCGGGGTTTCAAAGGAGGATGACGTGGCTTGAGCAAGTGTTATGCCAGGTTTGGATTGAGAGTGCCTGGATTGAGAGTGCCTGGATTGAGAGGTGTGGCGCCTATGAGATCGAGCGCCGCCCGCGCGGCGCATCGCGGATAAATCCGCTCCTACATTTGTTGCAACGTGGCCATGCCTGTCAGGCCATGGTTGTCAGCC